>NZ_PNRE01000077.1 GCF_002879645.1 Halomonas heilongjiangensis | reverse complement strand
CCTGGCGGCTGACCCGCTGGCTCGCCCGGCGGCGCTTCGCGCTGCCGCTCTCGCTGCTGACGCTGCTGCTCTACGGCCTCGCCCGGCTGGCCGAGTACGGCATGAGCTTCCGCTCCCACGATGTCCCCGGCGCCTACCACAGCCTGGTCGGCAGCCTGGGCTGGATCGCCGCGGTGCTGCTCGCCCTGGCGCTGGTCAACCTGCTCGCCGCCTGGCGCTGCCGAGGACGCTAATTTCGCTTTGGGGTCTGACCCCAAAGTTTGCTGACGACGGAGAGAGAATGTTCCAGCATATCCTGGTGGTTTGTGTCGGTAATATCTGCCGTAGCCCGGTGGCCGCCGCCATGCTCAGGGAGCGGCTGCCCGGCCGCCATATCGAATCCGCCGGGCTGGGCGCGCTGGTGGGGCACGGCGTCGAGCCCGCCGCCCGGGCGCTGGCCGAGGCCGACGGGCTGGATGTGGACGGCCACCAGGCCCGCCAGCTCAGCGCCGCGATGCTCGATGCCGCCGACCTGGTGCTGGTGATGAGCGAGGGGCAGCGCCGGGCCGCCGCGGAACTGGCCCCGGCTGCCCTGGGCAAGACCCTGCTGCTTGGCCGCTGGCTGGATGGCGGGAGTGGCCGCGAGATTCCCGACCCCTACCGCCGCGATGCCGAGGTGTTCAGGGTGGTCCACGGCCTGCTGCGTGAAGCCACCGAGAGCTGGGCGGGCAGGTTGTAGGCGGCATCCGCCGGGGCGCCTGACGGCGCCAATCGCGCAGAAGATCTGCGCTCCTACAGGGCAGGCCTTATCCACCCCGTGGGTGCCACGCTCCGCGGGGCGATTGCGTCGCGAAGCGAGGTGGCAAATAAAAAAAGCGCCCCGGGTGGGGCGCTTCGGTCATCGGCTCTGGCCGCCGCGCGACGGCCATCGATGTTGCGAGCATCGGAGTCGAAAGGCAGGGTATCAGGCTTCCTGGGCGACCGGAATCACGTTGGAAGCGGCGTTCTGATACTCCTCGATCTCGTGGAAGTTCATGTAACGATAGATCTCCCCGGCCATGGCGTCGAATTCGCCCATGTAACGGCGGTATTCGTCGACGGTCGGCAGGCGACCCTCCACCGCGGCGACCGCCGCCAGCTCCGCCGAGGCGAGGTAGACGTTGGCGCCGTCGCCCAGGCGGTTGGGGAAGTTGCGGGTGGAGGTGGAGACCACGGTGCTCTTGGCGGCGACACGGGCCTGGTTGCCCATGCACAGCGAGCAGCCCGGCATCTCCATGCGCGCCCCGGCGCGGCCGTAGATGCCGTAGTAGCCTTCCTCGGTCAGCTGGTGCTGGTCCATCTTGGTCGGCGGGGCCAGCCACAGGCGGGTCTTCAGGCTGCCGGCCGGCTGCTTCTCGAGCAGCTTGCCGGCGGCGCGGAAGTGGCCGATGTTGGTCATGCACGAGCCGATGAACACCTCGTCGATCTTCTCGCCGGCCACGTCGGAGAGCAGGCGGGCGTCGTCGGGGTCGTTGGGGGCGCAGAGCACCGGCTCCTTGAGTTCCTCGAGGTCGATCTCGATGACCTCGGCGTACTCGGCGTCCTGGTCGGCGCGCATCAGGCTCGGGTTGGCCAGCCACTCTTCCATGGCCAGGATGCGGCGCTCGATGGTGCGCTTGTCGCCGTAGCCGTTGGCGATCATCCACTTGAGCAGGGTGATGTTGGACTTCAGGTACTCGGTAACGCTCGCTTCACCCAGGGTGATGGTGCAGCCGGCGGCGCTGCGCTCGGCGGAGGCGTCGGAGAGCTCGAAGGCCTGCTCGACGGTGAGGTCCTCGAGGCCCTCGATCTCCAGCACGCGGCCAGAGAAGGCGTTCTTCTTGCCCGACTTCTCGACGGTCAGCAGGCCGGCCTGGATGGCGTAGTAGGGGATGGCGTGGACCAGGTCGCGCAGGGTGACGCCCGGCTGACGCTTGCCCTTGAAGCGCACCAGCACCGATTCCGGCATGTCCAGCGGCATCACGCCGGTGGCGGCGGCGAAGGCCACCAGGCCCGAGCCCGCCGGGAAGGAGATGCCCATGGGGAAGCGGGTGTGGGAGTCACCGCCGGTGCCCACGGTGTCGGGCAGCAGCATGCGGTTCAGCCAGCTGTGGATGATGCCGTCGCCGGGACGCAGCGAGACGCCGCCGCGGTTCATGATGAAGTCGGGCAGGGTGTGGTGGGTGTCCACGTCCACGGGCTTCGGGTAGGCGGCGGTGTGGCAGAAGGACTGCATCACCAGGTCGGCCTGGAAGCCGAGGCAGGCGAGGTCCTTGAGCTCGTCGCGGGTCATCGGGCCGGTGGTGTCCTGGGAGCCCACGGTGGTCATCTTCGGCTCGCAGTACATGCCCGGGCGCACGCCCTCCATGCCGCAGGCCTTGCCGACCATCTTCTGGGCCAGGGTGTACCCCTTGCCGGTGTCGGCGGGCTGCTCGGGCAGGCGGAAGACGTCGGACTGGGGCAGGCCCAGCGACTCGCGCGCCTTGCCGGTCAGGCCGCGGCCGATGATCAGCGGGATGCGGCCGCCGGCGCGCACCTCGTCGAGGATCAGCTGGGTCTTGAGCTCGAAGGTGGTGACGACCTCGTCGGTGCCGTGCTTGCACACCTTGCCTGCATAGGGATAGACGTCGATGACGTCGCCCATCGCCATCTTCGAGACGTCCATCTCCACGGGCAGGGCGCCGGAGTCTTCCATGGTGTTGAAGAAGATCGGGGCGATCTTGCCGCCGAAGCAGAAGCCGCCGGCGCGCTTGTTGGGCACGTTGGGGATGTCGTCGCCGAAGAACCACAGCACCGAGTTGGTGGCGGACTTGCGCGAGGAGCCGGTGCCGACCACGTCGCCGACATAGGCGACCGGGAAGCCCTTGGCCTTGACCGCCTCGATCTGCGCGAGCGGCCCGGTGGTGCCGGGGGCTTCCGGCTCGATGCCGTCGCGCTCGTTCTTGAGCATGGCGTTGGCGTGCAGCGGGATATCGGGGCGCGACCAGGCATCCGGGGCGGGGGAGAGGTCGTCGGTGTTGGTCTCGCCGGGCACCTTGAACACGGTGAGGGTGATCTTCTCGGCGAGGGCGGGCCGGGAGAGGAACCACTCGGCGTCGGCCCAGGACTGGATGACGTCCTTGGCCACGGCGTTGCCGGCGCGGGCACGCTCTTCCACGTCGTGGAAGGCGTCGAACATCAGCAGGGTGTGCTTGAGCTGTTCGCCGGTTTCCTTGGCCAGCTCGGCGTCGTCGAGCAGCTCGACCAGGGAGACGATGTTGTAGCCGCCCTGCATGGTGCCCAGCAGCTTGACCGCGTGCACCTTGTCGATCAGCGGCGACTCGGCCTCGCCCTTGGCGATGGCGGTGAGGAAGCCGGCCTTGACGTAGGCCGCCTCGTCGACCCCCGGGGGAACGCGATTGGTCAGCAGGTCGAGGATGAACTCCTCCTCGCCGGCGGGTGGGCTCTTCAGCAGCTCGATCAGCGCGGCGACCTGCTCGGCGTTCAGCGGCTTCGGCGGGACGCCTTCGGCGGCGCGTTCCTCGACATGTTGGCGATAGGCTTCAAGCACGTTGGGGCCCTCATCTGTTGTGGTGGCCAAAGCACGCCGATTCGACGAAGAACGTCGGCGAAATGGCCGCTTTGGCTAGTGAAACTTCCTAGTCACTGAGTGGCCGCGATTCTACGCCAAACTGTCGACAATGTTAAGCGAGCCCCGTGACGGGGGCCTTGAACTTTGGTCGGCGGGCTATCGGCGCCGCTACATGATGTCACGCAAGGCTGCCCGCGTTACCATTGGTGACGTATCAACGGAGAGGTGTTCATGGGTGCCACCATCACTTCGCCCTGCGTCGGGCTCTGTTCGACCACCCTGGGCGACCGGGTGTGCCGCGGCTGCCAGCGCGGCGACGACGAGATCCGCGACTGGTTCGCGCTGACCGCGGCCGAACGGGCCGAGCGCATGGCCGAGCTGGACGCCTTGCGCGAGACGGTGGCCGGGCACTACCTGCGGCTGGTCGATGCCGAGCGCCTCGCGGCCCAGCTCGAGCGTCACCGTATCCGCGTGCGCCCCGGGCAACCGCCGCTGTCGCGGGCCGTGGAGCTGCTGCGGGTGGGGCGCGAGCGGATGCGTGACCTCTCCCGCTACGGCCTGGCGCCCCGGGAGGCATTCGGCGACCTGGAGGTCGGTGAACTGCATGCACGCCTGAGCGCGGCCCTGGCGGATGCCGCCGAGCGGCGCCGGACCTGCGATGCGACCCTCTCCTGAACCCCCTAGCGAGCCACGACCATGCCAGAGACCCTTGCCGAGCCCCGGGAAGCGCCCCACGCCGAGGCGCTGCTGCCCACCGACCTGCTCGCCTTCCTCGCCTGCCGTACCCCCGACGCCTGGGTGGCCTGGGCGCTGGAGAATCCCGAGCTGCTGCTGATCGACCATGCCCAGTGCGAGAAGAAGGCGGCCTCCACGGCGATGAGCCTGCTCTACCGCTACGTGGACCAGCCGCTGCTGCTGACCAAGATGTCGCAGCTCGCCCGCGAGGAGTTGCTGCACTTCGAGCAGGTGGTGAACCTGATGGAGGAGCGCGGCATCGTCTATCGCCATCTCAGCGCGTCCCGCTACGCCGAGGGGCTGCGTCGTCATGTGCGCGCTCAAGACCCCGAGCGATTGGTCGATATCCTGATCATCGGCGCCTTCATCGAGGCGCGCAGCTGCGAGCGTTTCGCGCGGCTGATCCCGCACCTCGATGACAAACTTGCCAAGTTCTATCGCAGTCTGGTTAAGTCGGAAGGACGCCACTACGAGGATTACCTGATGCTGGCCCGGCATCTCTCCCCGGCGCCCATCGAGTCACGCGTCGCTTTCTTCGCCGAGTGCGAGAGAGAGTTGATCGCCTCGCCCGATACGGTGTTTCGTTTCCACAGCGGCGTGCCGGCCTGAGGCATCCGCTTTCGCCACGCAGGATCGACCATGATGCGGGATTCCTCCGACGTCGTTGACACCAAGGGACCGGACCAGCTGGCGCTGTTCGGCCATTTCACGCTGACCCTGGGCGAGGATGCGATTTCCCAGTTCAGCTACGACAAGGTCAAGGCGCTGCTGGTCTACCTGCTGCTGCACCAGCAGCCCGTGAACCGAGCCACCCTGGCCGAGCTGCTGTGGCCCGACCAGGGGCTGTCGTCGGGGCGCACCAACCTGCGCCATGCCCTGCACTGCCTGCGCCAGTCGCTGGGCGAGGTGGCCGAGCAGGTGTTGGTGGTGTCGCGCCAGACCATCGCCTTCCGCCTGCCGGAGCGCTGGGAGTTCGATCTCCACGAGGTCCAGGCGCATCTCAAGGGGCCGCGGGACGTGGCCACCCTGGAGGCGCTGCTCGCGGATTACCAGGGCGATCTGGTGGAGGAGCTGCAGCTCGCGACCTGTGCCGAGTTCCAGCGCTGGCTGGTGCAGGTGCGCAACGAGTGGCGCCAGCGGGTGATCCGCTTCGCCGAGGCGGTGCTCGAGCAGCACGATCCGATTCCCGACCACCTGCTGCAGGCCCTGGTCAGCCGCTTTCCCGGCTATGGCCCCTTCCACGAGCGGCTGGTGCACCAGCTCGCCGAACAGGGGCAACTGGCCGCCGCCCACGAGCAGTACAACGCCTACCTGCAGCTGCTGGCGCTGTCCGGCCAGCAGCCGGAGCCGGCCTTCCTGCAGCTGGCCCGCTACTGGTCCGATGCCTCATCCGACTGTCACGGTCTCACCGCCCAGAACGGTTTCTCGCGCACCCTGGCGGCGGACAGCTCGCCGCTGCGCGAGGACGAGATCGAGCAGCGCCAGCTCTCGGTGATGGCGATTCGCCTGCGCCTCAGGGGCGATCTCTCCTCGCGGGCCGAGACCCGTGCCTGCCTGGCGCTGCAGTTCGAGCTGATGCGCTGGCTCGAGCAGCAGTGCCACCACCTGGGGGGGTTCTGGCTGCCCGGCGCCTCCGGGGGCCTGGGGCTGGCCTGCTTCGGTACCCACGGCCCGGCCCACCAGCTCGCCGAGCTGGTGGCGCTCTTCGAGCACTGCCGGCGGATGCTGCCCGAGGAGTCGGTCCGCCACTGGAGCGGCGAGGGCGAGCCGCCGCGTGTCGAACTCGCCGCCGGCCTCAACAGCGGGCGGGTGGTCTACCTGCCCGAGCGCCATATGGTCGATCCCCTGGGCCAGGTGAGCCAGGGCTCGCTGGACCTGATGAGCGCCGCCGAGAGCAGCGAACTGGTGATCTCCCAGGAGGCGAGCCAGCACATGCCGCCGGCGCTCGACCTGCAGCCGCGGCTCTCGTCGCGACTGGTGGCGAGCGACGGCCGGGTGCGCCTGCGTGCGCTCGTCCTCGGTGCGAACGAGGGCGGCCGCGAGGCCTTGCCGCCCAGCCTGATCGGCCGCGAGTCGGCGCTGCGCACCCTGCGCGATGCCCTGGCCCGGGCCGGCATCGGCCTGCGCCAGAGCGTGCTGGTGCGCGGCCCCTCGGGCATGGGCAAGTCGGCACTGATGGTCGGCTTCCGCCAGCTCGAGCAGAGCCGCGATGCGGCGATCTGCTGGCAGCCGACCACGCGGCTCTCGGTCCAGGAGCCCTATGGCGTGGCGCGGCTGCTGCTGCGCTGGCGGTTGGCGGGCGAGATCGACGCCGAGGCCCTGTCACGGCTGCTCGCGGCCATCGGCTCGCCCGAACTCGACGAGCGGCGTCGCCAGCTGCTCGAGGAGGCGCTCGGCGTGCGCGAGCCCGACGAGGTAGCGGTGCTGACCCAGAGCGGCGAGGCCGTTGAGCTGGTGGTGGGGCTGCTGCAGCAACTGGTCACCACCCTGACCCGCGAGCGTACCCTGGTGGTGATGATCGACGACCTGCAATGGCTCGACGAACCCTCCTTCAAGGTACTGGCCGGCCTGCAGGCCCGGCTGCCGATCAATTGCGCCTTCCTGCTGGTGGCCAGCCACCATGGCCGCGAGGCACTGCCGGCGCGGCTGCACTGGGACCAGCAGATCACCCTGGGCCGGCTGGATGCCATGCAGGCCTCGCGGCTGCTCTCGCAGCTGGCCAGGCGCTATCGCCTGCACCTCAGCCCGCGGCTGCGCGGCCAGATCATCGAGCGCTGCGACGGCGTGCCGCTCTACCTGCAGGAGATCTGCCGGCGGGTCGACATGGATCGCCGCGAGGGGCGCAGCGTGCAGCTCGACGAGCTGCCCCGCGGGCTGCTGGGGCTGCTCGCCAGCCGCATCGACCAGCTCGACGGCGACCGTGCGGTGGCCCACGTGGCGGCGGTGCTGGGGCGGCGTTTCCGCCTCGACTTCCTCGCCGAGTGCAGCGGCTGGGAGATGTCGCGGCTGACCCGGGCGCTGGAGCAGATGCGCCGGCTGGAGATCATCGAACCGGCCGAGGGCGAGGAGGGCGGACGCGAGTTCCAGTTCACCCACCAGCTGCTCCAGGAGGCCGCCTACCTCTCCTGTCCCCGCGACGTGCGGGTGGCGCTCCACCGCCAGGTCGTCGAGCTGATCGAGGAGCGTTTCCCGGTGTGGATCAGCCGCCACCCGGGTGACTTCGCCACCCACCTGCGCCGCAGTGGGCACTATGCCCGCGGGGCGCGCTACTTCGAGCTGGCCGCCCGCGAGGCGCTCAAGGTCAGCGCCAATCGTACGGCGCTGAAGATGGCCGATTTCGGCCTGGCCAGCCTGCGCCACGTGGACGACCAGGCGGAACGCGAGATCAGCCTGCTCACGGTGCGCGGTCAGGCCGCCTTCGCGCTGGAGGGGCACGGCTCGCCGACCGCCCACGAGAGCTTCGCCAAGGCCCGCGAGCTGCTCGCCGGCACCGGCGAGGCGGCCGATGTCGAGCAGGCGTTCCTCGTCAACTGGGGGCTCTGGGTGGGCTGCAGCCAGCGCCACTCCCATGCCGACGCCTTCTCGCTGGCCTCGCGGCTGGCCGATCTGGCGGCCCAGCTCGACGACCCGCGCTACCGGCGCCTGGCCGACTACGCCCGGGCCAGCTGCGAATACTGGGCCGGCCGCATCGGCCAGGCCTACGATCATCTCGAGGAGATCGATCCGCTCAACGCCCCGATGATGATCGAGTGGCTGCCGTTCTCCGACCATCCCCAGGTGGCGGCGGCGTGCTTCCAGGGCTGGGCCCTCTGCCTGCGCAGCGACTACCGCCGGGCGGAGCAACAGGTCGAGTCGGCCATCCGCCTCGCCGAGCAGATCAACCACCCCGGCAGCCTGGCCATGGCGCTGCTCTACGCCTCGGCCCTCTACCGCCAGCTGGGCCATGTGCACCTGGCGGCGAGCCGCGCCGAACGCGCCTTCCAGCTGACCTGCACGCCCGACCTGCACCTGTGGCAGATCGCCGCCCGCGCGGTGCTCGGCTGGCAGCGGGCCCTCTCGGGCGACCGCGAGGGCCTCTCCCAGATCGAAGCCGCCCTGGAGGAGCTCTCCGAGGTCACCGGTCGCGACCGCTACCAGCGCCCCGCGCTGTGGTACGTGGACGCCTGCATCGCCCTGGGCGAGCTGGCGCGGGCCGAGGACTACCTCGACCAGACCCTGCTGATCGCCCGCGAGCGCACCACCCTGTTCGTGCCCGAGCTGGCCCTGCACCTGGTGCGGGTCCGCCATCGCCTGGGACACTCCCGCGAGGAGGTGCGGGCACTGGCGGAGCAGGCCCTGGCCCAGGCCCGCGACGATGGCAACCTGCACCAGCAGCTGTGTGCCCTGGAACTGTGGCTGACCCTGATCGACCCCGATGACCAGGCGGCCCGCGAGGAGCTGCGCGGGCTGCTGGGCCGGGTGAGCCACAGCGACGCGCCGGTACTGGTGCGCTGGCGCACCCTGCTCGACCGGCGCCTGCCGCTGGTCGTCGATGCCGAAGGGTAGGCGGCGGGTTCGGCCGCCTTCGGTGGTGGCCGCCGGCGTGGCCGATGCCCTCGGCGCCGCTGCGCGGCGCAATCGCCCCGCGGAGCGTGGCTCCCACAGGGAGACGATGCCGGCGTCCCGGCGGCGGCCACCCAAGTGGATGATGCCTGCCCTGTAGGAGCGCAGATCTTCTGCGCGATTGGCGCCGTCGGGCGCCTCGGCGGTGGCCGCCAACGGGGCCGATACCCTCGGCGTGGCTCCTACAGGGTGCTTAACGCCTGCCTGGTGAAAACTGAGCTCTGCGACAGCCTCAGGTCGCGAGCTCCAGGGCGGCGATACGCTCCAGCGCCTGGTCGCGATGCTCGCCGCACAGCTCCCGGTCGAAGCCGAAGCGGGCGCAGACCGCGGGGCGGCGGGGGTCGCCGAACAGCCGGCAGAGGTTGTCGGCATCAAGCTGGACGCAGCGCACCCCGGCCGGCTTGCCGTCGGGCATGCCGGGAATCGCCGAGCTGATCGAGGGGGCGATGCAGCAGGCGCCGCAGCCGGGGCGGCACTCGTCTGCGGTGGCGCGTGCGATGCTCTCCTTCATGCTCCGTGCTCCCCGTTCCCCTCGGCGTCCGCCCGGGTCATGCCTGGGCGATGGCGCCCTTGTCGATGCCTTCGAAGGCCTGGACCCGGGTGGGGTGTCCGCTCTCGCGGGCGATCTCGGTGGCGAGCCAGGCGGCGATCTGCTCCACGGTGGTCGGGGTGGGGAGCACGGCGCAGCGCTCCCGGGGCAGCCGCAGCAGGAAGCTGCCCTGGTCGGAGCGGTAGCGGGTGGTCAGCTGCCCCCGGTACTCGGATTCACCGCCGTCGACGATGTCCTCTTCGCTGACCAGGTAGCGGTCGGCCAGCCAGTCGGCCCACTGCCGTTCGAGTTCGGGAGCGCGGTTGCCGTGCTGCCAGACATGCAGCCGCGAGCGATGCCCGTGGGCGATGCGCTGGCAGTTGCCGGCATGGCGCTTGAGGCCATGGCTGTAGCAGTAGGCCGGGCCGTCGATGGCCTCCTCGTGCAGCCGAAGCCGGATGGCGTCGACCCGGTCGGGGGGGCGGCGCATCAGGTCGTCGGCGAGGCGGTCGCCCAGGCGCTCGGTGGTGATCTCGCTCCACGGCAGCAGGGTGAGGGCCTGGCGCGGGGCGCGGATCTCCATGGGGTAGGGCAGGGAGGTGCGCACGCAGAGCCCCTCGAGGCACTCCTGGACCTCCACTCCGGGGGCCCGTGTCGGCACCAGCAGGGTGTGGTCCGGCCCGGCGTCGAGCCGTGACTTGATCCACGGCTTGACCTCGCCGAAGTCGAATAGCATGCCGTCGCCGCCGAGCTCGCCGTCGAGCTCGGCGTCCACGTGCCAACTGGCGGCGGTGAGGCCGCGGCGTGGGCACCAGAGCGATACGTCCAGTTGGGTCAGGCGGTTGACGAAGAGCGTCATCAGTCGATCCCCGCGATCTTGTGGGTCTGCAGCGCCAGGCGCCATTGGGGGTGGGCCAGGCAGTAGGCCACGGTCTCGGCCATGGGGCTGTCGGTCCGGCCCAGCGGGGCGGTGTCCATCGGCTGCAGGAAGAAGTGGTGAAAGTCGAGCCCGGCGAAGCGCTCGGGGGGAGCCGCGTCCTGGGGGTAGACCAGCTTGAGTTCGTCGCCCGCGGTCAGCGTCAGCGAGGTGGCGCCCTTGGGGCTGACGCAGAGCCAGTCGATGCCGGCGGGGGCGGGCAGGGTGCCGTTGGTCTCCACCGCTACCTCGAAGCCTCGGGCGTGCATGGCGTCGATCAGCGCCTCGTCGAGCTGCAGCAGCGGTTCGCCGCCGGTGAACACCACATAGGGCGTGGCGACGCCGGCCTCGGCGGGCCAGAGCGCGGCGAGATGCCCGGCCAGAGCCGCGGCATCGGCGAAGCGTCCGCCGTGCTGGCCGTCGGTGCCGACGAAGTCGGTATCGCAGAAGTGGCAGGCGGCGCCGGCACGGTCCCGCTCGCGCCCCGACCAGAGGTTGCAGCCGGAAAAGCGACAGAAGACGCTGGCGCGACCGGCCCGGGCGCCCTCGCCCTGCAGCGAGTAGAAGGCCTCCTTGACGCTATACATCGGGCGCTCCCCGGGCGGCGGCATCGGGCCGCTGTGAAGTGCCGGCGGCATCGGGCCGCTGTGAAGTGCCGGCGGCATCGGGCCGCTCTCGATAGCCCAGGGGATCCGAGGCACCGTTGGCGGCGAAGGCCGCCAGCCGCTCGCGGCAGCTGCCGCAGCGCCCGCAGGCGAGGTCCTCGCCCCGGTAGCAGGTCCAGGTGTCGGCGTAGTCGAGCCCCATGGCCAGGCCGTCGGCGAGGATCTCCGCCTTGCTCGCCCGCAGGTAGGGGGCGTGGATCTCCACGGGGGCGAAGTTGGCGATGCCCGCCACGGCGTTCATCGCCTCGACGAACTCGGGGCGGCAGTCGGGGTAGAGCACGTGGTCGCCGCCGTGGGCGCCGTAGTCGACCCGGCCGGCGCCGATGTTCACCGCCTTGGCGATGGCCAGCGAGAGCAGGATCATGTTGCGGTTGGGCACCACCGTGGCGGTCAGGTTCTCCTGGCCATAGTCGCCCTCGGGCATCTCGCGGCTGGCGTCGGTGAGCGCCGAGTTGTCGATCAGGCCATGGATGGCGCGGATGTCGACCACCTGGTGGGGGACGCCGAGCCGGCGGCACACCCGGGCCGCCACCTCGAGCTCACGGGCATGGCGCTGGCCGTAGTCGAAGGAGAGGGCGTGGACGTCGAGGCCCTCGCCCAGGGCACGATGCAACACGGTGAAGGAGTCCATGCCGCCGGAGTAGATCACGACGGTGGCAGGCGCACTCGAATGGGTCATAGCGGGGCTCTTGTCGGAGAATTTGTCGGGCCGTCGCAACGGCGTTCCGGGGTCCGGTCCGGAAGGGGACACAGTGTACGCAACTGGACGAAATCTGGCCAGAATCGGTTGCAGTTGCTAGACTTTCGCGCCTTCCCCCTTCATCGCACCCCTGGCGGCGGCGTCCGCTGCCGGTGCCATCGTCCTGACAACGGTGACCTCCATGAAAGCCCCTGAACTGCTGTCGCCCGCCGGCACCTTCAAGAACATGCGCTATGCCTTCGCCTACGGGGCGGATGCCGTCTATGCCGGCCAGCCGCGCTACTCGCTGCGGGTGCGCAACAACGACTTCAAGATCGACAACCTGCACAAGGGCATCGCCTACGCCCACGAGCGGGGCAAGCAGTTCTACGTGGCCTCGAACATCGCCCCGCACAACAGCAAGCTCAGGACCTACCTGCGCGACATGGAGCCGGTGATCGAGGCCGGGCCCGATGCGCTGATCATGTCCGATCCGGGGCTGATCATGATGATCCGCGAGCGCTGGCCGGAGCAGGTGATCCACCTCTCGGTGCAGTCCAACGTGGTCAACTACGCCGCCGCGCGGTTCTGGCAGCAGCAGGGCATCAGCCGCATCATCCTGTCGCGGGAGCTGTCGCTGGCCGAGATCGCCGAGATCCGCGCCGAATGCCCCGACCTCGAGATCGAGACCTTCGTCCACGGCGCGCTGTGCATCGCCTACTCCGGGCGCTGCCTGCTCTCCGGCTACTTCAACCACCGCGATCCCAACCAGGGCACCTGCACCAATGCCTGCCGCTGGAAGTACAACACCGTGGCCGCCGCCCAGGACGAGACCGGCGACCTGGTGCCGGCCAACTCGGCGGCGGCCCATGCGGCGAGCGGCGTCTGGAGTCCGGGGCAGGATGGGCCGCCGGGCGGGCTGATCGCCTCCGGCGGCGGCAGCGCGACCCTGGAGAACCTTTCTCAAAACACGGCGACGGCCGGCGGCGTCGAGGGCCAGGACGAGCTCTCGGCGCTGATTGAGGACCGCACCCGCCCGGGCGAGCTGATGCCGGTGTTCGAGGACGAGCACGGCACCTACATCATGAACTCCAAGGACCTGCGCGCCGTGCAGCACGTGCCACGGCTCACCGAGATGGGCGTGACCTCGCTGAAGATCGAGGGGCGCACCAAGTCCCACTACTACGTGGCGCGCACCGCCCAGGTCTACCGGCGCGCCATCGACGATGCGGTGGCCGGCCGGCCGTTCGACATGCGCCTGATGGACGAGCTCGACAACCTGGCCAACCGCGGCTACACGGAGGGCTTCTACCGTCGCCACGTCCACGACGAGTACCAGAACTACGAGCAGGGCAACTCGGTGGGCGTGCACCAGCAGTTCGTCGGCGAGGTGATCGGCTATGACCCGGGCCGTGGCGTGCTGGAAGTGGACGTCAAGAACCGCTTCGAGGTCGGTGACGGCATGGAGCTGATGCTGCCCGGCGGTAACCGCCGCTTCGTGCTCGAGCAGATCGAGAACCGCCGCGGCGAATCGGTGGGCGTGGCCCCGGGGTCCGGCCACGTGGTGCGCATCCCGGTGCCGGGCGAGGCGATCGACCCCGCGCGCATCGAGTTTGCGCTGCTGATGCGGGACCTGTAGCCGCGCTGTGCGATTGGCGCCGCAGGCGCCCGGGCGGTAAGGTGCCAGGTTGGCATCGATCACACGACCCCTTCTTCGTTCTCAGGGAAGCCGCATGGCCACCATCGAACACAGCGCGATTCTCAAGGCACCGCCGGAGCGGGTCTTCGCCCTGCTCGAGCGCGTCGAGGACTTCGTCGACTACTCCGACCTGATCCGGGCGATCGAGCCGCTGGGCGAGAATCGCTACCGTTGGCATGTGCATGCGGTGGGTCGCGACTGGACCTTCGATGTGGCGATCACCCAGTCACGGGCGCCGGAGGTGCTGGCCTGGGAGTCGCTGGACGGGGTGGAGAACCGGGGGTGCTACCGGCTGACGCCGGTCGCCGAGGGTACCGAGGTGGCGCTGACCCTGACCTATGCCCTGCACAGCCGACTGGTCGAGAAGGCGGTGAGCAAGGCGGCGAAGCCGCTGGTGGGGCGGGTGAGCCGGCAGATACTCGAGCGGGTGGAGGCCCGGCTCTGATCGGACATTCCATTAGGTGGCTACCTTTCTGTCGGGTGTCAGGCGAGCTAGAATGGTCGTCGATGAAGCCGTCGGCTTCTCTCGAGGACTCCCCCATGATCAAGGGACTTTTCTGGTGTTTCACCGTGTTGTTCGTGCAGCTGGGCCTGCTGCGCTACGTCGACCTCCGGGTGGCCGCCATGCCGCGGCTCGCCGATTCCCCGCCGGCCGAGGAGGGGGTGGCCGAGCCGTCGCCTCCCGCCGGTGCGCTGGACGCCTGAGCCGGCCGGCGTCCAAGGGCCGTGACCCGGCGCCGGGGGCATGGCACCATGGTGCCTGCGTCCTGCCGCCGAGAGAGAGTCGATGCCCAGAGACAGCGCGCTGAGTCGACCCTGGCGCTGGGCGGCCATCGGAGCCAGCCTGTTGATGGCGGCTTACCTGTGGGTCTGGCACTCCCCGGACCTCGCCGCCCTGCAGCGCTGGGCCGAGGAGGCGTCTCACCATCCGCTGACCATGGTCAGCGTCATCCTGGTCATGGCGGTGACCCTGGCCGTTGGCCTGCCCGGCAGCATCGGCCTGTGGCTGATCGCCCCCTTCTATACGCCGCTGGCGGCGACCCCCATGCTGATCGTCGGCAGCGTGGGCGGCGCCCTCGGTGCCTACTATCTCGCCTCGCGTGTCGGTGAGCGCTTCTCTCCGGGCGCCCTGACCCGCAGGATCATGCGCATGCTGGAGAAGCGCAGCGACTTCCTGACCCAGTGTGCGCTGCGCGTCATGCCGGGCTTCCCCCATTCGGTGGTCAACTATGCCGCCGGCCTGTGCCGGTTGCCCCTCGCCACCTTCATCATCGCCGCCGTGGTCGGCCTGGGCATCAAGTGGGCGGTCTATGCCAGTGCCATTCACGGCGCCCTGGCCGCGGTGGAGAGGGAAGATGCCCTGGGGCCGGACGTGGTGATGCCGCTGGTGGCGCTGACGCTGCTGCTGCTGGTCGGGGGCTGGATGCGACGGCGCGTCGATCGGGCGCGCAACGGCTCTCCCGACTGAGCGGCGGCCTCACAGGCGTGGAGTGAACCGCTGGGCGCCGCCGCGGCCATTGCGCTTGGCCTGGTACATCCCCTGGTCGGCGGCATCGATCAGTTCCCGGGCGTTGCGAAAGTCGGTATCACCGAGGCAGGCGATGCCGATGGAGACCGACACGTGCAGGGGGGCGCCGTCGACCTCGGCCACGGGCTGGCTGGCGAGGCGCTCCGCCAGCCGCATCGCCATGGCCTCGGCACCCGCCTCCCGCTCATCGGGCAGGATGACCAGGAACTCCTCGCCGCCGTAGCGCCCGGCCAGGTCGCCTTCACGAACCATCTCCTGCAGGTTGACGGCGAAGTTGGCCAGCACGCGGTCGCCCAGCTGATGACCGTGCCGGTCGTTGAGCCGCTTGAAGTGGTCCAGGTCGATGAACACCACCGCCAGGCTCTTGCCATGTTCGCGGGAGTGGTGGAAGCGCTCCTCGAGCTGCTGTTCCAGCCAGGCCCGGTTGGCGAGGCCGGTAAGCGGGTCGAGGCGACTGCTGCGCTCCAGTTCGGCGTGGCGCTCACGCAGTGCCTCGAGTTCGACCTGGTGGGCGTCGAGGCGGGCGCCGAGGGCCAGCGTCTGCATGTAGAGGTGCCGCTTGGCCTCGGCGAGCAGCGCGTAGCTGTCGCGCCGGGGCGGGCGGGTGATCTCCAGCAGCTCGGCCATGCTCGGCAGCTGTGCCTGCAACTCGTCGAGGATCTCCTCGAACGCCGTCAGCGACAGCTGCTGCCGGGCTTCGAGGCGCCGGATCAGGCGGCCGAAGGCCAGGCCGGGCGTCTGTGTCAGCCAGCCGTCGGCGATCTGGCCGGAGAGGCGCAGGCAGAGCATGTCGGGCGAGGTCGCCTCGAGCTCGCCGTGACTCTCGGCGATGCCGCTGGCCAGGTGCGGCGGCACGCCCCAGCTGATGGCGAGCCAGGCCCCCAGGCTGGCATGGTCGCATCCGTAGCGTTCGCGTTCGGCCTGGCACAGGGCGTCGTGGCTGGCGGTGGCTCGGATCAGCGCCACATAGTCGTCGCCGTCGAGGGCCTCGGCGGCGAGGATGCCGATGTCCTGCAGCAGGGCGATGGTGAAGAGGGTGCCGGCGTGTTCGGGGCAGAGCCGGTCGGCGAGGTGGCGGGCCGCGAGGGCGGCGATGATCGCCCGCTGCCAGATGGCGTCGAGATCGAGCCCCTCCGTCCTGCCCGGGGGCGGCAGCCCGAAACTCATCACCGCGGCGAGGGTGGCGTCGAGCCCGATGCGCGAGACGGCTTCCCGGCAGCTATTGGCCGCGCGGCGATGGCGGGCATAGAAGACGCTGTTGGCCAGCGCCAGCAGGCGCAGGGTGAGGGCGGGGTCCGCCTCGATGGCTTCGGCGTAGTCGAACAGGCTGGCGTCGCTGCGTCGCGCCACCATCAGCACCTTGGCGACGGCGGCGGGCAGCGAGGGCAGGGTGTGGCAGTCGGCGAGGCGTGCCTGCAGCGAGGCCGGCAGTGGGGGGAGGGCCTGGAGATCGTGAGGATCCCCGGCGTCACGCGCTGATGTCTCGACAGGCGTCATCCGCTGTTCCCTGCATGATCGGTGGTGGGGCCGCCCTAGGGGCGTGCCCGCACCGCGTCAAAGTTCGAATGGACGTGGCGTCCTGTCTGTATACGTTTTTTTACATTGGCTGGCATGGACGGTCAAGAGAGAGCAGGGAAAACCGCGCCCGGCGGGTCAACGCTTGCGCAGCGACGCATTGAGATGGTCGACCACCTCGGCCCAGTCGGCATCCTCCTCGATGGCCTCGCGCAGGAATTCGGCCTGGCCCTCGTTCCAGCAGGGGGCGTCGGGCAGGGGAATCTCCTCGGGGATCGGACCGTTGCGCTCGATGAAGCGCCTGATCGCTTCCGGGTCCGAGGCGAGCCCCAACTGCTCGAACAGTTCGGTGAAGGGATGGTCGGGGTGTTCCATGGTGGCGCTCCTTGCGGGGGGACGGGATCACTCCCACCATAGCCATTTCCGCCGTGCCGTGCCCGATCGAGGTCAACGCTCGCCCACCAGCGGGGTGAGGAAGCGCCGCCGTCGTTCCGCGTCGTCCAGCGGCTGGGCCAGCAGGTGCACGAGCTTGGCCAGGGCGGCCTCGGGGGTCATCGACTCGCCGCAGAGGACGCCGGCGTCGGCCAGGCCCCGGCCGGCGGCGTAGCTGCCGATGGCGATGCTGCCGCGGGGGCACTGGCTGATGGCGGCCAGCAGCTTGCCCTCGCCGCTGGCCCGGGCGAGGACGCCGAGCAGCGCCGGGTCGTCGGGTAGATTGCCGCCCCCCCAGGTCTCGAGCAGGGCGCCGCGAAGGCGGTCGTCATCCAGCCAGGCGGCGACCTGGCGGGCCGTGATGCCGGGCCACAGCACCAGGCGGGCCACCCCGCCCTCCGCCAGGGGGGCATAGTCGGGGAGCTCGAAGCGGGGGGCGCCACGCTGCTGGACCTCCAGGCCGCGGCCGGGGTAGAGCACCGCATCGTCGTCGACGCGCTCGCCGAGCAGCGGATAGTTGGGGCTTTCGAAGGCATCCGGGGCGCTGGTGTGCCACTTGCGGGTGCGTACGCCGCGCAGCAGCTTGCCGGCGAAGGCGATCGCCACTTCCTGCAGGGCGGGGGTGGCGGCGAAGCGTAGCGCCGTCTCCACATTGGCCAGGGCATCACTGCCGTCGGCCTCCAGCGGCCGCATGGCGCCGGTCGTCACCAGCGGACGATCGAGCCCCTGCAACTGGAAGGCGAGGCTCGACGCGGTCCAGGCGAGGGTGTCGGTGCCATGGAGCACTACGATGCCGGCATGGTCGCGGTAGCGGGCGGCGATCTCCCGGGCCAGGCATTGCCAGTCGACGGGCGTGGCGGCGCTGGAGTCGATGGGCGATGGCGATTCGAGCAGGGTGAAGGCGGGCAGCGCGGCACGGCGAGCCGGGGGCAGCGTGTCCAGTGCACCACGCAGGCGCGCCTCGAAGTCGCCGCCCGGGGCCAGGCCGTGGGAGGTCTCGACCATGCCCAGGGTGCCGCCCGTGTAGAGTACCAGCAGGGAGGGGGCTGCTGCCGTCATCGTCGCTCCTGTCGGGTGAGTGTGGCGCGAATGATAACACCCCTCAGCCGCGTACTCTTGCCCCCTCGGTGACCCGCTGACCGGGGTGGGTGATGATCCTGTCGCCCTCCTGCAACCCCTCGAGCAGTTGGGTGTCCAGCCCGCTGCGACGGCCGGTCTCGACCCGGCGCATTCGGGCCCGGCCCTGCTCGATGACGAACACTGCCCACTCGCCCTGGTGGCGGAACAGGGCGCTGGTGGGGATCTGCAGCACGTCGTCGGCCTGCCAGACCAGGAACTCGAGCTCGACCCGGAAGCCGCTGCCGATGCCGATGGAGGCCGGGTCGGTGTCGCCGTCGAAGTCGAGGATCACCGGCACGCGCTGCTCGTCGACACCCAGGGCCGAGGTGCGGGTGAAGCCGGCGGGGTCGATGCGACGCACCCGCCCCGACAGGGCGTCGCCCCCCCAGCCGTGGATGCGTACCGCCATGCCCGGCCTCAGTCGTACGGCATCCATGGAGAGCAGGTCGGCCTGGATCTCGAGGTCCTCCATCCGCCCCAGCTCGATGACCGGCTCGCCGGCCGCCACGCTGCCTTCGCAGCAGCGGTGACGGGTCAGCACCACGCCATCGATGGGGGCACGCACCTCGAGTTCGGGCTGCCGCGAGCCGTCACGCTGGCCGCTGGTCACGGCGAGCATGGCCCGGGCGCCTTCGAGCTCGAAGCGGGCGACCTCGACGCTGGAGACGGCGGCGTTCTCGAGTGCCCGCTGGCGATCGCGCTCCCGGAGGCGCTGGTCCCGCTCGGCGGTGGAGACCAGGTTGCGCTCGTGAAGCTGGCGATAGCGCTGGTACTCGGCTTCGGCGAAGCGCCGCTCGGCACGCACGGTCTCGAGGTTGGCCTGGGCCGTCTGCAGGCGCGCCTGGGCCGCCTGCAGGGCGTCTTCGGCCTGCTGGCGGGAGCGGGCATCCAGCGCCGGGGCGGGGCTCGGTTCGAGGCGGAACAGCACCTGCCCCTGCTCGACCTCGTCGCCCACCTCCAGGGTGACGCGCTGCAGGTAGCCGGCGATCGGCACCGAGACGTTCCAGGTGTCGCGCAGGCGGGTGCGCCCCTCCTCGTGGACCGAGTCGACGAACGGGCCACGACTCACCGCGATGCTGCTCACCTCCAGCGGTGCCGGGCGCAGCGCCCAGGCCAGCAGCCCCAGCACCACCAGGGCCACGAGTCCCCAGAGCCAGCGACGCGTCCATCGGCCGAGGACTGTCATCATGCGTCTCCTCTGCGGGTTGTCATCATGCTACTCCACTGCCTTGAGCACCCGGATCATGTCCAGCCTGCCCAGCCGGCGTATCACCAGCAGGGCGACCACCAGCGAGGCCGCCAGGACCCCGGCGGCGGCGATGCCGAAGGCGCGCGGGGTGAGCACCAGGGGAATGCGGATCAGGTCGCTCGAGAAGGCCTGGCTGAGCAGCACGCTGAAGCCGATGCCGATGGCCCAGCCGAGGGGTATCGCCAGCAGGGTGATCAGGGCGATCTCGCCGAGCAGGATGCGGGCGACCTCGGCCCGGTGGTAGCCCAGCACCTGCAGGGTGGCCAGTTCCCGGGCGCGCTCGGCGAAGGCGATGCGGGCGTTGTTGTAGACCACGCCGAAGGCGATCGAGGCGGCCAGGGCGACGAACACCAGGGCGAAGACCATCAGGGTCTCGTCCATGTAGTCGCGGATGCCGCTTTCGGCGTCGGCCAGCAGCCCGATGGCGGCGACCCTGGGCATGTCGCGCAGGGCGGCATTCAGGTCATGGGTCCGCTCCGGGTCGACCAGCAGCCAGGCGCCACTGATCGCCGGCCCCTCCCGCATCAGGGCGTTGAGGGCATCGCGTTGCAGGTAAGCGCCGACGCCGATGGGTTCGTCCACCACGGCGGCCAGCGGCAGCGCGACCCGCTGGCGGTGGCCCTCCATGATCGCCACCTCCAGGGTGTCGCCGACCCGGGCCCCGAGGATCTCGGCCAGGTGGCGCGTCATCACCAGCCCCTCCCGGGGAAGCGATTGCGGGCGCTGGCCGGCATCGAGCAGCTGACGCAGCCGGGGCCGCTCGTCCATGCCCAGCAGGCTGGTGCGGTACTCGCGGTGGCCGTGGATCAGGGTGGCGGGCACCCGTCGCCAGGCCTCCACCGCCAGCACCCCGGGCTGGTGGTGCAACTCGCCGACCGCGCGCAGTGGCGTGGCCTCGTTGAAGGTGAGCTCGACGTCCATGCGCAGCACCAGGCGGTACTGGAGGTCGAGCATGCGGTCCACGGCCGAGAGCTGGTAGGCCCCCATCATCAGCAGGCCGCAGGAGAGCGCGATGCCGGCCACCGACAGGCCGGCCTTGGCGGGGTGGCGGGCCAGGTGGCGCAGGATGATGCGCCCCTCGACGCCGAGCAGCGGGGCGGGGATCGAGCGCTCCAGCCAGCTGCGGCGGAAGCGTTGCGGTGCCGGTGGCCGCATGGCCTCGGCCGGCGGCCGGCCGACCGCTCTCCAGACCGCGCGCCAGGTGCCGGCCAGGGCCGACAGGACCACGACCAGCAGCGACAGGGCCAGCGCCCAGGCCGGCACCCGGAAGGTCATCTCGGGAAAGCGGAAGTACTCGGCGTAGAGGCCGGCCAGGCCTGTCGCGGCCCAGGCCCCGAGCCCTACGCCGAGTGCCCAGCCGAGGAGCACGATCAGGCCGGCGAGCTGGGCGAAGTGTCGCGCCAGCTCGCCGTCGCCGTAGCCGAAGGCCTTGAGCACGGCGATCTGCTCGCGCTGGGTCTGGATGATACGGCCCATCAGCACGTTGAGCAGGAAGGCGGAAACCACCAGGAAGATGGTCGGTAGGATGGTGGCCTGGGCCCGCTGCTGGGCCAGTTCCTCCTCGATGAAGCGGTGCGACTGCTGGTCGTGGCGGGTCTGGGCGCCGGTACCGCCGTAGCGGGCCAGTTCCAGGTCGAGGGCATCGATCACGTCGTCGCGGTCGGCCCCGGCCTGGAGGGTGAGGGCGATGCGGTTGAAGGCGCCCTCCATGCCGTAGGCGTTGGCCAGGGCGCGCTGGTTCATCCACAGGATGGCGTAGCGCCGGTAGTCGGGCATCAGGTCGGTGGGGGCGGCCTGGTAGAGGTGCTCCGGGCTCAGTGCGATGCCGCTGATGGTGAGGCGGGTCAGGCGGCCGTCGATGATCGCCTCGAGGCGGTCGCCGGGGTCGAGGCCATGGGCGTCGGCGAAGGCATCGCTGACCACCGCCTGGTCGTCGCGACCGGCCTCCGGCAGGCTGCCACGCAGCAGCTGGAGGCGGTTGAGCATCGGCTGGCGGCCGTCGGGCAGCGAGATGAGCAGGCCGCGAACGGGGTCGTCGAAGCCGTCGACGGTGAGCCTGACCGGGGCGCGCACCGTGGGTTCGACCAGGTTGACGCCCTCGATCGCCTGGACCCGTTCCAGGCGGCCGAGCGGGGCGCGCTTGACGTCGGCGAAGAGTTCGGCGAAGTGGTGGCTGGCATAGAAGCGCTGCTGGGAGCGTGACAGCGCCTCCACGGTGGTGACCGAGAGGATCAGCGTCATCACGCCGCTGGCGATGACCACGGCGATCGCCAGCGCCTGGCCCTTGAGGCGCCAGAGGTCGCGAAACAGCTTGCGGTGCAGGGCCGTCATCGTCGCCTCACCAGCGCAGCTCCGCGGCGGGGCGGCGCTCGGCATTGGCGCGGATCTCGTCGACCCGGCCGTCGCGCAGGCGAATCACGCGGTCGGCCATCTCGCCGATCACCTCGTTGTGGGTGATGATCGCCACCGTGGTGCCGATGGTGCGGTTGATCTCCTCGAGTACCTCGAGCACGCGGATGCCGGTGCGAAAGTCCAGCGCACCGGTGGGTTCGTCGCAGAGCAGCACATCGGGCCGCTTGGCGATGGCGCGGGCGATGGCCACGCGTTGCTGTTCGCCGCCGGAGAGCTGGGACGGAAAATGGTCGAGACGCCCCTCGAGGCCGACCAGGCCGAGGGCCGCCTCGGGTGTCATGGGGTCGCGGGCGATGTCGGTGACGATGGCCACGTTCTCGCGGGCGGTGAGGCTCGAGATCAGGTTGTAGAACTGGAAGACGAAGCCCACGTGCTGGCGGCGGAAGCGGGTCAGCTCGCGTCGGGAGGCGTGGGTGAGGTCCTGGTCGCGCTGGTCGCGGTCGATATAGCGTACCGTGCCTTCGCTGGCGAGATCGAGCCCGCCCATGATGTTGAGCAGGGTCGACTTGCCCGATCCCGAGGCGCCGAGCATGACGATCAGTTCGCCGCGGTAGAGCTCCAGGTCGACGCCCTGGAGGGCCTGGATGCTGACCTCGCCCATCCGGTAGAGGCGGGTCAGCCCCCGGGTCGCGAAGACGACCTCCCTGCCTGCGTCCATGTCGGTAGTATGCCTCGCACCTCCGGTTTGGCCCTGAGTCTAGCAGCTCGGGGCGGCCGGCGAGGGGGGTGTCAGTTGCCCTGGATCAAGGGATCGAGCTCGGTGCCGGTCCCGGTCCCGGTCCCGGAAGGATCCTTGCCGACGCTGGCGGTGACCGGGTTGGCGGTTACCGCCGGGTCACCAGTTGCCCGTGCTCGTCGATCTCGAGACGGCGGTTGCGTCCGGCCAGCCAGGCGAAACCGGCGGCGGCCGCCGTCACCAGCAGCAACACCAAGGTCACGACGGGCAGGCCGACGTCGAACTGCAGCATCACGCCGACGCCCAGCGGGCCCAGGGCCGCGAGGGTGTAGCCGCCCCCCTGGGCGAGCCCGGAGAGCTTGCCGGCCAGGCGCGAGTTGCCGGTGCGCAGCACGATCAGCGTCAGCGCCAGGCTGAAACTGCCACCCTGGCCGAGACCCAGCAGCACCACGCCGGCCCAGCGCCAGTCGACCGGCCCCAGCAGCAGGAGCCACAGGCCCGCTGCCACGCAGCCGAGCACCAGCAGCAACGCCGGGCGCTGGTCGCGTCCGAAGCGCGCGAGCCAGGGCACGCCGAGGGCGGAGATCAACTGCACCATCACCGAGGCGCCCATCATCCAGCCGGCCTCGGCTTCGCCGTAGCCACGGGCGACCAGCAGGGTCGGCAGCCAGCCGAAGACGATATAGGCCAGCGACGACTGGGAGCCCATCAGCAGCATCACCTGCCAGGCCAGCGGTTGCCCCAGCAGTTCGCGGGTCGAGCCGGCGGCCCCCGGCACCGCCACGCCGACCCGGCGGCGCGGCATCAGTGCCAGCCAGGCCACCAGGGCGACGGCGGCCAGCACCGACCAACTGGCCAGGCCGGCGTGCCAGCCGCCCAGGAGGTCGGCCAGGGGGATGCTGAGGCCGGCGCCCAGGGCTCCGCCGAGGCAGAGCGCCATGGTATAGACCCCGGTCATCAGGTCGGCACCGGTGGGTAGCTCGCGCTTGACCAGCGCCGGCAGCAGGGTGCCGGCCACGCCGATGGCCGCCCCCACCAGCAGGGTGCCGGTGAACAGCAACACCGGGAGCGGGGCACCGCGAAGCAGCAGGCCGCCGGCCAGCAGCAGCAGGGCGGCGGCGAGGGTCTGCTCGGGACCGAGGCGCTTCGCCAGCCAGGGCGCCAGGGGGGCGAACAGGCCGAGACAGAGCACGGGGAGGGTGGTCAGGGCGCCGATGGCGAGCGGCGAGAGCCCGGTGTCCTGCTGGATGCGGGTCAGCAGCGGCGCCAGCGACGAGAGGGCGGGGCGCAGGTTGAGTCCCACCAGCACCATCAGCATGACGAAGACCGCCACGGTGTGGCGGCGGTCGCCGGTGTGTCGCTCAGTGGTCGTCGTCACGCCGCCACTCCCTGCCCTGGCCCGGTAATCGCCGTGTGTCGTTGTCGCGTTCGTGGTTCCTGGGGGCGATCCGGGAGTCATCCTCCAGGGCATCGGCCGGACGGAAGTCGACCACGCTGTTGAGCCTGGGGGGCTGCTGGTCGACGCGTCGGCGGATGCCCGAGACATCCTCGCTGCTGACCAGGCCTGCGGCGTTGCCGTGGGGGGTGGCCTGGGCGATCAGGCGGCCCTCGTAGGTCCAGCAGCGCTGGGGGACCTGGGCCACCCGCCAGTCGCGCTGCTGCCAGCGGGCGTGGCCGTCGAGCAGCTGGAGCTGCTCGACGGGAACCAGGGCCGCGAACAGCCGGGCGTTGAGCACCACTCCACTCCCGGCCATCGCCACCGCCCCCTGGAAGCTCCCGTCGGCCAGCGCTTCCAGCACGTCCTTGCGCTTCCGACGCGTCTCCAGGGTGCCTTGGCCGCAGAGGTGGAGGAGGTCCGGGTCGAGTTGCTTGATCACCCAGACCTCGACGGGCGCCTTGCCCAGTAGTCGCTTCAACATGGCTCCGTCACCCGTGTCGACGGCCTGCCTTGCTGCCGGCTTCGCGGCCGGGAAGGCGTGGATCCATGGTCGCTCCTGACGCTTCCGGTATGCAGCGGCTTACATTCGCACATCGCGATGCAAGACGCCAGTGCCCGGGTCAGGCCTGGCGGGAGCCCTGGCCGCGACCGCGACGCCGGCGCGGGGCGCGGGCCTCGTCGCCGCCGCGGTTGCCGTCGTTGCGCTGGCCACCGCGGCCGGCATTGCCACGGTTGTCACCGTTGCCGCGACGCGCCTGGTCATTCGAGCGGCCGTTGCGCCCGCCGCGACCGCCACGGCCGTTCTCGATGGGCTCCGGCTTGGCGTTCGGATCGGGCTCGAAGCCCGGCTCGATGCGCTTCTCCAGGTCGCGCTTGATCAGCCGCTCGATGCCCTTGAGCAGGCCGTGCTCGTCGACGCAGACCAGCGACACCGCCTGGCCCTCGCTGCCGGCGCGGCCGGTGCGGCCGATGCGGTGGACATAGTCCTCGGCGACGTTGGGCAGCTCGAAGTTGACCACGTGGGGCAGCTCGCTGATATCGAGGCCGCGGGCCGCGATATCGGTGGCCACCAGCACCTGCAGGTCGCCGGTCTTGAAGGCCGCCAGCGCCTTGGTGCGTGCCGACTGGCTCTTGTTGCCGTGGATCGCCATGGCCGGGATGTCCTGCTTGGACAGCTGTTCGGCGAGGCGGTTGGCGCCATGCTTGGTGCGGGTGAAGACCAGGACCTGGTGCCAGCGGTGCTCGGTGATCAGGTGGGCGAGCAGCTCGCGCTTCTTCTCGCGGTCGACGCGGTAGATGGCCTGGTCGACGGTCTCGGCGGTGGTGTTGCGGCGTGCCACCTCGATCAGCGCCGGGTTGTCGAGCAGCTTGCCGGCGAGTTGCTGGATCTCATCGGAGAAGGTCGCCGAGAACAGCAGGTTCTGGCGCTTCTCGGGCAGCACGCGCAGCACCTTCCTGATGTCGTGGATGAAGCCCATGTCGAGCATGCGGTCGGCTTCGTCGAGCACCAGGGTCTCGACCTTCGAGAGGTCCACGTGCCTCTGCTGGTGCAGGTCGAGCAGCCGACCCGGGGTGGCCACCAGTACATCGAGGCCGGGGCGGATGGCATCCACCTGGGGCTGCTGGCCGACGCCACCGAAGATGACGTGGGAGCGCAGCTTCAGGTGGCGACCGTAGTCGGCCACGCTCTCGCCGACCTGGGCGGCGAGTTCGCGGGTGGGGGTCAGTACCAGGGCGCGGATCTGGCGTGCGCCGGGGCGTGACCCGCCGGCCAGCCGTTGCAGCAGCGGCAGGGTGAAACCGGCGGTCTTGCCGGTGCCGGTCTGGGCACTGGCGAGCAGGTCGCCACCCGCCAGCACGGCGGGAATCGCCTGGCGCTGGATCGGGGTGGGGACGGTATAGCCCTGTTCTTCGACAGCGCGCAGCAGTTCGGCACGCAGGCCGAGTTCGGAAAATGTCATGCGGTCTCCGCAGAGACGCCCCGGTCGCGCCACGCAGACGAAGCGGCGTGGCCAGTCCCGGGCCGGGGCGTGAAAAAGGAATCTGGCGCGGCAGGAGGGACCAGCGATCGCCGCGTGCGGGGCATTATGCCAGAGCCTGGCGCAGAATGCAGCCTGTCTCTGGCGCCGGTTCCCCGGGGCTCAGAGGTTGGCCTTGATGCGCGCCAGGGTGGCGTTCCCCAGGCCCTCGACCTCGTCGAGCGCCGTGGGGTCCAGGGCGCGCAGCTGCTCGAGGTTGCTGATGCCGTGGGCGAACAGCTTGCGGGCGCTGGCCGGGCCGATGCCCTCCAGGGCGGTGAGCCCCCGGGCATGGCGGTCGATAAAGGCGGTGAGCGCCTTCGCGTCCAGGTCGTCGCAGGCCCCCTGGTGGTAGAGCTCGCAGGCCAGGCGGTCGACGCTGCTGCCGACGTCGTCGAGCATCGGCAGGTCGACGAAGTCGTGCTGACTGGCGAGCGCCTCGATGCGCGCCAGTGCCTCGACGGCATGGTCGAGTTCGGCGATCGCCGTGGCCGGGCTCTCGGTGGCGAGTACAATCAGCAGCGCCTTGCGGGCCCGCTGTGCCTGGGCCTGGAGCTCGAGGGCAACGGTGTGGCGGGGGGAATGCCCCTGATCGGTCTCGTGCATGGTGACGTCCCTGTATGCGGTCGTCTCCCAAGCATAGTGCATGGCGCGCAGGTTCAGCGCTGGCGGCGTACCGCCTCGGCGATCCGGTCGGCGACCTCGTCCCAGCTGCGGCCCAGGGCGCGGACCAGGGCCGGGTAGCCGTCGGCGTCGAGCTCGGTCTCGACCAGGAAACCGTCCATGGTCAGCAGGCGACCGTCGGCACCGCGCAGCTGCCACTGTCCGCCGGCCACCGCCAGGCCGTCGTGGCGCCCCTGGAAGCGGTCGATCTCGAGACGCAGGCTGATCGCGGCGGTTCCCCGCTCTTTGCCGTCGTCGATCAGCACCCGGGTATCGGTCAGGCGGCTGGCCAGTCGGGCCCTCAGGCCGCGCTCGAGCTGGCGGCCCAGGGCTTCCGCCCACTGGTGTTCCCGGGCCTCGTTGAGGGTGATGTCGTCGAGTTGCAGCACGATGCCGTCCACGTCCAGGTAGTGGGCGAGTCGCGGCGGACGCACCAGCAGCAGGTGCTCGGCCGAGTCGCCGGCGGCGGTGGTGCCCATGTTGCCCTCGGGCAGCATGTAGCGGGTGGCGGAAGAGCCGGCGCTGGCACAACCGGTCAGCCAGAGGGCCGCGATGGCGGCGATCAGCCAGGGCCCGGGGGGCAGGAGTCGGGGTCTCATGGGCATCCTTCCTCAGGGGGCTCGTCGCGGTGCCCGCGGCTGCGGGTCTGGCGCGTCCAGGTTGTCGAACAGCAGGGCGCGGGGGTTCTCGCTCAGGGTACGCGCCGCCGGCTGCAGGTCACGCATCAGCCGCTCGAGGCGTTCCACGGCGCCGGTCAGCTCCTGATAGGCGGCGGACGCCGGCGACAGCCCCTGCAGGGTCTGGCGCAACTCCTCCAGGGTGGCGTTGAGGTTGGCCGGCATGCCGCGGGTGTCCGGGTCGTCGAGTACCCCCTGCAGCGAGGCGGAGAGTTCGCGCACCTCGCCGAGCATCGCCTCGGAGGCCGAGAGGTTGCGATCGAGGCCGGCCAGCAGCGGTTCCAGCTCCAGGCCGTTGAGCTTGTCGAGCAGGGCGGTGACCTGGGCCTCGATCCGGGCGAAACCGCCGGGAGTGGTGGGGAAGACGCTGCGCTCGGCGAAGGTCTCGGCCGCGTATTCGTCGGCCAGGTCGCGGTGGAAGTTGAGGTCGACGAACATCGCCCCGGTCAGCAGGCTGCCACTCTTCAGCGAGGCGCGCAGGCCGACGCCGAACAGGCGGTCGAAGCGCTCGCGCCACTCCTCGAGGTCGAGCTCCTCGCCGGTGATGCCGAGGCGTTGGGGCTCGATGCGGATCAACACCGGGATGGCGAAGCGCGAGCGGGAGTCGGGCTGGGGAGCGGTGAAGTTCCAGGGCACCGCGGCCACGGTGCCGATGCGCACGCCGCGAAACTCCACCGGCGCGCCGCGGGAGAGCCCGCGCACCGTATCGTCCACCAGCAGCACGTACTCGAGGTAGCGGTTGAAGGTGCCCTGGCGGGCGGCATCCTCGTCGGCATAGAGGGTGAAGGTGACCTCGGGCTGGACCGGCCTGCCCACCGGCAGTTCCTCGGGGACCCCGAAGGCGACGCCGCCACCGAGCAGCGCCTCGAGCGACTCGACGTTGACCCGGATGCCTTCGGTGTCGAGGCGCAGGTCGATGCCGCTGGCCGACCAGAAACGCGTGGCGTCGGTGACCAGGGTCTCGTAGGGCGACTCGATGAAGACCCGGTGTTGCATGTTGCGGGTCTGGGGGTCGAACTGGGCGTCCTCGATCCGGCCCACGGTATAGCCCTGGTAGGTCACCGGGTCGCCGACCCGCAGTGAATTGCCCACCTGGCTGATCAGGTTGATGCGCAGGCCGTCGGCCCCGGCGGGGGCCACCGGTGGCTGGTCGCTGACCTGGAACTCCCGGGCGCTCTGTTCGCTGGTGCCCGGTTCGAGCTGCATATAGGCGCCGGAGAGTACCGTGCCCAGGCCGCTGATGCCTTCGCGGCCGATGCGTGGCTTGACCACCCAGAAGCGGCTGTCCTCGACCAGCATGGCCTCGGTGTCGGGGCTCATGCGGGCGGTGATCACCGCGGTGGAGAGGTCCTCGGAGAGGTTGACGCGCTCGACCCGTCCGACCTCCACGTTGCGGGTCTTGATCAGGGTGCTGCCGGCCTCGATGCCTTCGGCGCTGCTCATCACCAGGGTGATCTGCGGGCCGCGGCTGCGGTAGTTGTCGTAGACCAGCCAGGCGCCGATCAGGATCGCCACGATCGGCACGATCCAGATCGGCGAGAGGCGTGCCTGGGGCGAGGCCTTGGCGCGATGCATGTCCCGTTCGGGGGCATCATCGGGGCGTGGGGAATCGCTCATCCGGGGGTTCCTTGTCGAGTGCTGCCGGGGGCTGCGCGGGACCGGCGTGGCAGGGGTGTGTCCCAGATCAGTCGAGGATCGAAGGTCATGGCGGACAGCATGGTGATCACCACCACGGCGCCGAAGGCCAGGGCGGCGGGCCCGGGGGTGATCGACATCAGCGACCCGGCCCGGATCAGCGCCACCAGGATGGCGACCACGAAGACGTCGACCATCGACCAGCGGCCGATGAATTCGGTGACCCGGTAGAGTCGCGTACGGGTGGCGGCATTGAGCTCGTGACTGCGCTCGACGACCAGGCAGAGCCAGGCCAGGGCGACCACCTTGCCGACCGGGACGATCACGCTGGCGACGAAGATCACCAGGGCGACCGGCCAGGACCCCATCTGGATCAGCTCGACCACGCCGCCGATGATGGTGGAGGGGGAGCTGTTGCCCAGGTTGGTGGTGGTCATGATCGGATAGACATTGGCAGGAATGTACATCACCGTGGCCGCTGCCAGCAGTGCCCAGGTGCGTTGCAGGCTCTGGGGCAGGCGGGCCTGGAGCCGTTCGCCGCAGCGCCGGCAGTGGCTGTGGCGGCCGGGCTCCAGGCGGTTGACCAGCCCGCAGGTGGCGCAGCCGGCGAGCCCCTGGGGGGCGGCGGTTTGACCGGTCTTCGCGCCCTCGGGCGCCAGCGGTTCACCGGCCAGCGAGAACCACATCCAGTCGGAGTCGATGGACTGGGTGGTGAGCAGCAGCAGCAGGGCGAAGGCGCAGAAGGCCCAGAACGACATGCCGAGTTCGATCTGTGCCATCTCGGCGATCTTGATCAGGCTCACCAGGGCCCCGATGATGAACACATCGGCCATCATCCAGGGGTTGAGGTGGGCGAGCGACCTGGCGATGCCGCGACTGGCCGGCAACGGGTCGTTTCTCAGCAGGCCGAGCTGCAGCCATATCACGCCCAGCAGGTAGACCGCCGGCAGCACGATGATGGTGAGAATCACCGCGATGGCGACGATGGGCTGATGGAAGCCGATCAGGGTGGTGGCGGTCTGCGACAGCTCGATGCGATTGCCGATGCCGCCGATGCTGAAGCTGACGAAGGGGAAGGAGATCGCCATGGCCAGGGCCAGCAGCGCCGAGAGCGCCAGTGCCATGCTGCGCTGGGCGGGTCGGAAGTGGCGCGTGACGAGGGTGTGGCCACAGCGCGGGCAGTCGGCCTTCTCGCCGGGGCGCAGCGGCGGCAGGGCCACCAGCCAGTCGCACTCGTGGCAGGCGCGCAGGCGTCGGCGCGAGGTGCGCACCTCCGGCGGGGAGCGATCCACGAGGGGCTCGCTCCGAGGTAGGGCCGGGACTCGTATGTAACGCTTGGGCACCGCGGCAGTCACTCTCCCAGGAGGGGTCGACCGGAGTCGGGTCGGACCGTCTGGAGAAAGTGTGACACGTTGACCCGGGCGACACCATAGTCAAACATGCACACCTGCATGTTCCCGAGATACTCTCATGATGCTTCCTGCAGTTGCGTTGGTGGCGGGCCTGGTCCTGCTGGTGTGGAGCGCCGAGCGCTTCGTCGACGGGGCGGCCGCGACCTCCCGACGTCTGGGGCTCTCGCCGCTGCTGATCGGCATGCTGGTGATCGGCTTCGGCACCTCGGCACCCGAGCTGATGGTCTCGGCGCTGGCGGCGGGACAGGGTAATCCCGGCCTGGCGCTGGGCAACGCCTACGGTTCCAACATCGCCAACATCGGCCTGATCCTGGGTCTGGTGGCGCTGATCTCGCCGCTGGCGGTGCACTCGGGGGTGATTCGTCGTGAACTGCCGGTGCTGGGGGCGGTGACCCTGCTCTCGGCGCTGCTGATGTGGGGCGGGGTGATCGGTCGCTGGGAGGGGGGGCTGCTGCTGGCCCTGCTGGCCGGCTTCATCGGTGTCAGCATCTTCCAGGCCAGGCGCGACAAGGCCGACCCCCTGGCCGCGGACACGGAGGAGAGCCTGGCGGTCCACCCCATGTCGCTGAGGGCCGGGCTCGCCTGGACCGGGATCGGCCTGGTGCTGCTGGTGGTCAGCTCGCGGATCCTGGTGTGGGGGGCGGTGGCCATCGCCCAGGGGTTCGGTGTCAGCGACCTGATCATCGGCCTGACCGTGGTGGCGGTGGGGACCTCGCTGCCCGAGCTGGCCTCGTCGATCAGCGCCCTGCGCCGGCGCGAGCACGACCTGGTGCTGGGCAACGTGGTGGGGTCGAATCTCTTCAATACCCTGGGTGTGGTGGGCCTGGCGGCGGTGATCACGCCGATCCAGGTGGGCGCCGAGGTGCTGCTGCGCGACTGGAGCCTGATGACCGCCATGACCGCGATGATGGCGGTGTTCGCCATGGGCTGGCGGGGACGCCAGGGGCGCATCAACCGCCTCGAGGGTGCCGTGCTGCTGACCATGTTCGTCGCCTATACCGGCTGGCTGGTGAACCTGGTGCTGCAGGGCGGCAATGCCTGACCGCCTGGCTGCGACAACGCGACACAGCGGCAACCGAGACGTCCTTCGGCATCATGATCGCTGGAGGATGTCGCAAGCTGCCCATGGTTCCATCAGACGGATCATCGGCGGAATGCGTCATGGTCCACTGTCCCTGAGCTAGGCTTGACGGGACGAGCTGTCGAGGTGGAATGCGTCACGGCGGGGCTGGGCAAGCGCCAGGCCGGAGGCACAACGGCACCGGAGAGTGCCGCCGCATCCCTTGCGACCTTCTGAACCCATCGCAGTGACGAGGCATGCGCCATGGAACTGGATCCCCTGTTGTTGTCGCGATTGCAATTCGCCTTCGTGGTCTCCTTCCACGCCATCTTCCCGGTGTTCACCATCGGCCTGGCGTCCTACATCGCCGTGCTGCACGGGCTCTTCTACAAGACCGACAACCCGGCCTGGGATCGCCTGGCGATGTTCTGGACCCGGGTCTTCGCCGTGGTGTTCGGCATGGGGGTGGTCTCGGGGATCGTCATGTCCTTCCAGTTTGGCACCAACTGGAGCAACTTCTCCCTGGCGGCGGCCAACTTCCTCGGGCCGATGCTCAGCTACGAGGTGGTCACGGCCTTCTTCCTCGAGGCGGCCTTCCTCGGCGTGCTGCTGTTCGGGCGCGGCAAGGTCCCCGAGGGGGTGCACCTGTTCGCCGCCATCATGGTGGCCGTCGGGACCTTCATCTCGTCGTTCTGGATCCTCTCCGCCAACAGCTGGATGCAGACGCCGGCCGGGGTGGAACTGATCGACGGCAGTTTCCGGGTCACCGCCTGGGGCGAGGCGATCTTCAACCCCTCCTTCGGCTGGCGCTTCGCCCACATGGTGATGGCCTCCTTCCTCACCGGCGGCTTCGTGGTGGCCGGCGTCAGCGCCTGGTACCTGCTGATCCGGCGTGACGTGGAGGCCAACCGCAAGGCGCTCTCCATGTGCCTGTGGCTGCTGCTGGTGCTGACCCCGGCCCAGGCCCTGGTGGGCGACTTCCACGGCCTCAATACCCTGGAGCACCAGCCGACCAAGGTGGCGGCCATGGAGGGCAACTGGGAGACCCGCGGCAACGTGCCGCTGCTGCTGTTCGCCTGGCCGGACAAGCAGGCCCAGGCCAACCGCTTCGAGATCGGCATCCCGAGCCTGGCCAGCGTCATCCTCAAGCACGACCCGAGCGGGGTGGTGCCGGGCATCAGCGAGGCGCCGCCCGAGGAGCAGCCGCCGGTGGCCATCGTCTTCTGGGCGTTCCGCATCATGGTCGCCATCGGTTTCTTGATGATCGCCGTGGCGCTGACCGGTCTCTGGCTGCGCCGAGGTGGCCGGGTCTACGAGCATCGCGGGTACCTCCAACTGCTGCGGGTGATGACGGTGACGCCCTTCCTGGCCGTGCTCGCCGGCTGGTTCGTCACCGAGACGGGCCGGGCCCCCTGGCTGGTCTACGGCATGATGACCCATGCCGAGGGCCTGACACCGTCCCTCACCGGCGGCATGGCGCTGTTCACCCTGGTGGGCTACGTGGCGGTCTATGCCGTGGTGTTCTGGGCCGGGGTCTACTACCTCACCCGGGTGGTGCGCAACGGCATGCTGCCCGAGGACGAACACGCTGCCGTGGACGGGGAGGTCGAGCGGCCCATGCGCCCGCTGTCGGCCGCCCACACCCCCTTCGAGCAAGACGCCGCCCCGACCTGGAGGAGATAAGCCATGGAGATGTTCGATCTTTCGTTGATCTGGGCCGTCATCATCGGCTTCGGCGTGATCATGTACGTGCTGATGGACGGCTTCGACCTGGGGGTGGGGATCCTCTTCCCCTTCGCCCCGGACGAGGCGGCCCGGGACGTGATGATGAACTCGGTGGCCCCGGTGTGGGACGGCAACGAGACCTGGCTGGTGCTGGGCGGGGCCGGGCTGCTGGGGGCCTTCCCGCTGGTCTACTCGGTGTTCCTGCCGGCCCTCTACATCGGGGTCTTCCTGATGCTGGCGGGGCTGATCTTCCGCGGCATCGCCTTCGAGTTCCGCTTCAAGTCGCGGCGCAACCGCCACTGGTGGAACCGCGCCTTCTGCTGGGGCTCGGCGGTGGCGGCGTTCGCCCAGGGCGTCGTGGTGGGGGCCTATATCCAGGGCTTCGCGGTGGAGGAGTTCGTCTACGTGGGCGGCGCCATGGACTGGCTGACGCCCTTCACCGTGCTCACCGGCCTGGGGCTGATGGCCGGCTATGCACTGCTCGGCGCCACCTGGCTGATCATGAAGTCCGAGGGCCATGTCCAGGCGTGGGCCTATCGCATCACGCCACCGCTGCTGGCCGCGGTGCTCGTGGTGTTCCTGATCATCAGCCTCTGGACCCCCTTCGTGGACCCGGCCGTCTGGGCGCGCTGGTTCGACCATATCCAGCTGATCTGGATCCTGCCCGGCCTGGCGCTGCTGTGTGCCGTCGTGGTGTTCCGTTCGGTGCAGCGGCGCAGCGAGGGGCTGCCCTTCGTGGCGACCCTGGGGCTCTATATCTTCACCTACCTGGGCCTGGTGGTGAGCAAGTGGCCGGTGATCGTGCCGCCGAACTACACCATCTGGGACGCCGCCTCGGCACCGGAGTCGCAGCTCTTCCTGCTGATCGGCGTGCTCTTCGTGATCCCCATCGTGCTGGCCTACACCGCCTGGACCTACTGGGTCTTCCGCGGCAAGGTCAAGGTGGGCGAGGGCTATCACTGAGCCCATGAGTGAGCAGGACAGGCCGGGCGCGGCGCTGACCCCGCGGCGCTGGCTCGATGCGCTGGCCGTCCACGAGCGCCGCCTGCTGGGCCTGGCGACCCTCGCCGGCGTGGTCGCCGGGGCCCTGACCCTGGCGCAGCTGGGGCTGCTGGCCTGGCTGGTAGCGGAGCTCGTGGTGACGGCGCGCCCCCCGGGCGAGCTCTGGCCGGGGTTTCTCGCCCTGGCCGCCGTGTTGCCGCTGCGCGCCCTGGCCCAGTGGGGGCAGGAGACGGCCGGGCTCGAGGCCAGCCTGCGCATCCGTCGCCGCGCGCGCGCGGCGCTGCTCGACCACCTGGCGCGACTGGGGCCGGTGCGACTGGCCTCTCGCCACTCGGCGTCGCTGGCCAACCAGCTGGTGGAGCAGGTGGAGGCGCTGGACGGCTACTTCGCCCGCTTCCTGCCCCAGTTGCGCCTGGCGCTGGCGCTGCCGCTGCTGAGCCTCGTGGTGGTGGCCTGGCTCGACTGGCTGGCGGCGCTCTTCCTGCTCGTCGCCGCGCCCTTGATCCCGCTGTTCATGGCGCTGGTCGGCATGGGTGCCGAGCGGCTCAACCGCGAGCAGTTCGCCGCCGTGGCCCGGCTCTCCGGACACTTCATCGATCGGGTGCGGGGGATCACCACCCTGCAGCTGTTCGGTCGCACCCGGGAGGCCACCGCCGAGGTGCATGCCGCCGCCGACGACTATCGGCGCCTGAGCATGCGTACCCTGCGCCTGGCCTTCCTCTCCTCGGCGGTGCTCGAGTTCTTCGCCTCGGTGGCCATCGCCGTGGTGGCGATCTATGTGGGCTTCGGCCTGCTCGGCTACATCGACTACGGCCCGTCGCCCGAGCTCACCCTCTTCTCCGGCCTGCTGGTGCTGCTGCTGGCGCCGGAATTCTTCCAGCCGCTGCGTACCCTGTCGCAGCACTACCACGACCGGGCCGCGGCGCTGGGGGCGGCCGATGGCCTGGTGGCGCTGCTCGCCGAGGCCCCCGACCCCGTGCGTGGCGAGGGGCTCCGGCGGCCCCCGGCGGGCCCCGACGAGCTGGTGCGCCTGGTTGCCGCCACGGTGGCGTATCCCGGCCGGGGAGCCGTGCTGGGGCCGCTGGACCTGGTGGTGAGGCGGGGCGAGGCGCTGGTCGTCACCGGGCCGTCGGGGGCGGGCAAGTCGACCCTGCTGCAGCTGCTGGCCGGCTTCGTCGGCCCCGGGACGGGCGAACGGCGGCTGGCCGAGGACCTCTCCTTCGCCTGGATGGACCAGCGGCCGCTGCTGATCCAGGGCAGCCTGGCCGACAAC
>NZ_PNRE01000069.1 GCF_002879645.1 Halomonas heilongjiangensis | reverse complement strand
AGGCGGCATCGAAGCCGTACTTGTCCAGCGCCTGCTTGAGTGCGGCCGTCTTCATCACGTCGGTGTACTTGGCACTGCCGTGGTCGAAGGGGTTGATGTTCGCCGCTCGCCCCTCCTCGTTGATGTGCTCGATCAGCTCCATGCCCGATTCCGCCGCCATGCGATCGCGGAAGGCGATCATCTCGCGGAACTTCCAGGTGGTGTTGACGTGCATCAGCGGGAACGGCGGCGGCCCGGGATAGAAGGCCTTGCGCGCCAGGTGCAGCATCACCGAGGAGTCCTTGCCGATGGAGTACATCATCACCGGGTTGCGGAACTCCGCCGCCACCTCGCGGATGATGTGGATCGACTCGGCCTCGAGCTGCTTGAGGTGGGTCTGGCGTTCTACGGATAACTCTGACATGGCATTTCCAGGGTTTCGATTGAGTGATGCTGACCAGCTCGCTACGAGCCCCGGGCTACGGGCTACGGGCTACGAATCGGCCATTGATGACTTAGTGCTCGGACCTCGCAGCCCGTAGCCCGATACTGGTGCGTGCGCCCTCTCCCACCGTCCTGCTTCCAGCGCTGCGGCCGGATTGCGCGTTTCATCGGGCCATTGGGGATGCCAACACCTGATCGGCCCTACTGCGAATCGTGTCTTCCGCCAGGAAATCACCGCCCAGGGTCACCTTAAGCGAGTGCCCTGCCCCTTCGGCCCACTCCAGCAGCTTGGCCTTGAGCGCGGCCTGGGCATGGGGGTCGCCGTGTACCAGGCGCACTTCGTGCGGCGGGTGGCGCATGCGGCGCACGAAGTTGAGCAGGTCATGCTGGTCGGCATGGGCCGAGTAGCCGTTCACGGTTTCCACCCGGGCGCGAATGTCGATGCGCTGGCCATCCAGCATCACCCAGCCGCCGCTGGGGCCATGGCGCTGGATGTCGCGGCCCGGGGTGCCGGCGGCCTGGTAGCCGGTGAAGAGCACGCAGTGGCGTGGATCATTCAGCATGCGCTTGAGGTAGTTCACCACCCTGCCCCCGCTGACCATGCCGCTGGCGGCGATCACCACCGCGGGCCGGCCGCTCTCGGCCAGGTAGGCCACGGTGCGCTCGTGGGCTTCGTGGCCGTCCACGGTGTAGAGGTTCTCGAAGCTGAGCGGGTGGCGGCCGCGGCGCAGCGTCTGGTGCGCTTCGGCGTCCCACCAAGGCTTGAGTTCGCGGTACACCTCGGTGAAGCGGGCGGCCAGGGGCGAGTCGACGACGATCTCGAGCTCGCGCCAGCGCTCGTCACGGCCGTTGTGTATCAGCCCTTCCAGCTCGTAGAGCAGCTCCTGGGTGCGGCCCACGCTGAAGGCGGGGATCACCACGGTGCCGCCGTTCTCCAACGCTCTATCGATGGCGGCCTTGAGCCTGTCGCGGCGGTGGCGCCTGTCTTCGTGCTGGCGGTCGCCGTAGGTGCTCTCCAGCACCAGCACGTCGGCCCGGTATGGCGGCTTGGGTGCGGGCAGCAGCGGTGCGTAGGGCGCGCCCAGGTCGCCGGAGAACACGGTGCGCTGGCCTTTTCCCTGGAGCTGCCCGCTGGCCTTGTCCCGGGTATCCACTTCCACGTAGGCGGAGCCGAGGATGTGCCCGGCGCGCTGCAGCTTGACGCGAAGGCAGTGGCGTTCGTCGTCGAGCACGGTGTGCCAGCGCTGGTAGTCCAGCGCCACCAGCCGCCCCTGTACTTCGGCCAGGAAGCGTTCGATCAGGGCGCGGTCGCGGGTGAAGCCGACTTTCAGGGCGTCTTCGATGACCAATGGCAGCAGCCGTGCCGAGGGCACCGAGCAGAGGATCGGCCCCTGGTAGCCCGCCGCCAGCAGGTAGGGCAGCCGGCCGATGTGGTCGATATGCACGTGGGTGACCACCAGCGCCAGCACGTCTTCCACCGGGAAGCGCACTTGGTGCTGCTCGAGGCTATCGAGGTGCTCGGCGTCCTGCCCCTGGAAGATGCCGCAGTCGACGAGCAGGGCCCGGCCCGGGGCGATCTGCAGGCGGTGGCAGCTGCCGGTGACGCCCGCCCCGCCGCCGTGGTGGCGTATGTTCACGTTGCCTTCTTATCCGCAGCTAATCGCGGCTTCGATATCTTCCCGTTCGAGGTCGGGCATTTCCTCTCGGATCTGCTCGGTCGTCAAACCCGGTGCCAGCAGATCAAGCACATCGTCTACCCGAATTCGCATCCCGCGAATGCAGGGCCGACCACCGCACTGGTCGAGGTTAATCGTAATTCTTGATTAAAGGTTGCGCATGATTACCTTCTGACGGGGCACATCCACAAGATTAGACGTTATTGAACCCGCGATACCACTCCACGAGATGAAGACATCGAGGTTACATCCTTGGGGTCTGACCCTGACCCCGGGGGCAGATTCCGGTGCCGAGGCTGGCATCCCGGGGGTCAGCCCCCGGAGGCGGCGCCTGCGTCGGTAACCCGCCTCGCTACCCGTCTGTCTTCAACTGCCTGGCAGGCTGGCCCGCAGCGCCCTCTCCCACCGCTCATCCCGCTGGCCGCAGACGATGAACCAGGGGTTGAGCACGCTGTCCTGCTGATTGCAGCGCAGCGGCTTGAGGGTGTTGGCGTCGAGCACTTCGCCGCCGGCGGCGGTGACCACGGCTTGGGCGGCGGCGGTGTCCCATTCGCAGGTGGGCGCGAGGCGCGGGTAGAGGTCGGCGGCGCCCTCGGCGACCAGGCAGAGCTTGATCGAGCTGCCCATGGAAACGCACTCATGGTTCGGCAGCTCGGCGCAGAAGGCCTCGAACTCGGCGGCGCCGTGGGAGCGGCTGCCGACCACCTTCCAGGGCGCGGCAGCGGGGTCGGGCAGCTCGCGCACCCGCACCTGGGAGTAGATGCCACTCTTCACCTTGAAGGCCTCCCCACCCACCAGGCCGACCCAGGTGGTGCGCAGCACGGGGGCATGCACGATGCCGAACACCGGCACGCCCTGCTCGACCAGCGCCACGTTGAGGGTGAACTCGCCATTCTTCTTGATGAACTCCTTGGTGCCGTCCAGCGGGTCGATCAGCCAGTAGCGCTCCCAGCCCTGGCGGGTCTCGAAGGGAATCTCGCCGGATTCCTCGGAGAGCACCGGAACGCCCGGCGCCCATCGTTCGAGCAGCGCCACCAGCGCATGGTGAGAGGCCATGTCCGCCTCGGTGAGCGGGCTCTTGTCGTCCTTGGTTTCCACCGCGAAGTCCTGCGCGTAGATCGCCAGGACGTCGCGCCCCGCGGTGTGAACGCCCTCGACCAGGCGGGCACGCATCTCATTCGTCACGAAATGGGTCACTGTTACTCCTCGAAGAGTCGGCTTCGTGTCTCGAGCTACATAATGGCCTATAGCTCGAGGTTCCTCGCGTCTAAAACTTCCACACCAACGGTATCAAACTCACCGCGGTGGCGCCGACGATCAGGCTCAGCGGGGCGCCCAGCCTCAGGTAATCGGTAAAGCGATAACCGCCGGGGCCCAGAACCATCAGGTTCGTCTGGTAACCGAGGGGGGTCATGAAACTGGCGGAAGCCGCGAACATGATGGTGATGACAAAGGGCATGAAGTCGACACCCAACTGCTCGGCCACGGCGACGGCAATGGGGAACATCAGCACCGCGGCGGCATTGTTGGTGATCAACTCGGTGAAGATCACCGTCATCAGATAGACCAGTGCCAGGGCCGCCCAGGGAGCCAGGTCGTCGATCAGCAGCAGCCACTGGGCGATCTGTGCCGCGGCGCCGGTCTGTGTCATGGCGGCCCCCAGGGCGAAGGAGGCAGCGATCACGACCAGCACCGAAAGATCCACATAGCGCCGTGCCTTGCTGGCCGGCACACAACGCGTAACCAGCATGCCGCCACCGGCCAGCAAGGCGGCTTCCAGGATGCTCAACACTCCACTGGCACTGGCCGCCACCATGGCTGCCAGGATCGCCAGTGCCACGGGCGCCTTGCGGAAGTCCGGCGGCGTGGAGTCGTTCAGCCCGCTGACCAGCAGGAAGTCCTTGCGGTAGCGGTACTGGTCGACGAAGTCCTGTGAAGTTTCCAGCAGCAGCGTATCGCCAACCTGCAGCCGGATATCACCCAGCTTTCCCGGCAAGCGCTTGCCATGGCGCGAGATCGACAGGATCACGGCCTGGTAGCGGGAACGAAACCGCGACTGGCGTACCGTCTGGTTCAGGCCGGCGAAGTCGGGGCCGATCACCACCTCCACCAGGCAGCGCCGGTGATGGGCAATATCAAGCTTGTGCACATCGCCACCGGCCGGCCTCAGGCCGTGGATGCGGCGCAATTCGCGGGCGCACTCCGGGGCGCCGATGAACACCAGGATATCGCCGGCCAGCAGTTCGGTATCAGGCGGCACCGCTGTCAGCAAGCGACCATGGCGCTCGATGTCGGCCAGATAGCCGTGGCTCAGGTGGCGCAGCCCGGCACCGGCAATGGTCTTCCCGACCAGCGGGCCCTTGTCATCCACCAGCACCTCAACGGCATACTCGCGGGCCTGTTCGAGCTGCTCCAATACCCCTTGACGATTGGGCAGCAACCGGTCGGCGAACAGATAGACGAAACCGCCCCCCACCAGCACCAGCGGCACGCCGACCCAGGCCAGCGAGAACATGGAGAGCGCGATGCCCTTCTCGCTCTGCAGCAGGCCATCCACCACCAGGTTGGTACTGGTGCCGATCAGCGTGCAGGTGCCGCCGAGGATGGCCGCATAGCTCAGCGGCAGCAGCAGCTTGGAGGGAGGCAACCTGAGGCGTGCTGCCCATTCCTGGATCGCAGGAATAAACATCGCCACCACGGTGGTGTTGTTCATGAAGGCGCTCAGCCCGGCGGAGGGCAGCAACACGCGTAGTTGCGCCTGACGCAGCAGTCGCGGCTGCCCCAGCAGGCGATGAGCCAACCATTGTATCGCCCCGGTCTCCTTCAGCCCCGCGGCCACCACATAGAGCGTCGCGATCGTCAGCACCCCAGGGTTGGAAAAACCTACCAATGCATCGCCAGGTGCCAATATTCCCGAAATCACCAGAAATGCCAACGCCCCCATGAGAACCACATCCGCCGCAATCCGCGTGAAAGCAAGGAAGGCGAGTACGACACAGACCACACCCAGTGTTAGAAACGCATCAATGCTGAACATAAATCGGCATCATCGAAGTCAACAGTGTGCCCTCATGGCCGTCATACACGGATAAATCTGACGCCGTCATTGACCAACTCGTCGAGGTGTCTCTTGTAGCGATCATCAAGCGTTTTTCTGGTTTCATCGGGCAACAGCTTCATCTTCGCCCGTCCGACACCTGTTCTCTGCACCTCCTCCAACACCTTTCTAACCACCCTCTTCAGCTTCTTCTTCTTTCTTGGGCTGATGGCACTGCTCCGATTGATGAGCTTGTTTATCGCCACCATCAGGTTCATATAGTGTTTACCAAGGGAGACATTCTTATCTGAATTTTCTTCATACGAAAGCTCACCGTCATCAGCGCCATCATAAAAGAAGTCGAGAAGCCTGGAATTTATGTATTTATAATTACCCTTGTAATCTTCATACTTCCATAACAGCACGTTCTCATCGCCAAAGTTTTCACGAAGCGCATTTACCACCGGCTTCCAGCTCAGCTCCTCTACAACGACACCACTGAGGTACTCATCAAAACTCTTCCCGGAGCCATTCTTCACTAGCCAATTATAGGTAGACTCTATAAAGTCAGCATAGCCCCTGACACAGAAAACAACTTTTATATTTTTCCCTTGAAAAGACTTCTTGATCAACTCTATCGATTGCTCAGCCGCCGGGTAGATGGTTCGGGATCTACCCAGATGCATGCTACCAAGAAGCCCTTCGTACGATATGAACACACTCTTGCTTTTGGAGGAAGCTAGTTTTACAAAAAACCTCTCCAGCTTGGCAGGCCTTTTGGCACCAAGATTACGCTCAACATGATTCCGCCAACTCATGAACTGATGCAGACCATGCTGGCTCAGCGTCCTCTTGAGTACCAAAGATGTATCCAGAGAATCGAAATATTTCTTATTCGACCGAAAAAGTTTTTGCATATACGTAGTGGCGGTTTTGTGAGCCCCCAAGTGAAGAAAAATGTCATTCGGCATAGGATCCTCAATTATGTTGACAGTCACCGATCATGTGCCACTCCCAATCTATAGAGAAGCTCGGCGCCACCATTGTCACTCAAGAGCTGTCGCCGATAAGCCTCTTTCGCTTCGACCCATAAGCCTCTCTTTTGATGATAGACACCCACACCAAACTGTGCGGGCTCGGGGTCATCATCGAGCTCTATCGCTTTCTGATAAGATTCATGGGCCTGCGCTGAATTCCCCGCTTCTTCGAGGTTGAAGCCTCGCCGGTAGAAAGCCGCCGGGGAAGGGCGACGTTTCGCGCTTTCTGCGAATGCCTCGGCTGCCTGCTCGTGCCGGTTCATCGCCTCCAGGGCTTCACCCAACTGGAAAAATCGGTGCGGTCGATCTGGTTGAAGCTCCAGGCCGGCCTGAAGCGCTTCTATCTCCAGCCACCATTTTTTCTGCTTGCGCAAGATAGTCGAAAGCTTATATATCACCTTGTGACTGTGTGGATTGACCGCCCAATAATCCCGACACACATCGGCAGCCATATCCAGCTTCTTGTTGGCGACCAAGGCATCTACATAACGCAGCGCATACTTCTCATTTCCCAAGCTCATGCCGTAGCTTTTTTCGTAGAACTGCTCGGCAACGTCGTACGGTTTGGCCATCTGATGATAATAGCCAGCGCGATATTAATGTGCAGCAGAGCTCAACCCGATATTATCCGAATACCGTTTTATACTTCTGGCCGCATACTTCCATATTCCAGCCTTGGCAAACACCATGCTGATAAAATAATCAAGGCGTGAAATGGCAGCTATTGAAGAAACGTTGAATGAGAGGCTCTTGTTCATGACAACTCCACATCCCTTATCTTGTCGAACGACTCCAGCAGGCTCTCCCCCACTTCAATCGCATAATTGTATTTACCCTGCCTGATCGCCGTTTCGAACTCCCAGCAATATGCAGCAAGCCGTATATCATTGATGCCGTAGCTTGGCGTTATGTCCTTGCGTCTGCTCCTGACAGATTCCACGATGTCGGCCAACTCGAGATCATCCAGGTTGTTCGCCATCTCGATACCGATCGGCTGCAAGGACCACCGCCCCCATGTCAGCACCTTATATGCTCTTCCCTCAGTACCACGACGAGCGATACCCACGGCGTTGTCGTTACGAATATCAGGATTATGTATATACAGTGGCAAGCCCTTGAGAACAGAATTCAGTTCATCGATGCTGTTCATCAATCGCTGGTAACAGATGATTTCGTTCTCTCTATCAGCCGCAATGGACAGCCGTCCGATCATTTCTTCGGTAAGACGGTCCTGCATAAGTGGATGAGATTTCCGATATTCTCTGACCAATCTTTTAGGTGGTTGAATGCCCCAAAGATCCATGAAGATTTCAAGCTTTTGAGTACGCCATACGGCCGGAGGAACCTGCCTGCCATAACGTACCAGCTGGGTCTTGAAGCCACCAACCGTTTCGCTCAGCAGGGAATCAGGCGCATGGACCCGCTCTCTTTCGACATATGAGAACAGCAGCTCTTCTTTATCGAGCAAATGGTGGAAACGGGGGTGAAAGACCTGCAGCAAGTGTTTGGTAGCCAGGTTTCCACGTGGACCTTGGGTACTGATCTCGAAGAAGGAGATGCCGGATACGGGGGAATCACGCCAATGAGAGACCGCAGGGCCTGCGTCGCCAAGGCACTCTCTCATCTGTTTCTCGATGAGTTGATCGCGAGCCTCGGGCATGAAATATCTTCTGACTTCCTTCTTGCCTTTCTTCTCTCCACCATGATAATACTTCTTCTTGAAGAACAAGGCATCGACTTGCCTGTTATCCCTGGACAAGGAAACCACGCCAGAGACAACATTCGCGGATGATTTAACGCACTGCCTCATCACTATCAAGGAAAGAAGTGACAACAACAAATTGGTTTGATCAACTTGAACCGAGACATACGGATATAAAATAAAGAGAAACGACGACAGGAAGGTTATCGAAGAAATGATCCCGATATAACTCTTGTAGTTGTTCTTCAAATAACTTCGGAACTTCATCAATGGCACGTCTTTTCTTTTCTTTATCAGCCGATGCCCTTCCTTGTCATTCGTTACCAGGGCCGTCAGCAAAAAAGCACCCAGCGAGATTCCCACCATGAATATCAATAGGCCTAGGTTGACGAAACCGATGACAACGGAGCCTATAACAACGAAAATGGCAGCCGCAGATAGCTGTGTAATCCTTTCGTAGTAGTCCTTCGCAACGGCCTGTTGGCGACTCAACACAGCAACCTTGCTGCTCTTTTCGAGCACCTGTGCTGCTCCCAACCTGGATAGATTCCTTATCAAGGCATCAAGGGAAAGGGCAAGAACGTAAGACAAGACGGCTGCAATCGCCAGCCATAGAATCCAGTCTGATTTTGCATGTTCTTCTATGAAAAAAGCAAAATATCGAGGAACACCGTCCGATCCTGCGAGCAGGAGCACCTTGAGAGGAAGAAGAAAAGCGAGGAGCTTCGCTATCCGTGAAATCGTGGACGAACCGATAACCACAAGATTGACAACCGGGTTTGATACCAGAAGTAGCTTTACAACCCTTGCAAGCCACAGGCAGTTTCCCCAAGCCTCCTTGAATAGTTTCATCGCTTTCTTTTCAGCCTATTAAAGATGCCAGACAAAGCACGACGGAAGGTCAGCCTATACGCTCTTGCTGGTGCTATTTCTTGACTAACAGCGGACATGCGTCCAGAAGCTTTTCATAGTCGAAGTTTATCATTCTCTCGTCGAAATCAAATGCCCCTAATAAATTCACCAGGTCCAACGAGCCGCTGTCCATGTCATAGCTCTGCGAATCACGAACCTTGTTTACCGTCAGAAAATAGTCATAGAACTTGAAATCCCCGCCCTTGGGTGTATGCGACTCCAGCCAGGCACTGGGAATTCCATACGAATCCGCAATAATCAAGCCGTGCAACGATGAAGTAATGATTCGCTTGCAGGACAGCATGTCCTTGATAACACTTTCTACATCCTCCGTTTTGAGGAAGATTTTCTTTACACCACTACCAAAATTGCGCTTGACCCATTTTCGCTCCGACCAGCGCAGGACCACACCCACTTCCCATTTTTTCTCGACATCCGGCCAGTAGTACATGGGCGTAAGCAGGGCTGGATCGCCGTATACGCGAGGACAGTCCACCCCGGCGTTCATTACCTTGGTCCTGGTCAGTGGCCCCCGCACTGCAAGATACCTTGCCTCTTTGGCAACCTGTCGCTTGCTTTCGGTACCGAACGACCCTGTTCCCCATACAATGCTATTGTCTGTGGTTCTCTTGAGAATGGAACCGACCGCAATATAGGCGTTCTCGCTACCGTCACTGTATACGACTTCCTTTCCCGTCATTTTCTGAAACAGCCACGGGGAAAGCAGATCACCAAAATTCTCGGTATTGATCCAGTAAGTGAGAGGTATTTTTTCACCTCCAAGCACACCCGAAACTGGAGAGTATTTTCCCCGTAACACTTCAAGGTTGCGTTTATGTGCTTCAACAAGATGGTTACTCACTTACATATTCCTCTTGAGAAAATTGAAGTAACAGTTCGGCCACACGCCTTGAGCTACAGCCTCGATACTCTGGAGAAAGATAGTCATCCAGGAATTGATGGACTTTTTCGTCCAGACCGGCCCCTTGGTCTATAAATTCGATGACATCTTCAATGCAGGTGGCGTGCAGTCCAATTTTTTTCTTGAATATCAGGGCCTCTGCGCTGCCTGGAAGGTACTCTATGATTCGATCGCCTATCAACCAGGAAGGGAAGATGACCGGCTTTCCCAGAGCCCATGCTTCATAGACCATGGTGCCAAAATCTGAAATCACATAATCGGCATCAAGCAGCTTATCAACCGTTGGCTTCTTGCTCTTCCTGTTTCGTGGATGCAGTGCCGTTTCTATTTCATACTTGCTTTCAAGCAGAGGAATATATTTCTCGAATTCGGGATAGGATGACGTGGATAACTGATCATCCCCCCGGCGAGCCCTATCGTGGGTTGGCGCCCAAAGCACTCTTGGCTTTCTTGCAATGCCATCGACATCTTTATTTTCAACTCGCTCAGCCTGGAGCCTTAACAATTGATCCAGGCGGGGCCAGCCGACACAATGTATCTGGTTATCGAGGAGCGCGATCTTCTGGTTTTTAAGCAATCTTCTCTTGAGCCAGGGACCAGGCACCAGTAGATGCTTGCGTCGATTGACAAGCTTGCCACCATCACCGTCGCCTATCAGCATATAGTTCTTGTCTGCCACTCCATGTGACATCAAGACATCGGCCGTGCCGCGAATGAATAGATCGAAGCTGACCTCGTTCGCGCGGGGCTCATATAACGCCTTTAGTGTATCCCGATGGATATGATCTGGAAGCTCGGCCTTGATGAGATCCAATATCTGGTTTTCGACACTCTTATAATTCTTGCTTGCCCGATATACGAAATTAATACGTGCCGACTTCGATTGGCTGCGAAAGACAGCCCGAAGCAATTCTATCACCTTGCTCATCTCAAGCTTCCATATATATTTGCCGTTTGCTAATCAACTGATGTCATGCTCATATATATTTATTGGCATAGAGCTTCCCAGCCACCTCACGAATAACGCGATTTTCGATCAGGCGCTGTTTCAATTGCCGGGCATCCTGTGGTTCAGTTTTAGAAAACACATAGAGGCGCTTGATGAACAATGCAACCGACAAGAAACTCTTGGTAATGGTCAGGTTGGGTGTAGACAGCGTGCAGTCGAAGCTCTTGACTGGCACACGCCAGTCGCCATAATTTTCTGTCAGGTATTGATCGGCCTGCCTCGGTGCCAGGACTGGCACACCGTCCAACTCTCTTTCCTCAAGATCGTACGGAGTATTTTCCCACCGATGAATGCTTGAACCATGCCATATCACGCCATCTTCGAGATGATGAACGAAGATATCGATATTGATGCCACTGGCATGTACGAGCTTGATCAAGGCAATGTCTTTCTGAACGGAAAAAAGCTTCCCCTGTCCCTTGATGATCTTTAAATGGTGATCGACCTTCTTTACTGCAAACTCAGGCGCCATGGCGAGTTTTCTGATCAACGCGGTGGCATTGACATCTTCGATGTTAATCCCAACATCAATATCATAGTCATGCTTGAGAAACCCACCCTCCCTGTGCAGACCAAGAAACGTTCCAGAAATGACATACCACGGATATTCATTATTTGGCAGCACTTCCTGAAGACAGCTTAGGGCTTCCCTGGCATCCTCCAGAGAGAAATCGCCTTCCCTGTCGCTCTTTTTCGCCTGTGTGGGGTTTCCGTCGAGCTTGCCTATTACCGATAAAAGTTGATCGGTAACATGGTAGAAGTCGTTCTCCATGGCTTGAATTTTATCATCATCTTCCCGACCTTCAATTGCACTGTGCAGTTTTGCCGCTTGTATATATAGCTTATCGGAAAGATAATCTCCTTCTGGTAAATTCTTTTTCCTTGCCTCTAGATACCCATCGACCTCATCCAAACCATTACTGTCGAGCCCTTCGGTAAAAAAGAAGAAGGGATCCGGAACCGGGTTGACCTTCACCCAGCTGGTTTTGGTAATCCACCCGGCACGTCGAAACGCTACCTTTAAATCCCCACGCCGAAACTCATGCCGCAGGGAGGCGGAAATCGGCTGTGAGCCAGTCGCAATCATGCAACCCAACCAGCCTAATCCAGCAAGTACTTCCGTGAGCCAGCGGCTGTGGCCACGGTTCATGAAATTGATTAAACGGTAGCTTTTTTCAAGCTGCATTATCAACACTCTTCTCGATGATATCCTTGAATCTCTTCATGGCACCTTCCGGAAAGTCAGAGAGTGAGTCACGCCGTACAGCTCTTCTCTTCCCTGCCAAGGTATCCTCTTCACTGATGTGGGTTATCAGCTCCCTGACCTCCTCACCATTGGCAAGGACATAGGCGCCCTGACTCGACGGAAACTTTGTTGCAAGCTCATCCTCAGAACTGTTCTTTACATTACAGAGGATGATGGGCTTATTGGTAACCAGAAACTCATTCAATACGCTTGAGATATCCGTGACGAGCAGATCACACCTGTTCATGACTTCGTGAATGGACCCGTCGACAATCTCAACTCCATCCCGCTGACACAGCGAGTTGATTCGCTTCAACCACTCTTGATTACGCTTGTTCCTCTCGCCCGTGTAAGGGTGGGGCTTGAAGATGACGTTGAATTTCCCTTCTTTCTTCAAGGACTCCAGCAGCGTGTAACCAAACTCGCTGACCGAACTATAGTTGACATCTTCGACAAAACCTTCCCACGTGGGGGCATACAGGATCGTGCGAATCTGGTGCTCCCCCTCTACAACATCAAGTAATGCTTCAGCCTGTGGGCGGCCAACATACTCGACCTGATCTTCTCTCAACGGCAACCCTGCCTCACGGAGCCTGCGCTCGGCCAACGGCCCCCCAACGAGCAATTTGTCATACGCCATGAGCAGCTTGTTCTGGTTGACGGCCTTGTCACTTTCACCATGATTTATAAAAAAATGATTCAATCGATAATGCCTCAACGACTGAACGTTCTTCATGGTGTTTGCAGGGTATAATACTGTTCTCGCACTACCTGCCGTTGCCAACAAAAACTCCACATCAAACTGCGTTCTGGCAAAATATACGGGGATACTTGTCTTATCCATGCCTGCAAACACCGTGCGTTCTCGCACGACGATTGCTACCTGCTTCTCGATGTTTTCAAGCACGGGGATCCATTGATTGATCTGATAGGCAACATTTTCCAGACCAGACACATACGCTATTACTCGAGGAGAATCTGAAACGTAGGCATCCTTGTTTTCCTTCAGGATTTTCTTCCTGGCTGCGACCCTGCGAGCAATGCGCCATATCGCCCTGCTCGCCGCCAGGTAGCCACTTGCAACCCACACAAGACCCAGCATGATATTTATACCTGCCATGATGGGAGTAAGAACAAGTAGCAAGGACACCTTATCCAAATATTCTGGATAGACATCTGCTAGTGTCTCTTTCATCTTCTCGAGCGGCACAACCGCGCTGTAGATTTTCTTGTAGAGGGACAGAAGTATCTGGAGGGCCGCAGCTGCCAGAACAAGGAAAATCGCTGAAGCGGTTAGTGCCCCGAAGACAACCGCAGAGACAAACACCAGGAAAAAAGTCAGGAAAAGCAGCAATGATGCCCGCTTGGTCAACGTTCGTAATGAAAGGTTCATACCAAGCCTTGATAATATGCTCTGGTGGAGAGATTCATGCCGATTCCGGGCACGCTACCGCCCGGGGATTGTCCTGGGCGCATTCCCATGCCCTGTTTCCAGCCTGGATACCGTGGGTGAGCACGCAGCGAGGACAAGGTAAGCCTTGAAGTGCCATGACAGGCAAGCATGAATGCTTTCATGCCGGGGTGGCGACTCCTCTCCGCCCCCTTCATCGTCCCTTGCCAAGCCTCGGCTCGGCGACCCCTGCGGTATCGTTTTTAATGGTCGCGCTATTCTACGTCACCACGCGGCCGCGCTCCATGGTCGAGGGCCCGCGGCGCTGTTTGGCTTGCGTATGAGATTAAGTTTTCTTGGGGTTGGGAGCATACAGCACGGGGGGCACCGGTCAATGAGAAAACAGGCACAGAAACAGTGGGATAGTCGGGGAATGGGCGGGGATGGGGCATGCGGGGGCGATCACCGCCGGGCGCCTACAGGGCTGGGTGATCGATGCAGGCATCGGCGGGTGACATGACAGCCGCCATCCGGGGAAATATCCTGCACTTTATCGATGATGGGTGCATGTTCGAAGATGAAGGCGCCGAGGGCGCTTCCCTGGGGTCTGACCCCGTGCCCGATAGGCGTCAGCGGCATGGGCGCCCAGTGGTGACCTCGACATCCCGGGGGTCAGACCCCGGAGGTGGTTCAGGCGCCGAGGCTCGCACCCCGGGGTCAGACCTCGGAGGTGGGTTCAGGCGCCGAGGGCGCTTCCCGGGGGTCAGGCCCCGGAGACGGGCTCAAGCGCCGCCTCTGGAAACGTTTTGCCGGCCGCCAGCACACCCGCTACTGCATTGATTGCGAGGCCATCATTGCCTATCGTGACCGTTGCATGAACCCGTGACCACGGTGCCAGGCGAAGCCAGGGATACAACCGGCCACAACAACCGCCCGGGCGAGAACCAGCCCGCCCATCACCAGGCAAGGAGCGCGGCAGGATGGCAAGGATTCCACCACCCGGCAGTCCCCGCCTCACGGCCGGGGATAATCCGCGATGATCCGCAAGCTGCTGCGAAGAAAATCGATCGAGGTCTGGGTCGTCAAGCAGATCGATGAAGATGTCCTGCACCTCTGCGGCATCGGCACCCCGCAAACCGAACAGAAGCGCAAGGCCGTGATCGAGGCACTGGAACGGGGAGACTACCGAGGCGGTGTGCGCATCGGCAAGACCGGCGTGGTCCTCAACAGCCGGCTCTTCGCCGCACTGATCCCGCTGGAGGCGCTCACCCTCGAGCACGAACGCCTCGCCCTCTGGCAGGACCGAACCTGGCAGATCTCCCGAGTGCCACAGCGCTGCTGGCATCACGAAGGACGCCTGATCGCCCACCTCGACCCCCTCGGCAATCACTCGGGCCTGGTCAGCAGCGAGGATGTCTCCACCATTCGCGACAGCATCGACCCCGCCACCAACACGCCAGCGACCGTCGAATTCCGCCCCGGCGATGCCCTGGAAGATCCCACCGCCGATATCCACGAGGCCATCCACCAGGCCCGGGCCCGGCGCCACACGAAAGACAAGGGCTGGCGGGATGACGGCACCTGGGGCACGAGCCCAAAGCCCCCTGAGGGGTCAGACCCCTAATTCCCCTGAGGGGTCTGACCCCAAATTCTGCTTTGGGTGGAGCGCCACTACTCTGTCGGCCGGCCCGGAAGCCGGCATCGCCACCCTCGATCCAGCCGACAGCTGACAGGAGCGCATCGAAAAGCGGGCGTTAACCACGGCTATTAGCGGGATAACCGAAACGGCACAGTCGCTATGCTGTTGACGTCCATTCCGTTACGGCAACCCCTCATGCCCGCTGATGCCCCGCTCGTTGCGAGCTCCCCACGCCGCCACCGCCGCGAACTGCTGACCGCCAACCGCTTCCTTGGCCTCCACCAGGCGCTGCACGGCCTGTGGGTGAGCGCTCTCGTGCTGGGCATCCTCAACCTGATCGACGTCAGCCCGGCGTGGTGGTGGTGGCTGCCGGCTTACCCGCTCAGCTGGGCCGTGGTCGAACTCCTGTTCCTGCCGCGCCGCCAGGCCATCGCCCTTATCGCCGAACAAGCCAGCCGTGGCGAGGTCGCCAGTGTGGCCCTGAAACACGGCGTGATGCTGCGGGACGTCAGGGTGGTGGATTAGCGCTGAGGGGGTGAGCCAACCTTGGAACCCCGCTTTGGGGTCAGACCCTTAATTCTGCTTTGGGGTCAGACCCCTCAATCAACTTAGGAGACTGCCCGCCGGGACGCCGGCCTCATGACGGCGTTTCGTGCTCCCACTTCACGGCCAGGCGCCCGAGCCATTCGTAGAGGGCGCGTTCCGTCTTGGCCAGGTGCTCTGCCCCCGGCAGCCAGTATCGCCAGCCGCGGCTCTGCCGGCCCGTCAGGTAATGGGTCGGCGCGGGCAGTGGACGCAGCCCCACGGCCTCGAAGTGCCGCTTGGCGCGGGGCATGTGCGATGCCGAGGTCACCAGCACGATGCTGGCTCCCTCGCCCAGGCGGTCGAGAATGGCACGGGCCTCCTCACCGGTATCCAGGGCGGTATCCAGCACGACCAGGCTTGCGTCGGGTACTCCGAGCGCCTTCGCGGCCCGGGCGTACCCCACCGCGACGCCCGGCAACGACGGCTCGCTGCTGCCGCCGCTGACGATCAGCAGGGCATCGGGCTGCGCACGCCACAGCCGCAAGCCTTCCATCAGGCGCGACAGCGAGCTCTCGGAGAGCTGCGCGGTAACGGGCCACTCCGGTGCCGGTTGCCAACCACCGCCCAGCACCACGATGGCCTCGACCGGCATGTCGAGTGGCATCACCATGGCCGGATAGCGCCGCTCCAGGGGCTCGAGCAGGCGATCGGCCACCGGTGCCCAGCTCACCAGCACCAGCAGGCTCACCGCCATGACGCACAGCCCTCCCCCCAGGCGGCGCAGGCCGAATTGCCGCAGCGCCAGGCCGACCACCACGGCTGCCATCATCATGGGCATCGGCATCAGCACCTGCGCGGCCAGGCCTTTCAGGGTTTCGTACATGGCATTCTCCTACTAGGTGCATCCCCATCGGCTGCCGAACAGCCCCTTCTCGATCAACTCACCGGCGCGACAGGCCCCGAATGCAAAACACCCGACAGGGACGACCCCTACCGGGTGCTTTGCCTGGGTATGTCGCGTCGGGAAAATCACCGTCAATCGACACCGCCGGTCGCGGGTCGTGGTTCCCGTCGTCGAGGCCGCGCCCCCGAGGGCCTGGCTCCGGAGCTCCCAAGGCGGTCTCGACATCCCGGGCTCAGACCCCGAAGGCGTCGCCGGGTTCCCCGCAGGGCGGCCAGAAGCGCCAAGGCTTCAGCTATTCCACGATGCCAGCGACGTTCGCCATTGCAGGGCACGATAGGATAGGCAACACCGGTATGCTTTGGGGTCAGACCCCAAAGTGAATTTTGGGGTCTGACCCCAAAGTGGAATTCGAAGAAGGAGTGATCATGCTGAGCCAGCGGGCGCTTGCGTATCTCAACGAGGTAGTTCGGCGCGGGTCGCTGCGGCGGGCGGCGGCGCAGCTGGACGTGGATGCCTCGGCGATCAGCCGGCAGCTGAGGGCGCTCGAGGAGGAGCTGGGGGTGGCGCTGTGCGAGCGCCATGGCGGGGGGATGCGCGCCACCCAGGCGGGGCACCTGCTGGTGCAGCACTACCACGCCCAGCGCTCGGCGGAGGAGGCGGTGCTGTCGCAGTTGATGGCGCTCCAGGGGCTGGCCCGGGGCGAGGTACGCATCGCCGTGGGCGAGGGGTTCATCGCCGACCTGATCTCGGCGCCGCTCGACGCCTTCATGAAGGCCTTCGAGGGCATCGATATCGAGATCCGCATGGCCGGGGTCAACGAGGCGATCTCGCTGGTCAAGGACATGGAGGTGGACCTGGCGCTGCTCTACGCCCCGCCGGTGGACCCCACGCTCCACTGCCATGTCGAGACCCGCCAGCCGCTGGACCTGATCGTGCCGCCCGGGCATCCGCTGCTCGACCTGTCGCGCCCGGTGACCCTGCGCGACCTCGAGTCCTGGCCCCTGGGGCTGATGGACAACCCCTTCGGCATGCGCCAGATGGTCAACCTGGTGGCCCAGCAGGAGCGGGTGCACCTCGAGGCGCGGCTGCACACCAACTCGGTGGCGGTGCTCAAGAACTTCGTGCGTTCTGGCATCGGCGTCACCTTCATGCCGGAGCTGACCGTGATCGACGAGATCGAACGCGGTGAGATCCATGCCCTGCCCCTGGCCTATCCGGTGATGAGCGATGCCCGGGCCCAGATCGTCAGCCGCCGGGGCCGGGAACTGACGGTCGCCGCCAGGACCTGCGTGGCGCACCTGCACCGGGGCATGCGCTTCTTCCATGCTGACGCGCCGCGGCTCGCCCGCCGGCCGGGCTGACGGCTTGTGTTGCATATTTGTCAACACTTAAGGTATTGCATAGTCAACGCGGCAATATCTAGGCTGCTAATGTGCCGGGCGCCAAGGCCCCCGCTCCAGACGTTTCCCTTACCAAACAAGCCCTCAGGAACAACAAGACAAGGAGACTGCGAATGTCCCGCACCCCCCGTTTCCCGCGCACCGCCCTGGCCTCGGCCTGCCTGCTCGGTGCCGCGCTGCTCGCTGGCCAGGCCCTCGCGGCCACCCAGGTCAACCTGAGCTACAACGGCGCCCCGGACCCCGAGAAGAACGCGGTGCATGTCTTCGCCACCAACCTCAAGGCGCTGGTGGAGGAGAAGACCGGCGGCGAGATCGAGCTCGAGCTCTACCCCAACAGCATGCTCGGCGAGGAAGAGGACCGCATGGAGCAGACCATGAGCACGCCGAGCCTCAACGTGGCGTCGTTCGCCGGGGTGTCGCCGCTGGTCGAGGAGCTCTTCGTCAGCGCCATTCCCTTCCTGTTCGACGACTTCGCGGCCGCCCGCGCCTTCTTCGACGAGGGCGAGTACTGGCAGGAAGTGGCGAACGCCCTGCGCGAGCGCAGCGGCATCGAGATGCTGGCGGTGGTGGAGGAAGGCGGCTTCCTGGCCTTCACCAACGACGAGACGCCCATCACCCACCCCGACGACTTCGAGGGCCTGCGCTTCCGTGCCATGGACCCGAGCCAGGTGGCGCTCTACGAGTCGTTCGGCGCCTCCGGCACGCCGATCCCCTGGACCGAGGTCTACATGGCGCTGCGCACCGGGGTGGCCGACGGCCAGATGAACCCGCCGATGTACATCATCCTCGGCAGCCTCTACGAGGTGCAGGACTACCTGACCCTGGCCAACATCCAGTACTCCAACCAGTTCCTGGTCGGCAACGGCGCGATGATCGAGGGCTGGGACGAGGAGCTTCGCGAGGCCTTCCGCGAGGCCGTCGCCGAGGCCAATGCCATGGCCCGCGAGCACAACGAGGCCAAGGTCGACGAGCGCATCGCCTACCTCGAGGAGCAGGGCATGGAGGTGATCCGTCCCACCGACGAGGACCTGGCCGCCTTCCGCGAGATCGGCCAGCCGGCCTACCTGGAGTGGCTCGCCGAGCAGGGGATCGAGCGGCGCTGGATCGAGATGGCGCTGCAGGATGCCGGTATGACCGGGCTGCTCGACTGATCCGGCCCGCCGCCACGCCTAGACGCCCCCGGGCAGGGAGGCCCCCTGCCCGCCTCGATCCTCTGCTGGACCCTTGCCATGACCTCGCTTCGTTCCCGGGTGCTGGCGGTCAGCCGCCCCGTGTCGCTGACCCTGGCCGGCGCCCTGCTGTTGCTCGACCTGGCCGTGATCCTCTACGGCGTCTTCATGCGCTACCTGGCCGGTGGAGCGCCGATCTGGACCGACGAGCTGGCCCGCTTCCTGATCATCGGCAGCGTGATGCTCGCCGCCGGCGCCGTCTGGGTCGAGGGCGGCCACATGCGCGTCGCGCTGATCGAGCGACTGCTGCCGCGCCCGCTGTCGCGGCTGCTCAATCTCTACCAGTGGCTGCTGACCCTGGCGCTGGCCGTGGCCGGCACCCTGGTGAGCTATCGCTATGCCCAGTCGGTGGGCATGTTCACCACCTCGGGGCTCGGCATCAGCCGCAGCGTGCCGCTGATGTCGCTGCCGGTGGGCTTCGCCCTGCTCGCCTGGCACGCGCTCTGGTACGGCCCGGCGCCGCTGCGCACGGTCGAGGAGGACGCCGCATGATCCTGACCATGCTGCTGGTCTTCCTCGGTCATGTGCTGCTGGGGTTGCCGCTGTTCCTGGCGCTGCTGACCACCGCCGTGGTCGGCTTCCTGTTCGTCGACCCGGCCATGCTGCCGCGCATGATGCCGCAGCAGTTCTTCGGCGGGATCAACGTCTTCTCGCTGATGGCGATCCCGCTGTTCATCCTGGCCGGCAACCTGATGAACGTCAGCGGCCTGACCGAGCGCCTGATGGGCCTGGCCCGGCTGCTGGTGGGCCACCTGCGCGGCGGCATGGGCCACGTCAACGTGGTCTCCAGCGTGTTCTTCGCCGGGGTCAACGGCTCGGCGGTGGCCGACACCTCGGCGCTGGGCTCGCTGCTGGTGCCGGCGATGCACAGGGAGGGCTACTCGCGGGCCTTCGCCGCCGGCCTCACCGCCGGCAGCTCGCTGATCGGGCCGATCATTCCGCCGAGCATCTTCATGATCCTCTACGCCTCGCTGACCAACACCTCGGTGGGCGACCTGTTCCTGGCTGGGGTGGTGCCGGGGCTGCTGCTGGAGGCGGCCTTCATGGGCATGAACGCCTGGCACGCCTGGCGCCGGGGGCTGCCGAAGCGCGGCGGCTGGCCCGGAGCAGCCGAGCTGGCGGTGGCCGCGCTCGGCGCCCTGCCCGCGCTGATCGCGCCCTTCATCATCGTCGCGGGCATCGTGATGGGCTTCGTCACGCCCACCGAGTCCGGCGCGCTCACGGCGCTCTACGTGGCGCTGTGCGGGCTCTTCCTGGGCGGGCTGCGGCTGACCGAGTTCTGGCGGGCGCTGGTCGACACCGCCCGGCTCACCGCGGCGATCTTCCTGATCATGGCGGCCTCGGCCACCATCAGCTGGTTGCTCTCCTACGCCCAGGTGCCGGCGCAGTTCGTCGCGCTGCTCTCGCCCTACATCGACAACCCCGTGCTGATCCTGCTGCTGCTCAGCGCCATCACCTTCGTCACCGGGATGTTCATGGAGGAGGTCTCGGCGCTGATGCTGCTGACGCCGATCTTCGCCCCGGTGGCGATGATGGCCGGCATCGACCCGGTGCACCTCGGTATCATCATCACGCTGAACATCACCATCGCGCTGATCACCCCGCCCATGGGCGCCTGCGTGTTCGTCGCCGCGGCGGTGAGCCGGCTGGAGATCGTCTCGCTGTTCAAGACCATCTGGCCCTTCGTGCTGACGGCGATCGCCGTGCTGCTGTTGCTGATCCTGTTCCCTTCGCTGACGCTCTGGCTACCGGCCACCCTTGGATGACCCGATGTCGAACTCCGCTCTCCCTCACCGCTCGCTCAACGCCTGCCCGGCGATCACCCACCGCGCCGAGCCCGACTGGGCCCGGGTGAACCGGATACCGATCGCCGACTGCGGCGAACCGCTGGTGCCCATGAGCCTCGCCCCGTGGCCGATCCGGGTCTACCCGGCCTACGCCCGGCTGGGCATTCCCGGCGCCGTGCCCGAGTGCTTCGTGCGCGAGGGGGTCTACCGGCGCCTGCTCGCCGCGGCCCGCGCCCTGCCCGACGGCTTCGGCCTGGTGGTGCTCGACGGCTGGCGGCCCTGGCGGGTCCAGCAGTACCTCTTCGAGACCCTCAGCGAGGCCCTACGCGCCCACCACCCCGAGGCCGGCGAGGCGGAACTGCTCACCCGCACACGGGAATTCATCTCGGTGCCCAGCCGCGACCCGCAGGCCCCCAGCCCGCACCTCACCGGCGGCGCCGTGGACGTCACCCTGTGCGATGGCGACGGCCTGGCGCTGGACATGGGCACCCTGTTCGACGAGGCCGTGCCCGCCTCGCACAGCGACCACCTCGAGCGGCTCGGCGAGCTCGACCCGCGCCAGCAACGCGCCCGCGACCACCGCCGGCTGCTCTACAGCGTGATGCTCGACCAGGGCTTCACCAACCTGCCCAGCGAATGGTGGCACTACGACCTCGGCGACCAGCTGTGGGCCCGCTACGGCGGCCACGACCGCGCCATCTACGGCCCCACCGAACTCGACACCATCGAGAACCGCTGGCGCCGCCAGCTCGGCTAACCCCCCTGTGGGGTCAGACCCCAAAATCCTCTTAGGGGTCTGACCCCTAAGTCTACTAAGCAGATTGAGGGCTATACTGAGTCTCGAACCGTCCACGGCACAAGGAAGTGCGATATGGCGCGTCCGGCTCGGCTGTTGCTTCCCGATACCCCGCTCCATCTGATTCAGCGCGGCAACAATCGCGGTGCCTGCTTCGTTCATCGCAAGGATGCGCTGCGCTACCTGGAGCTGCTCGGCGAGCTCCGGCAGGTGTATCGGGTCGCCCTGCACGCCTATGTGCTGATGACCAATCACGTGCACCTGCTGGCCACGCCGCAGGAAGACCCCCAGGGCGTGATCCTGATGATGAAGGAGCTCGGGCAGCGCTACGCCCAGTACTTCAACCGCCGTCACCAGCGCACCGGCGGTCTGTTCGAAGGCCGCTACCGCTCCTGCCTGGTGGCGGAAGAGCCCTACCTCTTCGCCTGCTACCGCTATATCGAGCTCAACCCGGTACGCGCCGGCATGGTGCCCGGGGCGGCCGATTACGAGTGGTCGAGCCATCGCGCCAACGCGCTGGGCCGCGACGATCCCATCGTGCAGCCCCATGATATCTACACCGGACTGGGCACCACCCCGGAGACGCGCCGGGGCCGCTACCGCGAGCTCTTCCATGGCGACCTACCACCCCACCTGCTCGACGAGATTCGCCAGCAGACCCGCCGGGGCCGTGTACTAGGCAGCGAAGCCTTCCAGCAGGCCGTCGCCCGCCGCCTGGACTCGTCCCCCTAGCTTTGGGGTCAGACCCCAAAATTCGCTTAGGGGTCTGACCCCACACAAAACTTAGGATCCCGTGCTGCCCCAGCGCCTACCAGAGCGAGGGGATCACGCCGTCCTCCACCCGGCGCTGAGTCTG
>NZ_PNRE01000034.1 GCF_002879645.1 Halomonas heilongjiangensis | reverse complement strand
GCCGTGGCCTGGCCCCGCGCAGCCTGGCGCGTCGCCGCGCGGCGATCTCGCGCTTCGCCGCGCACCTGCTGGAGGCGGGCATCCTCTCGCACAACCCGGTGGCCCTGACCCGGGCGCCGCGTCAGCCTCGCCACCTGCCGAAACCGCTGGATGCCGACCAGCTGGCACAGTTTCTCGATGCCCCCCACGACGACTCACCCCTCGGCCGGCGCGACCAGGCGATGCTGGAGTTGTTCTACTCCAGCGGCCTGCGCCTCGCCGAGCTCGCCGCCCTCGACCTCGGCGACCTGCAGCCCCGCCGCGTGCGGGTGCTCGGCAAGGGGCGCAAGCCGCGCCAGGTGCCGGTGGGCAGCCGTGCCCGCCAGGCCCTGGACGCCTGGCTCGAGGTGCGTGGCCGGCTGGCCATCGATGGCGAACCGGCGCTGTTCGTCGGCGCCCGCGGCGCCCGCCTCGGCCATCGCGCCATCCAGAAGCGCCTGAACGAGCTGGCCAGGGCCCGGGGGCTCGCCGAGCACCTCCATCCACACCGGCTGCGCCACTCCTTCGCCAGCCACCTGCTGGAATCGAGCCAGGACCTGCGCGCCGTACAGGAGCTGCTCGGCCACGCCAACCTCGCCACCACCCAGGTCTATACCCGGCTCGACTGGCAGCACCTGGCGGCCAGCTACGACGCCGCCCACCCGCGGGCGCGCCGCCGTTCCGATGACGAGGGTCGCCAGCGATGACGTCCGCCCGCCTCCAGGCCATCACCTTCGACCTCGACGACACCCTGTGGGACAACCATGGCGTGATGGAGCGTACCGAGACGGGACACTATGCCTGGCTCGATGCGGCCCTGGCCGACTGGCTGGAGCGGCGCGGCGAGGCGCCGGCAGCCCGCTTCGCCGAACGCTTCCCGCTGAGTGCCTACCAGGCCCGCCGGCTCGAGCTCGCCCGTCGGTACCCGCTGCGGCGGGGCGATTTCAGTTGGCTGCGCGAACGCGCCCTGGCGGCGCTGCTGGAGGCCTACGGCCTGCCGCGCAGCGCCGCCTGCCTGTGGGCCGCCCGGGCCATGCAGCGCTTCATGGCGCTGAGGCATGAAGTCTCTCCCCACCCCGAGGTGGAGCCGATGCTCGAGGCGCTGGGCAAACGTTATCGGCTGGCCAGCATCACCAACGGCAACGTCGATATCCGCCGCCTGGCGCTGCATCGCCACTTCCCGGTGGCCATCGCCGCCGGCGAGATGTTCGCTCCCAAGCCCGATCCGCGCCCCTTCCTGGCGGCGCTGGCCCGGCTCGACACCGTGCCGTCACGGGCGCTGCACGTGGGGGATTCCTGGCTGGAGGATGCCCTGCCGGCCCGGCGGCTGGGGATGCAGGTGGCCTGGATCGCCGCTGCCGACAGCGGCCTGCCGACGGGCATCCACCGCCTGGCCCATGTGCGGGAACTGCCGACCTTGATCGAGTGGCTGGAGAGGCGCTGACGCGCCGGCGCATCACCGCTCTCGCCCCCCGGGCGGCAGCCCCGCTACCGCCCAGCCCTCCAGGGCCCGGCCCAGGCGCAGCAGCGCGTAGACCACGAACGGCGTGGGCAGCATCAGCGCCACGCCCCAGTCGCGGTTGTTGATCAGCCACACCAGCGGCAGCACCACCGCCACGGCGGCCAGGCACCAGGCCGCCACGGCCAGTACGAGTCGGGAACGGGTCGTCACGGCAACCTCCTCAGCTGGCGATGATCTGGCGGTAGATCCCCGGCAGCGCCAGGGAGAGGTGCTCGGGTCGCTGGACGATGGCGTAGCCGCCGCGGCCGAACAGGTGCGGGATGTAGCGCCCCGCCTGGCGGTCGATGGTCACGCCGAAGACCCGCACCTCCTGGCGCCGCGCCTCGAGCACCGCCTTGCGGGTGTCCTCGATGCCGTAGCGCCCCTCGTAGTAGTCATTGTCGTTGGGCTTGCCGTCGGTGAGCAGCAGCAGCAGGCGATGGCGGTTGGGGCGCTTGGCGAGTTCGCCGGTCAGGTGACGGATGGCCGCCCCCATGCGGGTGTAGGAGCCGGGCTTGAGTGCGGCGATGCGCCGCGACACCCGCTCGCCCATGGGCTCGTCGAAACCCTTGAGGGTGTTGACCCAGACCCTGTGGCGCCGCCGGGAGGTGAAGCTGTGGATGGCATAGTCGTCGCCGCAGCCGGCCAGGCCATGGCCCAGCACCAGCAGCGCCTCCTTGGCCACGTCGAGCACCCGGCGGTCCTCCAGCCAGGCCTCGGTGGAGAGCGACACGTCCACCAGGATCGACACCGCCAGGTCGCGGGCCTGGGTGCGGCTGGCCAGGTAGAACCGATCGCTGGCCTCGCCGGTGGCGGCCAGGTCGCAGCGCGAGCGGATCACCGCGTCCATGTCCAGGTCGCTGCCATCGAGCTGTCCGCGCAGGATCTCGCGGCGCGGGCGCAGCGCCTCGAACTCGCGCCGTACCCGGCGGATGCGTCGACGCGTCACCTCGTCGGGCGTCCAGTCCTCGCCCTCCTCGCCCTGCACCTCGCTGTGCACCACGCAGTGGTCGGGCAGGTAGGCCTGCTTGCGATGGTTCCACTCGGGATAGGCATGGCGCCCCTTCAACCGGCTGCCGGCGGCCTCGTCCGGCGCCAGGTCGAGGTCGAGCCTGAGCCTCGAGGCGGCCTGCTGGCGGTTGGGGCTGAGCACGATCTCGTCGATCTGGTCGGCGGCCTGTTTCGCCGCGTCCTCCTCCTCGTCCTCCACGTGGCGGTTGAGGTTCACCATCTCGGCCCAGGAGAGCATCTTCTCGGAGGCATTGAGGAGCAGCGGATCGTCGCGGTCGGCCTGGTCCTGCTCGCGGCGGTCGGCCTTGCGCTTGCCATGGTCGTCCTCCGCCTGCGGCCTGTCGCCGGCGAGGGGGGCCTCGTCGTCGTCCGCCGTGGCCTCGCGGGCCCCGTCACGGGTCCCCAGGGTCACGGCCTGGCCCCATAGCGGCACCGGCAGCGGCGGGCGATAGCCCCGCGGCGCCCGGAAGCCGTCCAGGGGGAAGGCCGCCTCGCGGATGGCGCGCTGCATGGCCAGGGTCCAGTCTCCCTCGGGGTCGGGGGCACCCAGCTCCGCGCACAGGGCGGCTTCCAGGTCCGCCTCGCGGGGCGGCAGCCGCTTGCGCCTCGGGCGGATCGCCAGCAGCTCGCCGCACAGCCGCACGTAGCGCTCGGTGAGCCCGGGGAAGCGCACCAGTGCCGCGCGGGTGGCACGCCGCGCCTCGCGCAGCCGCGCCAGGTCGGCCTGCAGCGGGTCGGCGGCCGGCTCGACCGGCCGAGCCTCGGCCAGGAAGGCCGTGAGCCACAGGTAGAGGTCGCGGTTGAGAGACGGCTCGGGAAACAGCGCGATGCGCGGCGGCAGCAGCAGGTGTTCCTCGTCGCGGCGGGCCTGGTCGAGGTCCTCCTCGTCGAGCCCCAGGCGCTGGCGCAGGCTCAGCCGGTGGGCGGAGCCGCGCCGGGCGATGGCGGCCACCTCGACGCCCGCCTCGCCGCCGCCGGCGCGGAAGAAGACCCCCAGCATGGGGCGCAGCGACTCCAGCGTCACCGCCGCCTCGGGGTGGTCGGGATAGCTCGTCGCCCCGGAGGCCCAGCGGTGCCAGCGGCGGCCGACGAACTCCTCGACCTCGAGAAAATCGAGCATTTCAATCTCCCAAGTAGGAGGAAACTGACTCTGACGACACGGGGCTGATCCGGCGGCAGGCCTGCGCGGAGGCGCTGTAAATACATCCCTGTACGCTACCGACGCCATCCCTGGCGTAGGACCTCCGCTTCGGCCTGCCCCCGACGCCCCTCACGTGGACAATTACCGCTTATCCAGTGGCGCGGCGGCGCCTGGCTAACCGAAGGTGGCGTAAATGGCTTCCATCAGTCCCTCCTGGACGTCGGCATCGTCGGAGAGCGGCTCCACCAGGGTGGCGCGGGCGGCCTCCAGGATCGGCATGCCGGCGCTGATCAGGGTCGCGCAGTAGACCAGCAGGCGCGTGGAGACGCCCTCCTCCAGGTCCTGGCCCTTCATGGCCCGCAGGCTGGCCGCCAGGTTGACCAGCGCCGCGCACCGCTCGGCGGGCAGGCCGCTCTCGCGGGCCACGATATCGCGCTCCGTCGCCGGCGGCGGAAAATCGAAGGACAGGGCCACGAAGCGCTGCCGGGTGCTCGGCTTGAGCGACTTGAGGATGTGCTGGTAGCCGGGGTTGTAGGAGACCACCAGCATGAAGTCGTCCGGCGCCTCGAGCAGCTCGCCGGTGCGTTCCAGCGGCAGCAGGCGGCGGTCGTCGGTGAGCGGGTGCAGCACCACGGTGACGTCCTTGCGCGCCTCCACCACCTCGTCGAGGTAGCAGATGCCGCCCTCGCGCACGGCACGGGTCAGCGGGCCGTCGACCCAGCGGGTCTCGCCGCCCTGCAGCAGGTAGCGCCCGGTGAGGTCGGCGGCGGTCAGGTCGTCGTGGCAGGAGACGGTGAACAGCGGCCGCCCGAGCCTGGCCGCCATATGGCTGACGAAGCGGGTCTTGCCGCAGCCGGTCGGCCCCTTGAGCAGCAGCGGCAGGCGCTGTCGGAAGGCCTGCTCGAACATGCCGCACTCGTTGCCGACGCGCTGGTAGAAGGGCGGCTCGCGCTCGCTGGCGGAGGTGGCCACGGAGGAAAGGGGCATGGGGGCTCTCCCGGTCAGGATTCGAGGCAGGCGGCCCGTGGGGGCCGCCTCGTTCAGGTGCGCTGGGCGCCCGCGGTCAACTGGGTGCCGCCGGCCGGCACCTGCTCCCGGGCCGGGCCGAAGAAGGCGTAGATCAGCAGGACCGCCCCCACGGCCACGGCCACACCGGAGCCCAGGCGCATGATGTAGAAGAGGCCGAGCTGGCTCTGCACCTCCATGAAGTTCATGCCCAGTACCCGCTGCAGGTGGATCTGCACCACCCCGGCGAAGGTCAGGGTGAAGGTCATGAAGCACATCGCCGAGGTCATGATCCAGAAGCCCCACATGTTCATCACCTGATTGTACGGCTGCACGCGCCGCAGCTGCGGCATGGCGAAGGTGATGATACCGAGCACCAGCATCACGTAGGCGCCATAGAAGGCCAGGTGGCCGTGGGCGGCGGTGACCTGGGTGCCATGGCTGTAGTAGTTGATGAACGACAGGGTGTGCATGAAGCCCCAGACCCCGGCACCGAAGAAGGCGACGGTCGGGCAGCCCAGCGCCCAGAGCATGGCGGCCTTGTTGGGGTGGTTCCGGCTGCCCTTCCAGAACATGTAGAAGGCGAACACCACCATGGCGAAGAAGGGAATCACCTCCAGGGTGGAGAAGATGCTGCCGATGGGCTGCCAGTAGCTCGGCGCCCCGATCCAGTAGTAGTGGTGCCCGGTGCCGAGCAGCCCCGAGAACAGCGACAGGCCGACGATGACGTAGAGCCACTTCTCGATCACCTCGCGGTCGACCCCGGTCATCTTGATCAGCAGGTAGCCGAGCAGCGAGGCCATGATCAGTTCCCACACGCCCTCGACCCAGAGGTGCACGACCCACCACCAGTAGAGCTTGTCCACCGCCAGGTTGGAGGGGTTGTAGAAGGCGAACAGCCAGAACACCGCGGCCAGCCACAGCCCCAGCATCAGCACCAGGTTGATGGCGGTCTTGCGGCCCTTGGCCAGGGTCATGCTGGTGTTGAACAGGAACATCAGGAAGGAGATGGTGATCAGCACCTTGACCCAGAACGGCTGCTCGAGGAACTCGCGACCCTCATGGATCCCGAACTGGTAGCCGACCAGGGCGGCGGCACCGGCGAAGGCGAAGATCGCCAGTTGCACATAGGCCAGGCCGGGGCTGTGGATCTCCTGCTCGGCCTCTTCCGGCATCAGGTAGTAGGTGCTGCCCATGAAGCCGATCAGCAACCAGACGATCAGCAGGTTGGTGTGGCTGACGCGCATGACGTTGAAGGGCATCAGTTCGGCCATGAAATTCGGCGCGACATAGACGGAGGCGGCCAGCAGGCCGAAGACGACCTGCAACGCGAACAGCGCCATGGCGACCATGAAGAATGGCAGGGCCACCTTCTGGGTTTCGTATTTCATCGGTATGTTTCTCCTTGGTTCATCCACCCGGACTCACGGTCATCCACGGCTCAGCCGGCGGGATGCGGCGGCCAGTCCTGGTCATCGATACCATCGGTCCACTCCAGGAAGTCGATCAGCGACTGCATCTCCTCCTCGCTGAAGTCGTAGGCGGGCATCTGGCGGCGCCCCTGGACGCCCAGCGGCTGGGCACGGATCCAGCCGGCGAGGCCCGCACGGGCCGCCTCGGGGTTCTCGTGGCCGCCGTAGCGCTCCCAGACGTTGCCCAGCTCCGGCGCGAAGTAGGCGCCCTCGCCCATGATGCTGTGGCAGTTGATGCACATGTTCTTTTCCCACACTTCCTTGCCGTGCTTGACGGACTCGGTGAGCCCCGCACTGTCGGTGGATGTGTTGACCATGTACCAGTGGCTGTGGGCCGTCAGTGCGGCGAACAGCAGAAAGAAGAACAGCGAGCCCCCGTAGAAGATGTTGCGGGCTGCTGCCTTGGTGAGGCCTTCGGTCATGGGCCTTGTCCCCCTTGCTGGTGTGATGTTCCCTCGGGACCGGATAGCCTCGGCTGCCTGTCCCCCCTCCCCTAAAAACATGCATATCACATACATATTAAAGGATAGCAGCTCGGACCGGCCCCTGACTTTGACACCGGTCAAGTTGCGATGGACAGAATGTCGCAGCAGGATTCGACGACCGCAGAAAACCGCGACGGACAGCCGCCGGCGACGATGCGCCGGCGGCACGACATCACTCCTTGTCGGTGATGTCCTCGATCCAGGTCAGGGCGGCGACACCGGCGGGGAGCCCGATGGTGGGGATGGCCAGCATGGCCACCTGCTTGAGCGCCTCGGGCTCGACGCCTTCGCGCAGGGCACGACGCATGTGGGAGTGCACCGCCCCTTCGGACCCGGCACCCACCGACAGCGCCAGCTTGACCAGCCGACGGGTGCGCGCATCGAGCGGCCCGCTCTCGGAGCAGGCCTTGCCGAGCCGGGAAAACGCCTCCCACACCTCGGGATACTGGGTCGCCACCTTGCCGGCGCCGGAGGGAAGATCCTGTGGACTCATGGTCGGGCTCCTCGTCATGGTAGGGCTATAAAGAGACGTGATGACAGCCGTCGTGAAGTGAAGGCTCGCCGCCTCAGTATAGGAGACAGGCAGGGGCCTAGGAGCCTGTCGGATTTGACCGATCGTCGCGAGGAACACGGATTTCGAGACAAGTTTATCGATCTGATGAGGCGAATAGCGCGCTATTTAACGAATCAGATCGAATGAAATTGGCCGAAAGCCCGGGTTTCGTAGCAGATCAGCGTTAAGTCCGACAGGCTCCTAGAGGCCGGCCAGCCAGGAGAGCGGGCTGTGGCGGATCGCGGCCCCCAGCATGTAGAGGAAGGCGGCCACCGCGGCCAGCGCCGCCGCGCCGCGCATCGCCGGCGTGCGGCCACGCTTGATCGCCACCGTGCCCAGGCCGATGTAGGCCAGCAGGGCGAGCAGCTTGGCGGCCAGCCAGGGATGCTGCTGCGGCCACAGCGAGAGCATCACCATCAGGGTGACGCCCAGTGCCAGCAGGGCGGTGTCGACCAGATGCGGCACCACCTTCACCCACCGCTGCTGGAGGTGCGGCGCCTGGCGCACCGACCACCAGGCCCTCAGCATGAAGAAGAGGATGCTCAGGGTAGCGGCGGTGACATGCAGGTGCTTGATCAGGACATAGTGTTCCAGCAACTTCCTCTCCTTTGTTTCGGGCTTCGGGCTTCGGGCTTCGGGCAGAGTCGTGGCTCGAAGCCCGTGGCTCGTCGCCCGCAGCTGGCGCGGGGCGCCGGCTAGCCGTCCTTGCCATCCAGACGAGGCATGAACAGGGGGACAGTGTAGTGGAACAGGAAGATCAGGTAGGCGAGACACCAGAAGAGGATGCCCAGGTTGTAGGTCCAGTGGGTGATCTGGGGAAACAGCGCCAGCACCGGGGCACGCAGCAGCGCCGCGGCGAGCATCAGCCCCAACGCCACCCCGATGCCCGGCAGGGTACGGATGGGGCGCGCGGTATGGCCCAGCGAGACCCGCGACATCATCGCCAGCATCATGGTGCCCATGCCGCCGATGGTCAGGGCGTGCACCGCCAGCTCGGCCCGGAAGACGCCCAGCGCCGCCAGGGCCCACATGGCCAGGCCCACGGGGATGAAGGCGTAGCTGCCGTGCAGGCCCCAGAGCAGCGGCTCGCGCCAGCTGGCGAGGCCGCCCCAGCGGCCCAGGCGCACGGCGTTGGCCAGGGCCGCCAGGCCCATCAGCGCCGCCAACAAGGCACCGGGTAGCGACACGCCGAGCATCACCAGCAGTTGGGCCGCCACCACGGCCAGGGTGCTGCCCAGGGCCAGGGCCTCGAGGGCAGGGATCGGCGCCGGCTTCGCGCGCCCCAGGCGGTTGGCGGTGAACATGGCGATCACCCGGCCGCCCACCACCACCATCAGCAGGGTGACCAGCAGCACCGCCAGGTAGGCGGCCTGGCGGATCAGCTCGGCGTCGCCGTTCATCACCCCCAGGTGCATCGCCAGGTTGGCGAGGGTCAGCAGCGCGAGCGCCGGCAGGAAGATCAGGTTGCGCCAGCGCCGCGCGGCGATCACCAACCGGGCCATGACCCCCGCCACCAGCGGCAGGAAGGCCAGGTCGACCAGCATCGGCAGCCAGGCCGGTAGCCCCATGGGAACGGCCATCAGCAGCCGCCCCGCCAGCCAGACACCGACCAGCGCCAGCAGCGGGCCGCCCCGAAGGCTCGGCAGGCCGGTCCAATTCTGTACCGCGGTGAGCAGAAAGCCCGCCACCACGGCGGCGGCGAAGCCGAATAGCATCTCGTGCTGGTGCCAGAACATCAGCCCGCCATGGGGGCGCAGCAGGATGTCGCCGTGCCAGAAGGCCAGCCAGACCACCATGGAGACCACGCTGAACAGCGCCGCCAGCAGGAAGAAGGGCCGGAAGGCCAGGCGGGCCACCGGCAGGCGCGTCAGCATGGAGGAACTCGCGGAGAGAGAGGATGGCTGCATGGCACAATACCCGACCGAAACGCTTGGATATGCCCATTCTGCGTCAGCCACCTCCTGGAAACCATGACCGGTATCAAGAATGCCTCTTATCGACGCCCCCGGCGTCAGTGACACATCCCCACGCTGATAACGCCGACCGCGACGAGTTGTCGCACCCCGCGGAAGTGATATCCGACCGGCCCGGCGATAAGATGTATTTTTAAAGCATCTTACAAGACCCCCGAGGAGCCCCATGCTGACCCAGGACCAGGAACGCCTGATCGCCGCCACCGCCCCCGTGGTGGCCGACCACCTCGACGCCATCACCCGGCGCTTCTATCCGTTGATGTTCGACCGCTACCCCGAGGTCAAGCCGCTGTTCAACGACGCCCACCAGCAGAGCGGTGGTCAGCCCCGTGCCCTGGCCGGAGCGGTGCTGGCCTATGTGCAACTGCGCGCGGACCCGCAGAAGGCCCGCGACACCCTGGCCACGGTGGTCAGCAAGCATGTCTCCCTGGACATCCGGCCCGAGCAGTACCCCATCGTCGGCGAGTGCCTGATGGCCGCCATCGGCGAGGTGCTGGGCGAGGCGGTGACCGCGGAGATCGCCGCGGCCTGGAGCGCGCTCTACGAGGAGCTCGCCGGCCTGCTGATCGAGCTGGAGGATCATCGTTACCTGGAATTCGCGCAGCGTCCCGGCGGCTGGCGGGGCACCCGCGAATTCCGCATCGTCGCGACCCGCCAGGAGAGCGCGGTGATCCGCTCCTTCGTGCTGGCACCCGTGGACGGCGGCAGCGTGGCGGACCACGTCCCCGGTCAGTTCATCGGCGTGCGGCTCACCCTCGACGGCGTGCCGGTCTACCGCCACTACAGCCTCTCCGACGTGCCCAACGGCACCACCTATCGCCTCTCCATCAAGCGCGAGCCGGACGGCCGGGCGAGCCGCCACTTCCACGACGTCCTGCAGGTGGGCGACACCCTGGAGCTGCTGCCGCCCGCCGGCGGCCTGACCCTGGCGGAGGGTGACGAACCGCTGCTGCTGGCCAGCGGCGGGGTCGGCCAGACCCCCATGCTGCCCCTGGCGCGCCACGCCCTCTCCCGGGGGCGCCGGGTGGTCTACCTGCACGCCGCCCTGGACGCCGAGCACCACGCCTTCGCCGACGAGGTCGCGGCCCTGGCGGCGGAGCACCCCGGACGGCTACAGACGGTGACGGTGCACGAGCGCGGCGATGGCGCCGAGCACAGCGGCCGGGTCGACCGCGAGCTGCTGGGCCGTGTCCTGCCCGAGGGGGCGCGCTGCTACTTCGTCGGCCCCCAGGGCTTTATGAGTGCCGTGGACCGCGCCCTGGCCGACCTCGGCGTGCCGGCCGAGCGCCGCCACTACGAGCACTTCGGCCCCTCACGCCCCCTCGACGCGGCCTGATCACCTTCCGGGGAAAACGCACGGGGCCCGGACGCCATGCGTCCGGGCCCCGTGCTCGACGGCTCCGGGTGAGCACATGGCTCACTGGAACCCGACCACCTCGCCGGCCCGGTCGAAGGCCAGGAACTGATCGATGCTGCCCGTCTTCAGCGACTCCACCATGCGCTGCAGGTGCCGCTCGGCGAGCGCCGGCCCGCCCTGGTCGGCCATGGCCGCCACGAAGACGATATCCCACTCGACGCCGGTCGCTTCCGACTCCGCCACCAGTGCCGCCATGTCGCTGAGCTCGTCGGGGGTCTTGTCGACGCAGAGCATCGGCGTCAGCACCCCGCCCTCGCCCTGCTCGAAGCGGCGACGCTGCTCCTCGCTGGGGTGATCCGGCAGTTCGGCGCGGGTACAGACGAACAGCAGGCGCTGCGGTTCGGGCTGACGCCGCGCCTCCTCAAGCAGGTCGGCAAAGCGGGAAATGGCCACGGGGCCTCCTTCGGCATGATGGCGATGGTAGCACTGCAGCGTAACGGCCCGCCCCCCTTCGCGGGAAGGGAAAAGTCGGGAAGGGGCGGCCGGCAGGCGCCGGCGATCAACGCTGCGGCGGTCGCGTCCATCCCCGGTCGTCGAGCAGCACATAGAGCGCCGGGATCACCAGCAGCACCAGCACGGTGGAGCCGAGCAGGCCGAACACCACCGAGATCACCAGCGGCTTGATGGCGACCGCCTGGGTGCTGGTCTCCGCCAGCAGCGGCAGCAGGCCAACGATGGTGGTGGTCGACGAGATCAGGATGGCGCGCAGCCGGTCGCGGCTGGCCCGGCCGGCGGCGGCCACCGCCGAGAGCCCCGCCTCGCGGTGCCCCTTGATGAAGTGGATCAGCAGGATGGCGTTGTTGACCACGATGCCGGCCAGCGACACGGCGCCGACCAGCGAGGGCATCGACAGGTAGTAGCCCATGGCCACGTGGCCCCAGATGGCACCGAGGAAGGCCAGCGGAATCGCGACCATCACGATCAGCGGCTCGACGTAGCTGCGGAACTGGAAGGAGAGCACCACGAAGATGCCGACCAGTCCGATCAGCAGGCCGCGGCGGATGGAAGCGCCGGTCTTTGCGGCGCGGGCCACCTGTCCCTCGAAGCTCACCTCGACGGCGGGGTGGCGATCGCGGAAGGCCGCCAGCCAGCCGCTCCGCAGGTCGTCGACGATGGCCTGGCCGCTGGCGAGGCGCGCCTCCACGTTGGCCTCCACGGTCACCGTGCGCCGCCCATCGATGCGGGTGATGCGCGCCCAGTCACGCCGCTCGGCCAGGGTCGCCACCACCTCCAGGGGCACGCGGCGGCCGTCGGGCAGGACGATGGTCTGGTCGAGCAGGTCGTCGAGGCTGTCGCGGTCACCCCCGGCCTGGCGCACCAGGATCTCGACGTCCCGGTCGCCGATGCGCTGGGTATCGGCGATCTCGCCGAGCAGCGCCGCGCGCAGCTGGGAGGCGACCTCCTCGGCGGTCAACCCCAGGCCATGGGCCCCCTCGGCCAGGGCGAAGGCGCGCTGCGGCTTGCCGGGACGCAGGTCGTCGATGACGTTGTAGACCGCGGCGTAGCCCTCCAGGTGCGCGGCCAGCTCCCGCGCCGCGGCCTTGAGGGCGTCCAGGTCCTCGCCCTGCAGGCGCACCTCCACCGGCACGCCGGCGGGCCCGATGCCCGGCTCCTGGATGATCAGGCTCTGCAGGCCGGTGATCTCGCCGAGCTCCTCGCGCCAGGCCGCGGTCAGCTCGCCCAGGGTGATCCGACGACGCTCGGCGGTGAGCAGGTCGACCATCACCGTGGCCACGTGGGCCCCCGATTCCCGGGCACTGGGGTTGTGGTTGAAGCGCACCTGGATCGCCTCGACCAGCGGCGCGCCGCCGGGCTGGTCGGGGGTGAGGCGTGCGTCGAGGCGCCGCATCGCCGCCTCGACCCGCTCGGCCACCGCCTCGGTGCGGTGGAGCGGCGTGCCCTGGGGCATCAGGATTCGCGCCTCGAGCACGTCGCCGTCGATATCGGGCATCGCCTCGCTGCCGATATGGCCGCCGACCAGGAAACCGACCGAGCCCAGCAGCACCGCCAGGACGCCACCCAATACCGCATGGCGAAAGCGGATCGCGGCGTCGGCGGCACGCCCGACCCGCTCGCGGAACCCCGCGAAGCCGCGCTCGAAGGCCGCCCGCAGGCGCGAGTCGCGCCCCTCTTGCAGCCTTTCCACGCTGCCCTTGAGATGGTGGGGCAGGATCCAGAAGGCCTCGACCAGGCTGGCCGCCAGGGCGGCGATCAGCACCACCGGCAGCACCTCGAGCACCGCCCCCAGTTCGCCGGCGAGGAACGAAAGGGGCGCGAACACCGCCACCGTGGTGAGAAACGACGACAGCACCCCGGGCAGCACCTGGCGGGTCCCCGCCACCACCGCCTCGAGCGGCGGGGCGCCCTCCCGGGCATGGGCGGCGACGCCGTCGGTGATGACGATGGCATCGTCCATGACGATGCCGATGGCCATCAGCAGCGCCACCAGGGTGATCATGTTGAGCGACAGGCCGCTCAGCGCCATCACCAGGAAGGCGCCCATGAAGGCGGCCGGCAGCCCCAGCACCGCCCACAGCGCCAGCCGCGGCCGGAAGAACAGGCTCATCACCAGCACCACCAGCGCCAGCCCCAGCAGGCCGTTGCTCACCAGCATCCGCAGCCGATCGCGCACGATGCCGGTCATGTCCTGGGTCACGCTCAGCGCAACCCGCCCGTCCAGCCGCCGCCGCTCCGCCTCGAGCAGCGCCTCGAGGGCGTCCTTCACGTCCAGGGCGTCGTCGCGCAGCGACTTGTTCACCTCGAGCACCAGGGCCGGTTCGCCGTCGAAGCGGATCTGCTCCTCGGGGCGCTCACCGACCTCCCGGAGCGTGGCGATCTCGCCCAGGGTCAGCTCGCCGCCCGCCGCGTCGGAGACCACCACCAGGCGCTCCAGCTCGCGCAGCGAGCGGCGCTGGTCGGTGAAGCGCAGCAGGATGTCGCGGTCGCGGGTCTCCAGGGTGCCCAGCGGCATGTCGAGGCTCTGGCGCCGGATCCTGGCGCCCAGCTCCCGGGCCGAGAGGCCGTGCTGGCCGAGCACCTCGCGCGGCACCTCGACCTGCCACTGGCGCTGCGACATGCCCTGGACGGTGACGTCCGCCACCCCGGGCAGGCGCATCAGCCGCTCCTCCAGGACCCGGGCGTAGTCCTCGAGCTGGTTGCGGGGCATGTCGCCGGAGACCGCCACCGCCGCCACCGGGTCGCTGCGATGCAGCTCGCGCACCACCGGGCGCTCGGCCCGGGCCGGCAGGTCGGTGATGGCGCCGACCTCGGTGTCGATCTCGCTGAGGAAGCGGATCGCGTCGCCGCCGGCTTCCAAGGTCGCCGTGGCGCTGGCCAGGTTGTCCTGGGCCACGCAGGCGAACTCGTCGAGAAATTCCACGCCCTTGAGCGCATCGAAGAGCCGCCGGCAGACGGCGTCCTCGACGTCGGCGGCGCTGGCGCCGCGGTAGACCACCTCGATGCGCGCCTCGACGGGCCGATAGTCGGGAAAGGTCTCGCGCTTGAGGCCGGGCGCCGCGAACAGCCCGGCGGCGACCAGCAGGAGCAGCAGCAGGTTGGCCGCGGTGGGATGCCCGGCGAACCAGCGGATCACGGCCGCTCTCCCGCCGCCAGCACCCGCAGCCGCCGCTCCAGGGCCTCGTCGCGCCGGGGGGCCAGCGCCATGCCGTTGATCGCCGGCTGCAGGTCGTCGACGATCACCCGCTCGCCGGGGGCGAGCCCGGCGGCGATCACCGCCAGGTCGTGCTGCTCGAAGGCGACCTCGACCGGGCGGCGCTCGAGCCGGTCGTCCTGGTCGGCCAGGTAGAGCTCGCCCTGGTGCACCGCCGCGGCCGGCACCACCAGCCGGGGCACCGTGTCGGCGGTGGACAGCGTCACCCGGGTGTACATGTCGCGCAGCAGCGGAGGCCGGTCCGGCGGCCGCGCCTCGCGATAGGGGTGGTCGACCCGCACCACCACCCGCACGGTGCGGGTGGCCGGGTCGAGGCCGCTGGCCACCCGCACCACGCGCCCCACCCAGCCCACGTCCGCGGCCCCGACCAGTGCCACCTCGGCACGGATCCCGGAGAGGTCGAGCCGCGCGGCGCGGTCCAGGACGTCCTCGGGCAGCTCCGCGGGGGTCACGCCGCCCAGCAGCCGCCGCATCATGGCGAAGGGCACATGGGCCTCGACCTCGGCGGCCGCCAGGCTGTCGGCCTGGAACAGCCGCTGGCCAACCCCCACGAACTGGTGCAGCTCCACCTCCACCTCGCCCAGGCGCAGGTCGTAGGGCGCCGTGAAGCGGGTGTCCTCGAGGTCGCGGCGGGCCTGGGCCAGCCGCGTGCCGGCCCGCTCGATCCGGGCCTCGAGGACCTGGCGGCGGGCGGGCAGCAGCGCCAGGGCGTTCTCCAGCGAGGCCACCGCCTGGCGCTGACTCAGCGTGCTGCGGCGCTGCTCGTCGAGCCGGGAGCGCGACACGGCATCGCCGGCCGCCAGCCGCTCGATGCGTGCCAGCTCCTGGTCGGCCAGGGCGAGGCGCTGGCGTTCGAGCGCCAGCAGGCGGCCGGTGTTCTCCTCCTCGGTGTCGAGCAGGGCCCGCTCGGCGACCAGGCTCGCCAGCTCGGCCTCGGCCTCGGCGATGGCCAGCGCGTAGCGGGAAGGATCCAGCGCCAGCAACAGGGTGCCCTCGCGCAGCAGGGCGCCGCCCTCCAG
>NZ_PNRE01000059.1 GCF_002879645.1 Halomonas heilongjiangensis | reverse complement strand
GGTGACGCTCATCGTCCGCCGCCACCCGCGGCGCCACCAGGCGCAGCCACACGAAACGCCCGCTGGCGAGCAACTGATCGAGCAGGTGGGGAGCATAGTCCGCGATCCGCGCCGGCAGCACGTCCTGCTCCCAGGCACCGGCCGCCATCGGGAACCCCTCCAGCCGCTCCACCGCCGCGGCCAGGGCGTCCACGCCCTCTGGCCGCTCCGTCAGGCCGTGCCAGTCGAACAGGAAGCGCAGGTAGTGCTGGACGCTGACCGGTTCGATCTCGGCACGCTTGAGATCGACGGCGTAGCGATGCATCCGCGCCAGCAGCCGCCGTTCGCACCATTCGACCTCGCTGGTGCCCCCGGTGAAGCTGCCCTGGAGCACGAAGCCCTCGGCCTCGAGCCTGGCCAGCGCCGCCGAGACCCGCGCCAGCGGCATGTCCAGCGGGGCGGCAAGCGTCGCGGCCGTCACCGGCCCCAGCGCTTCCAGCCGCGAGCGCAGCACCTCGATCAGCGCCTCGTCGGCACTCTCGGGAACCGGCCCCACCGCCTCGATGGCCGGGTCGAGCCGCGCCTGCGGCTGGATCCCGCGCAGCTCGCCGAGCCGTTCCGCGGCGACCCATAGCGTCTCGCCGCCGGCGACGGACACGGCCGTGGCCCGTCGTGCCTCGATCAAGCCGGCGAACCAGGCCCGCCATTCGCGACCCTCGGCTTCCGTTGCGGTCAGGAAACCGCATAGCACCAGGGCATCGTGGAGTTCGTCCGTGTCCCGCGGGGCCGGCCAGGCCTCGTCGCGTACACGGCGGATGACCTCGGGGTCGTAGCGTGCCGAGGCCGCGGCTTCCGCCACATCCAACGCCCCGCCGGTGCGCACGCTCAGGGTGCGGCGTTCCTCCTGGGCACCGTCGTCGAGGAAAGCATAGGGCCGCGCATTGACCACCTCCTCCGCCAATGGTGACGGCACGGCGAGGTCGCGTCCGCTCACCGTGATCTCGCCCCGCTCCAGCCGCGCCAGCAGCCGTTCCAGCCCCTCCACGTCCATCGCCTCGGTCAGGCAGTCGCGCAGGGTCTGGGCGACCAGCGGGTGGTCGGGAATCTCGCGGGCACCGGCCAGGTTCTCGGCGCAGGCCAACTGGTCGGGAAAGACCACCGACAGCAGGTCCTCGGCGTCCTGGCGCTGCAGCTGGGGCGGACGCCGCCGGCCGTTGCGGGTGCGCGGTACCGCCAGGCCGATCGAGGCGTTCCAGCGCCAGCGCAGGCCGAACATCGGCGCGTCGAGCAGCGCCTGGACGAGCACCTCGCGCACCGTCCCGGCGTTCAGGTAGTGCCAGACCTCGTCGAGCGGGAAGCTGTGGGTGGGGCCGAGCGACAGCACGATGCTGTCCTCCAGCGCCGCCGCCTGCAGCTCGAAGTTGAACTTGCGACAGAAACGCTTGCGCAGCGCCAACCCCCAGGCGCGATTGAGCCGCGAGCCAAACGGCGCGTGCAGCACCAGGTGCATGTCGCCGGCCTCGTCGAAGAAGCGCTCGAGCACCAGGTGGTGCTGGCTGGGCACCACCCCCAGCGCCGCCCGCGCCACGACGAGATAGGCCGTCAGCTGTTCGGCGGCGGCGGGGGCGAGGCCATAGACGGTTTCCAGCCACGGCTGGGCCTCGTGGCCCTCGGCCAGTTGGTCATCCACGCCCTGGCGCAACCGCGATACCGCCATCGAGAGCTCCGCGCTGCGCCCCGGCGCCTCGCCGAGCCAGAAGGGAATGCTCGGCGGTGCGCCCCTGGCGTCCTCGACGAACACCCGCCCGGTCGCCACCTTGAGGATGCGGTAGCCCTGGTTGCCGAGCTGGAAGACATCGCCCGGCATGCTCTCGAAGGCGAAGTCCTCGTTGACCGTGCCGACGCGCAGTTCCTCCGGCTGCAGCACCACGTCGTAGTCGAACTGGTCGGGAATCGCCCCGCCGTTGGTCAGGGCGACGAGCCGTGCGCTACGCCGCGGCCGCAGGCGGCCGTTGACCCGGTCGCGGTGCAGGTAGGCGCCACGCCGCCCGCGGCGGGTGGTGTAGCCGTCGGCGAGCATCTGCAGCACGTCGTCGAAGCGCTCCCGGGGCAGCGTCCGATAGGGCCAGGCCGCGGTCAGGCGACGGTACAGCGCCGCCTCGCCGCACTCCTCCGCGCCGGCCACCTCGGCGACGATCTGCTGGGCCAGCACGTCGAGCGGCCCGTCGGGGATGTGCAGGCGGTCCAGCTCCCCCGCCTTCACGGCGCCCAGCAGGGCCGTGCACTCCAGCAGGTCGTCGCGGGTCAGCGGGAACAGCCGGCCCTTGGGCAGGCGGCCGACGCCGTGGCCGGAGCGCCCCACCCGCTGCAGCAGGGCGGAGATGGAGCGCGGCGAGCCGAGCTGGCACACCAGGTCGACCTCGCCGATGTCGATGCCCAGCTCCAGCGAGGCCGTGGCCACCAGGGCGCGCAATTCGCCTCCCTTGAGGCGCCGTTCGGCGTCCAGGCGGTGCTCGCGGGCCAGGCTGCCGTGGTGCGAGGTCACCGCCACCTCACCCAGGCGGTCGGCGAGGTGGCGCGCCACCCGCTCGCAGACCCGCCGGGTGTTGGCGAAGATCAGGGTGGTGCGGTGCTCCGACACCAGCGCCGCCAGGCGGTCGTAGACCTCCTCCCACACCTCATTGGCCATCACCGCGGCGAGCGGCGAGCCGGGCACCTCGAGCCCCAGGTCGCGCTCGCGCCCATGGCCGGTGTCGATCACCGTGCACTCGGCGCCGCCGGTGAGGAAGGCGGCGACCTCCTCCACCGGCTTCTGGGTGGCCGAGAGGCCGATGCGCTGGGGCGGCGCGTCGCTCAGGGCGGCCAGCCGTTCCAGCGACAGCGCCAGGTGCGAGCCGCGCTTGCTGGCGGCGACGGCATGGATCTCGTCGACGATCACCGAGCGCACGCTGGACAGCATGCGCCGGCCCGATGCCGAGGTGAGCAGGATGTAGAGCGACTCCGGGGTGGTGACCACGATGTGCGGCGGCCGCTTACGCATCCGCTCGCGGTCGCCGGCCGGCGTGTCGCCGGTGCGCACCCAGGCGCGAATCTCCGGCGTTGGCAGGCCCTCTGCCGCCAGTTCCTCGGCAATCCCCGCCAGCGGCGCCTGCAGGTTGCGCTGGATGTCGTTGGACAACGCGCGCAGCGGCGACACGTAGAGCACCACCGTCTCGTCGGGCAGTGCCTCCCTGAGGCCACGACGCACCAGGCTATCGATGGCCGCCAGGAAGGCCGCCAGGGTCTTGCCCGAGCCGGTGGGCGCGGCGATCAGCGCGTGGCCGCCGTTAGCGATCACCGGCCAGGCGCGGGCCTGGACCTCGGTGGGTGCGCCGAGGTCATGCTCCAACCAGGCCACGACGGCGGGATGGAAGGCAGCGAGTGGCATGGCACCCCCTCTTCGAACGGACGATGGACGATCCTCGACAAGGAAGCCCCGCTACGTTACCTCGACCGACCGCAAGATCACCCTCGGGCGTCCCTACCGCCTGGCTCCGGAGCCGGTCTCGCCAACCGGCGAACGACGCCGCCCTGCTCGAGCCGTCACCGACAGTTTGACCCCTACTTTCCACGAGCATTATGATTCATTCGACATTATTTTCCAGGGTCCCTTATGCTCAACCGAGTTTCCACGTCTCTCTTCTCTGTTGCGCTATGTTTTTCGCTTCTCGTCGCGACGTTTTCGGCCTCCGCGTTCACCTTGTCGGAGGGCAAGGGGCGTTTCTGGTACTCCCTCCCGGACAGCGATCAGCGACTCGAAGTCCATACCTATCTGCCTGACAACGTAGAACCGGCATCGCCCATCGTGATGGTGATGATTGGTAGCTCACGCAGAGCCGTCATGACTCGCGACATCTGGGCCGAGATGGCCGACGAATACGGCTTCATCATCGTCGTGCCGCACTTCGACAAGGAGAATTATCCGGGGGGAAGGAGCTATAACCGGGGAAATCTGGTCGACAGAAAAACCCAGCGACTCAATCCCTCGGAGGAGTGGTCATACAGCGTTATCGAGCCACTGTTCGAGGAAGTGGCGGAGGCGCTGGGCTCGACCCGGGAGGAGTACTACCTTTTCGGTCATAGTGCCGGATGCCAAGTGGCTCATCGGTTACTGACCTTCGACGTCACCAGCAAGGTAGAAGCGCTGGTATGCAGCGCACCAGGCGTATGGACGTTTCCAGATGACGACATGCCATGGCACTTTGGATTGAAGGATGACCCACTGGATGTGGAGACGGCGGATCTGGCCGACTATTTCGCCATGCCGGTGCTGATCATGGTGGGCGAGAATGACGACAACCCCAATCACTCCAAGCTTGCGACATCTTCCAGAGCGATGGCTCAAGGTGCGAACCGCGTAGAGCGCGCCATCAATTATTTCGAAACTGCGGAAGAGCAGGCCCAGAGGCTTGAAGTGCCATTCCACTGGAATTTCCACATCGTTCCCGACGTCAACCACAGCACTCGCAAGACGGCTGAATTCGCCGCGGCCCAGATTGCTCGCTTCGAACGCGGTGAGGGCTTTGCCAATATGGAGCCCTGAGGCGCTTCAGGCGCTGGTTGGCTTGGCCTCCAAGGATAGCTGTGGCCTTCGATAGATGGTCCTCCTGCGGCGAGGCTACTCAGGTAGGTGATGGCACGGTAGCGGTCATAGTTCAGGTGCCATGTATGCTGTCGCCAAGCACCTCAGCCACGTCGGCCCTTCAAGCAGAACCTCGACCATCGCGCAGCTATTCCAATTCGACCAGCCCGTGCCGCATCGCGTAGCGAAACAGGCCCGCCAGTGAATTGGTATTGAGCTTGCGATAGATATTGCTGCGATGCGACTCCACCGTGCGAGTGCTGATGGCCAGCATCTCCCCGATGTCACGGCTGCTCATGCCTTCGAACATCAACTTCAGGATATCGGTCTCGCGCTGGGTCAGTCGTCCCTCCTTCTCCTCGAGCAGGACCCGCGAGACGCTGGAACCGAAGTGGCTGCGCCCGGCTGCCACTTCGCGCAAGGCAAAGACCATCTGCTCCGCCGACGCATCCTTGAGCACATAGCCAGCGGCCCCGCAGGCCACCGCGCGCCGGATGTACTCCTCGTTGTCGTGCATGGTCAGCACCAGTACGCGGATATCCGGGCAGGTCTCCTGCAGAATCTTGCAGGCTTCGAGGCCAGACAGGCCGGGCATGGTAATGTCCGTGACCACCACGTCCGGCTGCAACGCCTGCGCCAGTGTCAACAGCTCCTGCCCTGAACTCACCACCCCGACGAGATCAACGCCCTGCTGCGCCTCCAACCGGTAGCGCAGGCCTTCCAGCACCAGCGGATGGTCATCCGCCAAAAGTACGCGTATAGACCCTTCCATCGATTCTCTCTCCGCTTGGCTTGCTGCAAACACGCTGAAACGGCACCTTGAGCCTGATACGCACCCCCTTGCCGGGCGCCGCCTCGATCGAAAGGCGCCCACCCAGCAGGTCGACGCGATCCTGAATGTTGCGCAACCCCATGCCGCTACCGTCCTGTTCATGGCGACGATCGGGATGCCAGGCGAAGCCTTCGCCGTCATCGGCGATCTCCAGGTACACCCAACTGCGACGACGCAGCACTCTCACCTTGACCTGACGGGCCCCACCGGCGTGCTTCTCGATGTTGTGCAGGCTCTCCTGCGTGATGCGATACAGCGCCGTTGCCAGCACCGGTTGGCACTGCCGGCTGTCGATGTTCGACTCGAAATGAATCTGGACGGCCTTGCGTTCCACCAGGCCCGAACAGAGACTCTCCAAGGCGGTTACCAGCCCCAGGTCGTCCAGCACGCTCGGGCGCAGGTCGCAGGCCAGGCGCCTGAGATCCTGAATACCCGTCTCGAGAATACGATCGGTCGCGGCCAGGGCGGAGGAGGCATCTATATGGTCCCCTCTCTCCAGGGCATCGTCGATGCGCTCCAGCTTGAAACGCGCCGATACCAGGAGCTGGTTGATACCATCGTGCAGCTCACGAGAGATCCGGCGCCGTTCCTTTTCCAGAAAGCTGAAGGTCTTCTGGGCCATCTTGACCAGTTTCCGGTTTGCCACCCGCGCTTCGCTCAAATTGACCGCAAGGCCGATCACCGCAATGACGAGCAGGCAAGAGACGGTAAAGAAGGCCATCAGCAGTATGGTCTTGCGCGCATTCTCCACCATATGCCGCTCCATCTGGCTGACGACCAGCTCGATGTCATCCAGGTAGAGGCCGGTGCCGACCATCCAGCCCCACTCATCCAGGCCAATGGAGTAGCCCAGCTTGAGGACCGATTCACCGCCGGACGGCTTGTCCCAGCGGTATTCGGTAAACCCTCCCCCCTCCCGGGCGCGCTGGACGAGCCGTTGGATCAGGAACTTTCCGTCCTCATCGCGAAAGTTCCACAGGTCATGCCCCACCAGATGCTCCAGCCGGGGATGGACGATATTCAGCCCTTCGTAGTCGTAGACGAAGAAGTAGCCATCGGAGCCATACTCCATCCGATGGAAAGCCTCCGCCACGCGGCCTTGAGCCACGTCTCTGGGTAGGGAGGGATCTTCGTATATGTCACGGATCGCCGTATAGGCCAGCTCCATGTAATTCTTCAGTTCAGCCTTCTTGGCTTGCAGCAATCCGTCCTTGAGGATTTCCGACTGCACCCCACTCAACCGCGCACTCTGATGGATGGCAAAGAACGTCACACCGGCGATGAGAACCAACAGAGGGAGCAAGGTAAGCAGTGTCAACTTGGTTCTGAACGTGAACACTGGCGTATACCTGTTTACTTATTATTGTTGAGCCACAGTTATTGTCGGCCTACAAGCCCCGCCAACCTCAATATGGAATGAGGATTAGCAGGGCCTGATTTTCAGACTCGGATCTAACGCTTACGGCAACTCACCATCCTACCACCGCCGGCAACCACAGCACCACATCGGGGAAAACGATGATCAGCGCCAGGGCGAGGATCTGGATCAGCACGAAGGGAATGGCGCCCTTGTAGATATCGCCCGTGGTGATCCCCGGCGGCGCCACGCCCTTCATGAACAGCAGCGACCAGCCGAAGGGCGGCGTGAGGAACGAGGTCTGGAGGTTCATGGCGATCAGGATGGCCACCCAGACCATGGACATGTCGCCCTGGCTTGCCAGGAAGGGCAGGAACAGCGGCACGGCAATGTAGGAGATCTGGATCCACTCGAGGAAGAACCCCAGGAAGAAGATCAGCAGCAGCATGAAAATCAGCGTGCCGTACATGCCGCCCGGCACCCATTCGAACATCGCCTCGATAAGGAATTCACCATCCAGCCCCCGGAAGGCCAGGGCGAAGACCTGCGAGGCGATCAGCACGAAGAAGATCATGCAACTGATGCGCAACGAGGTCTTCACGGTCTCCGAGAGTACCGGGAGCGACATGCGCCCGGAAACGATCGTCAGCAGCAAGGCACCCACGGCCCCCACCGATGCCGCCTCCGTGGGAGCGGCCACCCCGCCGATGATCGAACCGAGCACGGCGAAGATCAGCAGCAGTGGCGGCACCACGACCTTGGCGAAGTCCTTGCCCAGCTCCCTCTTGCTGACGGCGGCACGCTCCTGTTCGTCGATGGCGGGCACATCGGCGGAAAAGAAGAAGGCCAGCACCAGCAGGTAGGCCAGGTACATGCCCGCCAGCAACAGGCCGGGCACCAGTGCCGCGGCGAACAGGCTACCGACGGAAAGGTTCATGATATCGGCCAGCACCAGCAGCACCAGGCTGGGCGGGATGATCTGACCCAGGGTGCCGGCGGCACAGATGGTGCCGCAGGCCACCGTCTTCTTGTAGCCGCGGCGCACCAGGGTGGGCAGTGCCATCAGGGTCAGCGTGACGATGGCCGCGCCGACGATGCCCGTCGCCGCCCCCAGCAGGACACCCACGATGATCACCGCCAGGGCCATCCCGCCCGGCAGGCCGCCACACAGGTGCCCGATCACGTCGAGCATGCGTTCGGCGATCTTCGAGCGCTCCAGCATCACGCCCATGAAGACGAACAGCGGTATGGCCAGCAGGGTGTAGTTGGAAACGACACCGTAGATCCGCGAGGGCAGCAGCTCGAACAACCAGCCATCGAAGCCGATGAAGCCGAACACGAAGCCGACGAAGGCCACCACGAATCCGACCGGGATGCCGGTCATCACCAGGACGAAGAAGGCCACGATCATGGCCAGCGCGTAATATTCCAGGGGCATGACTCAGGCACTCCCAGCGTAGTGTTGAACGAGGCGTCGGCCGTTCTCGAGCGCCTGGCGAACCGACTCGGTCGCCACGAAGACGAAGCCGACCACGACCAACGACTTGGGAATCCAGCGCCAGGGTAGGCCGGAGGAATTCGGCGAGCGCTCACCGCGGATGAGAGCGGTCTCGGCGAAAGGAAAGCTGTAGTAAATGATGAGTAGCGCACAGGGCAGCGCCACCAGCAGTGCGGTGATGAGGTTCAACCACATCATGCCAACGGGGCTGTAGCGGCTCGACAGGATATCCACGCACACGTGATCGTCGAACTTCATGGCATAGGCGATTCCCATCATCGCCATGACCGACAACAGGTACCACTCCAGCTCCTGGGCCCACACCGCGCCCAGGCCGAAGGCATAGCGACTCAGCATATTGCCGAAGATCAACGCGACCATGATGACCATGGCCAAGCAACCGATGAAGCCGGCAAGACCGGTGATACGCTCGAGCAAGCGTTCGAGCGACGTACAGAAACGCAGCATGTGAACTCCCCCTCCGGGCAGGCACCCGGTGGACGTCTGGCAAGGTAAGCGTGACCTTCAAGAGGCCGGGCAGGAAAAGCCCTCGGCTCCGATGCGGGTACCGAAGCCGAGAGCCTGGCCGGGGTCAGATCATGCCCTGGCCGTAGCGGCTGATGGTGTTGGCGAATACGGCCTCGCTGTTGGCCTGCCAGCCATCGTGCTTCTTCTTGAATTCCCAGAAGCTGTCGTTGATCTTCTTGACCAGGGGGTCCTTGTCGGCCTCGGTCGCCAGGATGTCGCGCGTGGCCTCGAACAGGGCCCTGATGACGTCATCGGGAAGCGTCTCGAACTGAACGCCATGGTTGGTGACCAGGTCCTGCAACGCGGCTCCGTTCTGGGCTTCGATCCAGGTATGGGAGGTGACGTTGCAGGCCGCGGCCGCGTTGTGAAGAACGGCCTGGAGGTCGCTGGGCAAGGAATGATAGGCATCCTTGTTGACGATGACCTCGGTGGTGGTGGAGGGCTCGTGCCAGCCCGAGGAGTAGTAGTGCTTGGCTGCGTTGTGCAGGCCCAGCGCACGGTCGAGATAGGGCCCTACCCACTCCGCCGCATCGATGGCGCCGCGCTCCAGGGCCGAGAAGATTTCCCCCCCAGGCAGCAGGCGGGCATTGGCGCCGATGGCGTTGTAGACGTCGCCGGCCAGCCCCGGCATGCGGATGTTCAGGCCACGGAAGCCCTCGACGCTGGTGACGGGTTCACGGAACCAGCCCACCGGCTGCGCACCGGTGCATCCCACGGCCAGGGGAATGAGGTTGTAGGGCTCGTAGGTTTCCTGCCACAGTTCGTAACCGCCGCCATGCGCCAGCCAGGCATTGAATCCCTGGAAGGTCATGCCGAAAGGCACGGTGGTGAAGTACTGGGCGGCAAACGACTCCCCTGCCCAGTAGTAGGAACAGGCATGGTTCAGTTGCACCTGCTGGCCCCGCGAAACGGCATCGAAGCCATCGAAGGCGGGAATGAGTTCACCGGCACCATAGACCCGGATCCTGATGCGGCCACCGGACATGTCCTCGACCCGCTTGGCGAAATCCGTGGCGGAACCCGGCCCCGACTGGAAGAACGGAAAGCCGGAGGGCCAACTGGTGGTCATGCGCCAGTTGAAAGTCTCCTGGGCCTTGACGATGCTCGGCGCCATCACGGTACCCACCGCAGCAGCACCACCGTACTTGAGGAAATTACGCCTGTTGACGCTCATGGAAATACCTTCTCCCGGCGAGCTTGATAGTATCAAGCGCACTACCAAGCAGCGCTCTTGTTTATTTTAATGATTGAATCGTGAACTGGTCAGAAAGCTGACCTTGGGAGAATAAACCGGTGGAAAAGAAAATAAATCCGGGGAGCTGCGTGAATTTTACTGCTGTTATCGCTTAGTCATTGATACGGACATGGCATCCGTAGAACTACCTAGTCGATGCACGAGAGCTGTAGAATTGGAAATATATTTCATTAATTTCATGAAAAAAGCAATACCGGCGCAGACTGACGCAGTGCCGAGACTTGCTACAGCACACCCTGGCCTTCCCCTATCGATGTCAAGTGTGCTCGTCCGCCTATGCGAAAACCTCACACAGCCACTCAGCCCGCCGGGCAGCCAGGCCAGGAACGACTCGATAGCCGGCCATGCGGCAAGATCGTGGTGCGGGCCGGCGACTAGCGGCTGCCTTATTGCGAAGCGTTAAAACCGGGTTCCTGGCGAAGCGTGAAAACTTAGTCGCTGCCATCGAGTCAAAGTATTTGTCGGCCAGCGAGAAAACTGCCACCCTCAATTCGCAGGCACACCTCTCGTAGGGACAGTGACGTCCCGAGGGTCGCCCCATTCACCCGCAGGAGGACATGCGCATGGGTATCATCACAATGCTGACCGTGAGCGTGGCCGCGGTGGCGCTATTGACCTACGCCATGAGCGAGAAGCAGAGGCACCCCATCGGCAAGGAAGTGCGTATCGAGGAGGATGAGCGCGCTCCTTATCGGAACCGCACGCGGCACGACTGATCGTCAACGCAGCGATATCGCAGCCCCCGGCACCTCTGGTGCCGGGGGTTTTCCTTTCCCGGCCACCGCCGCAGTAGTGGCTGTATTGGCCACTTATCCTCATCAGGCGCTGTCGTCCGCCTGTGAAAAAGCTCCCCTCAGCCATTTGGTCACCCGCGCAAGCGCAGCGTGGCCGGCAAAGCGGTGATGCCGAACCAACTGATAGCGAAGCCCTGGCAGCCTCGGCCCGAAAGGCACTTGCAGAATGCCGCGCCCGAGTTCCGCCTTCACCAGGGTCAGGCTCAGCAGCGCCACGCCCTGGCCGGCGATGGCGGCCTGGATCGCATGGCTCTCGTCGGAGAAGGTCAGGCTCGCCCCCAGGTCGGCAGTGGTGCCTCCCACCGCCTGCTCGAACAGGGCCACGCCCAACAGCGCTTCAAGCTCGTGCACCTGATGACTGATGGCCGCCGGTGTCACGGCCAGTTACTCGGTGGCCAGCTTGAAGCTGCGGTGACGTGCCGCCGCCTCGAAGGCGCGCAGTTGCGATAGTGGCAGCAGGCGTCGTTGGCCCAGGCCGAGCAAGACATCGGAGCACTGGTCGTGGCATTGGCGAAGAATCTCGAGGAGGACCTGGTGGGCGCCTGATGGCAGGCAGGCCACGTGCTGCGTGGCCTGCAACTCGCGACGAATGGAATCAACCACTGGACATGAACGGCTGATACGGCGATAAAAAAGCACGCCATGTATCGAGCCTGCATCGATGCGCGACAACAACGTAGAAAAAGGAAGTGTCAGATGGAACTGAAGCGCCTGGCCAATTTCGCCGCACTGCTGCTTTCCTGCTCCATGCCCGCCATGGCCGATATCAAGGGATCCGCCGATCATCCGCTGCTCGGCCGCTTCGGCGACGCCACCATCAGTGCCTATCAAGCCTCCAACTACGATGCCGTAACGCTGCCCAGCGCCGCCATAGAGAGCGAGGACGAAGCCAGCCAACTGCTCGAACTCGAAGGTCGGATTACCAGAATCGGTTATCGGCTTCCTGTGGAGAACACAGCCCTTGAAATTGCTCGCAACTACGAGGCGGCACTGAGCGACAGCGAATTCGACATTTTACTTTCCTGCGCTGGGCGCAGCGAGTGCGGCGCAGGTTTCAGAAACTATGTCATACGCTCCGGAAATGTCTTCGCCAAGGCATTCGATCGTGCCGCCATCAACGACAACTTCCGCGCCATACTAGCGACCCGCGACGACCATGAAAGCCGGGTGCATATTTTCCTGTTCATGATGGAAGACCGCGCCAATAACAGGACGCTAGTGCGTCAGATCGTGGTCGAAGGCGAACCGCTACAGCTCGGCCAAGTGAGCATAAAAGATGCCAGCGCCCTGCAGGCTGCCCTCGATACCGATGGCAGCGTGATCGTCGATGGCATCTTCTTCGCCACCGACAGCGCCACCATCGAGGCGGAATCGGCCGAAGCCCTCGAACAGATGGCCGAGCTGCTGCGCAGCGCACCGGAACTCGCCGTCTATATCGTCGGCCACACCGACAACCAGGGCAGCCTCGACTACAACCTCGAGCTCTCACAACGGCGCGCCAATGCCGTCGTCGAAGCCCTGGGCGCTCTCGACGGCATCGACGCCGCCCGGCTGGATGCTCGCGGTGTGGCATCTCTGGCCCCGATTGCCAGTAATGCCGGTGAAGCGGGCCGCGCGCAAAACCGCCGGGTCGAATTAGTCTTGCAGTGAGGAAAAACGGGATATTGGTCCAGCCCTAGCAGAGCGAGCAGGGCTCACCTTTCTCGTCCGATCGCTCCTGAGCTTCTCCGCCAATGGCCCCGACATGGCGCAGGCTGACGATGGAGATCACCGCCAGCGCCAGGATAGCGATGCCGCCCACGGTGGCGGTCACATTCAGCCCCGCGGTGAAGGCCTGCTGGGCTTCCAGCAGCAGCCCCGCAGGAAGCCGTTCGCCGGCCGAGACGGTGGCCCACAGGCTGTCTTCCACGACGCCCGCCACCTCGACGGCTTCGCCATCGGCCATCGTCGCGCTGACCTGTGCGCGATAGACGAAGGTGGCCAGGCTACCCAACAGCGCCACGCCCAGCGCAACGCCCAGCTCCTGCACCATCTCCGACATGGCCGAGGCCGAGCCGGCCTTCTCTGCCGGCGCCGCGCCTACCACCAAATCCGTGCCCAGCGCGGCGATGGTCCCCAGGCCGAGATAGACCAGCGAGAAACCGGCTATCGCCATGCCCACCCCGCTGGCGTTCACTTCTACGGTTGCCAATAACCAGTAGCCCAACGTGGAGAGCGCCAGGGCGGCGCCCACCACGTAACCGGGACGAATACGTCGGGCAATCAGCGGCGCCACGATGCCCGCCAGCACCATCATCAACGCCGGTGGCCCCATCCATAGCCCGGCCGCCAGCGGCGTGAGCCCCGCCACCAGTTGCAGGTACTGAGTTACCAGCAGCATTACGCCGGAAACGCCGACGAGCCCCACCAACAGCACGATCAGGGCAGCGCTGAACGTACGGCTACCGAACAGCCGCATATCGAGCAGCGGGTCGTCCAGATGCTGCTGCCGGCGCACGAAGGTGACCGCCATCAGCGCTCCCAGCACAAGCGCCAGTACCGGACCGGGTTCGAGCCCTAACTTGGCCAGTTCCTTTACGCCATAGACCGCCGACAGCACGGCTGCCAGCGAGAGCGCTACGCTGGCGAGATCCAGCCGGCCACTGCGCTTCGCACGATACTCCGGCAGCAGAGTCGGCGCCGCAATCAGCAGCACGGCCACCACGGGCACCGCTACCAGGAAGGCCGAGCCCCACCAGAAGCGCTCAAGCAACACGCCGCCCACCACCGGCCCCAGCGCCATGCCCAGGGCGAACATGGTGGCCCATACGCCGATGGCCAGGGCCCGCTGGCGCACGTCGCCGAACATGTTGCTGATCAGTGCCAGGGTCGATGGCATCAGCGTCGCACCGGCCACACCGAGCACCGCGCGGGCGGCAATCAGTATGGCGGCGCTGGTGGAGTAGGCCGCGATCACCGAAGTGACGCCAAAGGCCAAGGCGCCGATCATCAGCAGCCGGCGACGGCCGATGCGGTCGCCCAGGGTGCCCATGGTGATCAGAAAGCCGGCGATCATGAAGCCGTAGGCATCCATGATCCACAGCGCCTGCGTACTGCTCGGCTGCAGATCCGCCGCCAGGGCGGGCAGTGCCAGATAGAGAATGGTGACGTCGAGGCCGAGCAGTGCCGTGGGCAGTGCCAATACCGCCAGGCCGGCCCACTCCTTGATACCCGCCTGATGCCGGGTGAGCCGCGAGCCTGACGCTTCATTGAGGGAAACCATGCCATGCCTCCTGTTCCATAGGGTTGGCATGGTAGTCTTGGCCCATCTCGATAGGGTTACAATATAGCCAGTTATCCTATTACCAGCAGTACTATCTGGGACAAAGCCATGGCCGGCCGCAGCCTCGACAGAACCCGCAGCGAACTCACCGACTTCCTGATCCATCATCGCAACAAGCTGACGCCGGTCGACGTCGGCCTGCCCAGCACCGGCCGCCGGCGTACCCCGGGGCTGCGGCGCGAGGAGGTGGCCACTCTCGCTGGTGTGGGGTTGACCTGGTACACCTGGTTCGAGCAGGGACGCGACATCAACGTCTCGGAGAGCTTCCTGCTCAGCGTTTCCAAGGCCCTCAAGCTCGACGATGCCGAATGCTGCCACCTATTCCTGCTCGCCCATCGCCGCCCGCCGCCGGTGGAGGCCTACCAGTGGCAGGAAATTCCGCCCCTGGTACAGACGCTGATGGACGACATGCCGAGGCCCGCCTACGTCATGAACCTGCGCTGGGACGTCATCGCCTGGAATACCGTGGCCGATAGTCTGTTCGGCTTCAGCGACAGGGAGACCGGCGAGCGCAACATGATGCGCTTACTGTTCGCCGACCCCGCACTGCGTCGACGCCTTCCCGAATGGCGTCAGGACGCCCCCCGCCTTCTCGCCCAGTTCCGCTGCGACCTGGCGGCCGCGCCCGGGGACCCGGCCATGCAGGAGCTGACCGACGCGCTCGCCAAGCTATCGCCGGATTTTCGCCGCTGGTGGGAACAGCCCAACCTGGAAGCCTACCGCTACGGCATCGGCTCGATTCTCGACACCGAATCCAACCCGAGGGAGTACGAACACGCCACGCTGTTGGTGGACGAACACCGGCATCTCAGGATGGTGGTGTACTTCCCCAATGCTCGAGCAGCATATCGATAAACAGCTGGGCCGTGCTGGAGATACTGTGGGAACTGCTTCTGACCAGGCCGATGGTTCGCTGAATGCGCGGTTCGGGAAGCTCACGTGAGCAGAGCGTGTCATGGTCCGGGCCGGGCATCGTCATCTTGGGCAAGATCGCCACGCCCAACCCGGATTCGACCAGGCCAAGTGAGGTGGAAAGGTGTTGAACTTCGTAGAAGCTGTTCAGCCGGATGCCTTCGGCAGAGAGGGCATTGTCCAGCAAGGTGCGATTGCCGCTATCGCGACTGACGGTGATCAGCCTGACCTGTTCGAGATCCGCCCATTCGATACTCTCCTTTGCTGCCAGGGGATGGTCCGACCTCAGGGCCAGTACGAAGGGATCTCGTAATAGTGGTGTAAAGGAAACCTCGGGGCTTTGTGCGCTGAACATGTTGATGCCGAAGTCGGCCTCGCCATTGATGACCCGCTGCAGTCCCTCGTTGGCGCTGACGTCGAGGATGCGGATGCGGATACCCGGCCAAGCCTCGCTGAAACCACGAATCACGCTTGGCAGGAAGTAAAAGGCGGCGGTGGGCAGGCAGGCGATCGTGACCGTGCCCTTCTGGTGCGTCGCCAGTTCTCGTATGTTCAGAATCGATGACTCGTATTCTTCGATCATGCGCCTGGCGCGTGGCAGAAAATCCGCCCCGATAGGCGTCAGCTGCGTTCTTCGCGTGGTTCGTTCAAGCAACTCGACTTCCAAAAGCTCCTCGAGCTTCTGAATGCGTCGCGATAGAGCCGGCTGAGAAAGATGCAGACGTTGCGCAGCCTCATGGAAAGAACCCAGCTCTGCGACCAGTATAAACGCTTGAAGATCAAGGAATTCCAGGCGATGTAGCATTTATGCACTCTTGCATGACACGTCGGCATTGATAAGCATAGCGCATTAATACGAAATTGGCATCAATCACTGCATTTATTTGCATTTGAAGCATCAGTTGGCCACTGACATGCTCACATCACGACTTCCCAACGCGATGTGGCATGACGATGATAAACAGCATCCCCTGCATGATCATGCGCGGCGGCACCTCCCGAGGCCCTTTCCTGCGCATGAGCGATCTTCCCAGCGGCCAGGACGCCCAAGCCGACATCCTGCTTAGCCTGATGGGCTCGGGCCACGCCCTGCAGATCGACGGCATCGGCGGCGGGGACCCCCTGACCAGCAAGATCGCCATCGTGGAGCGCTCCTCCCATGCCGGCGCCGATGTCGACTACCTGTTTGCCCAGGTCGATATCCTCAATCGCCGCGTCGACTTCACCCCGAACTGCGGCAACATGCTCTCGGCGGTCGGCCCCTACGCGATCGAGACGGGCCTGGTGGAGCCCCAGAACGGCAAGACCGTCGTGCGGGTACGCAACCTCAACACCCAGCGCCTGATTGAGTGTCATGTACCAACGCCGGGCCGCCAGGTCTGCTATGAGGGCAATACGTCCATCAGCGGCGTGCCCGGGAGTGCCGCCGGCATTCAACTCAGCTTCCTGGATATCGTGGGCGCCAAGACCGGCGCGTTGCTGCCGACCGGAAAGGCGTGCGACTCGATCGAAGGTGTCGACGTCACCTGCCTCGACGCTGCGACGCCGATCATCATGCTCGACGCTGCGAACCTCGGCCTGAGCGGCGATGAGTCCCCCGCCGAACTGGATGGCAATAGCGCCCTGCTCGAGCGCCTCGAAAGCATTCGCCGTAAGGCAGGACGGAGCATGGGACTGGGTGACGTCAGCAACAGTGTCTTGCCCAAGCCGGTGCTGGTCTGTGCAGCGCGTGACAGCGCCAGCACCCTGTGCACGCGGTACTTCGTACCCCACCGCTGCCACAAGGCCATCGCCGTCACCGGTGCCATTGCCGTCGCCTCGGCGGTCAGTGTTCCCGGCACCATCGCCCACCGCATCGCAGTAGAAAGCGGGCGCATATCCGCGGGAGAGTGTCTGGCACAGGTGAGACTGGAGCATCCATCCGGCTTCATCGACCTCGATGTCGAGCACCGCCAAGGCAATGCCAGCGATATCGCGCGCGTGTCACTGATTCGTACCGCCAGAAAGATCATGAGTGGCACGATCTTCTACACCGCCTCCACGTCACCCGGTGAGACAATGACTGCACTGCAGGCCAATTGATCATCGCGACCACCGGGTGTCTTGCCACCCGCTAACGACAACAACCAGGAGCATGCCATGACCCTCCACAGGACCACGACATCTCGTACTTCGCTCGGTCGCCTGAAAAAAGCAGCCGCCCTTGGCCTGGCAGTCGCCGGGCTCGGTTTGACGGCCACCGCATCCGTACAGGCACAGAACGTGGACGTGCCAGGAACCATCAAGTGGACCATTCCCTTCGGCGTCGGTGGTGGTACCGATGTCTGGGCCCGCTTCTTCGCGCCCTGGCTCAGCGAGCACACTCCTGGCCAGCCGACCATCATGATCGACAATGTGCCGGGCGGTGGCTCCATCAACGGCTCCAACCTCTTCGCCATGCGCGCCAAGAGCGACGGTAGCGATTGGCTGGGCGCCTCCGCTTCGACCCAGTATCCCGCCATGCTGGGGGACAAGCGGGTACGCTACGACTACTCCGCCTGGACACCGATCCTGGCGACCCCAACCGGTGGCGTCGTCTACGCCCAGGCCAGCCTGGGTGAGGACAGCGAGAGCGCGCTTGCCAGTCTGCTGGAGCAGCCGGTCAAGCTGGCGGTGCAAAGTCACACCGGACTCGAGCTGCCGATACTGATCGCCCTCGACATGCTGGGTGTCGAGGTTCAGGCCGTCTCCGGCATGCAGAGCCGCGGCGAAGGCCGCCTGGCCTTCGAGCGCGGCGAAGCGGACATCGATTTCCAGACCACCTCCGCCTATCTGAGTAGTGTGGCTCCCCTGGTGGAGTCGGGCCGTGCCGTCCCGCTCTTCTCGCTCGGCGTACTGAATGACGAGGGGGAGATCGAACGCGACCCGGCGTTCCCCGACCTTCCCACCTTTGGCGAGGTCTATGAAGCGGTCCATGGCGAGGCCCCGAGCGGTACCGCCAACGACGCCTACGAGAAGTTCTTCGCTTCGGGCTTCACGCTCCAGAAGCTGATCATGGTGCCCAAAGACACCCCCGAGGCACTCGTCGAGACCTACCGGGAAGCGGCCCTCGAGTTCATCGATACCGAAGAGTTCAAGCAGGAAGCCGACGCCCAGTTGGGTCCCTATACCCCGATCGTTGGCGACATCGTCCGGCAACATCTCGAGGACGCCATGTCCCTGGATGACGCTACCCGTGAGTGGCTTGTGGACTGGTTGTCATCGAAGCACGGCGCCAGCATCTGACGCGTGACATCGAGCATTGGCCCTTGGCCCCAGGGTCCAGAGCCAATGCTCGGGCTCCCCTCATCGAATAACACGAGAGCCATTTCCATGTTCGATATCCTTCTTTCCAGCCTGGGGCAGCTGTTCACCCTGCATCATCTGCTCTACATGGTCGTTGGCGTGCTGGTCGGTCTGGTGGTCGGGATCATTCCCGGCCTCGGTGGCATCGCAGGAATGGCGTTGCTGCTGCCCTTCCTCTACGGCATGGAACCGAGCGTCGCCCTCGGCATGCTGATGGGCCTGGTCGCCGTGATCCCCACCGGCGATACCTTCGCCTCGGTGCTGCTGGGCATTCCCGGCTCCAGCGCCTCCCAGGCCACCGTCATCGACGGCTTCTCCCTGGCCAAGCGCGGCCAGGCCGCACGGGCCCTGTCCAGTGCCTTCCTCGCCTCGATGATCGGCGGCCTGATCGGTGCCGCCGTGCTGACGGGGTTCATTCTGATCGCCCGGCCGGTGGTGCTGTCGTTCTCCTCCTCCGAGCTCTTCATGCTGACCCTGCTCGGGCTGTCGATGGTAGCGGTACTCTCCGGACGCGACCTGCTCAAGGGACTCGCCGCCTGCGGCCTGGGCCTGCTGGTCGGTACCATCGGCATGGCGCCCGCCACCGGGGAGTTCCGTCTCAACTTCGAGATCGACTATCTCTACGACGGCATACCGCTGGTGGTCATCGGCCTGGGGATCTTCGCGCTGCCCGAGATCATCGACCTGCTGGTCAAGCGCGGGGCCATCGCCGGGGAGCCCGCTCGGCTCGGCAAGGGCTGGCGGCAAGGCATCCAGGATGTCGGCCAGCATCGTGGATTAGTGGCGCGCTGCGCGGGCATCGGTAGCCTGCTGGGCACGATTCCCGGCCTCGCCGGCTCGGTGGTGGACTGGATGACCTATGGCCATGCCGTGCAGAGCGCCAAGGACAAGTCCCAGTTTGGCCAGGGCGACATCCGCGGCGTCATCGCACCGGAATCCGCCAATAATGCCTGCGCCTGTGGCGCCATGGTGCCCACCCTGCTGTTCGGCGTGCCCGGCTCGGGCACCGCCGCCGTCTTCCTCGGTGGCCTGCTACTGCTCGGCCTGCAGCCCGGCGTCAGCATGATCGAGACCAATCTCGACCTGACCTACACCATCATCTGGTCGCTGGCCCTGGCCAACATCATCGGTGCGGCGCTCTGCCTGGGCCTGGCCCGGCCGGTCGCCAGCCTGACCCGCGTGCCCTTCGTCATCCTGGCGCCCCTGATCACGGTGCTGATCATGTTCGCGGCCTTCCAGGCCACGCGCTCCCCGGGAGACCTGCTGGCCCTCGGCGCGATCGGGGTCCTCGGCGTGCTGTTCAAGCAGGCCGGCTGGTCACGTCCCGCTTTCCTGATTGGCTTCGTGCTGGCCCCGGGAGCCGAAGCCTACTTCTATCAGGCCGTACAGTTCCAGGGTAGCGCTGCCTTCATGCGCCCAGGTGTGCTGATCATTGGCGCCTTGATTCTCGCCGCCCTGTTCTTGCCCATGTTTCGTCAGCTGTGGCGTAAGCTCCGGTCGACCGATACGGAGCAAGCGCCTGCGGCTGGTGCCGGAGAAACCCCTGCGGCTGGCAGCAAGCCTATCAGCATTGGTGGCATCGACCTGGTGATCTTCGCCGCTCTGCTGGGCATTGCCATCTATGGCTGGTTCCACCTTGCCGACCTTACCCTGCTTGGTGGCCTCATGCCCCGCCTGGCCCTGGCGATCATGGGCATCGCCTGCCTTCTGGAAATCCTGCGCAGCCTGATCCGTAAGCCAACGTGGCAACACCAGCCTCTGCTTCAGCAAGTCGTCTGGTTGGTAGGCTTCTTCGCCCTGGTTGGCGTGATCCTGACGTTCGGCCTCATCACCACCGCAACGCTGTTCTGCTTGGCCTTCCTGATGTTCATCGCACGTCTCAAGCCCTGGGTGACCATCACCATGTCTGCCGGAGTGGCGATCTTCCTGGTAAGCATGGCGAAAGTGCTGACCCTGACCTACCCCAGTGGATTCATCGATCCCTGGCTGTTCGGCTGAGGGGAAACCCAAGATCTGCTCTCGAACGAACCGCCGCTCCAGGAGCGGCGGTTCGTTCTTTGGCATGGAGCGTAGGCTTCTGAGAGAGCAAAAGACTCCCCACCGCTACTCCAGCGCGGCCTGTTTTCTGCGCCACTGCCCCAGCGCCCAGCCCAGGGCCGGCAGTACGAGCATCGCGGACGCCCAGGCGCAGGCGGCAAACCCATAGTGCGTAAAGATTGGCCGGTAGAGCAATGCCCCGGCGAAGACGCACAGGTAGGTAATGGCGCTATAGAGCCCCATGATGGCACCACGCTGCGTCGGGTCCAGCTCGGCCAACTGGCGCATGAGCAGGTTCAGACCAAGGTGGTTACCCACGCCCCAACCCAGGCAGAGCGTCAGCAGTACCAGCGGAAGCATCGCGGCACCCATCAGCCCCAGGTAGACGAGCATCAGGCCGGCAAAGGTCACACAGGCGGCGGCGCTCGCACCATGCCGGTCGACCAGCCGGCCCAGCGGTGCGGCAACGCCGAAGCCCAGGCCATAGACGGCAATCGTCAGTCCCGCAAAGGAAGCGGGAAGCTGCAAAACCTCGCCCAGATGCGGGCCAAGATAGGTGTACAGACCATAGAACGCCGTCATGAAGGCACCAACGTTCAGCAGCACCGCATGGATGCCGGGGATACGCAATGCCATCAGCGCGGAACTCGGTTTTTCACCGCCCGTCCTCGTTCCCCAATCGCGGCAGCGGGAAACACCCAGCGCCAATCCTGCTGCGGCCAGTGCCAGTACCGAGAAGACAGCGCGCCAATGCAGCAAGTCGGCCAAGAGCGCTGCGAAGCCGACCCCAACCACTAGACTCAACGTCCACCCGATGAGTACGAAGCTCAGAGTTTCACTCTCGCGCCCCTTTTCGGCCACCTGAGCGGTGAGGGTATAGATCGCCGGCAGTGCCATGCCCGCCGGCAGGCCGGCAAGCGCCTGGGCGGCAACCAGCAACCACAGCGCGGGGGAAAGCGCAGCGAGGCCCAGCGACACGCACAGCACCAATAGCGCCCGCACCAGTGCGCGCTCGGAACCGACGCGATCGGCCATCGGAGCCAACAGCAGCGCACTGCCCGCCGTAGCCAGGCCATAGAAGGCCGCGGCCGTCATCACATCGGCAGCGCTTCGCCCCGGGAACGATGCCGCCACCGCAGCAGCAATAGGGCTCAGCGCCAGCGAATTGGCGCCGATCACGGCAATGGCAGCGGTCAACAGGAGAAGATGACGAGTGATCACGGCTGGCTCCAAATGCAGTTCGACATTACCATTGAAGAAAGGAATGTCATTCGGAGCAATTGCGATAATGCCGAACCCAGAAAAAACAGAAACCGTTCGGGACAAGGGCCAGGAGGCACGCCCCCTGGACGCCTTCGACCGAAAAATATTAGGCGAGTTGGCCGTGGACGCCGGGCTCAGCTACGCCGAGCTGGGTAATCGCGCCGGTCTCTCGGCGCCGGCCGTGCACGAACGGGTGAAACGGCTGCGCGCGACGGGGCGCATCCGCGGCACCGTGGCGGTCCTGGATGGCCCCGCCACCGGCAAGCCCTTCCTCGCCTTCGTCCACGTCGACTCCACCGGCTGGGGCAAGACCCAGGAACTGCTGGCACTATCGGAGCTGCCCGAAGTCGAGGAGATCCACTCCGTGGCCGGCGACACCTGCATGCTGCTCAAGGTGCGCTGCGCCAGCAGCCGCGCCCTGGAGGGGCTGCTCGCCCGGCTCTATGCCCTGCCGAGCGTCAAGGCCACGCGCAGTTATGTGGTGCTGTCGACCTTTCTCGAGCGCACCCCGCAGGCGGGAATCACCGAGGCGTTGGAGGGGGAGTGACGTTCACGCTCGAGCAGCGCCCGCTTTCGCTCTACGCCCCACCGGTAACCCGAGAGCGCCCCGTCGCTGCGCACGACCCGGTGGCAGGGAATGGCTAGCGCAATGGTATTGGAGGCGCAGGCCCTGGCTACGGCGCGCACCGACTTGGGGGAACCGATCCGCTGCGCCAACTCCGCATAGCTGATCGTGGTGCCCACGGGAATCTCGATCAGCGCCTGCCAGACCCGCTGCTGGAAGGCGGTGCCGCGAATGTCCAGCGGCAGCGATAGCCCGACGCCAGGCGCCTCGACGAAGCCCACCACCTTGGCCACCCAGGCGTCGAAATCCTTTCCCCCCGGGACCAGGTTGGCATTGGTGAAACGATCCTGGAACTCCTGCAGCAGTTGCTCCGGGTCGCTGCCCAAGGAGATGGCGCAAATGCCCTTTTCGCTGGTCGCGACTAGAATGTTGCCCAGCGAGCATTCTCCCAGGGCGAAGCGAATCTCCATGCCCTTCCCTCCCGCACGATAACGCTGTGGCGTCATGCCAAGCATGCGATCGGAACCGGCATAGAAGCGCCCGCTGGAATTGAAGCCCGCCTCATAGATCGCCTCGGTGACGGTTTCCCGTTGCGCCAGCGCCTGGCGTGCACGATCCGCCCGGCAAGCGATCGCATACGCCTTCGGCGTCAGCCCCGTGCCCGCCTTGAAGACTCGATGAAAGTGGAAGCGGCTAAGCCCGGTGGCTTGTGCCAATTCGTCGAGCGAGGGGAGCTCGTCGGATGTTTCGATGAGACGGCAGGCCCTGGCGACGCTCTGGGCGTGTCGCTGGGCCAACGGTAGCTCCTTGGGTCGGCAGCGCTGGCACGGCCGATAGCCGGCCCGTTCGGCTGCCGCGGCATCGGCATGGAACTCGGCGTTCTCGCGGCGCGGCCGGCGTGAAGGGCAGGTAGGACGGCAATAGACCCCCGTGGTACGCACCGCATAAACGAAAGCGTCGTCCGCCGCGGCATCGCGGGCCAGTACCGCTGCCCATTTCGCCTCATCGGAATCGAAAGTGGCAAATGAATGGGTGGATGTCTCGTTCATGGCGGGCCTCCGCTGTGGATTCGGCGTTCTCCGTGAGTTCAGGTTGCGCCCTGGACCCGCCTGGCACACTCCGTCCCTTGCTTTCAAAGTGCACCCGTCTCTTCACAGCATTTCGCAGCATAGCATCATCAGGCCACCAGATTTTTTGACGGCAAGAAGCGGAGTGAGAGCTTACCCCGAGACCGGCAAGGTAAGCATGGGATCGCCAATGACCCCATACCTACCCATGGAGAATACAGCTATGAACCGACTTGCCGGAAAGATCGCCATCGTCACCGGGGCCAGCTCAGGAATCGGTCATGCCGCTGCTCGGCTATTTGCCAGCGAAGGCGCCAAGGTGATCGTGAGCGCCCGCCGCCGGGACGAACTCGATGCTCTGGTCGAAGCCATCTCTCGCGACGGCGGCACCGCCGTTGCCGTCGCCGGGGACGTATGCGACGAGCGCTTGTCGCAACGCCTTGTTGCCACCGCCCTGGAGCGCTTCGGAGGGCTCGATATCGCCTTCAACAATGCCGGCATCGTCGGTCCGATGGGGCCGCTGCAGGACATGACTTCGAGCGACTGGCACGACGTCATGCATACCAACCTGAACGGCGCCTTTCTGGGGGCCAAACACCAGATACCGGCGCTGCTGCAGCGAGGCGGCGGCAGCCTGCTGTTCACTTCGAGCTTCGTCGGCCATACCGTCGGCATGCCCGGCATGGCGGCCTACGGCGCCAGCAAGGCCGGCATCCTGGGCCTGATGAAGTGCCTTGCCGCGGAGCTGGGACCCAACGGCATTCGGGTCAATGCCCTGCTGCCGGGAGGCACCGATACGCCGGCCAGCATCACCAATGCCCCCGACGCCGGACCGGAAGTCCTGGCCTTCGTCGAGAATCTGCACGCGCTCAAACGCATGGCTACGCCGGAAGAGATCGCCCGAGCGGCGCTCTATCTGGCTTCAGACGACGCCGGCTTCGTCACCGGCACGGCGATGCTGGTCGATGGCGGCGTCTCGATCAGCCGAACCTGAGCACTACCCGCCCCCGCCTCGGCATGCCGAGGCGGGGATGACACCTAGTCGGATTCCGGCACCCCGGGCTGCCGGAACACCAGCACCAACCCCAGCAGGATGGTCAGCATGCCCGCCAGGCTGAGCGCGGAGAGCGCATTGCCCAGGAACAGGTAGTCCATCGCCGCGGTGACCGCCGGCACCAGGTAGAACAGGCTGGTGACATTGACCAGGTTGCCGGCCTGGATCAACCGGTACAGCAGCAGTTGCGCCACTACCGAGATCACCAGGGCCAGCCATAGCAGCGGGATCAGGAACCCCACCGAGAGTTCGAACGACAGTGGCTGGAACGCCGCGAAGGGCAGGCACAGCAGCAGGCTGGCGGCATACTGCAGCGGCAGGACCTCGATGGGCGACTGCTGCATGCGTTTCTGCAGGATGGCGCCACCGGTCATGCAGGCCAGGGCCCCCAAGGCGAACCCCATGCCGCCCGGCGAGAAGCGGGCCAGGCCGATGCTCTGGTAGACCACCATGACCAGCCCGGTCAGCGCCAGGCCTAGCCCCGATATCCGCGCCAGGGAGAAGCGCCGCTCCAGCAGCACCAGCGTCAGTATCGGCTGCACCCCCAGCACGGTGGCCAGCACGCCCGGCGTGATGCCCTGGGCCAGGGCCAGGAAGTAGCAGATCGCATAGGCGCCGATCAGCAGCAGGCCGGTGCAGGCGACGCGCAGGCGCGTGCCGGGCGTGGGCAACCAGCGTCGTCGGTACAGCCCGATGGCCATCAGCACGGTCAGCGCCAGGGCGAAGCGCAGCACGAGGAAGGCGGAAGCGGAGGCGTGATCGAGCCCCCACTTGGTGAAGATTGCGCCGCTGCCCCACAGCAGCACGAAGAGCGCCGTGGCGCCGTAGACGGCCCAGGCAGTGTTGTGGAATGTCATGAGGAAAGTCACCTGTCGAGAGACGCACAGGCCCCAGCGGCCCTATCGGGCCAGCGTTGCAGAGAGGCAATCGACTGCTGGAGCCGCCTGGCGGGCTGGCGATCAGCCCAGGGCAGACGCGGGCGGCGGGGAAACACCGGCCACGGCGATCCCCACCGGCGGCGAGACACCGACCGGCGGGGTGACAGATGACAGGGGGGGAGCAGTCGCGACACGCACCATGGCGGCGACCGGAGTGGCCACCAGCGTGGAAAGAGGAGAGCGTACAGAGGTGGTCATGAACCGTTCCGCCTGGATGCGACTACGCATTAGAAAATAGCATGCCCTGCCGCGGCGTCAATCCACACCCGTCGTGATGCCGGCCAGGCCGTTGCCTACCCAGCAGCGGGGCGTGCTCCCCCGGTTGCCGACACGAATCGCCACCGCGGGCCTGGCGCTAGCGGCCTTCCAGTTCGGCCTGCCGCTGCCTGACCGCCTCGACCGCGAAGGCCATGAAGGCGCGGATACGGGCGCTGGGACGCAGGTCCGGATGGACCAGCAGCCACAGGTCGGTCGCCACCTCCGGGCCGATCGCCAGCACGCACTCCAGCTCGCTCTCCTGGCGAGCCATGTAATGCGGCACCACGGCGAGCCCCACGCCGGCCCGGGCGGCCCCCAGCGCCGCGACGACGCTGTTCGTGCGTAGTGCGAAGGCCTCCGGCGGTACCCGCTCGTCCAGCCATCGGCTGCTGGCGAGATGGCGGATCATCTCGTTGCCGCCGACGAAGCGGTGTCCCGCCGGACGCGCCGGATCCTCGAGCGCCGGACGTTCCCGCAAGTACTCGCGCGCGCCGTACACCCCCCAGCGGATGGTGCCCAGCCGGCGGCCGATCAGGTTCTCCGGCGGCGCCTGCGTCGGGCGAATGGCGACATCCGCCTCACGCCGGGCCAGGTCGAGGAAGGCACTGACGATCAGCAGCTCCAGCTCGATGCCCGGGTAGCGCTCGACGAAGCCCTGGAACACGGGCGCGAGAAACGCATTGGCCAGGGTATCGGTGGTGGTGACGACGACCCGCCCCGACAGCCGCACGTCGTGCCCCCCGAGCTCACGTTCGATGGCCTGCGCCTCCTCCTCCACCCGCTCCGCGTGCTTATGCAGCATCTCGCCCGCCGCCGTGGGCACATAGCCCTGTGGCAAGCGGTCGAACAGCCGCACCTCCAGACCGGCCTCCAGCGCCTTGAGCCGCCGGAACACCGTCGAATGGTTGACGCCTAGCGTGCGCGACGCCCCGGCCAGGCTGCCGGTGCGGGCGATCGCCAGGAAGAGGCGAAGATCGTCCCAATCGAAGTTCATGCCTTGCAACCTTGCAATGAGCCTATGCAATTTTTGGCGATTCCATTGCCGATGCGCAAATTCTACGCTGATCGTCACGTTGCCGAGGCAACGCATACACATCGCCGACACCCGGAGCACCAACATGAAGACGATCAACCGTGAAGACCTTGCCGCCCGCCTCGAAGGCCGGGAGCGCCCGATCCTGGTAGAAGCGCTGCCGGAGAAGTATTTCCGGCAGTGGCACCTGCCGAATGCCGTCAACATCAACCACGACCAGGTCAGGCTGCGCGCACCCGAATTGTTGCCGAACAAGCAGGCCGCGATCGTGGTGTACTGCGCCAGCGCGACCTGCCAGAACTCGCACATGGTGGCCAACCAGCTCGAGGCCATGGGCTATACCGACGTTGCCGTCTACCAGGGCGGCAAGGCGGAGTGGGAGGAGGCCCGGTTGCCCGTCGCCACCGCCTGACGCGTCTTGGCCCTCCGCTGGGGCCTGCCGTGCTTCGGTCCGGCGGGCCCCTCTCGGGGCGGCCTGGGCCCCATCCCCGCGGCATGCCGCATCCCACCCGCGGCGCCGGTGTTCTCGGCACCGGACGGGGAGACCGGCAGCGGGATGTCCCTCAACTCTCCCAATGACTCGGCGGTACTCGCTGGAGGTGGAGGTGGCTGGCCAAGCGAATGGTGGGACGAATCAGGAACTGGAAACTGCCGATGATGAACAGCCATACGGCGGTCCTTTCCATGCTGGGATAGAGAAACAGGATGCTGCCGGCCAGAAACCAGATGGCAATCAGAAAATCGTTGGCGATGCTGAGCGTCTCATAGCGACGCCGGATCACCAGCTCCTCCCGCCCGAGATGCAGGGTGAGCGGGCTATCGATTCGAGTATTGGGCACGCGGGTATCTCCTCCGCCGGGGGTGCTTGAGCAGGCCGTCATATTAGACAATACCCTTTTTCGCTTGGCCCTCGCGCCTCGGATCCTCCATCCTTGATTCGTGCCCCGGCAAGTTCTGACTCACTTGCCACGGGGAACGGCATACGGCTCTTGTCTGACCAGCGAAAAGGAACGCCGCCATGGAGTTTCTCGTCAATCTCGATGTGGACGATCTCGAGCGCGCCATCGATTTCTACGTCACCGCCTTCGGGCTCGAGGTCGGCCGCCGGCTCGGCGACGCTGCCGTGGAATTGCTCGGCGGCCCGGCGCCGCTCTACCTGCTGGCCAAGCGAGCCGACACCCCGGCCTGGAAGAACGCCGAACAGCACCGCCATTACGGCCGGCACTGGACGCCGCTCCATCTGGACTTCGTGGTCGATGACATCGACACGGCCGTGGAGACGGCGGTCTCCGCCGGCGCCGAGCAGGAGCAGCCGGTCGCCACCCACGAGTGGGGCCGGCTGGCGCTGATGGCCGACCCCTTCGGCCACGGTTTCTGCTTCGTGCAGTTTCTCGGGCGCGGCTACGACGAGATCGCAACCTCGTAGTCACTCGTCTGTCGGGGCAATCGCCAGCCCGAATTCATGGGCCAAGGCGTACGCGGCCCACCCCACATCACATGAAAATCGGGAGATTCCCCCATGATCGCCGTGATCTTCGAAGTCATCCCCAAGCCCGGTCGCCGCGACCAGTACCTCGACATCGCCGCCAGCCTGCGTCCGCTACTCGATGGGATCGATGGCTTCATCTCCATCGAGCGCTTCGAGAGCCTGACCCAGCCGGGCAAGATCCTCTCGCTCTCCTTCTGGCGCGATGAAGACGCCGTGACCCAGTGGCGCCAGCTCGAGCGGCACCGCACCGCCCAGACCCAGGGCCGCGAGGTGGTGTTCGACGACTACCGGCTGCGCGTGGCCACGGTAATGCGCGACTACGGCATGCACGAACGCGAACAGGCGCCTGTAGACAGCCGCGAGCGCCACGACCCCGAGTGACAGGCATCCCGCCCCGGTAAGCCCTTACTTACCGGGCAGCCACGACCATTCCTGAAGCAGGCGAGACCGGCCTATCTGCCAAGCGTGCCCTTAGGGAAACGCTGAACAAATCGACGAGCGGAGCTAAGCGCAAGGCGCACGGAGCACGGAGCACGGAGCACGGAGCCTATGGGGTATAGGTGAGGATTCCGAGCACCGCGCAACACAGCGATTTGCCCGCGCAGGCATTTGTGCAGTGTTTCCTTAGCGCTGCACGTGCTCGATGGCGTGGCAATCGACCAGGTTCCATTCACCGCTGTTGCGATACAGCCGCTTGCCCAGGCGCGGGTAGTCGGACACGTCCTGGGCCAACCGCTGGCCCACCACCAGGCACACCAGTGGCTCGTCGCCATCGTTGTACATTTCATGCGCCACGCCGTTGATGGGACAACCGATGAAGTCGCCGGGGCCGATCGGCTGCTTCCGATCGCCCAGGGTTGCCACGCCGGTACCGGAGAGCACGTAGACGGCCTCCTCCTCGTAGCGATGGCAGTGGAATTCGGTCGAGAAATGGCCGGGCGGCACGCTGATCTGGTGTATTCCAAGCTGCGTCATGCCAACGGCATCCCCCAGCGACCTGTTGATGCGCACGGCCTTGGGATTGAGGAAGTGCACCTTCCTGACACCCTCCAGGGCTTCGATATCCTGCGCCGCTAGATACATACCCGTTCTCCTCCAATGTCGAGCCGCCGCCGGGGCATCGCCCGATCCTAGCGTGCCCGGCGGCACTCGACTGCCTCAGGGCGTGCCAGGCCTAGGCGGCCAGGCGCGACTCGAGCTCTTTCAGGGTGACATGCCCCTTGAAGTGCCCCTGTCCCGCAGGCTGCTCGCCGCGCTCAATGGCCTCGGCGAAGCGCACGGCCGGATCGTCCCTGAGCTTCGCCAGATGCCGGGCCAGGTTCGGATAGTCACTCTCGAGATCGAACAGACGGTGGTACTCGGCCCAACGTGCGATGCCGACGAAGTAGGCATCCGCCATGCTGCGCTCCTCGCCCAGCAGCCACTCACGCTTGTCCAGCAGACCATCGAGATAGGCGCAGCCTTCAGCCACTCGTTCACGACCCAACCGGCGCAGCAGCGCCTGCTCCACTCCATTCAATCCTTGGGTCTCGTAGAGCGCCCACAGCGGGTTGAAGGCTGAGAAGAAGTCGGTATTAAGGTAGGCCAGCATCTGGTTCAGGCGGTCGAACTCCCGACTGCCCTGCTCGAAGCCCAACTTGGTTTCCAAGTCGCGTGCCGCCAAGTGCTGCAGAATCGCCAGGCTCTCGGTCAGAGGCTCCCCGTCCTCCAGCAATAACGCCGGGGTCTGGAACAGCGGATTGACCTTGGCATAGAGCGGGTCCCAGGGTTGCTCCAGCATCTCGATGCGGCACAGCCGGTAGGGATGGTCCTGCCACTCGAACGCCACGATAGCGCCGAACGAACAGCCTTGCGGTACGCCATAGAAGAGAACGGGTTCCATTGTCTTGCTCCTTGCTGTGTCTAGTGGTGAAAACCAGGGCCTCTGCGCCTGGCCTTGTCAGCAAGGTAATGGCTAAATAGGACAGATCAGGCCCTATTTAAACGGTAATAATCAGCGTGGCCAATCCCACTGTTCGCATACTCATGCTGCTGGAACTGCTGCAGAGCTACCGCCATATGAGCGGCCGGGAGCTGGCCGAGCGGCTGGACGTCGACCGCCGTACGCTGCGGCGTTACATTCAGGCCCTTGAGGATTTGGGCATCCCCGTCACCACCGAGCGCGGGCGGCACGGCGGCTATCGCCTGATGCCGGGCTTCAAGCTGCCGCCGCTGATGTTCACCAGCGAAGAGGCACTGGCCGTCTCGCTGGGGCTGCTCGCCGCGCAGGGGCTGGGTATCGCCGAGACCGCCCCGGCGCTGGAAACCACGCGGGCCAAGCTGGAGCGGGTCATGCCCGCCAGGTTGAAGCAGCAGGCACAGGCCCTGAGCGAGAGCGCACGGCTGGAATTGCCTTCCGCACGCGCCCCGGGCGACGAACGCCTGCTGATACTGTTCGCCACCGCCACCCAAGCGCGCCAGCGGGTCCGGCTCGACTACCGTGACGACCGGGAGCAGCACACCCGCCGCGCGCTCAATCCCTACGGGCTGGTCTTTCGCAGCGGGCGCTGGTATGTCAGCGGCTGGTGCCACCTGCGCCGCGACCTGCGCAGCTTTCGCCTCGACCGCATCGTCGAGGCCACGCCGCTCGAGGCCAGCTTCGAGCGACCAATGGATTTCGACCCTGCCGAGTACCTGGCCAACAGTATCGCCAGCCTGCCCCGCGCCATCGCCGTCAGCGTGCGCTTTGACGCCGAGCTCGCCAATATCGTTGCGGAGCTGGGACGCAATATCGGCGTATTCACGCCCGACGGAAGCGCCGTGATGCTCCACGCGCGCACCGACAGCCTGGACTGGTTCGCCCGCCAGTTGGCCCACCAACCCTTCGATTTCGAAATACTCGACCCACCCGGGCTACGCGACGCCCTCTCGAAGCAGGCCGTCCGGCTACAGCGGTTGGCAGCGAAAAAATGATCGTGCACGTGTCGAAATCGACTAGCTTGTATCGATGAAGGGAAGCAGGACCTACAACAATCCCCTGGAGACCCACCATGCAGCTTTCCACCTACCTGATCTTCGACGGCAACTGCCGTGAGGCCTTCGAATTCTACCAGCGCTGCTTCGACGCCAAGCTCGAGGCCGTATCCACCTACGCGGAGATGCCCGCCAGCGAGGGTATGGAAATTCCCGCGGAAGCCAGCAACCTGGTCATGCATGCCCGACTGCGCATCGGTGACCAGCTGTTGATGGCCTCGGATAATGCCCCCTTCTGCCCGGCGCCCTACGAAGGTATCAAGGGCGCGAGCATTGCGATTGGTGTCGACTCGGTACAGGAGGCCGAACGCCTCTTCAATGCCCTGGCCGACAACGGCACCGTGCAGATGCCGCTCGAAGAGACCTTCTGGGCACACCGCTTCGGTATGCTGGTGGACCGATTCGGCGTCGCCTGGATGATCAACTACGACAAGGAGGAGCAGGCTGCCGCCTAGCGCAGTACCGCTTCCCTCCTGAGCCGCTCGGCAAGCAGAAGGTACGTACCTTGGCCGCTGGGCGGCGCCCTTTCTGGAATACGGGCACTCGGTTGTCCTAACCTCTTCGCCCGTAAACGCCTTTGACGTGTCACACAATGCCCTCCTGAATCGTCATCACAGTGACGGCCGCTCGGCCTTCATCTTCATCCCCAGCGATTCAGGAGCCACATATGAGCCAGAGCACTCTCTTCATTGTCCACAAGGCTTTGCCCGGCAAGCGCGATGAAGTGCGGCGCGCCTGGGAGACCCACCTGGCGCCCAGCATCGAGTCGCGCCAGGTCCACGACGCTTATTTCTACTGCTACGATGACAGCGACCCCGATACGATCCGCGTCTTCCAGCGCTATGCAGACGGCGCGGATCCGCAGGCCTTCATGCAGGGACCGGCCTACGACGCCTATATTGCCGCGGTGTCGCCCCTGCTTGCCCATCCGCCCGTGATTCACGCCGCTACAGTGGCCTGGGCCAAAGACAAAGCGGCCCCGGTAACCGAGAAAGCCTGATGCCTTCTGCCGACTTGCTTCGCTTCGAGGAGGCCCGCCCCATGCTGTTGGGGCTGGCCTATCGCATCCTCGGCTCGCGCGCCGACGCCGAGGATGCGGTGCAGGACACCTTTCTCAAGTGGCAGGCGGTGGATCGGGATGCGATCGATACACCCATCGCCTGGCTGACAACGGCCTGCACGCGGCGCTGCCTCGATCTGCTGGGCAACGCCCACCGGGCCAGGGTCGACTATGTCGGCGCCTGGCTACCCGAGCCCATCCCGACACCCACCGTTGCCGCCGCCGAGGATGGGACCTTACTCGCCGACTCGCTCTCCACCGCCTTCATGCTGCTGCTGGAACGGCTTTCGCCGAAGGAGCGGGCCGCCTACCTGCTGCATGAGATATTCGACACGCCCTACGCCGAGATCGCCGCCATGCTCGAACTCAAGGAGCCGGCCTGTCGCAAGCTGGTTTCCCGGGCACGGGCCAACCTGCAGGCGGCTGAGGAAAGACACGCCCCGTCCCGCGAGCGGCAGCAAGCGCTGCTGGAAGCGTTCCGGCTCGCCATTACAGAGGGCGCCACGGCACGGCTTGCGAACCTGCTTTCGGCCGAGATTCGCCTCAGCGCCGACGGCGGCGGCAAGGTGCCCACCCTGCTCGAGCCGCTGCATGGTCGGGAGGAAGTGCTGGCCTTCCTGGTGAATCGGCTACGCGGCTACTGGTCCGACTACCAATGGCGCGAAGCCGATATCAACGGTGGCCCCGGCTTCGTGATGTATCGAGAAGGAAACGTCGTCGCCACGGTTACCTTCGGCTACGACCGCTCAGGGCAGGCCACCGACATCTTCATCGTGCGCAATCCCGACAAGCTGGCACGGCTGACATTATGAGTGGCGCTCGACGATAGAACGGCAGGCGCTCTCTCTAGACGGAGAGTCCAACAACCCCATGATCCAGTCGCGCACGGCAGCGATGGCCGACTCCTCGAGTCGCTCGGGCGGGTAGACGAGCTGGAAGGGAGCGGCCTGTATCTCGGGTCCGAATGGCTGTACCAGGCGTCCCTGACGCAGCTCCTCCTCGATCAGGTACCGGCTCATCAAGGCTATGCCCTGGCCATCTAGCGCAGCGGTGATGCCGTGGGTTTCGTCGGAGAACATCAGCCCGGCGCTGACGTCGAGCCCTGGCACCTGGACCTGGCGCTGCCAGGCCGCCCAGTCCAACGGCGCGGGCGAAGAGAAGTGGAGCAGCGTATGGCGCACCAGCTCGGCGGGGTCACGCAGCCCCAGCGAGGGGCTGCAGACGGGCACGAAGACATTGTCGAACAGCTTCTCTGCGACCAGCCCGGGCCAGGGGCCCACGCCATAGCGAATCGCCATGTCGGCGACGATGCCGTCCAGAGCGACCGCCTCGTGGGAGACCTGGATGCTCAGGTCGATTTGCGGGTGGGCGTCGCGCAGCAGGCACACCCAGGGCAACAGCCAGCGCGCAGCCACGGCTGGCGTAGTCGAGAGCTTCACGCCATGGCGCGAGGGAGGCCGTCGCAGCTTGGTCACCGTCTCGGCGATGGCATCGAAGGAGCCGCTCAGCACGGTGAGCAGCGTCTGTCCCTGGGCCGTCAGTATCAGCTGCCGTGGCCTGCGCACGAACAGGGCGATACCCAAGCTCTCCTCGAGCTGACGAATCTGGTGACTGATCGCCGTCGGCGTGACCGAAAGCTCCTCGGCCGCCCGCTTGGCACTGAGGTGGCGCGCCGCGGCCTCGAAGGCGCGCAGGGCGGAGAGAGAGGGTAGTCGGCGTGGCGTCATGGCTGAGTTTAATTTTGCATTAGCGGAAAAGAATCGTCGTTTGTCGCCCTACTGTGCTTCTGGCTTGATGGCCGAAGCAAGCAAACACAACTGAAACCAACTCATTCAAGCGATCCTACACCCAGCGAAGGAGAAATCCCATGACCCGCCTACTCCATCTCGATGCCAGCCCACGACCTGGCCGCGCCGGTAGCCATGATCACGGTTCACATACCCGCCGGCTGACCCACCACTTCGTTTCCCGCTGGCACGCCCTGGAACCGAATGCCGAGATCGTCTATCGCGATATCGGCTTGTCCTCGCCGCAGCTGACCAGCGTCGAATGGATCGAAGCCGCCTTCACGCCCGCCGAGCAGCAAACCGAGCCAATGCGGACAGTGCTTGCCGAGAGCGATGCGCTGGTCGATGAGGTCGTACGGGCCGACATCCTGGTGCTCGGCGTGCCCATGTACAACTTCGGGCCACCGGCCGTCTTCAAGGCCTGGATCGACAACATCATCCGCATAAATCGCACCGTCGACTTCGATCCACAGTACGGCGCCCACCCCCACCTGCCTCTGGAGGGCTACGTGCCATTGCTGGCCGACCGTTCACGCCACGCGGTGCTGCTCTCTTCCCGCGGCGGTTTCGACTTCGACCCGGGCCGCTCCCTGGCCGCACTCAACCACCTGGAGCCGAGCGTGCGCACCGCCCTGCAGTTCATCGGCATCGGCGGCTTCCATGACATCGCCATCGAGCACCAGGAGGAAGGCGGTGACGTACTGGCCGCCTCGACCGAAAGCGCCTTGGCGCGTATCGACCGGTTGGTGGAGCGCTTGCACAGCGAAATAGCTCTGCCGCGCCTATCGCAGCCGGCCTGATGACTGCCCTTCGAGGTGGCTGAACACCGGGGCGCAAAGCGCCCCGCCTTTTGCCATTCGCTATGAGGCCTGACCTACTGCCGCCTTGTCCGTCACCGGGTCGGCCTTGGCCCCGGCCGCTTCGCGGCGCTCCGAGTAGCGGTCCACCAGCGTCTCACTATAGGGTCGCAGCAGCAGGGTGAAGCGCACCAGCTCCTCCATCACATCGACGATGCGATCGTAGAGCGGCGAGGGGCGCATGCGGCCGGCCTCGTCGAACTCCTGGTACGCCTTGGGCACGCTGGACTGGTTGGGGATGGTGAACATGCGCATCCAGCGACCCAGCAGGCGCAGGGTATTCACCGCGTTGAACGACTGCGAACCGCCGCTGACCTGCATGACCGCAAGTGTGCGCCCCTGGGTGGGGCGTACCGCCCCCATGCTCAGCGGCAGGTGGTCGATCTGCGCCTTCATCACGCCGGTGATCTGGCCGTGGCGCTCGGGGCTGCACCACACCTGCCCTTCCGACCAGATGGCCAGCTCGCGAAGTTCGCGCACGGCAGGGTGATCGTCGCCGGCCACTTGGTCCGGCAGCGGCAGGTCGGAAGGGTCGAAGATGCGCGTCTCGGCGCCGAAGTGGCGCAGCAGCCGTGCCGCCTCCTCCACCGCCAGGCGCGAGAAGGAGCGCTCGCGCAACGAACCGTAAAGCAGCAGGATGCGCGGCGGATGCCCCAGCGGATCGGGCAGGCCCTGGCCAGGGGGCTGGCGAGCGAAGCGCTCATCGAGCGCCGGGAGATGGTCAGGGTCAGATAGCGTGCGAAGCCTCATGTCGCCTCCTTCATGGCGTGGGTTTGCAGAACGAACAGCGCCACCAGGGCCGCGAGCCCCAGGGCGGAGGAGAACAGCAGCGCCTGAGTACCAAAGCGCTCGATCAGCAAGGCAAAAGCCAGCGGCGCCAGCGCCTGGCCGAAGCGTGCCGGCACCATTAGCAGGCCCTGGCGCAGGCCATAGCCGTGCGGGCCGAAGATCGCCAGCGGCAGCGTGCCCTTGGCGATGGTGAGAATGCCATTGCCGGCGCCGTGCAGCAGCACGAATAGCGTGGCCAGTGGTGCCCCCAGCGCTATCATGCCGAGCGCCCCGATGGGGTGGGCTATGACCGCCAGCTTTGCCGAGAGCAGCGGATGGAAGCGCTGCAGCAGCGAGAACTCGAGCAGACGCGCCGCCACCTGAGCCGGCCCCACCAGCGCCGCGGCGGCGATGGCAGCGGCTGGCGACAGGCCTGCGATCTGCAGCAACCATGGCAGGTGCGCCGCCATGCCGGTACTGACGAACCAGGTCACGGCGAAGACGAAGGCCAGCAGCCCCATGGGTAACCAGGTCGTCTCCCCTTCGGCCGCTGACGCCTCGGCGCGGGGAGCGGGCGGCTGGATGCCAAAGGGAACCAGAAGGCGGTTGAGCGGCAGGCCCAGCAGCAGGTGCACCGCCGCCCAGGTGAAGCAGGCGTTCTGCCAACCGAATTCGGCGTTGAGCCAGCCGGTGATCGGCCAGCACACGGTGCTGGCAAAGCCCGCCAGCAGGGTAATACCGGTGATGGGGCCGCGCGCCTCGCGGCCGTAGAGCCCCGCCAGGGTCGAGAAGGCCGATTCGTACAGTCCCATGCCCATGCCGACGCCGATCACCAGCCACCCCGCCCACAGCATCATGGGACCGGCGGCCAGCCCCAGCAGCACCAGCCCCGCGGCGAACACCAGGCTCGAGATCGCCAGCACGTCGCGCCCGCCGCAGCGATCGATGCGCCGCCCCACCGCCGGCCCCAGCAGCGCCGATACCACCAGCGCCGCGGAGAACGCCGCGAACACCGTGCCGGTGGCGAGGCCCAGATCCAGGGCCATGGGCACGGCGAGGATCGCCGGCAAGTAGTAGGTCGAGCCCCAGGCGAGCGTCTGGGAAACGCCCAGCACCGCGACGATCCGGGATCGGGACGTCATGTTGCCCTCCCCACGGCCGCGGCGGTCCATCGTGGCGACGGGCCGGCCGGGCTCGCCAAGGCATCCATCATCAAGGCATCGATCATCGAGGTATCAGGACCTGAAAAGAGCCCTGAAACGACACCCGGACACCACCTGATCATCACGTCTCCTCGCTCTCGGGGTCGGCCGACGCGGCGTCCGCCAGACGACGGCTGGCCACGATGCACTCGGTGGCCTCCAGCCAGGCATCCACCGCCACCCGGAAGGCATGGCGGCCCTTGTCCGTCAGCGCATAGACCTTGCGCGACCGACCCTGGACGACCTGGGTGTCGGAAGAGAGATAGCCCCCCGCCTCGAACTCGTTGAGCACCGGGTAGACCGTGCCCTCCGAGGGACTGCAGCAGCCGTTGGTGGTCCGCTCCACCGCCTGCACCACCTCGTAGCCGTGCATCGGCTTGCGGTGCAGCACGCTGAGCACGAAGAACTTCGACAGCGACATCTTGATGGTGCCGCGCCAATACGAGGGGTCGCTGTAGTCCGGGACCTTGCGGCCGCCGGCGGGTGTCGGTCTCGGGGTAGTCATGGGTCGAAGCCTATACCTCGATGATCGAGGCGTCAATCACCTCGCATGCTGCCGGGCGCCCGATGTCGATTCCGCCTCGCCCCGAGCGACTCTCTCCTGCAAGCCACAGGAGGACATGTCATGTCGCCACACGATCTCACCCCCACAGGCATCGTCTCCCGCGACGAATGGCTCGTCGCCCGCCAGGAACTGCTGACCAGGGAGAAGGAGCTCACCCGCCTGCGCGACGCGCTGAACGCCAGGCGCCGCGCCCTGCCATGGGTGAAAGTCGAGAAGGCGTATGCCTTCGATACGCTCGAGGGCCGCCGGACCCTCGCCGAGCTGTTCGACGGACGCAGCCAGCTCATCGTCCATCATTTCATGTTCGGCCCCGGCTGGGAGGCGGGGTGCATCGGCTGCTCCTTCGCGGCCGACCACATCGAAGGCACGCGGGTGCATCTCGAGTACCATGACGTCAGCCTGGTCCGGGTCTCGCGGGCGCCACTCGCCGAGATCGACGCCTACCGCAAGCGCATGGGCTGGCAGGTGAAGTGGGTCTCCTCGCACGGCAGCGACTTCAACTACGATTACCAGGTCTCGTTCACCCCCGAGGAGATCGCCCGGGGCGCGGTCACCTACAACTACGCCACGGCCAACGTCTCGATCGAGGACCTGTCCGGCCTCAGCGTGTTCTACCGGGACGCCAACGGCGAGGTGTTCCACACTTACTCGACCTACGGGCGCGGCGACGAACTCGTCGACAGCACCTACATGCTGCTCGACATGACGCCCCGGGGCCGCAACGAGACGGGGCCCCACCACAACCTGATGGACTGGGTGAAACGCCACGACGAATACGCAGCCACGAAATAGCGCGCGCCTTGTCGAACCGACGGGGCCTCGCTCGACCAGAGAGTGGACATCGATACGGAGGAAGTCCTCATGCTGCTGAACACCTACCTCATCTTCAACGGCGACTGCCGCGCCGCCTTCGAGTTCTACCAGCGCTGCCTCGGCGGCGAGATCGCCGCGCTGCACCCCTACTCGGAGGCGCCGGAAGAATGCGCCCAGGATGTGCCACCGGAGCATCTCGACAAGATCATGCACGCCCGGCTGGAGGTGGACGGGCAGGTCCTGATGGGCTCCGACACCACCCCGGCATGCCCCGCCCCCTACGAAGGCATCAAGGGGGCCCATGTCTCGATCAGCGTCGACACCCCCGAGGAGGCCGAGCGAATCTTCCCCGCCCTGGCCGACAACGGCAGCGTCGTGATGCCCCTGGAGGAGACCTTCTGGGCCCTGCGTTTCGGCATGCTGGTCGACCGCTTCGGCGTGTCCTGGATGATCAACTGCGAACGGCAGCAGGCGCCGTCATGACCCCACCGGGAGACACCGCCATGAGCGAACACGCCCTGCCCCATCCCCCCATCGCCACCCGCGACGCCTGGCTGACCGCTCGCAAGGCCCTACTCGCCGAGGAGAAGGCCCTGACGCACCAGAGGGACGCGGTGAACGCCGCACGCCGACGGCTGCCGATGGTGAAGCTCGACAAGGCCTACGTCTTCGACGGCCCGGCCGGCAAGACCCGTCTGCTCGACCTGTTCGAGGGGCGGCGCCAGCTCATCGTCTACCACTTCATGTTCGACCCGGAGTGGGAGAAGGGCTGCAGCGGCTGCACGGGGTTCGTCAACGCCCTGGGGGACCTCTCGCTGCTCCATGAGCGCGATACCAGCTTCGCGCTGGTCTCCCGGGCGCCGCTGGCCAGGCTCGAGGCCTACCAGGCCTACCAGGCCTACCAGGCCGAGCAGGGCTGGCACTGGCCCTGGGTGTCGTCGCTCGACAGCGACTTCAACTACGACTTCCACGTCACCCTCGACGCGGCCGTCGCGCCGCCTGAGTACAACTACCGCAGCCGGGAGGAGCTCGAGGCGCGCACCGGCGAGCCCCACTTCATGAGCGGCGAGTGCCACGGGCTGAGCGTCTTCTTCCGCCTGGGCGAGGAGCTTTTCCACAGCTATTCGGCCTACGCCCGGGGCTGCGAGAGCCTCACCGACGCCTACGCCCTGCTCGACACCACGCCCTACGGCCGCCAGGAGGACTTCGAGGTCTCGCCGCCGGGCTGGCCCCAGCGGCCGACCTATGGCTGAGCACCCCGCGGTGGGCCGCGACTAGCCGTAGCGCCACCGCACATGGTCGAGATAGCCGCCCGGGGTGACGCCGGTGACCGCCTTGAAGTCATGAATGAAGTGCGCCTGGTCGAAGTAGCCGGCCGCATAGGCGGTATCGGTCAGCGATACCGCCGCCCCGCCCCGCTTGATCAGCTCGCGGCTGCGTGCGATGCGCAGCAGGCGGGCATAGCGCTTGGGCGAGAGCCCCACATGGTGCTGGAATAACCGCTCCAGCCGGCGCTGGCCGATCGGCAATTCATCGGCCAGCGCCGCGATGCTGCCCGGGCCATCCCCCTGCAGACAGCGCCGGCGCAGCCATTCGAGCGATGCCGGCAGCGCCGGATGCAGCGCCTCGGCATGGCGCAGCCGCTCCAGCAGGAAGCGCTCCAGCAGCGCGATGCGCCCGGCGAGGTCGGGCGCCTGGCACAGCCTCTCGTGCAGCGCCTCGAGCGCCAGATAACGCAGAGCATCGCCCGGCACCAGCTCCATCCCGGCCAGCGCGGACAGCGCCTCGCCGATGAACAGCGCCCCGTTTCCCGGCAAGAAGCGAACGCCGAGCAAGTCGAGATCCTCGCCCACCGTCAGCCGCGCCGTGCACAGCTTGGGGCCGTCGACCCAGCAAGCACCGGAAACGTCTTCCCCGTTGCGGCTCAAGGCACCGCCGAAGTTGAACAGCAGCCCCATGCCGCCATCGGGGTGCAGCAACTCCACCGCATCCGGCGCAGCAACTCCCTTGGCGCGCCAGAAGCACTGCACATGGGAGCTCAGCGCGGAGCTGGGGGCGAACTGCTGCAGGCGAAGGCCGGTCGCGTGCACGACGCCGCCAGGTCGAAAATCTACAATGCCGCGCCCGACGCCCGGGCTAGGTTGGGACCTGTCATTTACCGTCAGGAGACCCTCCAATGCGCATGAACTACTTTTCTGCCAACCCCGCCGGCCTCAAGACCCTGGTCGACGCCCAACGCCATGTTTCCAAGGCCGCGGAAGACGGCGAACTGGGCGACGGCCTGCTGGGACTGATCTATACGCGCGTCTCGCAGATCAATGGCTGCGCCTACTGCATCGACATGCACACCAAGGATGCCCGACGCGCCGGCGAAAGCGAACAGCGGCTCTACGCCCTGAGCGCCTGGCGCGAGACGCCCTTCTTCACTCCCCGCGAGTGCGCCGCCCTGGCCTGGGCCGAAGCCAATACACTGATCGCCGGGCGCGGCATCGACGACGCCCTGTTCGACGCCACCCGGGCGCACTTCTCGGAGCAGGGTCTGGTCGACCTGACCCTGGCGATCTGCGCCATCAACGCCTGGAACCGCATGTCGATCAGCTTCTCGGCGGACGCCGGCAGCTACCGCCCCGACTGACCCTCATCCCTCAGGTGCCAAGTTGCTCGCCTTCCGACGATGCCCCGGTGAGCGACTCGGCACGCCGCAGCAGCGCGCGCTCCTGTTCGGGCGAGAGCGCCAGCCCGAACAGCTCGCGCAGCACACCGGGCAGCGCTTCGGCACCGATCCGGTGCAGTTCCGGCGCCTCGCCGGGACGGAAGGTCTTCAGCTCCAGGTCGGTGAGGGCGTGACGAACCTCCGCGCCATTGCGCTGGGCCACGATCCGCCGCACGAAGGGCGAGTCCGGGTGATGGGACACTTGGTAGTTGTGCTCCTCGTAATCGGCACGATAGTAGGGCTCGTCGCTGAACTGGTAGAGGTTGAACCAGCCGTCGTGGCGCCGGTAGCGCAGCAGCCAATACCCCAGCGGCGAGCGCTCGAGGCGATACTCCCAGCGGCCATGGCGCACCTCGACGCCCTCCTCGAGCGGGATCGGCTCACGCGGCCCGACGTTGCCGACACCGACATCAACCAGCCACCGCCGCCCCTCCACCGTCACATTGAGGATCGTATGCCCGATAGCGGTGAGCTTGCGCTCGTCGTCGCCCATCAGCATCCGCGCGCTGCGCCCCTCGACGGCGAAGCCGAGCCGGTCCAGCACCGTGGCGAACAGGATGTTCTGCTCGTGGCAGTAGCCGCCGCGGCGACGCCGTACCAGCTTGTCCTGCAGGCTCTCCAGATCGAGCCGGATCTCGCCACCGGTGACGATCTCCAGGTTCTCGAAGGGCACCGCCGTGAGGTGCGCCCGCTGCAGGGCGCGCAGCGTTTCCAGGGTCGGCGTCAACGGGTCGCGGTAGTCGATACGTGCCAGATAGGCCTCGAGATCGAGAAGCGGCGTTTCCCACAGGGCCGACTCGTGGGGCGGAAGCGGGGACACGGAGGCATTCATGGCTGGGACTCCTTCGCTGGGCGGCACCCTGCCGCGATGGGTGAGATGGCCGCCAAGGGCGACCGGTGCACCGCAGGCTAAGACCTCAAGCCGGCTTGAGGTAAAGCACAAGATGGCCTATCGGCCCCATAGTCATCGCCAATGCAATGGGTGTCTTCGAAGGCATCTGATAGCATCTCACGGCCAGCCATGTCCGCTGATGCATGACGACGCCACAGGAGAGAGCACGAGAGACGGGATGAAACTGATCCTCAGCCGCAAGGGCTTCGACTCCTCCGCCGGCGGCGTGCCCAGCCCCATCTTTCCGGATGACCGGATGGTCGCCCTGCCCATCCCGGATGCCGCATCGACGATTCGCTACCGGGATATCGCCCATGATGGGGCCTCGCTCGGCGACCTGGTCGGCCAGCTCACCCGCGGCAAGGTGACACCAGATGACGGTGCCCATCTCGACCCCGACCTGAGACCCGACATGCTGCCCCGAGCGCCCGGCTGGCGACCGATCTTCGGACAGGCCGGCCAGGCCCAGGGGCACCTGCGTAACCATAGGGTCGGTCCGGGCGATCTGTTCCTGTTCTTCGGGCTCTTCCGGCGCGTAGAGCCTCACCACGGGGCCTGGCGCTGGGCCGCCGATTCGCGCCCCTGCCATGTCGTCTGGGGCTGGCTGCAGGTGGCGGCGGTACTGCCGATCGACGGTTCCCGGCCGCCGGGATACGAATGGGCGGCCTATCATCCCCACTTCCGGCGGGAAGGCGGTCCCAATAACGTGGTCTATCTGGCGAGCCGGCGACTCCGCCTCGACGGGCTATTCGACGGGCTGGGCGAGACACTGCCGGGCGCCGGGGTCTTCCCGCGTTACTCGCCGGACCGGCAGTTGACCGCTCCCCAGGCCGCCAACACCTCTACCTGGCGACTGCCCGCCTGGTGCTATCCGGAAAATGGCCGCAGGCCCCTGACCTACCACGCGAACCGGCAGCGGTGGCGAAGACGCGGGGCTCACACGGAATTGACCGCGGCGGCGCGCGGCCAGGAGTTCGTCCTCGACGGTGACGAGTACCCGGAAGCACTGCCCTGGGCAGGCGACCTGATTCGCCACCGGGATCGGTAAGGCCACCCGACTCGATGGCGGACTGCCATCGGGTGCCTATTCCTCAATGCCTCCTATCCCCCCCCTCCCGCTTCCATCGCCGGCTTCGGCGAGACGCCCTGCGCCAGAGCCGCCTCGTGCTGGGCGGCCAGAGCGCGCAGGAAGGCCTCCCGCGCCTGCAGCCGCCGCCAGTAGTCGGCCGCGGCGGGCTTGAAGCGTTCCTCCAGGCCGATATGGCTCGCCAGCAGCAGCGCATAGCCCACCGAGACGTCGGCGGCGGTGAAGCGGCCGGCGCAGAGGAAGGGCTCGCGCGCCAGACGCGGCTCGAGGGTGCGCAGCCGGGAGAGGAACCACCTGGAATAATCCTCGACGACCTGGGGCTGGCGGCGCTCGGGCGGCTCGAAGTGCCCGTAGCGCAGCACCAGGGTCTGGGGAAAGGTCAGGGTGGCCTCGCCGAAGTGCAGGAAGTTGAGGTAGTCGGCATAGCCCGGCTCATCCGCCCTCACCCCAAGCCTCGCCTCGGGGCGACGCGAGGCGAGGTACTGGCAGATGGCCGCGGACTCGGTCATCTGTACCTCGCCATCGAACAGCGCCGGCACCGTGCCGAGCGGGTTGATCGCCAGGAAGGCCTCGTCGTGCACGCGTGGGGGAAAGGGATGCATCACGAGTTCATAGGGCAACCCCAGCTCCTCGAACATCCACAGGGGGCGAAACGAGCGCGCGCTGACGCAGTGATGGAGTGTAAGCATGATTGGGTCCGGTCGAATACTGTCGGTTGATCTCCCAGCCCATCCTAGCCGGGGATACCGGGATGCGCGCCCACTACCTTCGCCGTGCTGGCCGTGGCGGGCTTCTCCTGGGAGGTCGCCCGCGGCGCGCCCGGCGCCTGTAGGTCGGCTCCCTGCGCCCGGCCCACTATTATACTGACGGGGCGAATATACTGACGGGGCGAAGGTGTCGCCCCCTGCCGCCGCGCAGGGCCGGTGGCCTTTGGAATCATGCCGCAGGGATTGCTCTCGTCGATGCGAGGCGGGCCATGTTGGAGATCCGGCTTCTGGGTGAGCAGCAGGTCATCGCCGACGGGGTGTCGGTCGAGGCGCTGCGGTCGCTGCGCACCCTGGGACTGCTGGCGTACCTGGTGATGCACGCCGGAGCGCCGCAGCCCCGCCAACACGTCGCCGGGGTGTTCTGGCCCGACTCGAGCGAGGCCCAGGCCCGCACTAACCTGCGCCGCGAGCTGCACCAGTTGCGCGCCGCCCTGCCCGAGCCCGAGCGCTACCTCGCCGTTGGCCCCCGCACCCTGTGCTGGCGTGACGACGCGCCCTGCCGCATCGACCTCGTCGCCTTTCGACACGCCGCGGATGAGGCCCGGGTCGCCGACGACGACAGCGCCTTCCTGGCCGCCGCCGAACGGGCCGTGCGCGCCTACGGCGGCGACCTGCTGCCCTCCTGCTATGACGACTGGGTGCTCGACGCCCGCGAGCGCCTGCGCGGTACCTGTGTCGACCTGCTCGACCGGCTGGCTGCCGCTCTCGCCGAGGCGGGTCAGCTGCAGGCGGCGATGGGCCATGCACGGCGTCGGGTGGAGCTCGAACCGCTCGAGGAGTCCGGCTATCGCGCGCTCATGGCGCTGCAGGCGCGCGCCGGCGACCGAGCGGCGGCCCTGCACACCGGCCAGCGCTGCGCCGCGGTGCTCGAGCGCACCCTGGGGGTCGAACCCTCCTCGGCGACCGTCGCGCTCTACGAGGCGCTGTCCACGCCCGCCGAACCGACGCTGGCGGTGCCACCGGCACTGCGCCAGGCGCCGCCGCTGATCGGCCGGCGCGCCGAGCTGGCGACCCTCGAGGCCGCCTGGGCCAGAGTGGCCGAGGGACCCCGGCTGGTCGTCATTGCCGGCGAGGCGGGGGTGGGCAAGACGCGCCTGGCGGCGGAGCTCGCCCACCCCATCCAGCACCACGGCAAGGTAGTCGCCCAGGCACGCTGCTTTTCCTCCCGGGCCCGGCTGGCACTGGCTCCGGTGGCCGAATGGCTGCGCGGCGTGGCGCTGCGACCGGGTATCGAGCGGCTGGAGGCGACGTGGCGGGCCGAGGTCGGGCGCCTCGTGCCCGCCCGGCCGGCGCCGCTGGCCGATGCCTGGCAGCGCCGCCAGTTCTTCGAAGGCCTGGCCCGTGCGGTGCTGTCCGCCGGCACGCCGACACTACTGGTGCTCGATGACCTGCAGTGGTGTGACAGGGAGACCCTCGCCTGGCTCGAGCTGCTGCTCCACCTGGAGCCAAGCGCCCCGCTGCTGCTGGTCGCCACCCTGCGCAGCGAGGAGTTCGACGACAACCTCGAGCTCGTCGCTGCTTGCCGGCGGCTGCAGGCACAAGGGGCGCTGCAGACGCTCGAGCTCGCCCCCCTGAGCGCCCGGCAGACCGCCCGACTCGCCGCCGCCCTGCACGATGCGCCGCTCGACGCCGCAGCCGCCCGCCGACTGCAGGCCCGTACCGGCGGCTTCCCGCTGTTCGTCGTCGAGTCGCTGCGCCAGGGCGGAACACGGCCGTCGCGGATCGAGGCGATTCTGGACGGCCGGCTCGCCCGACTCGGCCCCGCGGCGGAGGAATTGATCGGGTTGGCCGCCGCCCTCGGGCGGGACTTCTCCCTCGAACTGCTCGCCGCCGCCAGCGACCTCGACGACACCACCCTGAGGGACGCCGTCGACGAGCTGTGGCAGCGGCGACTGCTGTGCGAACAGTCGGCCACCACCTACGACTTCGCCCACGACCTGCTTCGCGATGCCGCTTACCGGCGACTCACGCCCCCCCACCGTCGCCTGCTGCACCGACGCATCGCCATCGCCCTCGAACGCTGCCACACCGACGATCGCGCGGCCGTAGCGGCGCAGACCGCCGAGCAGTTCGAACGCGGCGGCCAGCCCGAGCGGGCGATCCACTACCACGCCCTGGCCGCGGAGGCCGCGACCGCGGTGTTCGCCCTCGAGGACGCCGTCGGCCACTACGACCGGGCGCTGGAGTTGCTGGCCACCCAGCCGGACGACGCGACGCGGGCCCGGCGCGAACTGGCGCTGTGCCAGGCGATGGTGCCGCCGCTGGTCGCCCTGCACGGCTACGCCGTCCCCCGGGCGGGCACGATGATCGAGCGCAGCGTGGCGCTCGGCGAGCGGCTCGGCGAGACACTGGCGCGGTCGTGCGGCGAGTCGGCCCTGTGCTGGCACCTGTTCGTCCAGGGGCGCATGCACGACGCCGCGGCGCTGGCCGAACGGCTGGCGACGCGCCCCGCCGGGGCCCTGGATCGCGCCGGCTGGCGCCTCCAGGCGTTGTCCCTGCCACTGTTCGGGCTCGGTCGGCACGCCGAGGCGCTGGACACCTTCGACCGTCTCGAGCAGGAAGAGGTCGGCGACGTGAACCTCTTCGGCTTCCGCGCCGGCGTGCTGATCCGCGGCGCACGGGCACATGCCCACTGGCTGGTAGGGCAGTCGGCGGAAGCGGCGGCCACCGCCGAGTCCGCCCTGCGCCTGGCCAAAGAGACCGCCCACCCCTTCGAGGAGACGATCGCCCACGCCTATGCGGCGATCACCCACCACCTGCTCGGCGACCGCGAGCGTACCGACTCGCACGCCGCCACGGTGCGGCAACTCTGTGCACGCCACGGCTTCGCCTACTACGGAGAGTGGGGGCGGATCCTGGCGGGGCGGCTGGCCGGGGGCGCAGCGGGCGAGGCCCTCATCCGCCAGGGCACCGAACGCCTGCAACGGCAGCACGCGGGCACACGCATGCCGTTCTGGCTCGCCCTGCTCGCCGAGGTCCTCATCGAGACCGAGCGCGCCGACGAGGCGAGCCGGGTCCTCGCCGAGGCCCGGGCCTGGGCGGAGCAGCACGGCGACCGCTGGTGGCTGGCGGAACTCTGGCGCCTCGACGCCACCCTCCGGGACATCCCCGAGGCCGAGGCCCGCCTCGAACGAGCGCTGGCCATCGCTACCGAACAGGACGCCCTGGCCCTGCAGCTGCGCGCCGCCATCGACCTCGCCCGCCGGTGGGTCGCGGCCGGGCGGCTCGCCGAGGCCAGTCACCTGCTGGGCCCATTGCGGCCACGCGCGGCCGGCTGCAACCCCGCCGAACTCGCCGCCGCCGACGCCCTGCTCACCCGCCTCCGTCCCTGACACGCACCGGGCACCCCCGATCGATGGCACGCGCCGTGCGCCATTGCGTCCGACGAACGCTTCACGAACGCTCGGCAAACGCCGCGCTGCGTATGCTCGAGCCATTGATCGGCCACCCATCCACCAACCCGAGGAGGACCCGTCATGGCACTCAGTGGTGAGCTTTCACAGGCGGCGCTCGAGGCGCTGCGGGGCGGCCTGCGCGGCAGGCTGCTCCACCCCGGCCAGGAGGGCTACGACGCCGCCCGCGCCGTATGGAACGGCATGATCGACCGCCAACCCGGCGCCATCGTGCGCTGTGCCGACGTCGCCGACGTGATGACGGCGGTACGCACGGCGCACGAGCACGGCGTGCGGCTGGCCGTGCGCGGCGGCGGGCACAGCGCCAGCGGCCTGGCCTTGTGCGACGGCGGCCTGGTGATCGACCTGTCGGCCATGCACGGCGTGCGGGTCGACCCGGCCGCCCGCACGGTCACCGCCGAGGGCGGCTGCACCCTGGGCGACGTCGACCACGCGACCCACGCCTTCGGACTCGCGACGCCCTTCGGTATCATCTCCACGAGCGGTGTCGGAGGGCTCTCCCTGGGCGGCGGGAGCGGCTACCTCACCCGCCACTACGGGCTGACGATCGACAACCTGCTGGCCGCCGATGTGGTGCTGGCCGACGGCCGCTTCGTGACCGCCAGCGCCGAGACACACCCCGACCTGTTCTGGGCACTGCGCGGCGGCGGGGGCAACTTCGGCGTGGTGACCGCATTCCATTTCCGCTGCCATCCGGTGCACCACGTGATGGCCGGCCCGGTCCTGTACGACCTGGCCGACACCGGAGCGGTGCTGCGCTGGTACCGCGACTTCCTGCCATCGGCGCCGGAGGAGCTTTACGGCTTCTTCATGGTCGGCACCGTGCCGCCGGCGCCGCCCTTCCCGGAGGCCCTGCACGGCCGCCACGTCTGCGGCATCGTCTGGGTCTACAGCGGCGACCGCGAAGACGCCGACGCCGCCCTCGCCCCGGTGCGTGAGTTCGGCTCGCCGCTGCTGGACGGCATCCACGAGGTGCCCTTCCCGGCCCTCCAATCGGTCTTCGACCCCCTCTACCCCCCGGGGCTGCACTCCTACTGGCGGGGCGATTTCTTCACCGAGATCACCGACGAGGCCATCGCCGTCCACGAGCGCTTCGCCGAGGTGCCCACGCCGCTCTCCACCATGCACCTGTACCCCATAGACGGGGCCGCCCACCGGGTGGGCCGAGACGAGACGGCCTTCCACTACCGCGAGGCGACCTGGAGCGCGGTGATCGTGGGTATCGACCCCGACCCGGCCAATGCCGACCGCGTGCGCGACTGGGTCGTGCGCTACTGGGAGGCGCTGCACCCCAGCTCGGCCGGCGGCGCCTACGTGAACTTCATGATGGAGGAGGGACACGACCGGGTCCGGGCGACCTACGGCGAGAACTACGCGCGGCTCGCCCGCCTCAAGGCGCGCTACGACCCGGACAACCTGTTCCGCCACAACCACAACATCCCGCCGGCCGACCCGGCGTGACGCAGGAGAACCGCGATGAAATCCCATACCATCCCTTCCCTGGCCCTCCCCCTCGCCGCGCTGAGCGTTGGCGTGGTGGCACTGGCCATGCCGGTCCTGGCGTTGGCCGACGACCCGCGGCCCATCGTCGTGGAGGAACTGACCCCGCGCGGCGCGATCACCGACGAGGTCGGCATCCGGATCGGCCTCGCCGTGGAGGGTCGCGACCGGCAGGACCTCGAGGTGCCCGAGACCGGACGGGTCGCCACCGCCCGGATCACCATCCAGCCGGGGGCGGCCTTCCCGTGGCACAGCCACCCTGGGCCGGTGCTTGCCACCGTCGCCCAGGGCGAGCTGGTCTACGTCTATGTCGACGACTGCGTGGAACGCCCCTATGCCGCGGGCGAGCTGTTCATCGATCCGGGCTTCGACAACATCCACAGCGCCTTCAACCCCAGCGAGGACGAGGTCGCCGTGGTGGTGGCGACCTTCCTCAACGCCCCCGAGGGCGAGAACGGCCAGGGCCTGACCATTCCCCGCGAGCCCGAGCAGACGTGCCCCGACCTACCCATCGGCGGGGCGCACTGAGGGCCCGCCTCGCTGCGACATGCACGGCAACTTAGCCGTGCATGTCGCCGAACGCCTCGGTCACATACCCCACCAGGGCCTCGCTGGCCTGGCCCGCGCCGCCCCGTTTCACCAGCTCCAGCTGGTAGTCGCCGAGGGGCGGCAGCAGGTTCTTGTCGATCCGGCGCAGCGGCGGCCGGATCAGGGCCAGCGGGAAGGGGGAGACCGCCAGGTCGGCGAGCATGGCGGCCTCCTGCCCGGCGCAGTGTTCGCAGGTGTAGGCGATGCGGTAGCTCACTCCGGCACGGTCGAGGGCGTCGAGGGCCATCCCCCGCCAGGCACAGCCATGGTGGGCCAACGCCACCGGCAGCGGCGAGCGCTGGGCGGCGATCCCGCCTTCGCGCCCAGCCCACACCAGCGGCTCGCTGTGCACGATCTCGCCACGCACTGCCTGCCCCGGGTTGCCGGAAGTGACCAGCACCAGGTCGAGCTCGCCGGCATCCAGACGCGCCAGCATCCCCGCGCTGCTGCCCACCACCACGTCGACCTGGACCGCCGGGTGCGAGCGGGCGAACCGCGCCAGTACGCCGGGCAGGATGCGCGTGCCGACGTCATCGGTGGTCCCGATGCCCACCCGTCCCTCCAGCGACGGCGCCAGGAACTGGGTCACCGCCTCCTCGTTGAGCTTGAGCAGCCGACGCCCGTAGCCCAGCAGCACCTCGCCCTCCGGCGTGAGCCGTACCTGGCGCGCCTCACGTACGAACAGCGGCTGGCCGAGGGTCTCTTCCAGGCGCTTGATCTGCATGCTCAGGGCCGACGGCGTGCGGAACACCTGCCGAGCGGCGCGGGTGAAGCTGCCGCTCTCGGCGATCGTCACGAAGGTGCGCAGCACGTCGGTATCCAGCAGCGGCAGTGCCACCCCACCGGTCGGTAAGGACATCTGTGTCATGGCCGAAACCTTTCAGAAATTCTTAAAGGTCAATGTAGTCCTTTTCGTTTGATTGATCAAAAGACCGGGACCATGCTGTCCCCCAGAGGTCGCGACCCTCCACCCACCCGCAAGCAGATACCGGCAGCCGCCCGCCTGGCGGCCGCCTGGATGGAGGTGCGAGATGAGCCAGTACGAACCGATTCGCCGCCCGAGAGTCGTTGCCGACAAGCCGGCGCCACCGCCAGCACCGGACTTCTATATGCCGGCCATGCCACCCCTCGGGCTGATCACTGCCGTCGAGCACTGGTGGCACGTCTACCGCCGCCGGCGGCAGTTCCGGCAACGCTTCCTGCCGCTGCTCGCCCACGACGACCATATCCTCGAGGACATGGGCCATCACCGCGACGACATCCTGTGGGCATCGCGCCTGCCGCTGCAGGTCGATGCACTCAAGGCCCTCGAGGAGTGCCGGGCGCTACGCAAGGCCCAGCAGGGCCCTTACCGCCTGCTTGACCTCACGTTACCTTGAGAACTTAGGCTCCTGGCGAACTCCCGCCAGGAGCCCTACCCCATGACACAGCCTCGACAATTGCGATCGACCCCCGCCGCGGCTCGGCCGCTATTCCACTTCCAGGCCGTCGAGCAGCTTGCCGAGCAGCCGACCCAGCGTCTCCTGCTCTTCCCGACTGAGGGCGGAGAGCAGGCGCGCCTCGTTCTCGACATGCAGCGGGACGAGCCGGTTCATCATCTCCAGCCCCTGCTCCGTCAGCGAGACCAGGGTGCCGCGACGGTCCTCGGGGTTGGGGGTGCGCACGATCAGCCCCGCCCGCTCCAGGCGATCCAGCCGGTTGGTCATGCCCCCGGACGAGACCATCAGGGTGCCGAACAATTGGGTCGGCGTCAGCGCATAGGGCGCACCGGCGCGGCGCAGGGTGGCCAGCACGTCGAACTCACCCAGTTGCAGGCCATGGGCCTTGAAGAAGGCCTCCAACTGGTTCCGGGTGATCAACTGGCTGGTCTTCAGGTAGCCGACCACCTCCATCGGGAGCAGGTCGAGGCTGGGCAACTCGCGTTGCCACTGGGCGATCGCCGATTTCACTCTGTTCATTGCCAACCATTTATCTCGATGCTAAGATATTTTTATCTTGATGATAAGATGCTTGGCGAGAAGATACTTTCCGCCGAGCAACGGGAGGATGGATGATGTCGAACGCAACGCTGTCGCGCAAGGATACGGATCGGGCCGGGCTCTACGCCCTGGGCTGCCTGCTGCTGGTCGGCACCTTCCTGGCGCTGTCACTGGTGGTGGCCAAGTTGGCGGACGGCGCCGGGGCGCCGCGGCTGACCTTCCTGATGACGGCCATGGCCGGGGCCGGGATCGTGCTGGGCACCATCGGGGCGCTGCAACGTCGGTCCATGGCGCTCAACCGCCGTACCCTGGAGTACGCCGCCGTGGCCGGGGCGCTGTTCGCCGTGCCCAATGCGCTGGCCTTCCTCGCGGTACGCCATGTCGGCGCGGGCTTCATCTCGCTCAGCTTCGCCTTCCCGATCCTCGTCACCTGGCTGCTGGCCGTCTGGCTGAGCCTGGAGCGCCTGCGTGCCCTGCGGCTGCTGGGCGTGCTGCTGGGGCTCTCGGGCGGGCTGGTGCTGGCCGCGGCCAAGGCCGGCGGCGCAGGCGGTGCCCAGGGGTGGGTCCTACTGGTGCTGGCCATGCCGCTGGTGATCGCATTCGGCAACATCTACCGCACGCTGCGCTGGCCCGTCGGCACCGCGCCGGTGTTCCTGGCGGCGCTGATGATGTTCGGCGGCGCCGTGACGCTGCTGCCCTTCGTGCTGCTGCTCGAGCCCGGCCAGTCCCTGGCGCTGTTCACCACCGGGGCCGCTCTGCAGCTGCTGCTGGTGGAAGTCGCCGTGTTCTCGGTGCTCTACCTCTTCTACTTCGTGCTGCAGAAACTCGCCGGCCCCGTCTACCTGAGCCAGATCGGCACGGTGGCGGCGCTGGTCGGCACGCTGATCGCGGTGCTGGCACTCGGCGAGGCCCCGCCCCCCAACCTGGGCCTGGCCGCGCTGCTGGTGGCGTTCGGCACCGTGCTCTTCCATCGCGGCGCCCGCGCCGCGTCCGTCCCGAGTGGCGCCAGGACCACCTGATGGCGTCACGTTTCCCCGACAAGGAGTCATCATGAGTCTCATCGAAGCCCTCAACTGGCGCTACGCCACCAAACGCATGAACGGCCAGCGAGTGCCCCGGATGCAGGTCGACCGGATCCTGGAGGCGGTGCGCCTGGCGCCCTCCTCCTACGGCCTGCAGCCCTACTCCGTGCTGGTGATAGAGGACCGGGCGCTGCGCGAGCGGATCAGCCCGGTGGCCTTCGACCAGCCGCAAATCACCCAGTCCTCGCACCTGCTGGTGTTCGCCGCCTGGGATCCCGTCGAGGAGGCCCACGTCGACGATCTGATCCGGCTCACCGCCGAGACACGCGGCCAGCATCCGGACGACCTGGCGGCATACGGGAGCACCATCAAGGGGGCCGTCGGCGGCTTCGCATCGGCCCACGAGAAATTCCAGTGGGCGGCCAAGCAGGCCTACCTGGCCCTGGGAACGGCGCTGGCCGCGGCGGCCGCGGAGCGCGTGGACGCCTCGCCCATGGAGGGCTTCGACCCGGCAGGACTGGATGACCTGCTCGGGCTCAGGGAGCAGAACCTGCGCAGCGTCGTGCTGATGGCGCTGGGCTATCGTGACGGCGAAGCCGACCGGCACGCCGGCCTCGAGAAGGTGCGCTGGCCCCGGGAGAAGCTGTTCATCCATATGAGCGAGATGTGATCTCTCGGCAGGTTGTGCTTCCGGGGCCTACCCTGAAACTGGAGGTGCGCCCCCGCTCGATCCTCCGGGAGGCCCGGAAGCACAGCCGCCGGCAATCGGCTCACTCCACCACCTCCAGCACACCGGACATTCCTCTGTTGCGGTGGCTGGGCAGGAACGGCAGCTTTTTCCCGCAATGGAAGACCACCCGACCCGGTACCTGGGGGGTAAAGCGGATGACCTTCTCCTCACGCTCCAGTTCCTCTTCGATATCGAGCCCCAACGCCTCCGACTGGATCACCAGGTCATGCGGCGCAAGGCCGCGCTCCCGGCTCACCACCAGTTCCACCGGGACGCCCACCTTGACCTGAATATGCTCGGGCTCGAAGAAATAACTGCCACCGACGAGGCGGATACGTTGCACACCATCGCCGTCGGGCGTGGCCACATATGGCTCCGCATTGGCCCAGGCCTCGCTCGTGGCCAGGGTAATCAGCGCCGCCATCAACAGCATTCCCACCCAGATGTTTTTTCCGTATGGCTTTTCGTCGACTACCATCATGTCTGCCTCTGGTTACACTTCATCACCGCGGGAGCGAGCCCTCACTTGTCGCGATACCGCGAAGGCACGAGGAGTTGTCATGCTTTTGGGGGTTCTCTTGGCCGCCCCGGTCGGCACTTACTTGCACTGTGCTTATGAACCAGGAGACACCATCTAGCCACTCCAGCATAGCGGGCCACGAGGCCACATCCCACGAGGAGGTCGATCGACATCGCCGGACGGGCTGATGGCGCCCCGCCACGGTGCTATCGTAAGCCCACCCTTGAGCCGTGATGGAAGGAAACGCCGCATGAAATATCTCGGAGCCCACGTCAGTGCCGCCGGAGGCCCCGATCAGGCCGTGCTGCGCGCCGTGGAGATCGGCGCCGACGCCTTTGCGCTGTTCACCAAGAACCAGCGCCAGTGGCACGCCAAGCCGCTGACCGACGAGGCCATCGACGCCTTCCACGCGGCCTGCCGCGAGCACGGCTTCGGCCCGGGGCAGATCCTTCCCCACGACAGCTACCTGATCAACCTCGGCCACCCGGATGCCGCCGGGCTCGAGAAGTCCCGCGCGGCCTTTCTCGACGAATTCCAGCGCTGCGAACAGCTCGGGCTCACCCTGCTCAACTTCCACCCCGGCAGCCACCTGAAGAAGATCAGCGAAAGCGAGTGCCTGACCCGCATCGCCGACTCGATCAACCATGTGCTCTCCGAGACCCGGGGCGTCACGGCGGTGATCGAGAACACCGCCGGCCAGGGCACCAACCTGGGCTGGCGCTTCGAGCACCTCGCCGAGATCATCGACCAGGTCGACGACAGGTCGCGGGTCGGGGTGTGCATCGACACCTGCCACGCCTTCGCCGCCGGCTACGACCTGCGCACGCCGGAGGCCTGTACCGCGACGCTGGACGAATTCGATGCCGTGGTCGGCTTCGAGTATCTACGCGGCATGCACCTCAACGATGCCAAGAGCGAATTCGCCAGCCGCGTCGACCGCCACCACAGCCTGGGCCAGGGCAACATCGGGCTGGACGCCTTCACCACCCTCATGCGCGACCCGCGCATCGACGACATCCCCATGGTGCTGGAGACCATCGAGCCGGCGATCTGGGCCGAGGAGATCGCCTGGTTGCGGGCCCAACAGCTCGACGCCGCCTAGGCCTCCAGGCCTGACACCCCCTTCCACGCGTAGATGACCACCCAATGCTCAACCAGACGGTTGACAAACCTTCGCCGGCGATCTATCTAAACCATATGGTTGAACAACAGACGATCGTCCTGGATCGGGTCTTCCATGCCTTGGCCGACCCGACCCGACGGGCAATGCTCAAGCGCCTCGCCTCGGGCGAGCGCAGGATCGGCGAGCTGGCCTCGCCCTTCTCGATGTCGCTCGCGGCCGCCTCCAAGCATGTGCGCGTGCTGGAACAGGCGGGATTGATCCGCCGCCGCGTGGAGGGTCGGGCCCACCTCTGCCGACTCAATCCGGACCCGCTCGCCGCGGCCGACGAATGGCTGCACTTCTACGAGCGCTTCTGGGGCCAGCGCCTCGATGCGCTGGAGGAGGCCCTGAACGCCGAGGATGGCAGCGAAGGAGATCATCATGACGGACGATAACCATATCTCGGTCAGCATCAGCCGGGATTTCGCCGCGTCCCCCGAGCGGCTCTTCGACGCCTGGCTCGACCCGGCGATGGTCAGGCACTGGTTCGCCCCCGGGCTCGGCGAGATGGTGCGCGTCGAGATCGACCCGCGCGTGGGTGGCACCTTCCGTCTCGACCAACAGCGCGGCGACGAACTCGCCCGGCACTGGGGCACCTATGTCGAGCTCGAGCGGCCCAGGCGACTGGTCTTCAGTTGGTGCGTCGACGGCGTGGATGGCGAGGATCTGGTGACGATCGATATCGCCCCCGTGGAAACGGGATCCCGTCTCACCATCACCCATCGCATGGAAGCCGACTTCGCCGAGTATGCCGATCTCACCCGGCAGGGCTGGGGCATGATGCTGGAAGGCATGGCCCGGGGCCTGGCCAGCCAGTCGCAGCACGGCCAGCTGTTCGCGCCGGACAGCATCCGCTTCGAGCGCCTGCTGCCCGGCCCCATCGAGCGGGTCTGGGCCTATCTAACCGAATCCGACAAGCGCGCCCGGTGGCTCGCCACCGGCAGCATGGCGCCTCGGCTGGGCAGCGCCTTCGCCCTGCATTTCGACCACGCCGGCCTCTCACCGCAACGGGCACCCGCACCGGATCGCCTCCGTCACTTCGAGGGTGGCTGTACCACCCAGCACGAGATTCGCCGCTTCGAGCCGCCCCATGTGCTGGTGATGACCTGGGGTGGCGGTCGCGAGGGCCCGTCCGAGGTGACCTTCGAGCTCAGCGAGGAAGGCAACCGGGTGCGGCTGGTGCTGACCCATCGCCGGCTGGGCGATGTCGATACCCTGGTCGACGTGGCCGGCGGCTGGCATACCCATCTCGCCATTCTGGTCGAGGTGCTGGAGGGCCGCACGCCGCCGCCCTTCTGGCCGTTGTTCGAACGCATGGAGGAGGAGTACCGATGGCACATCACGTCACGACGCACCTGATGTTCGATGAGACCGCCGAGAGTGGGACCGCCGAGGAGGCCAAGGTGCTGGTGCCGCCCGACGACTACGGGTTCAGCACCCGCTTCACCTGGCTCAACGACCGCTTCGGCGTATCGTGGCAGCTCAACCTGACCTGAACGGAGGCACACCATGGCGACGCTTCATCATCAGGTATGGATAGATGCACCGGTGGAGAAGGTGTACGCGGCACTGTCCAGCGCGGAAGGTCTCGGCCAGTGGTGGGCGCCTCACACCACCAGCGAGACGGATGAGGGCCTGGTGTTGTCCCACAGCCCGGGGCCGGCCCATGGCGACGTGCAGATGAAGGTCCTGGAGCGCACGCCCCACCGGCGGATCGAGTGGGAGATCATCAGCACTCACCCGGCGTCCAGTCCCGCCTCCGCCTGGACGGGCACCCGCATCGTCTTCGAACTCGCCACCCTACCCAGCCCCGGCCACTGGCTGGGCATGGACAACGCGGGCCAGCCAATGACGGTGCTGAACTTCCGGCACGCCGGCTGGAATGAAGACAGCGAGTTTCTGGGCTTCTGCAACTATGCCTGGGGGGTCACCCTGGACATGCTGAGACAGTGGTGTGAATCGAAGGATTGATCGACGACTGCCACGTCACGGGAGGAACCAGCAGTGAACGATTCCCGCACGCCCCTGCCCCCCATCGTCTCGATGGACGAGTGGCAGGCCGCATTAGAGCAACAGATCGCCAGGGAAAAGGCGCTGACCCGCGAACGCGACCGGTTGAACGCCGAGCGCCGCCGGCTGCCGATGGTCGAGGTGACGAAGGCGTACACCTTCGAGGGGCCGGCGGGCACCGCGAGTCTCCTCGACCTGTTCGAAGGGCGTCGCCAGCTGATTGTTTATCACTTCATGTTCGGCCCCGACTGGGAGGCCGGCTGCGACGGCTGCTCCTGGGTCGTCGACGCCATGAGCCATCCCGCCCACCTGCACGCCCGCGACACCTCGCTGGTGCTGGTCTCGCGCGCCCCCCTGGAACAGCTCGAGCGCTACCGGGCGCGCATGGGCTGGCGGCATTTGCCCTGGGTCTCCTCCCTGGGCAGCGACTTCAACCTCGACATGGGCGTGACGAGCCAGGACTGCTGCGCCCCGGACACCGACCGCGGCGAACGACACGGGGTCAGCGTCTTCCTGCGCGACGGCGAACGGATCTTCCGCACCTACTTCACCGGCAAACGCGGCGTCGAATACCTGGGCAGCCACTGGACCTACCTGGACCTGACCCCCTACGGTCGCCAGGAGACCTGGGAGGACTCGCCCGCGGGCTGGCCCCAGACGCCGCCGTATGCGTGGAACCGTCGCCACGACGAGTACGGGTCGTGAACGCACGCCCCGAGCACTGCCCGCGGCGACAACTTGATCTACCCTGAATGCCACCTCACCGGGGTTTGCCCGGGGATGATTTGCCACGAACGGGGGTAGCACCGCATGCAACCGCGTATCACGCTGATCACGTTGGGCGTCGACGACCTGGAGCGCGCGCTGCGCTTCTATCGCGATGGCCTCGGTCTGGAAACGCCCGGCATCGTCGGCGAGGAGTTCGAGGAAGGCGACGGTGCCGTGGCGTTCTTCGAACTGCAGGGCGGGCTGAAGCTCGGGCTCTGGCCGCGTCGCTGTATCGCCAATGACGCGAACCTGACGATGGGTGCACCGAGCGCGACCGAGTTCACCCTGGCACACAATGTCGCCTCCCGGGAAGAGGTCGATGGCGTCATGGAGCAGGCGACAAGCGCCGGCGCCACGATCACCAAGCCCGCCCACGAGACCTTCTGGGGCGGCTATGCCGGTTACTTCCAGGACCCCGACGGCCATCTGTGGGAAGTGGCCTGGAACCCTGTCTGGGAAATCGAGGAATGATGAGGAGCACGGAATCGCCATGAAGACCATTGGCCTGCTCGGCGGCATGAGCTGGGAGTCCACCGCCAGCTACTACCACGCACTCAACGAAGGCGTGAAAGCCGCCCTGGGCGGGCTGCACTCGGCGAAGCTCTGCCTGTACAGCGTGGATTTCGCCGAGATCGAACGGCTGCAGCACGCCGGCGACTGGGACGCCACCGCCGAGATCCTGAGCCGAGCCGCTCGCAGCGTGGAAGCCGGTGGCGCCGACTTCCTGTTGATCTGCACCAACACCATGCACAAGGTCGCGCCCGAGATCGAGGCGGCGATCTCCATTCCCCTGCTGCATATTGCCGACGCCACGGCACAGCGCCTGGCCGGCGACGGCATTCGTCGCGTCGGCCTGCTCGGCACCCGCTTCACCATGGAGCAGGACTTCTACAAGGGCAGAATCGCCGCCGGCTACGGCATCGACGTCATCGTGCCCAACGCGCAGGAACAGGCCCTCGTGCACCGGGTGATCTACTCCGAGCTGTGTCTCGGCCAGGTCCGCGACGCATCGCGGCAGCACTACCTCGAGATCATCGCGTCGCTGCACGCCCGCGGCGCCGAGGCGGTGATCCTGGGTTGCACGGAGATCGCGCTACTGGTGCAGCAAGCCCATACCCCGGTGCCGCTCTACGACACCACCGCCATCCATGCCGAGGAAGCCGTGCGCCTGGCCGTGTAAGCCCATTCACATGTCACTGCGCTAACGGTGATCGGTGATGGCAAGCAGGCAGGCCCGCGCCGGCGGGCCTGCGCGATTCACGCCGTGGCCAGTGGCCGCGTGCGGATGCCCATCAGGATCATCAGCGCGGCCAGCAGCAGCACGGCGCCGCTGACGGCGAACACGTTGAGGGCGCCGCCCAGGTCGAAGATGAGGCCGCCCACGGCGGCACCGGTAGCGATCGCCAGGTTGATGGCCGCCACCAGTAGGCCGCTGGCACTTTCGGCCTCGTCGGGCACCGTACGGGTGAGCCAGGTCGACCAGGCGACGGGAATGGCGCCGAAGGCCAGCCCCCACATCGCCACCAGCGCGGCATCGGTGGCCGGTGTGCTTTCCAGCACTACCAGCGCCACCCCGAGCGTACCCATCATCAGCGGCATCGCGATCATGGTCAGGCGCAGGCTGCGTTCGACCATCCAGCCGCCCAGGTAGTTACCCACGAAGTTGGCCACACCGAAGCCCAGCAGGATGGTGGCCACACCGGTCACGCCGACACCGGTCACGGTCTCGAGGAACGGGCGAATATAGGTGAAGAAGGCGAAGTGGCCGGTGAAGACCAGGGCCGCGGCCAGCATGCCCAGGCCGATTCGCGGCCGCATCAGCACGTCGAACAGGGTGCGCAGGCGCGTCTGGCCAGTCGGCGCCAGGCGCGGTAGGGTCATGAACTGCACCACCAGCGCCAGTAGCCCCAGCAGCGCTGCCATGCGGAACACGTCGCGCCAACCGAGTAGATCGCCGAAGTAGCTGCCCAGTGGTGCCGCGGCGATGGTCGCCGCGGAAACCCCGCTGAACATGATCGAAAGCCCCCGCGGCACCAGGTCCTCGGGCACCAGGCGCATCATGGTGGCGATCGACATGGTCCAGAACCCGCCCAGGGCCAGCCCCAGCAGCACGCGCCCGAGGAGCAGGATCGTCAGGTTGGGGGCAAAAGCCACCAGCAGGTTCGAGGCCACCAGCAGCATCGAGAAGCCCAGCAGGACATGGCGCCGGTCGATACGCCGGGTGACGGTGGAAATCAGCAGGCTGGTCAGCAGCGCGACCGCGGCGGTGACCGTTACCGCCTGGCCCGCCATGCCCTCGGTCACGCCCAGGTCCGCCGCCATGGGCGTGAGCAGGCTGGCGGGCAGGAATTCCGCCGTTACCAGCCCGAACACCCCGAGGGCCATCGAAACGACTGCCCCCCAAGCGGGCCTGGCCCGCTGTGCCAACTCGTTCATGCTCGTTCTCCTTTCCTAGAGAAGCGTTCGTCAGGAACGAGAAGACTAGAGGGGCCATCTCGGACGTTCTATATTAAATGCTCTTGAATGCTTGATCATTCGTCCGAATCGGATATAAGCGAAGCGATATGACGAACATGAGGAGTGTGAGATGCCAAAGCCGGAACTGGCCAGCGACCTGGTCAGCGAGCTACTGCTCGGCATGCGGCTGCGCGGTATCGCCTATCGCCGCATCCAGCTCTCGCCGCCCCTGGGGGTCGAGTTCGGCAAGGTGGAGGGCTGGGCCCAGTTCCACTTCGTGGCACGCGGCCCCGTCTACCTGCGCAGCCCAAGCGGCAGCATTCACACCCTCTCGACGGGCGATGCCCTGCTGCTGCCGCGCGGCGGCTCCCACGCCCTGCTCTCCGCGCCCGACCAGCCGGCACAGGACATCACCGCCTTCGAAAGCGCCAAGCTGTGCGAGGCGGTCAGCGCGATCCGTGCCTGCCCGCAGGGTTGCATCCTCGACGGCGCCCTGACCTTCAGCGGCTGCATGGAGTTCGACCTGGGCAGCATGCACGCCCTGGTCGCGCTGATGCCCGAGGTGCTGTACGTCGGCACCCTGCTGGAGCGGCACCCCGAGATCCTGCCCATGCTGGAGGCGATGGAACGCGAGGCGCGAACGGAACGCGCGGGCTTCGCCGCCATCCTGGCGCGGCTCGCCGACGTGGTGTCCGCCTTCATCGTGCGCGGCTGGGTGGAGTGCGGCTGCGGCGATGCGACGGGCTGGATCGAGGCCCTGCGCGACCCGCGCCTGGGCCGCGTCATCGCCGCGCTGCATCGTGACCCGGGACGGCACTGGACGGTGGCCGAACTCGCCGCGGAAATGGGCAGCTCACGCTCGGTATTCGCCGAACGCTTCCTGGCGGTAACGGGGATGACGCCGCACCGCTACATGACCGAGCTGCGCATGCGCCTGGCCGTCCAGTGGATCGGCAGGGAAAGACAGCCGATCGAGAGCGTGGCCTATCGCCTGGGCTACGGCAGCGCGGCCGCCTTCAGCCGCGCCTTCAAGCGCATCCATGGCTACCCGCCCGGCACCCTGCGCCAGCAGCGCGAAGCCAGCGCGGATGAGATCTCGAACGCCCCAGCTTCCAGGAGCCCCGATGAACGAAGCCCAGTCGCTGCAGCAGGCCATTGATGAGCCGGTGCGCCTGGTAGACTACGATCCCGCCTGGCCGACACGTTTCGACGCCGAGTGCGGCCGCCTGCTGCGGCGCTTCCCCGCCGAGCTACTCGACGTGCAACACATCGGCAGTACCGCCATTCCCGGCATGCCGGCCAAGCCCATCATCGACGTCATGGCCGGCGTTGCCTCCATGGCCGTCGCCGACGCCCTGTTCGAGCCACTGCTCGGTTTCGGCTACGTGACCTCGGTCGAGTTCAACGCCACTCTGAGCGACCGCCGCTGGTTCATGCGCCACGCCCACGGCCAGCGCACCCACCACCTGCACGTGGTGGTCTACGACGGCGACCTGTGGCGCAAGCGGCTGGCCTTTCGCGACACCCTGCGCAGCGATGCGGCGCTGGCCGTACGCTACGCCGCCCTCAAGCGCGAGCTGGCCTCCTGCCACCGGGAAGATCGCGAGGCCTACACCCGTGCCAAGGGGGATTTCGTGCGCTCGATCGTCGAGCCGGGCTGGGATCACGGCCGAGCAGTTCGATAGCGGCGAGGCCAGCGCCGCTCAGTAGAGATGCACCGCCTCGAAGTGCGCCACGGCGGCACCGGCCTCGTCCTTGAGGGTCAGCGCCTGGCCTTCGACCTGCCAGCTCGCTGCCGCTTCCAACGCCGTGAGGAAGGCCTGCTCGGTCTCGGCTCCCTCCGGGCAGGCCATGCGCGTGGTGGCCAAGGGGCCGAAACGGAGGGAGTCGTTCTCCAACCGGTAGCTGCCCGCCAGGCGATTGCAACCGGTGGAGCCCGCCACGCGGCTCTCCTCGGCGTGCAGCACGAAATGCGCCTCGCGCTGGTTGTCCACCGCCTCGGCCGCGACATCGCCGACTCGGGTCAGCTTCCAGTAGGTGTTCTCCAGTGGCTCATCATGCGTCATCGGACTCTCCATGCCGGCACAGCCCGCCAGGACGATGGCCAACGATCCCAACAAGGTGGCGAAACGCCTTTTCATGTCTCATTCCCTCGACAAGCGATGTTCGCCCCCCTAACGCGACGGGCTCCATGCGCCGTTATTGACTGACTAATTATTTCGTGAAACCGCTCCGCGAGTCATGGTCCCGGCCATAACCACGGAGGTGGCTGTAGCGCGCGACCTGCGCTGCGGTGAGTACCTGCTTCATCTCGAGGTGGTAGGTCAGGTGTGTGGCGCGTAGTTCTCCCCGGAGGCGAGCGGCTTCGGTGGTCGCCCGCATGACGGATTGCGGCTCCGCCCGGCCATCGGCAAACAGCGCCTCGAGCGCACGCTCGCTGTCGATGAGGCGCTCGCCCAGCCTCACGGCCTCGGCCTGCATCTCCGCGAACAGCGCCTCGGTCCGGCGTCGCTGCGCCGGGGTCAGCTCCAGTCCCTCGGCCAGCTCCAGGACATGGCTGGGGCCGGGATAGCCGTTGAGTTCCGCCGGCAAGGCAAACGACATGCCCCGCCCGACGCGCAAGTCGTCGAGCTGTGCGTCCGTCAGCGCCCCGAGCTCCTGCCGCTGCCTGCCCGCGTAGGGCGAATGCTCCCCGGGGGCGTGGCTCGGCGCCTCGGCGCTTGCCTGCATCGTCAACGACAGGAACAGGAGTGTTGCAACTGCGATCTTCATACTGGGGTCCCCTTGGATTGCCGTTACGACTACGCTTTGTCTGAAAACTGCCTGCGCTCGTCCATACGGCGTTAAAAATCGGCTCAAAGACCTCATTTACAGCTCGTAAACTCCGTCCTTTCGTCGATTTTTGCCTTGTCTGATCATCGCTCGCCGATTTTTCAGACAAAGCTTAGACTGACCTCGCGGCGCCCCACTTCATATGATTGCGATCATACGGACACTCCATGACGACCATCGCCGAGATTCTCGAGGCGCTCGTGGCACGCCCCGGCACCAGCCGGACGCTGGAGGCCGGCGAGACCCTCTTTCGCGCCGGTGACCGGGTCACGGCGCTTTACGTCATCGTCGCCGGACGCTTGCGCCTGGTGCGGCCGGGCAGTGCCGGTGCCGAGGTGACCCTTCATCGCGCCGCCGCGGGGGAGGCCTTTGCCGAGCCGTCACTGTTCGCCGAACGCTATCACTGCGATGCCGTCGCCGAGACGGCGACCCGGGTGCGGGCCTATCCGAAAGGCGCGATTCTCGCCGCCCTCGGCACCAGGCCCGAGCACGCCTTGCGCTTCACCCGCCACCTCGCCGGCCAGGTGCAGGCCGCCCGCTCGCGTGCCGAGATCCTCAGCCTGCACACCGCGGCCGACCGGGTCCTGGCCTACCTTCGCCTGCATCTGCCGAGCGGCAGCGATGTCCTCGATATCGACCAGAGTTGGAAGCAGCTGGCATCGGAGCTCGGCCTGACCCACGAAGCCCTCTACCGCACCCTCGCGCGGCTCGAGCGGGAAGGCCGCATCCAGCGCAGCGGAAGACGGGTCAGCCTGATGCGATAGGCCCTCGTCAGCCCAGGATATCGATGCCCCGGTGCCCTTCCGGCACGCCCTCCACCAGGATGACATCGCCCACGGCGTTGGCGGTGCGCAGCGGCAGGATGCGCCGGTAGGCCTCGGAGCGATACCAGGCCCGGGCCTGTTCCAGGTCGGGAAAGCCGAGCATGATCGTATCGCCCTGCCAGCGCCCCTCCAGCACCTGGGTGGTGCCGCCGTGGATCAGATAGCGGCCGCCGTAGGGGGCCAGGGTGGCATCGATCTCTTCCAGGTACTCGACGATCTCGGGTCCCATGGTGACGTCCTGCAGGCGGGCGATGGCGTAGGCGGTCATGGCGATGCTCCTGTGATGAGGTGTGATGAGCTGTCACGGGTAGCTTCGCCCGGCGTGTGCGGCCTGGCGATTACCCGCGAGGTAATAGCCAGCCATATCGCTCGGCGCTAATCTGGGCCCATGACCACGACCTCCCCCACCCCCGGGCAGCTGTTGAAGATGTGGCGCCAGCGGCGACGACTGAGCCAGCTCGCGCTCGCCGCCGACGCCGACATCTCCCAGCGCCATCTGAGCTTCGTCGAATCCGGGCGCGCCGTGCCGAGCCGGGAGATGCTGCTGCGCCTGGCGGAGCAGTTGAACGTTCCCCTGCGCGAACGCAACCGGCTGCTGCTCGCCGCCGGCTTCGCCCCGGCCTACGGCGATCGCGGCATCGACGCGCCGGAGCTCGAGACGGTGCGCGGCGTGATCGAGCGGCTGTTGGCGAGCCATGCCCCCTACCCGGCGCTGGCCGTCGACCGCCACTGGCACCTGCTGATGGCCAACCGCCCGCTCGAGCGGTTGCTCGTCGGCATCGAGCCCGCGCGGCTGAAGCCGCCGGTCAACGTGCTGCGGCTCACCCTGCATCCCCGGGGGCTTGCGTCGCGCATCCGCAACTTCCGCGAATGGCGCGCCCATATTCTCGAACGCCTGGCTCGCCAGGCCGATAGCGCCGCCGATCCGGCCCTTGTCGACCTCGCCGAGGAGCTCAAGGGCTACCCGGTACCGGTCGGGTCACGCCCCCACCTGGCCGCCGCCCGCACGCCTCATGCCGGCATCGTCGTGCCGCTGGAGCTGGCCCTGCCGGATGGCCGCGTGCTGTCGCTGCTGAGCACCACCACGGTATTCGGCACCCCGCTCGACATCACCCTGGAGGAACTCGCCGTCGAGTCGTTCTTCCCGGCGGACGCGGCCACCCAGGAAGCGCTGCAGCAGTTGGACGATACCTAGCCGCATCACCTGCCTGGGGCGTCACCGCACTGCTCGATGGCGTGCCGCAGGAAGGCCGCCAGCGCTTCCACCTGCGGCATGCGCTGCGTCCAGTCGTCGCCGCCCCCGTCGAGATACGCATGCCGCGCCAGCGCCATCGCGGCCCGGTGCTCCGGCGGCAGGCGCTCCAGGGCCCAGGCGGCGGCAACGTCCTTGGGAGCGATCTCCCCCGTTTCGAGGGTCATCCACATCCGCGCCAAAGTCAGCAGCACGTTGCGCTCATCGCCCTGCAAGCCGGCGATCAGGCCAGGCAGCGAGTCGACGATGGCGCGCCGCAGGTCCATCTCCGGAATCGGCGCGATCAGTTCCGCGAGTTCGGGCCCTTGCAGGGCGAGGCTGCTCTGCCTGGCGGTGGCCAGCACGACCGCCAGGTCGGGGTCGGTTGCGGCGGGGGGAATGCGGCCCTGTTCGAACGCCTCCCGCAGCCATTCGCCATAGACCAGCTCGCTCCTCGGCGGGTAGTGCCAGGGCACCAGCCCCTGCCGGCAGAGCAGCGTCACTTCCAGCGGCCGGGGCGAGCCGTCGTCCGCGGGGCTGCCGGAGACCGTCATCAGCGCCTCGACCAGACGCCGTCGCACCTGCTCGGCGGGTGGCTGGCTGACGATCGCCAGCACGTCCACGTCGCTATTGGGGCGCAGGCCGCCCCTGAGCGCCGAACCGAACAGGTAGACGCCGACGACGGTGTCGCCCAGTTCGCGACCGATGATGTCGAACGCGGCCTCGGCTTCCTTCGGTAGTAGCTGCCCGGTCGTTCTGGATGTGGGCGTCATCATGACCTCCGCATTTTCTCATATCAGCAGGATTGACCAGTACGGGTCGGCTCAATCGGTCGTCGCGATCCCCAGTCTCCCGCTACCGATCAACGCCTCGGCGACGAAGGCCAGGAAGGCGCGGATACGCGCCACCCGACGCAGGTCGGGGTGAGTCAGCAGCCACAGCTCGGTGGCGAGTTCCGGGATCGGCTCGCCGAGGCGGGTCAGGGCCGGCTCGGCGTCGGCCAGGTAGCAGGGCAGCACGGCGCGACCCAGGCCGTCGCGGGCGGCGGCCAGCATGCCGAGCAGGGTGTCGACGCGGTAGCGGCAGTGGGCGTCGGCCCCGTTGTCGGCCATCCAGGCCTCCAGCGGCGCATAGCCCAGGTGGCGATCCGGCCCGACCCAGGCGGCGGCGTCCCCTGCCCCGCCGCCCCGGGCATAGATCGCCTGGTCAATGCTGCCGACCCGCCGCCCCACCAGGTGCTCGGGCGGCGACGACGAGGGCCGCACCGCCACGTCGGCGTCGCGCTGGGAGAGATTGAACAGCGCATTGGAGACCGCCACCTCGAGCACGATCCCGGGATGGGCGCGCCGGAAGTCGGCCAGGATCGGCGACAGCAGCCCCATCAGCAGCGTGTCGGTGGTGGTCACCCGAATCACGCCGGAGAGCCGCAGGTCGCGCCCCACCAGGCGCCGTTCGGCACGCAGGACCTCGGCTTCCACCCGCGAGGCCGTCGCCGCGAGTTCCTCCCCCGCCGCGGTGGGCGAATAGCCCGTCCGTGCCCGCTCGAACAGCCTGACCCCCAGGCGCCGCTCGATGGCGTTGAGGCGCCGGAACAGCGTGGCGTGGCTGGCGCCCAGTCGCCGCCCCGCCCCCGACAGCGTTCCCGCCTCGGTGATCGCCAGCACCACGCGCAGGTCGTCCCAGTGCAACGCTTGTTCATTCATGCAAGGTTCATTGTCATTCTTGGGGAATATCGGTTCGTCAGCGTACAGCATAGCCTGCAGGGACACACCGTACGCTTTCCTACCGGAGACCCGTCATGCATGCCCTGATCGTGTTCTGCCACCCCGAGCCCCGCTCGTTCAACGGTGCCCTGAAGGACGTGGCGGTGGAGGCTCTCGAGCGCCGCGGCCACAGCGTCGAGGTCTCGGACCTCTACGCCGAGGGGTTCGACCCCGTCGAGCACCCGGCACACTTCGCCGAGCGCGCCGAGCCGGAGACGTTCCTGCCACTGACCGAGCAGCGCCACGCCTTCAACGCCGGCACCCTGCCCGACGACGTGCGGCGTGAGATCGCCCGGCTGGAGCGTGCCGACCTGGTGATCCTGCAGTTTCCCCTCTGGTGGCACGGCCTGCCGGCGATGCTCAAGGGCTGGTTCGACCGGGTCTGTGTCTATGGCGGGGTCTACTCCGGGAGCATGCGCTACGACCTCGGGCGCTTTCGTGGCAAGCGTGCGATCTGCTCGGTGACCACCGGCTCGCCGGCGCCGGCCTTCACGCGTCACGGCCGCGGCGGCGACATGGCGACCCTGATGTGGCCCATGCACTGCTCGCTCTACTACCTGGGCATGAGCGTGCTGGCGCCACAGGCCACCTACGGCGTGCAGGGCGGCGGGCTCAGCTACCAGGCGGAAGCGGACTTCCGCGCCCACCTCGAGGCCGCGAAGGCGCACTGGGCCCGGCGGCTGGCCACCCTCGAGGAGGCCAGCCCGATTCCCTTCAGCGGCTGGGACGACTGGGACGAGCACGGCGTGCTCAGGGACGAGCATCCGGCCCGGTGGCGCCCCTGAGCGGCACCCTCGCACAGGCTCCCGGTCAGGAGCCCCGGGCTCCCGCTCGCTGAATGGCGAGGGCGACCCGGGGTCCCTCGTAGACCAGGGCGTCGTGGAGCTGCACCAGGGTGGCACCGGCACGCAGCCGCCCGGCGACATGCTGGGCCGAGCCGATGCCCCCCACCGCGATGATCGGCAGGCGCCCCGAGAGCGCGGCGGCGAGCCGCTCGATCCGATCGCAGGCCCGGCGTTGCCGTTCCGGCCCCTGCCAGTCGGCATAGCGCTGCGGCGTGGCCGGCGGGCCGCCATCGAGCGCCGCGATCAGCGCATCGAAGCGCAGCGCCGCCAAGCGGGCCACGACCTCGGGAAGCTCGCCGGCCTCGAGCGGCAGCCTGACTTTCACGGCCAGGGGCACGTAGCGGCCGGACACCGCGGTCAAGGCCCGCTGCTCCCGCTTCAGGGCCACCAGGAGCGCCTCCAGTATCTCCCTCCGGGTCGGGTGCAGCAGTTCCGCCGCCTGGGGGCTGCACAGGTTGATGGCGATATAGTCGGCCTGGCCCCACACCGCTCGCAGGCCGACGAGATAGTCATGCTGGGCATAGGGCGGCGCTGTCTCGGGACTCATCCCGATATTGACGCCCAGGATGGTGCCGGTGGCGCCGCGCGCCGGTTCGCTGGCCACATAGGCTGCCGCGTCCCGCGGGGTGAGCGTGCCGACTTCGATGCAGCCGAATCCCAGGGCACCCGCGTGCCGGCCCAGCCGTCCGCGCTTGTCGAAGCCGGCGGCGATGCCGAGCGGGTTCGGAAAGGCCAGCCCCATGGCCTTCACCGGGGCGAAGGTTGCCGGAGGCGTCTCCCGTCCGGTCCAGCGCCACGGGGCCCGGGCGCCCAGCCTGGCCCGGACAAGGGCGAGCCGGCGGCCAAGCGGGGGCCTGCGGTGCATCAAGGCGGTCATAAGGTAGCGGAACATGGGGCACCCCGGGAGCGGCGGCCAGGCCCGGCGATCAGGCGTGCCGGGCGGCGAACGCCCGCATGAAGGCGATCAGCGCGTCGACACCCGCGTCGGGCATGGCATTGTAGAGGCTGGCGCGCAGCCCCCCGACGGCCGGATGGCCGTGCAGGTTCAGCAACCCCTGCTGCCGGGCCTGCTGCAGGAACTCGGTCGTCAGCGAGGCGTCGGCCAGGTGAAAACAGGCGTTCATGGCCGACCTGTCCGCCGCGCGTTGATGGCAGGCGTACAGGTCGCTGCCGTCGATGGCAGCGTACAGCCTGTCGCTCTTGCGCCGATTGCGCTCGGCGATGGCGCCCAGTCCGCCCTGGCGCTTCAGCCAGCGAAACACCAGGCCGGCGATGTAGACCGCATAGGTCAATGGCGTGTTGAACCGCCCCCCGCTTTCGGCCTGAACCCGGTAGCTGAAGGCGGAGGGGGTTTCCGGCCGCGCCGGCCGAATCAGGTCGTCACGGATGATGACGATGGTCAGCCCGGCGGGGCCGATGTTCTTCTGCGCGCCGGCATAGATGACCCCGAAGCGCTCGACGGCGATGGGACGCGACAGGAAGTCGGACGTCATGTCGGCGACCAGCGGCACCCTGCCGGTATCCGGCAGCCAGTGGTACGCCAGGCCATCGGCCGTTTCGTTGCTGGTGATATGGCAATAGCCCGCCCCGGGGTTCGGCCGCCAGGCGGCCTGAGCGGGAATCCGGCGATAGTCGTGGGTCGCCCCGCTGGCGGCGACGTTGATCCGCGCGTAGCGGCTGCCCTCCGCGATCGCCTTGCGCGACCAGTGCCCCGTGTCGACATAGTCCGCCGTGGCCCCGGGCGGCAGCAGGTTCATCGGCAGCAGTGAGAATTGCGCCGAGGCGCCACCCTGCAGGAACAGGATGCGGTAGCCGGCAGGCACGCCGAGCAGCTCGCGCAGGTCCCGCTGCGCCTGCTGCATGATGGCCTGGAACGCCTCGCCGGTGAAGGGCATCTCCATGACCGACATGCCGCTTTGCCGCCAGTCCAGCAGCTCCTCCCGGGCCTGCTGCAGGACCTCACGGGGCATGATGCCGGGGCCTGCGGCGAAGTTGTAAACGGGTGAGGAGATCATTCGCTTGCCTCCCGCGCGCCGGCGCTCAGAAGAGATGCAAGCCATGCCCGCTGGCCGCCATGAAGAACAGTAACGGAATCGACAGGATCGTATTGGTGCGTGACGAAAGGAAGGTGATTCGTGAACAGCGCACCCGCTCCTCCATCGGCGCCGGCACGAAGCCCAGCACCTTCTGCTGGTGGGGCCAGAGCACCAGCCACAGGTTGAGCAGCATCAGGGTGCCGATCCAGGCCCCCATGCCGATGACCGCATGGGGCCCCTCGAGCAGCAGGGCGTCGCCCAGCCAGCCCCGATACCAGAGCATGCCCATGCCGGACCCCCAGACCACGAGGGAGGCGTAGCGAAAGGTGCCATGCTCGCGCTGCATCCGCGCTTCCAGCGCGGCGGTGCGCGCCTCTTCGCTCGCCTCGCCGTTGAGCGGCGTGAAGGTGGGGTGCTTCACCACATTGGCGTAGTTGTGACCGATCCAGACGAGCGCGAAGAGGAGATGCGCCCAGCGGAACACGAAGTCGAGCAGTGCGAGGGTCATGGCATGCAGGCCCCTAGATCAGTGTCCGGACGATCAGATAGAGCACGGCGGTCAGGGCCATCCCGGCGGTCAGGGTCCCCCCGAGGGAGTCGTGCGGCAGTTTCATGTCACGTTTCTCCCCGGGTGATGGCCGCCCTGGCGGGCGATCAATGAGTCCTCATGCTTTTTCGGGATCTCCGACTGAACGATGGCCTGCTGGATGAGATGGTGGTGGGGCGACTTGCTGCAGGCGGGGTCCGCATTGGCGGCGTCTCCCGTCAACAACAGGGCCTGACAGCGGCAGCCGCCGAAGTCCTGCTCCCTCTCGTCACAGCTTCGGCAGGGCTCCTTCATCCACTCGTTGCCGCGGAATTTCTGGAAAGTGGGAGACTCCCGCCACAGCCACTCGAGGCTGTGTTCCCTGACATTGGGGAACTCAAGGGTGTCGATGGTACGGGCCTGGGAACAGGGCAGGGCCGCGCCATCCGGCGCGATGGTCAGGTGAATGGAGCCCCAGCCGTTCATGCACGCCTTGGGGCGACCTTCGTAATAGTCGGGAATGACGAAGAAGATGGTCAGCGAGTCGCCCAGGCGCGCACGGGCCTTGTTCACTTCCGCTTCCGCCCACTCCAGCTCCTCTCGAGTGGGCAGCAGCCGATCCCGGTTGAGCAGCGCCCAGTTGTAGTACTGCACGTTGGCCAGCTCCAGGTACTCCACGCCCAGTTCGCTGGCCAGCTCGATGATGTCCGGTACCTGGGCGATATTGTGGCGAGAGATGGGGACGTTCAACACCATGGGAAAACCGTGTGCCTTGATCTCCTTGGCGATCGCCAGCTTCCTGTCGAAACTCTCCACCCCCGCCAGCATGTTCGCCGTGGCGCGGTCGCTGGACTGGAAGCCCAGCTGGATGTGCTTGAGCCCTGCCTCCTTGAGCGCCGCCAGTCTCCTTGCGGTGAGTCCGATCCCCGAGGTGATCAGGTTGGTGTAATACCCCAGGTCATTGGCTTCGCCGACCAGCTCCTCGAGGTCCTTGCGCAGGGTGGGTTCGCCGCCGGAGAAGCCGATCTGCATGGCCCCCATCTGGCGGGCGTCGCGTATCACCCTTTTCCACTCCTCGGTGCTCAGTTCATTCTCGCGATAACGGTCGAAATCCACCGGGTTGCTGCAGAACACACACTGCAGAGGGCATTGGTAGGTGAGCTCGAGCAGCACCCAGATAGGCTTGCCATCACCATCAAGACGCAACGCGGATCCAGCCTTTGGCATGGGATACCTCCAGGAACTTGATGACGCCTTCGGCGATGGCATCGCGATCGGCACGGTAGAGTGCATTGAGTTCGTCGATGAGCTCGGCGACGGTGGACTCGCCATTGCAGTGCTTCAGGATGGTGCCGCCCGTATCATTCAGCTTGACGATGCCCTCGGGGTAGAGGAGCACATGGGCGTCCTGGGACGCTTCCCAGCGAAAGAGAAAGGTAGGACTGATGACGTAGCTGTCGCTCAAGCGGACCCGGTGGTGCGTTGTCATGCCCTGCTCCTCGGTGATATGCATGAGAACCAGCCGGGAATGGCCAGGGGCCATTCCCGGCGGCTCATTCAGTGGATATCGTCAGCGCACATAGACATAGGCGGTGACCTCGAAGCCCAGACGCAGATCACAGAATTCCGGATCGACCCATTGCATGAAAACCTCCTGATCACTTGGCTCGTTGTTGTTGCAACCGATGGCGTTGCCTTGCCAAGGCTAGAGAGGTAAAACAAATGCATGTATAGAACCTTGGAAGTAGAACCGACCTCCCTTTGTCGCAACTTCTCATCCTTTCACTGGGCAAACAGCTCGCTATTTTCCAGCAGTTGACCACGGTCAAATCCGCTCGATAACATTCGACCCAGGCGAATTTCCACGCCTATGCCGACGCTGGCCGCGCCTCCGCCAACAACAGCGCCGAGCCCCCTCCGGGGTCAGGTATGCAGCCAGACCCAGGGAGAGGGCAGCAGCTGGGCCTGGTAGAACCGCTGCAGCTCCTCGAGGGTCAGGTCGGCGACGGCCTGCAGCAGCTGCCGGGGCCGCTGGAAATCGGCGTCGCCCGTGGCCAGGTCGGCCCAGCACTGCGCCGCCTGCTGGGTGGGCTGGCGCTGCTGCGCCTGCAGGGTCTGCAGCAGGCCGTCGCGGTAGTGGGCGAAGCGCTCGGGGTCGAGCGTGGGGAGGGGGGCGTCGGGCGCCGTCAGGAAGTAGCGTATCTGCTCCTGCAGCTCGTCCACCGAGAGCGACGGCGACTGCACCAGCAGGATCAGTCCCGGCCGGTCGTGCAGGGGCAGGTAGCGGGCCAGCACCACATAGCCGAGCTGTCGTTCGATGCGCAGGCGGTGAAAGAAGGGGTCGTGGAGCAGCGCGGCCAGCAGACGGTAGCGAGCCTCCTGCAGCGGCGAGGCATCGGGCCCCGGCAGGTACAGGGCTACCGCGCTGTCGGGGTGGCTCGCCTCGAGCCGATAGTGGCAGGCCTGGCCCGCCTGCAGCGGCACGATCGGCGGCCGGCGGCGTTCCACCGCCGGCCGGTCGCCGGTCAGCAGGCGCGCTTCCAGCACGTCGGCCAGCCGCTGTGCCTGGGCCCCATCCAGCGGCCCCGCCATCAGGCAGTCGATCCCCAGCGAGTGCAGCAGCGCGTGCCGAAACGTCTGCAACCGCTCCCGTCGCATCGTGGCCAGTTCGGCCAGGCGCTCCTCGTCGCCGAAGCCATGGCCCAGCCGTGCCTCGGGCAGCTGCAGCAGGCGACGAAACGCAGGGTCGTGCTGCCGCTGGTACCAGCGCGCCTGCAGTCCCTGCCGGGCCTGGTCGAAGCGCGCCGCGGTGATCCGGGTTCGGGTCAGGCAGCTCGCCAGCCGTTGCAGCAGCCTGTCGAGCTGCTCGGGAACGCCGCCGGCCCTCAGCGTGATGCCCTGGTGATGGCGGCTCAGCGCCACCTCCAGGCCGGCGGCCCGTGCCTGCTGCCACTCGGCGGCCAGCTCCCGTTCCAGCCAGGCGATCAGCAGTTCCGTCAGGACGGTGGCGCTCAAGGTGTGCGTGGGGCAAGCAGCCACCAGGTTCAGGTAGAGCGTGGTGTGCCCGCCCGGGGCCCGGGCGAGCGGCTGATACCAGACCCGGCTCTGTCCGCTGTCGCGCAGCAGGCGGGGCACGGGGGCACTCGCCTCCCCCGGCTTGGCATCGGGCATCGCCATGATGAAGGGATTGGGGGGCGGCAGCGTGAAATCGAGCGCCCCGTCCCATCGGGCGGCCCCGGGATCGGGCGCCGCCGCGATCCGGTAGGGCGTCGGGAACCAAGGGCTCGTGCGGTCACCCCGCACCGCAGGATCAATCGTCAGCGCCAGCAGGTTGTCCGGGGTCAGGCGGGCCAGGCAAGCGCGGATCACCCGGGGCTGGAACTCATCCAGCCGGTAGGGGCCGCGCAGCGCTTCCGCGACGGGATAACGGTGGAGCTGGTCGGCCAGCGACTTGACGAACTCCAGGGTGGACGTCGTCGCCGCGAGCCGGAAGCGCTGGTCGGCCAGCGCCTGTCGCTCCCGGTGGCGCCAATCGGCGATGCCGTCCGCCTCGATGCGCTGCAGGCAGGCGAACACCGCCGCCGTGATGACCGCGGTGTGGCCCATGCCGTCGGGGGTGAGGCGCAATCGGATCTGGAACAGGGCCTGGGGCCGGGTATCCAGCAGCACCGAGCCGTCGATATCCGTGAGCCACCCCCGCTCCATGAGCTGGCCGTACAGGCTGCCGGGGCCGCGGAACGCGAGCAGCTGCCCGAGGTACTCCCAGGGTTGCAGGTAATCGTCGGGCCGCAGGGCGGGCACCGGAAAGCACAGGCGCAGCTCATGGCAGCGATGCGTCGGCTGCAGCGCCAGGCTCAGGGGGAGGCTCCCCGGCGGCAGCAGGGGCGGATGGGCCGCCGGCGCCGCTCTCGTCCCGCACGGGATATCGGCGAAACAGCGACGCACCTGCCGCTCCAGGGTGTCCAGCGACGCCGCCCCGACGACCGCCAGCCGCAGGTTGGTGGCCGTGTAATGGCGCTCCCGGAAGGCCATCAGGGCCCGACGCAGCGACTCGGGGGCCGCCCCCAGGGTGTCCCGGTTGCCGGCCAGGAAGCGGCTGGCGGGATGCGCCGGATCGAGCACCTGCTTGATGACACCCAGGATGCGCTGCTCGTCGTCCTGTCGCCGTGCCCGGTACTCCGCGTCGATCACCTCACGCTCCTGCACGATGGCCGACTCGGTCAGGCGCGGGGCGATGAAGAACTGGGCGAACCGATCCAGGGCGCCGTCCAGCCGGGCGGGGGGGATCTCGAAGAAGTAGCGGGTCTGAGCGAGCTCCGTCGTGGCGTTGTAGCGCCCGCCGTGCCCCTGGACATAGGCCGGAAAATCCTCCGGCGCCGGGTACCGTTCCGTGCCCAGGAACAGCATGTGCTCCAGCAGGTGGGCCAGCCCCGCGCAATCGGGCGGTTCATCGCCGCTGCCGGCGCCGACGCTCATGGCGGCCCCCGCCTGGTCGGCGGCGGGATCGCAGAGCAGCAGGACCCGGAGCCCGTTCGGCAGGGTGAGCGATCGGCACCGGCGACGGTCGCCGGGAGGCGTATGAATCATCGGGGCGGTTCCGGGCGATGGGGAACGGGCGACAGGCGCTCGGCCGGCGCTGTCGCTACCGTCAACGGTACCACACCCCGGGGAGCGCTCGAACAGGGGAAGGAGACCGTTCAGGGGCAGGATCGCTCGCTGGTGACCGCTGCCCATTCGCGCGCCAGCCAGCTTCCGGCACGCTCGATCTCGTCTTCATGTGCTCCGGCATAGCCCAGCACCAGGCCGGGGCGCCCCGGCCGGCGCAGGTAATAGCGCGACAGCGGCGAGAGCGTGACGCCCTGCCCGGCGGCCCTGGCGACCAGGGTCCGCTCGGTTTCCTCATCGTCGAGCCAGGCCACCAGGTGCATGCCGGCCTGGCCCCCGGAAAGCCTCAGGCCACGCGCCACCGCCGGCGCCAGGGCCTCGCGCAGCCGTGCCTGTCGCCGGCGATAACAGTCACGCATGCGCCGCACATGGCGCGAGAAGTGCCCCTGGGCGATGAACTCGGCCAGCGCCGCCTGCACCGGATACTGCCCCTCGCGATGCAGGCGCGCATTGGCCCGTCGGAACGGCACCACCAAGGGATCGGGCAGCACCAGGTAGCCCAGCCGCAGCCCCGGATAGAGCACCTTGCTGAAGGTCCCGACATAGATCACCCGGGCCCCGTCGACCAGCCCCTGCAAGGCGGCGATGGGCCGCTGACCGTAGCGGAACTCGCTGTCGTAGTCGTCCTCGACGATCCAGGCGCGATGACGCTCGGCGACCTCGAGCAGCGCCAGACGCCGCGCCAGGCTCATCGTGACGCCGCTGGGATATTGATGAGAGGGCGTGACATGGATCAGCCGGGGCGAGGCGCCTCCGACGGGCACCCCTGGAACGCTCATGCCCTCGGCATCCACCGGCACCGGCTCCACGTCGAAACCGGCGGCACTGAAGCAGGCCTGGGCCCCGTGGTAGCCGGGTTCCTCGACCCACGCCCGGTCGCCGACATCGCCGAGCATCCGCGCCAGCAGCTCGAACCCCTGCTGGGCCCCCTGCACGATCAGGATCTGCTCGGGGCGACAACGCACCGAGCGCGACAGCCGCAGATAGTCGCACAGCGCCTCGCGCAGCGCCGGTACGCCGCCCTGGGCCTGGTAATCCAGCCATTGGGTGGGCGTCGCATGCAGATGGCGCCGCAACAGCCGTTGCCAGAGCGCATGGGGAAAGCGATCGAGCGCCGGCACGCCGGGCGCGAAGGCGCCGAAGCGGTCGTCCAGGCTGGCGCAGAAGTCGAGCAGGCGCACGCCACGCGACGACAGCTCGGCCTCGTCCACCGCGGTCCGATCAGGCAGTGGACGCGTCTCGCCGGACTGGCTGGCCATGGATTCGAACGCCACATCCGCCACGAAGGTGCCGGCACCGGGTCGGCTCTCCAGGAAGCCTTCGGCGATCAACTGGTCGATGGCCGCCAGCACGGTGTTGCGGCCCAGGCTCAATTCACGCGCCAGGCGGCGCGAGGACGGCAGCCGCTGGCCGCTGGCCAGGCGCCCTTCCCGTATCCAGGCACGCAAGGCACGGTATAGCCGTTGTGCCAGCGGCGCCGAGGCCGGGCTGGCCAGTTCGAGCCCCAGCGCCTCGCTTACCCAGTCCGCTTCGTCACCGACAACCGGTCCCATGATTTTCCCCGGAATTGGTTCTTATCGAGGAACCAATATGCCGCCAGACTGACCGGGTGTCACCCCGCAGGAGGACCTTCCCATGTCGGTGCGTCATGCCAAGCTGCGCGATATCGAAGCCCTCGGTGAGCTGCTCGACGGCTACCGGGTGTTCTACGACCAACCTTCGGACCCGGCCGGTGCCCGGAACTTCCTGGCGCACCGCCTGGGCCTGGGCGATGCCCACCTGCTGGTCGACGAAGGCGAGGACGGCGAGTTGCTCGGCTTCGTGCAGCTCTACCCGCTGTTTTCCACCGTGCGCCTGGCTCCGCTATGGTTGCTCAACGACCTCTTCGTCGCACCCCGGGCGCGCCAGCGCGGTATCGGCCGAGCGCTGATGAACGCCGCCCGCGACCTGGCCCTGGCCAACGGCGTCAGGCACCTGAAGCTGGCCACCCAGATAGAGAACCGGGTCGCCCAGGGGTTGTACGAGTCGCTGGGCTGGCGGCGCGATACGGTGTTCCATCACTATGCGCTGACGGTGGACGACCGGGTCCTCGAGGAGAGCTGTCCATGACGGAGATGAACACCTACGGCCAGCCGGTGGGCCACCCGGTAGCGGGCTGGCGAGGCGCCGCCTTTCCCGACCCCGAGCCCATGACGGGGCGCCTGGTACGGGTCGAGCCGCTGGACGTCGACCGTCACGCCAACGACCTGCATGCGGCATTTCTTGCCCCGAGCACTACGCCCGGCGAGGGCCTGGAGGAGCGCTGGACCTATCTGGGCGGTCGCCCCTTCGACAACATCGCCCAATACCGCGACTGGCTGGGCGGGCGAGCGGCCAGCCGCGACCCGAGCTTCCATGCCATCGTCGAGAATGCCAGCGGCGAGGCGCTGGGCATGGCCGCCTACCTGCGCATCGAGCCCGAAGAGGGCTCCATCGAAGTCGGCCACCTGCACTTCACGCCACGCCTCAAGCGGTCTCCGGCCGCCACCGAGGCGATGGTACTGATGATGCGTCGCGCCTTCGCGCTCGGCTACCGGCGCTACGAATGGAAGTGCGACGCGCTCAACGCCCCCTCGCGGCGCGCCGCCGAGCGCCTGGGCTTTCGCTTCGAAGGCGTCTTTCGTCAACACCGCGTGGTGGCTGGCCGCAATCGCGATACCGCCTGGTTCTCGATCCTCGACGGCGAATGGCCCGCGCTGGAGAGCGCCTTCACGCGCTGGCTGTCGCCGGACAACTTCGATGACCGAGGGCATCAGCGCACGGCGCTTTCCCCCCTGACCCAGGAGGCTCTGGCATGATGCACATTCCATCCTCCATGCAGATGCCCCTGGAGCAGGCCCACGCTCTTATCGAAGCGTTCAGTTTTGGTGTGCTCGTCAGCGATGGCCTGCAGGCCACGCACCTGCCCTTTCTTCTGGAGCGCGATGAAGGCGAGTACGGCGCGCTATACGGCCACTTCGCCAGGGCCAATCCCCATTGGCGGGACCGGGACGGCCAGAAGGTGCTGACGATCTTCAACGGCCCTCATGCCTATATCTCTCCCACCTGGTATGCCGGGAAACCGGCGGTGCCCACCTGGAACTATGCCGTCGTACACGTCGAGGGCACGCTCGAACTGCTCGATTCCTCCACCACGAACGACATCCTCGACAGGACGCTGGCCAAGTACGAACCCGAGCTGCTCGCTGATCCCGACACCTTGAGCGATGCCCTGCGCGACAGGCTACTTCCCGCTATCGTCGGCATCCGGATCCGTATCGACGCGATCCATGGCAAGGCCAAGCTCGGCCGGCACCGATCGCCGGAGGATCAGGCCGGCGTTGACGCCGGGTTACGCCATAGCGACGACCCGCAAGCCCGGCAGCTGTGGCGTTATATGCAGACCATTCCGACTTAGCGCGCCATGCGCTCCATCAGCGGTGCCAGTGCCACGGCGCGCGGCTCGCCATCGAAGTCGTCCTGGACCAGCACCCGGGCCCGCGTCTCCAGGTAACGGCCCGCGCCCTCGACCCGGGCGATCCGCTGCATGTCACCCAGGGCGTCGATGAGCTGCGGCGTCAGGCGATCGAGCACCGGCCTGACCTCCTCGGCCAGATCCGGCGGGCTGGCGAATGGTCCCCGTCCCTCCTGCACCCACCGAAGATGAAGCCGGCGCTGGATCTGCTTGCTGGCGTCGAACTGCTTCTCGAAGAACTCCCGGGCGAAGGCGTCATCGACCCCAGCCTCGGCCGCCTCCGCGGCGACCCGGTCGAGGATCTGCGCCTCGCGTTCCGGGGCCTCTATCGCCGCGCCGGAGTTCCATTTCGATCTCGCCACGACGGGTGCGACGTCGAGCCGTTCATCGATCAGTTGCAACATGCGGTCGATGGCCACCTTGTCCTCATCCGCGGGCTCCGGGGGTTGCATCTGGCAACCGGCGAGAAGGATCAGGGCGGCCAGCGCGAAGACAGGAAGGAGCCAGGGCAGCGAAAGCGTCTTGCCTGTGCGGTAACGGGGCATCGGGGCAACTCCATTGCGAGTGGATTCAGAGCCATTGTGGCAAGAAATCACCGAACCGGCCTCCTGCCGGCCGGGGGCTCCCGGGCGTCTCCCGCCGGCCGACTGTCGTAGCGCAGACTCGGCCGCCGGCGGTCGCGCCTCAGAGCGAGGCGCTCTCGACGCTTATCCTCCTGCCCTCCGGGACGTCGTCCCAGCCGCCCGCCAACGCCTTGTAGAGCCCGACCAGGGCCGTGGCGGAACGGGTATGGCTGCGCGCCAGGCTGTCCTCGGCCTCGAGCCGCGAGCGCTCGGTGTCGATGACCTCCAGGAAGTCGATGACCCCCACCTCGAAGCGCACCCGGGCCTGGCGCGCCGCCTCGGCGCTGGCCTCGGCGGCGTCGACCAGGTGCTCGCGCTCGCGCAGCGCCTGGGCATAGCGGGCGAGCGCGGTCTCGGTTTCCTCCAGCGCCACCAGGACCGTCTGCTCGTAACGGGCCAGGTCGGCGTCGGCGTCGGCATCGGCGGCCGCCATCCGGGCGCGCACCCGCCCCGTATCGAGGAACGACCAGTCGATGCCGAGCGCGATCAGCCGCGTCTCGCTGTCGCGAGCGAACAGGTCACCGGTACTGGCCGCCTGGGTGCCCAGCAGCCCGCCGAGGGTGAAGCGCGGA
>NZ_PNRE01000021.1 GCF_002879645.1 Halomonas heilongjiangensis | reverse complement strand
GAGTAGGTCATCGTCAGGCATCTATTCAGAGAAAACCCCGGGCATTCCATGTCCGGGGTTTTTTCATGGGCATGGGGAGACCCGCTCTTTATATCGTGGGGCCGCTTCGCGGTCCGGCCCCTCGCCGGCTCGGGGCGTTCGACCGCCCTCGCGGCGGTGCCGCGAAGGGCCGGGCGGTCTCACCCCCATGCGAGAGCAGCGGAGCGCCGCCCGAGTCATCGTCAGGCATCTATTCAGAGAAAACCCCGAGTTCGAAAGAGCTCGGGGTTTTTTCATTCCTGCGCGATGGGGTTCGGGTGTGTAGCGTAGCGGTTACAGGGAGTTGCAGGGTGTAGTGGTCATGTCTCGCTCAGTGGGTTAGGGTCCTCAAGGGGTTGCCCACGCGCAAAGACCTTGTGGACAGAGAATTCTCAGGAGGAGACGACCATGAAGACCGATATGCTCAAGAGGCTTGGCCTGGCACTGCTGATCGCCATGATGGCGGGTGGGTTGATGGCCTGCCAGGATGACCCGGGCCCGGCCGAGGAAGCCGGACAGAACATCGATGAGGCGATGGAGGATGCCGGCGAAGGTGTCGAGGAGATGGGCGAGGAGATTCAGGATTCCGCCGAAGGGAACTGACCGAAGGGCGGCGGAGATGCAGGAGGCCGGGCGACTGCCCGGCCTCCTGTCGTTCAGGGGGGAGAAGGGGGCACGCTCAGCCGTTCTGCTCGATGCCTTGCACATACCAGGGGGCATCGTCGCGCAGCTCGCGGATCAGGTGCCAGGTCTCGTTGAACTCGTTGTGCTCCCCGTTCTCGTCGAGAATGCCATGGAAGATCACCGTGGCTTCGGCGCGCTGTCCCTCCTCGCGCACGTCGCCCAGTTCGGCGAACAAACGCACGATGTCGGTGCGGTTGTTGGCCGGGTGCCTGGCCCGCTCCTCGCGCAGCAGGTTGTAGAGCTCGGGCGTCACGTACTCCTGGATGCCGTCGAAATCATTGTTGTCCCAGGCCCGTTGCAGGGTCATGAAGTGTTCCTTGGCGCCGCCCAGGAAGCGCTCACGGTCGAACCACTCCGGCGCGCCGGCAAAGGCGCTGCCGCCCAGGGGAGCGCTGTCGGCCTGGAAGGCCTGGGGTTGCACACGAGTTTCCGGGTGGCCGGATTGGCCGGCGGCCAGGGCGGGGCGGCGGCGCGCCAGCAGGCGGAACAGCAGGAAGGCCACGCCGGCGACCAGCAGGATATCCATCAGACGCAACTCGTCGAAGGCGCCGCCGAAGAACAGCGCGGCGAGCAGACCGCCGGCGAGCAGGCCGCCGAGCATGCCGGGCATGCGTGAACCGGCGGCCGCGCCCTGGCGGGCGGGTGCCGCCTGATTGGGCGCGGCGGCGGGGCGCTCCACGGTACGGGACTGGGTGCCGAAACTCTTGCCGCCACCGAGGCGGCGGGCGTCGGCATGGTCCACGGCGAGGCCGAAGCCCAGTATACCGACCACCAGCATGACGAGAAGATGGCGCATTCAGAGGTCTCCATTCAGGGATGTGCAGCAGGGGAAGCTTCAGGTCGATCCATTCTAGCGGCTATGCTGGTCACTCACGACCACAAAGACCCGGGAGTCACGTCCATGCGCCTGACACGCGAAAAGAGCCTGATGTTGATCGTCGACCTGCAGGCCGCTCTGCTGCCGGTAATCGAGAATGGCGATCAGGCGGTGACGGAAGCGGCCTGGCTGGGGGGGCTGGCCGAGTCACTGGATGTCCCGGTGTGGGTCACCGAGCAGTATCCACAAGGGCTCGGTGGCAGCGAGCCATGGCTGCTGGAGGCGCTGCCGGGGCATCGCCTGTGGCAGAAGGTCCACTTCGGCGCCCATGAGGAGCCGGCGTTTGCCGCGGCGCTGGCCGAGAGCGGGAAACGACAGGTGGTGCTGTGCGGCACCGAGGCGCATATCTGCGTGATGCAGACCGGTCTCGGCCTGCTGGAGGCGGGCTATGAGGTCTTCTGGCTGGTGGAGGCCACGGCGAGCCGACGTGCCGCCGAGGCGCGCTTGGCCAGGGAGCGCATGGTACAGGCCGGTGCCGTGGCGGTAAGCGCCGACATGGTGGCCTACGAGTGGCTGCATCGCTGCGACGACGAACGCTTCAAGCAGGCCCATCGCCGCTTCCTCAAGGGCCGCTCCCCACGGCCCCTGCGGTTTTGAGCCGCGCTCAGCTCGCGCCTTCCTCGCGGGTGAAGACCAGGGTGTCGCCGTCCGACATGGCGTCACTGAAGCGATAGCCGGCCACATCGAACGCCTTGAGTCCATCCGGGTCGTTCAGCCGCTGCCGGATCATCCAGGCGGCCATCAGGCCGCGTGCCTTCTTGGCATAGAAGCTGATGATCTTGAACTTGCCGTTCTTCTCGTCCTTGAATACCGGGGTGATCACCCGGGCCGATAGCCGCTTGGGGTCGATCGCCTTGAAGTACTCGTTGGAGGCGAGGTTGACCAGCACCGGGCTCCCGCTGGCGGCCACGACACGGTCCAGCTCCGCGGTCAGGGTCTCCCTCCAGAAGGCGTAGAGGTCGCGCCCGGCGTGGTTCTCGAGCCGGGTGCCCATCTCCAGCCGGTAGGGCTGGATCAGGTCCAGCGGGCGCAGCAGGCCGTAGAGCCCGGAGAGGATGCGCAGGTGGTCCTGGGCGAAGGCGTTGTCGTCGTCGCTGAAGGTATCGGCTGCCAGCCCCACGTAGACGTCCCCCTTGAAGGCCTGGGCCGCGGCCTTGGCGTTGTCCGGGGTGAAGGGCGTGTGCCACTCGGCGTATCGGGCGGCATTGAGGCCGGCCAGCTTGTCGCTGATGCCCATGAGCTCGCTGAGTCGCTGTGGCGAGTAGTCGCGCAGGATCTCGATCAATTCATGGCTGCGATCGAGGAAGTCCGGCTGGGAATGCCGGGCCGTGGTGGCCGGCGTCTCGAAGTCCAGCGACTTGGCGGGCGAGATCACGCTCAGCATGGGGGCGCTCCTGTACCTGGAAGATGGGCCTGACGGCGATGCCCCCGAGTATACCAAGCCGCCCGCCGGCAGTGGGCTATCGCCTCGATAGTCCACTGCCTTGCCGGGAGGGGCTCAGGGCGCGGGGTTGGGGAGTCGCCGATGTACCTCCTCGATGGCGTCGAGCACGCTCTGCTCGAGCCGTAGCGACTCGCTCGTCAGGTCGTCCTCGAGTTGCTCCATGGTGGTGGCACCGACGATGTTGCTGGTCAGGAAGCTGCGGGAGTTGACGAAGGCCAGGGCCATCTGTGCCGGATCGAGGTCATGGTCACGGGCGATCTGCACGTAGGCCCGTGTCGCCTCCTCGGCCAGCGGGTTGGTGTAGCGCTGGAAGCGCTCGAAGAGGGTGAGGCGGGCGCCTTCCGGGCGGACGCCGTCGAGGTACTTGCCCGAGAGCACGCCGAAGGCCAGTGGCGAATAGGCTAGTAGTCCCACGTTCTCGCGATGGGCGATCTCGGCGAGCCCCACCTCGAAGGTGCGGTTGAGCAGGTTGTAGGGGTTCTGGATGGAGGCTACCCGCGGCAGGCCGAGGGTCTCGGCGAGGTGCAGGGCGCGCATGACCCCCCAGGGCGTGTCGTTGGACAGGCCGATGGCGCGGACCTTGCCGGCGTCCACCAGCTCCTTGAGTGCCGCGAGCGTCTCCTCCAGAGGGGTGCTGTCCTCCTCCTCGTCATGCTCGTAGCCGAGCCGGCCGAAGAAGTTGGTACGACGATCCGGCCAGTGCAACTGGTAGAGATCGACGTAGTCGGTCTGCAGGCGGGAGAGGCTCTCGTCGATGGCCTGGTGCAGGTGCGCGCGGGTCAGGCGCGGCCCGCCACGCACATGCTCCAGGCCGGGGCCGGCGGCCTTGGTGGCGATGATCACGTCGTCGCGGGAACTGCGGCGCTTCAGCCAGCTGCCGATGTAGGCCTCGGTGCGTCCCTGGGTCTCTGCCTTCGGCGGCACCGGGTACATCTCGGCCGTGTCGATGAAGTTGATGCCGAAGGCCACGGCACGGTCGAGCTGCTCGTGGGCGTCGGCCTCGCTGTTCTGCTCGCCGAAGGTCATGGTACCCAGGCAGAGTCGGCTGACCTCGATGCCGGTATTGCCAAGCGGTCGCGTCTGCATCCGTCATTCCCCTTGCAAGGATAACCTGATTCTGGAATCGGCATGGTAGCGGCTGGCCGACCAAGGCAGCAAATGCCAGGGGTTGAGTCGCCGCCGAGGCGAGCGTATGCTTGCGGCCCCGTTGCCCCGGCGGAGTCCGAAGGGCAGCCGTCACAGTATGCGAATGACGCCGCGCACAGGGTAGTGGGCGATGACGTCTTCGGCACCACAGGACCAGGGTTGCTTGCCATGCCTCAGGCATCATCACTGTTCACTCGGCTCGAGTATCGTCTGGCGGAGCAGCTGTTCCATACCCGCTGGCTGCCTCGTTCGCCGCGTACCCAGAAGTTGACCATGCACCTCTTCCAGCGCTGTGCCGATGCCGGTCACCCGGCGGCGCTGTCGCTCTACGGGCACATGCTCTTCCATCGCGGCGTCAGCCCCCAGGACAAGGCACGCGGGGCGCGTTACGTGCTCGAGGCCGCCCATGCCGGGGATGCCCGTGCCCAGTACCAGGCCGGACAGATCCATGAACATGGTTGCGCCCTCTATCCCCGCCGCGATGACCATGCCGTGACCTGGTACGCCCGTGCCGGTGAGGCCGGCCACCCCCTGGCCGCCGGCCGCCTGGCCAGGGCCTATCGCCTGGGCGAGCTCGGCCTGCCGGTGGACGCCGAGCGTGCCGAGTACTGGCAGCGGCTGGCCGATCGCCAGGTCGAGTGCGCCGGCCAACTGGACAGTGGCGAAGCCGAGACGCGACACTAGGTCATCCGAAGGCCGGAAACATGTTCCGGCCCTTCTCCGACCTGGAGCCCCTTCATCGAGGACCCGCCTCCCCGTGACGCTACCGACACTGCTGGATATCGAAGCGTCCGGATTCGGGCGTGGCAGCTACCCCATCGAGGTCGGTCTGGCCCGGCCCGACGGCAGTACCTGCGCCTTCCTCGTGCAGCCCCTTCCCGAGTGGAGCCATTGGGATCCCAAGGCGGAGCTGCTTCACGGGATCAGTCGCGGCCGGTTGGAGCGCGAAGGCTATCCGGTGCGCCAGGTGGCGCACTGGCTCAACGATGAACTGGCCGACCTGGGTATCGCCTACAGCGACAGCTGGGGCTACGACAACTCCTGGCTGTCCCTGCTCTTCCACCATGCCGGCACGCTGCCGGCGTTCCGCCTCGAGGCGCTGCGCATGCTGCTCAGCGAGGGACAACTGGCGCTGTGGAGCACGACCAAGGAAGCGCTGGTGCGCGAGCTGGGTATCCATCGCCATCGGGCCGGCGACGACGCCCGCCTGCTGCAGCTCACCTACCAGCGGACCCGCGAGCTCGCCGGCGACGCCTGACTCAGTCCTCGCCGCTGACCGACAGCAGCACCTTGCCGATATTGGCATCCCGCTTCATGTGTTCATGGGCCGCCTCGGCCTCGGCGATCGGCCAGGTGCGGTCGACCAGCGGCATCAGCGCGCCGCTGACCAGGCGCGGCCAGACATGGGTCAGCAGGGCGTCGAGAATGGCGCCCTTGGCCGCCGGCGGCTTGGCGCGCAGGGTCGAGCCGATCAGCCGCTGGCGCTTCATCAGCAGCCGCCCCAGGTCCAGCTCGGACGTGCGGCCACCCATCAGCCCGATCAGTACCAGGCGGCCATCGGCATTGAGCACCTGCTGGTTGTCGGCGAGGTAGCTCGCGCCCACCGGGTCGAGGATCATGTCGGCGCCGCCCCAGGCCTTCACCGCCTCGACGAAGCTGCCGTCGTGGCGGTTCCAGCCGGCCTCGGCCCCCAGGGCGCGACACGCGGCGAGCTTCTCCTCGCTGCCCACGGTGACGAAGCAGGGGTGCCCGAAGGCCCGGCACAGCTGGATGGCGGCGGTGCCCACGCCGCTGGCGCCGGCGTGCAGCAACACCCGCTCCCCCGCCGCCAGGGCGCCTTCCATGAACAGGTTGAGCCAGGCGGTGGCGTAGACCTCGGGCAGTGCCGCGGCCTGGCGCAGGCCGAGGCCCTCGGGCACCGGTAGCACCTGGCGGGCGTCCACCACCACCTCCTCGGCATAGCCGCCTCCGGCGAGCAGTGCGCAGACCTTGTCACCCGCGTGCAGGTGCTCGACGCCGGGGCCGGCCTCGGTCACGGTGCCGCTGACCTCGAGCCCGAGGATCTCGCTTTCCCCGGGTGGCGGGGGATAGTGACCCGCGCGCTGCATCAGGTCGGCACGGTTGACCCCGGCCCAGGCCACGCGGAGGCGGACCTGGCCGCTCTCCAGCGGCCCCGGCCCGGTGACCTCCTGCCAGCGCAGGCGTTCTCCGTCGATGGTGATGGCATGCATGGTGCAAGCTCCTCGGGGTGGCGAACGAAGGCGGTGAATCAGGCGGTGGTCGCCAACTGGGCCTCCAGGGCGTCCAGCAGCACCGCCGGTTCGGTGGCGTCGATCAGTTCGGCCCGGGTACGGCCATTGAGGAAGCCGTGTTCCACGGTGCTGTCGAGGAAGGCCAGCAGCGGCGCATAGAAGCCAGCGGTATCGAGCACGCCGATCGGCTTGTCGTGCAGGCCCAGGTAGTGCCAGGTCCAGGCCTCGAAGAACTCCTCCAGGGTGCCGATGCCCCCGGGCAACACGATGAAGGCGTCGGCATGGGCGGCCATGTTCGCCTTGCGCTCGTGCATGTTGCGCACCCGGATCAGCTCGCTGAGGCCATGATGGGCCTGCTCGCGCTCCACCAGGTGATCGGGCATCACGCCGACCGCCTCGCCGCCCTCGGCCATGACGGCATCGGCCAGGGCCCCCATCAGGCCGATGCGGGCACCGCCGTAGACCAGGGTGTGGCCGCGACGGGCGAGCTCGGCGCCGAGCCGGCGGGTGGCTTCGAGGAATTGCGGGTCACGGCCGTCCCGTGAGCCCAGGTAGACGCAGAATCTCGACATGCTCTTCTCCTTGGCAAGGCCACCATCCTAGCGCCGTGGCGAGGGTCTCGAAAGCCCATGACCTCCCGCGTACCCCGAAGACGCGAGGGGCGCCGTCATGGCGCCCCTCGTGGTGTGATGGCCGATCAGCGTGAGCCGCTGGCCGCGTCGCGCTTCATGGCCTGGCGCAGCAGCTTGATGCCCACGCCGGTGATCACCACCATGCTGGCGATCAGGACGAGACTGGCAATCACATGGGTATCGACGTACATCAGGGGCTCCTTCATCTGGGAGTGGGGCTTTCGGATTGTTGGGGTAAGGCGGGTCCGGTTCAGGGCAGGCAGTCGGCGACCCCGTACTCGGCGTCCAGCCACCGGCCGATGACATTGTCACCGCAGAGGTGGTGGGCATACTGGGTGTGCAGGCAGCGGACCTGGTCCCAGTTGCCGATGCCGCCGATGCCGCGCTCCCTGAGCACGCCGTCGTAGCCCAGGCGGAACACCTCGGCCCGCTGCGCCTCGCTCATGAAGCGCCAGCGTGCCTCGACATAGGCGCGGTGGCTCTGGTGATAGGCGGCGAGGAAGTCGGGGTCGTCCTGCAACCGGGTCTCGAGCCGCTTGATCACCCCGGCGGCCTCGATATGCGAGAGCTCGACCTTGAGGCGCTCGGAGCTGAGCCAGTAGAGGGTCGGGAAGGGCTTGCCGTCGACGATGGGGGCCATGCGCAGCACCAGCGGGGTGCCCTCGCCATCGGTGGCCGAGACGGCCTCGATGCCCCGCGGGGGGCGGCCCAGTTGCTCGGCGATGATGGCCAACTGGCGCTCGTCAGGAGTCTGGTCGGTGCGGATCACCATCGTCGGGGTCCCGTACAAACTTGTTCGAACGGCCGACGGCCAGGAAGAAGGCACGGGTGAGCTGCTCGGGCGCCGGTACATAGTTCCACTGCCGCTCGCAATACTCACCCGCCCGGGCCATCAACACGTCATGGAGGCGATTGAACGGCGCATCATAATCGTAAGGGTCGGCGCCGAACAAGCGGATGTGCGGGTAGTCGGCGAAACGCTCCATGAAGAAGCGGATCAGGTCCGCCTCCACGGCGCGGTGCCGGGCGACGTTGTCGGGATCCAGCCAGAGGTCGTAGCGGATGGCCATGACCGGCTCCTGTGGTGAGAGTGTCCCGGCCGGGCCGGGGGGTATCAATGAGACAGCGCAGGGCACCATTCGGCTCGCCGGCGATCAGGCCCTGGCGAGCGTGGCGAGGCGAGCCCCGGTGAGCTGCATCAGGTCCTGTGGTACCAGGCGGATCTCGAGCCCGCGGCGTCCGCCGCTGACATGGATCGCCTCGAAACGCTCGGCGCTGGCGTCGAGGAAGGTGGCCAGGCGCTTCTTCTGCCCCAGCGGGCTGATGCCACCCAGCACGTAGCCGGTGGCGCGTTCGGCGGCCTCGGCCTCGGCCATGACGGCCTTGCGGGCGCCGGCGGCGCGCGCCAGTGCCTTGAGGTCAAGCTGGGCGGAGACCGGGACGATGGCCACCACCAGCCGACCGTCGTCGAGGCGGGCGAGCAGGGTCTTGAACACCGCGTCGGGCGACAGGCCGAGTGCGCGAGCGGCCTCCTCCCCGTAGGCGGGGGTGCGCGGGTCGTGTGCGTAGCTGGCGAGCGAGAAGGCGACCCCGGCCTTCTCCAATGCCTTCACTGCTGGTGTCATGCGTCTGCGGGCTCTTCCTGCAGGTGGGCTTGCAGCGCCTCGCGCAGCTCACCCTCGATGGGGATGGCACACTTGGCCTGGTGGTCGAAGTGCACCATCACCGTATGGCCCAGGTTGGTCAAGCGACCGTTCTGCCGCGCCTCCTGGCTCACCGTGAAGGAGCTGTTGCCGAGTCGCGAGACGTAGGTGCGGATCTCGATCTCGCTGCCGTACTGCAGCTCGGCCCGATAGTCGACCTCCATCCGCGCCATGATCAGGCGCCACTTGCGGGGGTCCAGGTCCGGGGTGAAGAGCCGGAAGAGATCGTTGCGGGCCAGCTCGAACCAGGCCGGCAGCCGGGTGTTGTTGACGTGGCCGAGGGCATCGGTGTCGTAGAAGGCGGGCTCGATGGTGCGTACGAACATCGGGGAGTCCTTGTCTGGTGATCGTCGTCTGATCCGTAGGACAGCTTTATCCCTAGCAAGCGCTCGGTCAAGTGCTGGCGGTGAGCCGCGCGGTCCGCCATGCCTGCAGGCGGGTCCAGCCGAGCAGCCAGAGGGTGGCGACCAGGAAGCCGCTCAGGGTGCCGAGCACCAACCCCAGGGTGTCGTAGGTCAGCGAGACGCACAACGCATAGGCGAGCAGCGAGCCGAGCCCGGCCGGGTAGTGCTTGATCACCGTGGCCACCGGTGCGGCGCCGTGGGTCAGGTGGAGAATCACCAGGAAGGGGTACATGGTGACCGGGAAGGCCGCCATCACGCCTGCCCAGGCCGCCGGCAACACGTGGGCCAGGCCGGTGATGGTGAAGATGATCGCTGCGGCGAGCAGGGCGCGCAGCACCAGGGCCGGCCAGGCGACCGTGCAGCGCGCCGCCACCCGGGCATCGGGAACCCGGCGGTAGAGGCGGAGAAAGGCGACGATGGCCACCAGGGTGGTCAGGGTGCCGCCGAGCCGGGTGAACTCCACCTGGGTCAGCAGCAGGCTGGTGGCGAGGAAGGCGGCCAGCCCCCCGGCGGTGCCGGCGAGCACGCCGGGCAGGCCGTCACGGCGGCCGCACAGCAGGTAGCCGCCGCCCAGCGCGAGGGTGGCGGTGAAGCCCGCCAGGGTATGCACGGCGCTCTCGGCGGCGAAGGCCGGCGAGAGCTCCAGGCCGATGAAGAACAGCGCGATGGCGGTGCCCAGCGGGTAGCCGGCGAGCAGCCCGGCGACGCGGGGGCTGACGCGCACGGCGATGGCGCCGAGCCCCAGCACCATGCCGATGGAGACCAGCAGCTTGGCCAGCTGCCAGCTCAGGGGAACATCCATGGGGGATTCCTTATCGTTCGGGGGACTTGCCCCGGAGGCACCATGGCCCGATCAGACCAGGCGCAGGCCCTGCCGGTCGGTCCATGCCGCCTTGAGGGCGGCCGCCAGGGGCTGGTGCAGATGCTCGGGCAGGGCGCGTTCGGCGGCCTCGAAACCGTCGAAGTCGCGGTTGCGCAGCCAGCAGTAGGCCCAGGCGCAGGCCTCGTCGTCGCTCTCGGGCACCGGCCGCGCCGGCATCTGCACCAGCAGGAAGGTGGCGGTGCGGGCCGCCCACAGCGGAATGGCGTCGCCGGCATCGGGTTCGCTCCAGGCGACCAGGGTGGCACCGCTCGGGGTGGCCTCGGGGTCGCCGAGCTTGGCCACCCTGGCGGTCTCGGCGAGGATCAGCGCCAGGCGGTCGGTGTCGGCCTGGCCCAAACGCAGCCACTGGCCGACCAGCGCCGGCAATCCGCGGCGTACCTTGGCATAGAAGCCGCTTTGCGGCATGGTCTCGTTCATCTGATGGTTGTCCCGATTTGGTTGTCCCGATTTGGCTGTCCTGACTGGGGCGTTGCGACTGGAGAGAGTACGCATGGAATATGATTTTGCCACGCCTGTGGAGCGTCGCCACCCGCAGGGCGGTGACTGGCCGTCGCAGAAGTGGCATCACTACGGCGACGAGGTGCTGCCGCTGTGGGTCGCCGACATGGATTTCGTCTCGCCCCCGGCGGTGGTCGAGGCGCTGCGTGCCCGGGTCGACCATGGCGTCTACGGCTACGGCCTGGTGCCCGACTCGCTGCGCCACACCCTGTGTGCCTGGAGCGCCACGCACTACGGCTGGACGATCGAGCCGGAGTGGCAGTTGTGGTTGCCCGGCGTGGTACCCGCCCTGCACCTGGCGAGCCTGGCGCTGACCGAGCCGGGCGACGGCGTGCTGACGGTGACGCCCATCTATCCCCCCTTTCTCAAGGTGGCCGAGCGCACCGGCCGACTGCCCCAGCGGGCGGCGATGCGTGCGCCCGCCGCGCCGGGCGAGCCCTGGTGCCTCGATCTCGAGGCGCTGGAGGCGGCCATCACCCCCGCGACACGGCTGCTGCTCTGGTGCCAGCCCCACAACCCCACCGGGCGGATCTGGACGCGGGAGGAGCTGGCCGGGCTCGCCGCGCTGGTCGCGCGCCACGACCTGCTGGTGGTCTCCGACGAACTGCACTGCGATCTGCTGCTCGACGAGGGGGCTCGCCACCGTCCGCTGGCGGCGGCCTTCCCGGAACTCGCCTCGCGCATCCTGACGTTGTGGGCGCCGTCGAAGACCTTCAACCTGGCGGGGCTCACCACCGCCTGTGCGGTGATTCCCGACGCCGGCCTGCGGCGGCGCTTTGCCGCCATGGTGCGCGGCCTGCAGCCGGATGGCAACGTCCTGGGGCTGGTGGCCGCCGAGGCGGCCTATGCCCGGGGCGACCCCTGGCGGCGGGCGCTGCTCGGGGTGCTGCGCGGCCATCGCCGGACCCTGGTGGAGCGGGTAGCGCAGTGGCCCGGCGTGGCCATGAGCCCGCCGGAATCGACCTACCTGGCCTGGCTCGACCTGCGCCGGGCGCACGGCCTGGCCGGGCATGAGGGCTCGCCCAAGCAGGCGCTGCTGGAGCGGGCCGGGGTGGCGCTCTCGGAGGGGGCGGCCTTCGGCTGGCCGGGCTTCGTGCGGCTCAACTTCGGTACCACCGCCTCCCAGCTGGACACGGCACTGGAGCGCCTCGACCGGGTGCTGAGGGACTGACCCCCGGGACGTGCCCTGCGGGTGCTCAGTAGAGCTGTGCGAAGAGCCTGCGGCGATAGGTGACCGTCAGTGGGTGATCGGCGCCCAGGGCGTCGAAGACCCGCAGCAGGGTCTTGCGTGCGGCGTCGTCGCCGTAGGCGCGGTCGGTCTTCATCAGCGTCAGCAGTGACTCCAGGCCGACCTCGTAGTCGCCATCGGCGACCTGGCGCAGGGCGCGCTTGAAACGTGCCTCGCTGTCGTCGCGGCCCTCGAGCGCCGCCAGCTCCGTCGCCGAGGGAGCCTCTTCGCCGAACTCGATGCTGGCACGCACCCCGCGGGCCGGGGCGGCGTCCCGCTCCTCCGGCGGCAGGTTGTCGAGCAGCGCCTTGGCATCCTCGGCCTTGCCCTCGGCCACCAGGGCGCGGGCGAGTTCGACCTGATAGGGGTAGTGCTGGGGAGCCTGTTGCACCAATTGTTCGTAGAGCGCGCGGGCGGTGGCGGCGTCGCCGGCGGCGAGTGCCTCGGCGGCCTGTTCCTCGGGACTCGGCGGCGCATCCTCCGGGGCCGGAAAGTAGCGGGCGAGCCATTCGCGGATCTGCTTCTCGGGCAGGGCGCCCTGGAAGTGGTCGACCAGGCCGCCCTGGCTGATCAGCTTGACGTCCGGCACCGAGCGCACGCCGAGTTGGGCGGCGATCTCCTGGTTCTCGTCGATGTTCAGCTTGGCGAGGATGAAGGTGCCCTGGTACTCACGGGCCAGTTTCTCGAGCACCGGCATCAGGTTCTTGCAGGGCTCGCACCAGGGGGCCCAGCAGTCGAGCAGCACCGGCACCTGCATGGAGAGCTCGAGCAGCTGCTGGATGTTCTCGCGGTCGACGTCGATGATCACCTCGTCATCCGGAAGGCCCGGTGCCGGGGCTGGGGTGTCGCCGGGGGCGGAGGCGCCGGCGAGCGGCTCACCGGTGCGGGGGTCGACGATGGACATGGTCAGTGGCCTTGGGTCAGAGTGAATTTACTCCGGAGATGCGGGTGACGGGCCGGGACTTCAAGGGGAGCATGCCATCGATGGGACGAATCCTGTGCCTGGTGGCCGGCCTGGGGCTGGCAGTGGCGCTGCTGCTGGCGGGTCCCCTGTGGATGCTGGCCACCGAGCGGGGCGATGGCGGTGGCCACTGGGCCTCGGCGAGCCGGGAGCCGGCGGGGCTGGCCCCGACGGTGGCCGAGGCCCCCGAGGCGGTGGTGCAGGTCTATGCGGCGCGCGCCTGGGGCTGGCGCGGCGCCTTCGGCGTGCACACCTGGATCTCCACGCGGGAGGCGAACGCCGAGGCCTGGCGCATGCATCACGTGATGAGCTGGCGCCGGCCTGCCCTGGTGTCGCAGTCATCCACCGATCCCGACCGCGCCTGGTACGGCAATGCCCCGGCGCTGCTGGCCGACTATCGCGGCGAGGCCGTCGCGGCGATGATCGCCGATATCGAGGCGGCCGTGGCGGCCTATCCGGCGCCGTCGAGCTATCGTGCCTGGCCTGGCCCCAACAGCAACACCTTCACCGCCTGGGTGGCCCGCGAGGTGCCGGGGCTCGAGGTGGTGCTGCCGGTGACCGCGGTGGGCAAGGACTACCTGTTCGATGGTGTGCTGGCCGCGGCGCCGGGCGGGCGTGGTGCGACGGTCTCGCTGAGGGGGATGCTGGGATTGACCCTGGGGCGTGACGAGGGGCTCGAGCTCAACCTGCTGGGACTGTCGCTGGGTATCGACGTGCGGCGCCCCGCGCTCAAGCTGCCGGGGGTCGGCCGGCTGGGCGTGGCGCCCGTCATCAAGGGGGGAGGGGGAAGGGTAGCGGGGACCGCTGAAGTTGATTAGGAAGCGAACCGATGACCGAGGGTCATATCACATACGAAAAAGCCGACTCCCGTGGGAATCGGCTTTCTCGATGATATTTGGTAGCGGGGACCGGATTTGAACCGATGACCTTCCCGGGGTTGTAGTGAGCCGAGCCCGACGAGCTACCGGAAGGTCTACCGCAGGCATGAAAAAGGCCAGAACCGGTTGGTTCTGGCCTTTCTCTTCGAAGATGGTAGCGGGGACCGGATTTGAACCGATGACCTTCGGGTTATGAGCCCGACGAGCTACCAGACTGCTCCACCCCGCATCAACGTGAGGCGCATTCTACGCTTTTTTTGATGGGGGTCAAGAGGCGATTTCAAACGCTCGTCCGTGGCGCTGCTCGTGGTCCATACTGCCGGTGATTGTCATGAAGACGACAATCGGGAGAACAATACTGGCCTTGGGCCGTTCCCGGCCATGGCCAGGTCAAGCGTCATGAATTTCAGGGAGGTAGTCAATGACCAACCAAGCACCCGTCGCCTGGGTCACCGGTGGTACCGGTGGTATCGGGACTGCAATCTGTCGTTCGCTGGCTGCCGAAGGCTTCACGGTGGTCGCCGGGTATCACAACCCGGACAAGGCCAGAGCCTGGCTCGAGACCCAGAAGGCCGACGGCTACGAGAATATCGCGCTGTCCGGCATCGACCTCACCGATTACGATTCCTGCATGGCAGGGGTAAAGGAGATTCGCGAAACCCATGGCCCCGTCAGTGTGCTGGTCAATTGTGCCGGCATCACCCGGGACGGCACCCTGAAGAAGATGACCGCCGAGCAGTGGCACGAGGTCATCGACACCAACCTCAACAGTGTCTTCAACACTTGCCGGAGCGTGATCGAGGACATGCTGGAGGAGGGCTACGGCCGCATCGTCAACATCTCTTCGATCAATGGCCGGAAGGGGCAGTTCGGCCAGGTCAACTACGCCGCCGCCAAGGCGGGCATGCACGGCCTGACCATGTCGCTGGCGCAGGAGACCGCCACCAAGGGGATCACCGTGAACACGGTGTCACCCGGCTATATCGCCACCGACATGATCATGAAGATCCCCGAGAAGGTGCGTGAAGCGATCCGCGAGACCATCCCGGTCAAGCGTTACGGGACTCCCGAGGAGATCGGCCGCCTGGTCGCCTTCCTCGCCGACCGGGAAGCCGGCTTCATCACCGGTGCCAACATCGACATCAACGGTGGCCAGTTCATGGGCTGATCGCCCGATCGCCGAGCCCGCCCCCGGCGATCCCGGCGGCGGGCAGCGTGGACTAGCAGAAAGCGCGAGGCCGCCGCCTCGCGCTTTCGTGTTCATGGCCCCGGCCGGGAGGCTCAGGGCGGGGGCAGGCGGGCCAGGTTCTCCAGCATGCGGTCGAATTCACCGACCTCCCGGGCCCAGAGCGCCGGAGGAACCGGTCCGGTGGCCAGCAGGTCGCGCAGCACGCCGTGGAGTTCCTCCGCCCGGGACGGTTCCCGCCCCAGGTTCTCGTTGAGGCGCTCGACCTGGATCGCCAGGCGCAGCGGGTCGTCGCGGTGGCTGACCCGGCCGACCGCGAGCAGTGAGAGATGCACCCGCAGGCGGGCGAGTCGCTCCTCGATTTCCGCCGGGTCGCCGGGGTGGCGGCGGGCGGCATTGCGCCGGGCGTGGGCCAGGCGCATGTCCTCGGGCAGGGTCACCTCCGCCGGCGGCTCGACGTCGTGGTATCCCGACCCGGCCAGGCCGGCGGCATCGGCCTCCAGGTGGCGCGCCAGCAGCGGCTGGACGTCACGCCAGCGGTTCACCTCCTCGAGCACCGCCAGGCGAGCCAGGCGCTCGCGGCGCGCCCGGATGATGCCCGACCAGCGCCGGCGCATGCCTTCGGTGCGGCGGCCGGAGGGCAGGGGCTCCAGGGCGGCTGCCTCCTGGATGGCACGCTCCAGCGCCTGGGCGTCACGGCTGTCGGCCGGGTGCCAGGCGTCGAGGCGGTCGATCAGGGCCTGCATCGCGTCCAGGCGCTCCCGGGCGTGTCGGGCGCGGTCGTCCCGTTCGGCCTCGCGGCTGGCGAAGATGCCGTCACACAGGCCGCGGAACTCTCGCCACAGCGCCTGCTCCTCGCCGCGTGGGGCACGGCCCAGTTCTCGCCATCGCCGCTGCAGCGCCTTGGCCTGCTCGGCACGACGGCTGGCGGGTTGGTCGCCCTCGAGCAGGGCCCGGGCCTGTTCGATCAGTTGACGCTTGGCCTCGGCGACCCCTTCGGCCCGGCGATCGATCAGTGCCTGCAACTCGTGACGGATGCGGGCGAAGCGGCGTCCGATGGCCTCGGCGCGGTCGCGCGGGACGGGAGAGCTGAGGCGCCACTGCTCCCGCGCCTTGTCACGGATCTCGCGCAGTGCGTCCGGGTCGGCCTCGCTGGCGGGTTGCGCGAGCAGCGACTCGAGCTGCTCGCAGAGTGCCTCGCGGGTTGCCAGGTTGCGGGCCCGCTCGGCGTCCAGGCGCTGGCGCCAGGGCGCCAGGCGCTCATGGATGCGGTCCGAGGCGGCGCGAAAGCTGGCGGCTTGCTGGCGGTTGGCGGCGGCGTCGCCCAGAGACTTCCACTCCTTGACCAGTTGACGATGGCGGCGGTCGAGTTCGGCGTCGGCCAGCGAGGCGTCCTCGGCCAGGGCATCGATGGCCTGGCACAGCTGGTCGCGCTTGGGACCGGCGACGAAGCCCCGCCAGTCGCGCAGCTCGGCCAGCCGGGCGGCGAGCCGCTTGAGGGTCGCGAGTTGGGGCCGAAGGCGTGCCTCGGGCAGGCGGTCGGCCTGCTGGCGCAGGCGCTGATGGAGACGACTGGCACCCTTGAAGGCACCGCTCTCGAGCAGGCGCTCGAGCTGGGCCAGGTCGTCGGCGAAGCGGGCCAGGCGACTCTCCAGGTCGTCATCGGTGGCCTCGGCGGCCTCGGTGGCGAGCCGCTGGCGAGCCCGCTGCAGCAGCGGGGCGGGGGCCAGGTCGTCGGGCCAGCCGCTGGCGTCGATCAGGGCGGCCAGGCGTTCATTGTCGCCATCGGTCAGGGCCTGACCGATGGCCGCGGCCCGCTCCTCGAGCCTGACCCAGGCCTGGGCGATGCGCTCGTAGCCGGCCAGTGCCGTGTCGTAGCGGTGGCGCAGGCCCTCGTCGGCCAGGTGCTGGTCGGAGAGGGTCTGCCAGCGGTTGGCCAGCAGCTGCTTCTGGGCGCGCAGGCTGGCGATGTCCTGTTCGGTGAGGCGCTCGCTGCGGGTGAGGGCGTCGAGGCTCTCCTCCAGCGCTTCCACCAGGGCCTCGCGGTTCTGGTCGGCATCCTCGCGACGCTGGTGGTCGGCTGCCCGGGAGAGCTGCCGGGCCTCGTGGTCGCCGATCACCTTGCGACAGCGCAGGCAGGCGTCCTGGTAGCGCTGCTCCTGGCTGGCGTCGGGCAGTTCTTCCAGCGCGCTCCATTCGCGTACCAGGTGACGAAAGCGGCCGGCATAGAGCGGTTCCCAGGCGGCCTGGGCGTGCCGCTCCAGCGTCTCGAGCAGTGTCTCGCGGCGTTCCCGGGCGGCGGCCAGCGAGGCGGTGTCGGCCCGCAGTCGGTTGAGGCGCTCCCGCGCCTGGCGCATCACCTGGCGGTCGCGCCGGGACGACTGGACCAGCCTGGCCAGGCCGGCCTCGCTGGTGACCCGGGCCGCGGCGGCGTGGCGCACGGCGGCGATGCCGTTGTCGCAGGCCTGGCGGATCAGGGCGTCCTCGTCCTCGAGGCGGGCCAGGGCAGCCAGGCGCAGCTGCTGGTTGTCGCCCTGCAGGGCGATCTCGGCCAGCAGGGCGGGGGCGGCGAGGCGCTCGGTCAGGGCGATGCGGGCCGCCAGCTCTAGCTCGCCCTGGCGGCCCGTCAGCAGGGCGACGAGATGGGCATGCAGCTCGGCAGAGGCGTCCTCGTCGAGTAGGGCCAGCAGGCGTTCGGGGTCGTCGAGACGCGCCAGGGCGGTCCGGCGGACGCCGGGGTCGGCATCCCGGGCCAGCCGTTCGAGGGCCAGGCGCTGTTCGGGGCGCGCCGGGTCGAGGCGGGCAGCCGCCTGGCGGCGGACCCCGGGGTCGGGGTGTTGCCAGCGAGGAGAAAAGAAGCGACGAAGGAGTCCAGACATTGACCATCCTGACGTGGAAGCGCCGGCAACGGCAGGCGCGCAATCTTGTTGTTGGCGTCGGTGGCGGCGCGTGGCCGCAGGCATGGACGTATCTAAGCATGCGTCGCGCCTGCGGAAAAGCCCGCCGCGGAGGCCGGGTGTGGCCGACTGGAGACACTGACAACCGGTGGTCGCTGAGCTTATGATCAGTTGCAGGGGCCGAGTCACTCGCTTAGCTTTGACCAGGTATCCCGACCATCACCCGACGTGGAGTCCGGCAATGAGTCTCAAAGTGGACAGGGACAGCATGGCATTCACCTTCAAGGGCGGCATGCTGCCGATGACGGTCATGGAGTTGGCCAGCGCCGACCCCGAACGCATCCGTGAACAGCTCGCCGGCAAGCTCAGCCAGTCCCCGGCCTTCTTCCAGCATACCCCGGTGGTACTCAACGTCGAGAAGCTCGACGAGCCGCACCTGGCACTGGAGCGCATCTGCGCGGTCTGCCGGGCCCACAAGCTGCTGCCCGTGGCGGTACGCGGCGGTCCCGATCCGGTCAAGCAGTCGGCCTGGGCGCTGGGGCTGGGCTGGTTCCCGCCCCAGGAGGCGAGTCGGCCCCGTTCGCTGGAGAGCGTGGCACCCGACGAGCCGACGCCCGCCGAACCTGAGGCGGGGCAGGCGACGCCCCCGGCGGGGGGGCGCAGCGGCCGTATCTACCGTGGCACGGTACGCTCCGGCCAGCAGGTGACGGCACCGGAGGGCGACCTGGTGGTGATCGGGGCCGTCAATGCCGGTGCCGAGGTGCTCGCCGCCGGCAGCGTGCATGTCTACGGTGCCCTGCGCGGCCGCGCCCTGGCGGGTATCCACGGCGACCTCCAGGCCGGCATCTTCTGTCGCGAGCTGCACGCCGAGCTGCTCTCGGTGGCCGGCAACTACAAGCGGCTCGAGGACATCGATCCTCGCCTGCTGGGCACGTCCGTCCAGGTGCGCCTGACCGACAACCAGCTGGGCATCACGACGCTGGCCTGAGCCCGCTCCGCGGCGTCCGGCCGGCGGCGTATCGCCGTCTCTTATCTCCTTATTCCACCATGACTGACAGGAAGCGTAACTTGGCCAAGATCATCGTTGTGACCTCCGGCAAGGGGGGGGTCGGCAAGACAACAAGTGCGGCAGCCATTGCCACCGGCCTGGCGCTGCGAGGCAACAAGACCGTGGTCATCGACTTCGACGTGGGGCTGCGCAACCTCGACCTGATCATGGGGTGCGAGCGGCGCGTGGTCTACGACCTGGTCAACGTCATCCAGGGCGAGGCGGGGCTCAACCAGGCGTTGATCCGCGACAAGCGGGTCGACAACCTGCATATCCTGCCGGCCTCCCAGACCCGCGACAAGGATGCCCTGACCCAGGAGGGGGTCGAGAAGGTGCTCGATACCCTGGGCAAGGACTTCGACTACATTCTCTGCGACTCCCCGGCGGGCATCGAGCGCGGCGCCCAGTTGGCGATGTACTTCGCCGACGAGGCGGTCGTGGTGACCAACCCGGAGGTCTCCTCGGTGCGCGATTCCGACCGCATCCTGGGGCTGCTGTCGTCCAAGACGCGTCGCGCCGAACGCGGCGAGGACCCGATCCGCGAGCACCTGCTGATCACCCGCTACAACCCGTCGCGGGTCGACCTGGGGGACATGCTCAACCTCGAGGACATCCGCGAGATCCTGGCCATCGACCTGCTCGGCTTGATCCCCGAGTCCGAGGCGGTGCTGCGCGCCTCGAACCAGGGGGTGCCGGTCACCCACGATGCCGACAGCGACGCCGGCCAGGCCTATACCGATACCGTGGCCCGCCTGCTCGGCGAGGAGGTCCCGCTGCGCTTCCACGAGTACCAGAAGAAGAGCCTGTTGAGCCGAATGTTCGGAGGAGGTCGCCGGTGAAGTTGCTCGAGTTCCTGAAGAGAGAACGCAAGAAGTCCGCGTCGGTCGCCAAGGAGCGGTTGCAGATCATCGTCGCCCACCAGCGCAGCCAGCGCGGGCAGCCGGACTACATGCCGATGCTGGAGAAGGAACTGCTGGAAGTGATCCGCCGTTATGTCCAGGTCGATGACGATGCCATCAACATCAGTCTCGACAGCGAGGACAACTGCTCGGTGCTGGAGCTGAACGTCACCCTGCCCCGGGCCTGAGCATCGAGCCGGCTGAGAGGCGTGCGAGGCTGTGCTAGGCTGTTCCCTTCATGCCTGCACCGTTGGAGAGACCTCGCCCATGGCGCCGCCTCATGCCGCCCCGCTGACCTTCCTGTGGCACGACTACGAGACCTTCGGTGCCGACCCGCGCCGGGATCGCCCCTCCCAGTTCGCAGCGATCCGCACCGATGCCGAGTTCAACGAGATCGGCGAGCCGGTGGAGTGGTTCTGCAAGCCGGCCGATGACTTCCTGCCCCATCCTCAGGCCTGCCTGATCACCGGTATCACGCCCCAGCAGGCCAGTCGTCGTGGCTTGCCCGAGGCCGAGTTCGCCGGACGGATCCAGGCGCTGCTGAGCGAGCCGGGCACCTGTGCCCTGGGCTACAACAGCCTGCGCTTCGATGACGAGGTGAGCCGCCACCTCTTCTACCGCAACCTGCTCGACCCCTATGCCCGGGAGTGGCAGAACGGCAACTCCCGCTGGGACCTGATCGATGTGGTGCGGGCCTTCCACGCCCTGCGCCCGGCCGGCATCGAGTGGCCGCGGCGCGACGAGGGCACCCCCAGCTTCAAGCTGGAGGCGCTTACCGCCGCCAACGGCATCGAGCACGCCGGCGCCCACGATGCCCTGGCCGACGTACGTGCCACCATCGCCCTGGCGCGGCTGCTGAGATCCCGCAACCCCAAGCTCTTCGACTTCCTGCTGGGGCTGCGCGGCAAGCGCCAGGTGGCCAGGCTGCTCGATGTGCCGGGCCGCAAGCCGGTGCTGCACATCTCGCGCCGCTACCCGGCGAGCCGCGCCTGCAGTGCCCTGGTGATGCCGCTGGCCGAGCACCCGAGCAACCCCAATGGGGTGATCGTCTATGATCTCTCGATGGATCCCTCCCCGCTGTTCGACCTCAGTGCCGAGCAGATCCGCCAGCGGGTCTTCGTCAGCAACGACGACCTGGCCGAGGGGACCGAGCGTATCCCGCTCAAGGTGATCCATATCAACAAGTGCCCGGTGCTCTTCCCGGCCAGCGCCCTGAAGGACGTGGAAGGGCCCAGCAAGGGCGACTACGGCGAGATCGTGGCACGCCTGGGCCTGGACCTGGCCGCCTGCCGCGAGCACTGGAAGCTCCTCTCTGCCCGGCCCGAGGTCGCCGCTCGGGTCGCCGAGGTGTTCGCCGCGCCCCCCCCGGAAGGCCCCCGGGATCCCGACCTGATGCTCTATGCCGGCGGCTTCTTCTCGCCCTCGGATCGCCAGCAGATGCAGCGGGTTCGCGAGACCGATCCCTGGGACCTGGTCGGGGCGCGTTTCGCCTTCCAGGACCCGCGCCTCGAGGAGATGCTGTTCCGCTACCGGGCGCGCAGCTATCCGGAAACCCTCGAGAGCGAGGAGCAGGTCCAGTGGGAGGCCTTCCGCTGGGCGCGGATGAACGATCCGGCCCTCTCGAGCCTGACGCTGAAGGATTTCGCCCGGGAGATCGAGCGGCTCAACGGGGAGGCGTTGCGTGACCGCGACAGGCAGATTCTCGAGGAGCTGGTGATGCATGTGGAGGCGATCATGCCCCCCCAGGCCTTCGACTGAAGGGTAGGGGGACGAGCGCCCGGCCAATGGCCGGGCGCTGTCGTTGGTGTGGCGGCTGGATGCCGCCGGGATGAGTCAGTCGTCGGCTTCCGGCAGGGGCGCCAGGTGCTGGGTCAACTCGGCCACGTCGCTGGGTTCGTCGCCCGGGTCGAAGGTGACGTTGGCCACGGCGGCCTCGCGCAGCCGCGACCAGGACTCGCGCAGGTCGCGGGCGGTGACCGACAACGCCCGTTCGGCGAGCCGCTCGCGGCGATCGAACCCGGTGTCGCCGAAGGACATCGCCTGCCACAGCCGGGTGGCGCGGCCCGAGAGGCTGGTATCGCGCCGCAACAGGCCGTCGTGTACGGCCTGGCGATAGGGCGCCAGGTCGTCGTCGTCGAGGGCGGTGAGCCGCTCCGCGAAGTCGTCGAGGAAGGCATCGATGCGGGCCTGGATCATCTCGCTTTCGGTATCCGGTGACTGCACCAGCAGGCCGAGGCCCGGCGCATCCATCAGCGGCGAGTAGCCGGCGCTGACCACATAACCGAGCTGCTCCTCGGTGCGCAGTCGCTGGTAGAAGGGCGTCTCGAGCAACTGACCGAGCACGGCCAGCCGTGCCTGGCTCTCCAGCGACCGATCCGGGCCCTGCAGGTAGCGCAGCACCAGCGACTCCTGGCGAGTGGTGACCGGCACCAGCGGTGGCAGGCCTGAATCGGCGCGCAGTGGCACCAGGTCGGGAATCTGTTCCTCGGTCAGGCGGGGCGAGAGGGCGTCGGCCACCAGCCGGGCCTCGCGGGTCGCCAGCTCGACATCCAGGTTGCCTACCGCCATGGCCTCGAGGCGCAGCTCGGCGAGGAAGGCCTCGCGGTAGTCGCGCAGGTCGTCGACCTCGAGTTCCCGACTCGCCTCGAGCAGGGCGTCGGTGGGCCACTGGGGGCGCACCAGGGCCTCGGCGAGGGTGCGATGGCCCTGGCGGTGCAGGGCGGCCTGGGGGGCGTTGCGCCATTCGCGCTGCAGGCGGTAACGCACGCGCTCGAAGGTCGCGGGGGCGATCTCGCCACTCTGCAGCTGTTCCAGCACGCGGTGCATCAACTGGTCCTGGCGGTCGCGCCAGCCGGAGAACGACAGTGTGATGCCGCGGGCATGGGCATAGGCCTCGAAGTGCTGGCCGGCGAGGCGGGCCGGGTAGAAGGCCTCGTTGAGGCTGTCGTCGAGCCAGCCCGCCAGTACCCGGGCCAGGGCGGCGTCACGAGGGGTCGCCGAGGCCTGTGGATGCTGCAGGCTGAAGCGCCACTCCACTTTGGGCGTGTCGAAGGTGGCGTCACTCATGTGCCAGAGCGTGACCCCCGGTTCGTCGATCACCAGGCTGGGCTTGTCGTGCTGCTCCTCGAGCAGCGTCACGTCCTCGGCGATATAGGGGTTGGGTTCGGGGAGTGCCAGGCCGGCCAGGGGGCGGGCCTCGGTCGGCTCGTCGTCGAGCTCGCGCCAGGGGGTCTCGAACCAGGGCGAAACCCGGTCACCCTCCACGTCCGGGGCGCTGTAGAGGCGAATCAGCCGGTCGGGGCGCAGGGCGTCGAGATAGCGCTCGGTCCGCTCGCGGTCGAAGCCGTCCATGCGGTAGGGCGCGTACTGCACGTCCTCCACCGGGAAGCGGGTCAGGTTCATGGCCAGCCGCATGGCGCCGTTGAGCGGCGAGCCGTGCTGCTGGAAGCGGAACTGCTGCTCGGCCAGCCGGGCCTGCTCGTCGTAGCGCCAGGCCTCGAGGCCCGAGTCGCGGATCTGGTCGATGGCGGCGAACAGGGTCGCCTCGATCTCGTCGAGCCGCTCGGCCCCGGCCGGGGTCAGGCTGATGCCCACGCTGAACAGGGCGTGCTGGCCGTCGCCGGGGGCGACGCCGGCGGACAGGCCGTCCGCCCAGCCCGCCTCGCGCAGCACGGCGAGCAGGCTGCCGTCGCCCTCGTGGCCGAGCAGGTGAGCCAGCAGGTCGGCGGGCTTGTGACGGTACTCCTGAATCGGGTCCGGCACCGGGAACAGGAAGCGCAGTTGACGGCTGTCGCGCACCGACTGCACCTCGACGCGTCGCGGCAGGCTGTCTGCCGTCACCAGCGGCGCCTCGATCACCGGGCGCGACAGGCCGCGGTCGGGGATCTCGGCGAAGCGCTCGGTCACCAGTGCCTCCAGCTCGTCCAGGGGCCGCGGGGCGATCAGGGCCAGGTGCATCACGTTGGCGTCGTAGTGGCGTGCATAGAAATCGATCACCCGCTCGCGCAGGGACGGCTCGCCCTCGGGGGGGCTGGCCAGGGTGTCGCGGCTGCCCACGGCGAAGCCGGTGGTGGGGTTCTCCGGGTTGAGCAGTTGATTGAGCACGTCGTTCTCGCGGCGGCTATCGTCCCGGATGCGTGCCATGTACTCGGAGTGGACGATATTGCGCTCGCTCTCGAGCTGGTCGGCGTTGAACAGCGGCGCGACGAAGAAGCGGCTGAAGCGGTCCAGGGCGCCGGGCAGTGCCTCGGGTTCGATGTCGAAGAAGTAGTTGGTGTCCAGCGGGGCGGTGAAGGCGTTGTGGCTGCCGCCATGGCGCGAGATATAACCCTGGTAGGCGTCCGGCTCCGGGAAGGTGTCGGTGCCCAGGAACAGCATGTGCTCGAGGAAGTGGGCCAGGCCGGCCAGGTCTGCCGGGTCCTGGGCGCTGCCGACGCCGACGTTCATCGAGGCGGCGGCCTTGTCGGCCTCGGGGTCGCTGACCAGCAGGGCGGTGAGGCCGTTCTCCAGGGTCAGCGCGCGATACTCCCGCGCATCGTGGGGGCTGGTCAGGGGCGTGGTGACCTCGGCGACGGCCTCCTGCCCGGGGGCCGGCTCACGTGCCACGGCCGAGGGGAAGGGCAGGGCGAGCAGCAGGGCGACGGCGAGGGCCAGCGGGCGTGCTGGCCGACGGCAATCGACAATGGCGCTGAGGGCGGCGATGGGCATCGTCTCTCCTTATCGGGGGTTCCGGCACAGCATGGGGCCGGTGGGGTAGGCGCAGGCCGGGTCCTGGTGCGCGGGATCATTGACACGTCTTGATACCGGAAAGGCGCCCAACAGTTCCATCGGCGCGGTGGTCAGCAGCGACCGCGCTTCCTCGGGAGGCGTCCGTGGCTCGAGCCAGCGCTGGCTGTCGGCGGGCGCGATCACCCCCGGCAGGCGGTCGGTGAGGGGGCCGAGCAAGGCGTTGGCCGGTACCGTGATCAGCGCGAGGGAGTCCGTGTGCTCGGCCAGGCTGGTATGGAAGCGGCACCAGAGTCCCGCCAGCAGCAGCGGGCCCCGGTCGACCCGGGTCACCAGGAAGGGTTGCTTGAAGCGCGCCTGGGCGCGCCAGACGTAGACGCCGCTGACCGGGACCAGGCAGCGCCGGGCCCGGAAGGCCTCGCGGAACATGGGACGGGCCTCCAGCGATTCCGCCCGGGCGCAGTGGGGCGCACGGTCCAGCACCTCGAGCCAGGGCGGTGTCAGGCCCCAGAACAGCCGGGAGAGGCATGGCCGGTCGGCCTCCAGGCGGATCGCCGAGAGCGGCCGGCGCGGCGCCAGGTTGGGGCTGGTCACCAGGGGGGAGTCGATCACCAGGTCGGGCAGCAGGCGCTCGAGGTCGAGGGAGGCGATGTGCAGTCGGCCGGCCATGGGCGCTCCGCGGTCAATGGGGCAACAGGGTACCCAAGTCGAACGGGCGAGAAAAGCGCCGGATCGGTGGCGACTCCGCCCCGGGGTTGCGTTTGCCCGCGGGATGGATAAGCTGTCGAAAACAGTGTTCGATCTGCGCTATCCTAGGTGGACATCGTGCTGTGCCCGGGCGGCGCGCCCCCGTGCCGAGTACCGTCCGTCATCATCTTGCGAGGAAACCGATGGCCCGTCCCAGACAGCATGCGCCCGAGGCGCTACATGCCCAGGTCATGGCGGCATGTGATGCCTGGCTGCAGGAGCATCCTGCGCACACGCTGTCGCTGCGTGCCCTGGCGCGTGAGGTCGGTTGCGCCCCCAGTACCCTGCTCAAGCTCTACGGCAGCTTCGGCAACCTGCTCCAGCACGTCAACATCGAGACCCTGGCACAGTTGCGTGCCGTGATCGAGCCGCTGACCGAGAGCGCTGCCCCGGAACAGCGCCTCAAGGCCCTGGCCAGGGCCTACTGGCAGTTCGCCCAGCGCGACGCCTACCGCTGGCAGTTGCTGTTCGACTATCCGCTGGCCCAGGAGGGCGAGCTCGACCAGCGCCAGAGCGACATGATCGAGGCGCTGTTCCTGCGCGTCGAGGCCACCCTCAGGGAGTACCAGCCGGCGCTGGACGACCTGGAGGCGCGCCGGCTGGGCCGCACGCTATGGGGCAGCGTCCATGGCCTGGTACAGCTCGGTCTCAACGAGCGCCTCGGTTACTGGCAGGGGCAGCAGCTGGAGGTCGGCGAGCTGCTCGATCAACTGCTCCACACCACCCTGGCCGGCCTGAAGCACAGATCCGACGTGACGTGACGATCCTGTTGTGGCTGTTGGTCGCCGGTGCCCTGCTGGCGGGGAGCTGGTGGCTGGTCCGGAAGCCGAGATCGCTCATCCGGCGGCTGGTCTTCCTGGCGGTCTTCCTGCTCTATCGACTGCGACTGCGTGGCCAAGGGCATATTCCCCCTCGCGGCCCTGCGGTAGTGGTCTGCAACCATGTCAGCTTCATGGACGCCATGGTGATCGGTGGCGCCAGCCGACGACCGCTGCGTTTCCTGATGGACAAGCCGATCTACGACTCGCCCTGGCTCAACTGGCTGTTCCGCCTGGTGGGCGCGATTCCCGTGGAGTCGGAGCGGCGCGACCCGGGCAATATCCGCCGCGCCCTGGAGGAGGTCAGCCGGGCGCTGGCCGAGGGCGAGGTGGTGATGCTGTTCCCCGAGGGGCGCCTGACCCCGAACGGCGAGGTGCAGCCCTTCCGGCGCGGCCTGGAGCTGATCCTGGCCCGGGACCCGGTGCCGGTGATTCCCGCCGGGCTGTCCGGCTTGTGGGGCTCCTGGACCTCGCATCACGGTGGCCGCGCCCTGAGCAAGCCGCCACGGCGGTTCCGGGCCCGGGTGGCGCTCTACTTCGGTGAACCCCTGGCGCCCCACGAGGCCAGCCGTCCCCGGGTCGAGGCGAGGGTGCGCGCGCTCAAGGCGCAGGCCGACCAGTGGGCCGAGCGCCGGTCGCGGGAAGCCGTCCAACGGCGTTGATGGCGGCGCCGAGGTTGTCAGCGCTGTCTGGCGGGGCGGCGCGGCAGTGCCCAGCAGCGGGCGGCGGTGATCAGGTTGTCGCGCACTTCGAGGATCTCCATTCGCACGTTGCCGACCTGCAGGCAGGCGGCGCCGTCGGGAAAGGACTCCAGGTGCTCGAGGATCAGGCCGTTGAGTGTCTTGGGGCCGTCGGTGGGGAGCTGCCAGCCCAGTGCCTTGTTGATGTCGCGGATGTTGGCGGTGCCGTCGATGACATGGCTGCCGTCGTCCTGCGGGTGGATCTCCTGGTCCTGTCCCGCCACGTCGGTGGTGAACTCGCCGACGATCTCCTCGAGGATGTCCTCCAGGGTCACCAGGCCCTCTACATCGCCGTACTCGTCGACCACGATGCCGATCCGCCGCTTCTGTTTCTGGAAGTTGAGCAACTGGGTGTGCAGCGGGGTCGACTCGGGGATGAAGTAGGGCTCCCTGGCCTCCTGCACGATGGCGGCCTTGGTCACTTCGTCGCGGGAGAGGAAGCGCGCCGCGTTGCGCAGGTGCAGCATGCCGATGATGTTGTTGATGTCGCCCTTGTAGACCGGCACCCGGGTGTGCTGGCTGGTGCGGATCCGGGTCAGGATCTCCTCCAGCTCATCGTCGAGGTCGATGCCCGCCACCTCGTGGCGAGGCACCATGATGTCGTTCACGGTGACGTTCTCGAGGTCGAGAATCGACAGCAGCATCGCCTGGTGGCGGTGGGGGATCAGGGTGCCGGCCTCGTGGACCACGGTGCGCAGCTCGTCGCGGGTCAGGTTGTCGGTATTCCCGTCGATGTTCTTGACGCCGAGCAGGCGCAGCAGGCCGTTGGAGATGATGTTGACCAGCCATACCAGTGGGTAGAGCAGCCTGAGCAGTGGTTCGAGCACCACGGACGCGGGGTAGGCGATGCGCTCGGGCTTCACCGCGGCGTAGGTCTTGGGCGTGACTTCGGCGAAGATCAGGATGGTGATGGTCAGCAGGGAGGTCGCCACCGCCGGGCCGGTGACCTCGCCGAAATAGTGGATGGCGATGATGGTGGCGATGGAGGCCGCCAGGTTGTTGACGAAGTTGTTGCCGATCAGGATCACCCCGATCAGGCGGTCCGGCCGGGACAGCAGCCGGAGGACGCGCTGGGCACGGGTCTCGCCGCTGCTTGCCTGATGGCTCAGGCGATAGCGGTTGATCGACATCATGCCGGTCTCGGAGCTGGAGAAGAAGGCGGAGAGACAGATGAGCAGGAACAGCAGGCCGAACAGCAATCCCAGCGGGAAGTCGTCGCTCAAGTCGAAGGATCCTCAATGACGTATCAGGCTCGATTTGACGAGACGCGGCCAGGCAGTGTCAAGGCGGCACGTCCTGCCTCAGCCCCGGTTCAGCACGACCTCGAGTACGAACTTGCTGCCGAAGTAGGCCAGCAGCAGTACGGCGCAGCCGCCCAGGGTCCAGCGCACCGCGCGCATGCCTCGCCAGCCCAGCCGGTGATGGCTGAACAGCAGCACCGAGAAGATCACCCAGGCGGCGAGCGAGAGAATCGTCTTGTGAGCCAGGTGCTGGGCAAACATGTTGTCGACGAACAGGAAGCCGCTGGCGATCGACATCGTCAGCAGGGCGAGGCCGGCCCAGATCAGCTCGAAGAGGATCCGCTCCATGGTGGTCAGTGGTGGCAGTGCCTGGACGATGCCGCGGGTATGGTGATGGCGCAATGCCTGGTTCTGCAGGCCCAGCAGCACCGCCTGGGCGGCGGCGATCGCCAGCACGGCGAAGGCCAGCACCGAACTCAGGGCGTGCAGGGCGATGCCCGGCGTCAGGCCGCCCGTGCGTTCGGGGCTGGGCAGGCCCGTGGCCAGCAGCAGTGCCGCGCCGGCCAGCGGGAAGAGGCCCACGGCGGCGTTGAGCACCGGCTTGAAGAGGCTGACCACGATCAGCAGCAGTACCGCCACCGCACCGGCCACGATGGCGCTGGTGGAGAGCCCCGGCAGCAATGCCTGGCCCTGGCCGAAGAGCCCGGCGGCCAGCGGCAGATGGCAGAGCAGCCCCAGCACGCCCAGGCCGCGGACCAGCTCGGGACGCGACGGCACCCGGCGCGCCAGGGTCAGCGCCTGCCAGGAGGCCGCGGCGACATAGAGGATGAAGGCCAGGATGGCCAGGGGAAGCGCCTGCATCGATTGCTTTCCATGCGCCTTCGCGAGCGCCTGATGGTGGTTGAACAGCGTGCCGCTACTATACCCAATCCCCCGGGTTGCGCACAGACCGCGCCGCTTGCCGGTGTCGCGCATGGAGACTCGCGGCCACAGCGCGTATAATCGTTGCCCATATTCGGGCCGTCGTCACTGGAGAGGCCAATGTTCCAGAATCTCAGCGAGCGTCTGTCGCAGACGCTCAAGTCGATCAAGGGTCAGGCACGCCTGACCGAGGAGAACGTCAGGGACACCCTGCGCGAGGTGCGCCGGGCGCTGCTCGAGGCCGACGTCGCGCTGCCGGTGGTCAAGGCGTTCATCGACCGGGTGCGCGAGCGCGCCGTGGGGCAGGAGGTGTCGCAGAGCCTCTCGCCGGGTCAGCAGTTCGTCAAGATCGTCCAGCAGGAGCTCGAGGCGGTCATGGGCGAGGCCAACGAGGGGCTCTCGCTCAAGGGCTCGCCCGCGGTGGTGCTGATGGCCGGGCTGCAGGGCGCGGGCAAGACCACCTCCGTGGCCAAGCTGGCGCGCTACCTCAAGGAGCGCGAGAAGAAGAAGGTGCTGGTGGTTTCGGCGGACGTCTATCGCCCCGCGGCCATCGATCAGCTCGAGACCCTGGCCGCCGAGGTGGGCGTCGACTTCTTCCCGTCGCGCAGCGACCAGCAGCCGGTGGCTATCGCCGAGGCAGCGATCAAGCACGCCAGGATCCAGTTCCATGACGTGGTCCTCGTCGACACCGCCGGCCGCCTGGCCATCGACGAGGCGATGATGGCCGAGATCCAGGCGTTGCATAAGGCCGTGGTCCCCCAGGAGACGCTGTTCGTCGTCGACGCCATGACCGGCCAGGACGCCGCCAATACCGCCAAGGCCTTCGCCGATGCCCTGCCGCTGACCGGGGTGATCCTGACCAAGGCCGATGGCGACGCCCGTGGCGGGGCGGCGCTCTCGGTGCGCCACGTCACCGGCAAGCCGATCAGGTTCATGGGGGTGGGCGAGAAGGTCGATGCCCTCGAGCCCTTCCACCCCGATCGCGTGGCCTCGCGCATCCTCGGCATGGGTGACGTGTTGTCGCTGATCGAGGAGGCCGAGCGTACCGTCGACAAGAAGAAGGCCGAGAAGCTGGCCAAGAAGGTCAAGAAGGGCCAGGGCTTCGACCTCGAGGACTTCCGCGACCAGCTCCAGCAGCTCAAGAAGATGGGCGGCATGGGCGGCCTGCTCGGCAAGCTGCCCGGCATGGGCCAGATGGCCGAGATGGCCCAGGGGCCCGGCCCCGAGAAGGAGCTGGGCAAGCTCGAGGCGCTGATCAACTCCATGACGCCCCAGGAGCGGCGCAAGCCGGAGATCATCAACGGCTCGCGCAAGCGCCGCATCGCCGCCGGTGCCGGCCTCCAGGTGCCCGACCTCAACCGCCTGCTCAAGCAGCACAAGCAGATGCAGAAGATGATGAAGAAGGCGGGCAAGAAGGGCGGCATGCAGAACATGATGCGCGGCATGTCCGGCATGATGGGCGGAGGCGGTCCCGGTGGCCCGGGTGGCATGGGAGGGCCCGGCGGCTTCCCCTGGCGTTGAGCCAAGCCCCGGAAAAAGGTTTCCAAGCGAGGCTGATTTCCGTAGAATGCTGCGTCTTCACTGGCAGGACCGCGACTCGTCGCGGCCGCCGCCATGACCGAATGCCCGAAGCGGGGCCCATGCCCGGCTTCCCGAGCAGCTAAAACCCTAACCGCAACGAAGGACAGACTACGCCATGGTTACCATTCGTCTGGCACGTGGTGGCGCCAAGAAGCGTCCCTTCTACCACCTGACCGTGACCGATTCACGCAACGCCCGCGATGGCCGCTTCATCGAGCGCCTGGGCTTCTTCAACCCGATCGCCCGTGGTCAGGAAGAGCGCCTGCGCGTCGACCTGGATCGCATCGCCCACTGGCAGGGCCAGGGTGCACAGCTCTCCGGCCGCGTCGCCGAGCTGGTCAAGGAAGCGCGCAAGCAGGCCTGAAGGGCCTGACTTGTCTGCCTGAAGGTCCGTCACGGGGTCGTCGATGAGCGATAACGCGCAAGCGCAGCCGAGCGACGATCATGTGGTGCTGGGCAAGTTGACCAGCCCCTATGGTGTCAAGGGCTGGCTCAAGGTGTATTCGTACACCGGCCCGATGGAGGGCATCCTCGACTATGCCGAGTGGGTCCTGCGCCACGACGGCCGGCTCGTTCGCCGGCGGCTGGTCCAGGGGCGCCGGCACGGCAAGGGCCTGGTGGCCCAGCTCGAGGGCGTCGACAGCCGCGAGGCGGCCGAGGCCCTGACCGGTGCCGAGGTCCTGCTGCCCAAGGCGGCACTGCCCGAACTCTCCGGCGATGACTACTACTGGCATCAGTTGGAAGGGTTGAGAGTGGTGACCCGCGAGGGCGTGGTGCTCGGGTACATCGCCTACCTGTTCGAGACCGGCGCCAACGACGTCATGGTCGTGAAGGGACAGGGCGAGGGCGCCGTCGACGATCGCGAGCGGCTGCTGCCCTTCCTGCCCGATGACGTGGTGCTGGAGGTGGATCTCGAGGCCGGCGTGATGAGCGTCGACTGGGACCCCGAGTTTTGAGTCCCGGCCTGGCCTCGGACGCCCCGGGGACGGGGAGTGAGCAGGGCATGTGGATCGGTGTCGTGTCGCTGTTTCCCGAGATGTTCGAGGCGGTCACCCGTCACGGCGTCACCGGGAGGGCGGTGGAGAAGGGGCGTATCGCGCTGGAGTTCTGGAACCCCCGCGACTACGCCACCGACCGCCACCGCACCGTGGACGATCGCCCCTACGGCGGCGGCCCCGGCATGCTGATGAAGGTCGATACCCTGCGCGCGGCCATCCATGCCGCCCGCGAGCGGGCCCGCGCCGCCACCGGCGAGCGCCCGAGGGTGGTCTACCTGTCGCCTCAGGGCCGCCGGCTCGATCAGGCAGGGGTGCGGGAACTGGCCTCTGGCCCCCCCCTGGTGGTGGTGGCCGGGCGCTATGAAGGCATCGATGAGCGCGTGGTGGAAGGCGACATCGATGAGGAGTGGTCGATCGGCGACTATGTGCTCAGCGGCGGCGAGCTGCCGGCCATGGTGCTGATCGATGCCGCGGCCAGGCTGGTGCCCGGGGTGCTGGGTCATCAGGATTCCGCGGTCGAGGACTCCTTCAACGACGGGCTGCTGGACTGCCCGCACTATACCCGCCCCGAGGTGATCGACGGGCGGCGAGTGCCGGACGTCCTGCTCAGCGGCAACCACGGCGCCATCCGGCGCTGGCGGCTGAAGCAGGCCCTGGGGCGCACCTGGCAGCGCCGCCCCGACCTGCTCGAGGGCCGGTCGTTGAGTGACGAGCAGCAGCGGCTGCTCGCGGAGTTCATCGAGGAATACGCCCTGTCCACCAGGTAGGTCAGGGCGGAGGTGCAGGACGCCAACCCCTGAGGGGCGGACCTGTGTCACCCATCAATCTCCCGCGCCATCGAGCCTCGGCTCGGGCGCCGGGATCACGATTCGCCGGCAACGAACCGGATCCGGCGAGTCACGTTATCGAGGAGTCATTGTCATGAGCAGCAAGAACAAGGTGATCCAGGCGCTCGAAGCCGAGCAGATGAGCAAGCAGGTACCGGAATTCGCCCCGGGCGACACCGTGGTCGTGCAGGTCAAGGTCAAGGAAGGCAACCGTGAGCGTCTGCAGGCCTTCGAGGGCGTGGTCATCGGCAAGCGCAACCGCGGCCTGAACTCCGCCTTCACCGTGCGCAAGATCTCCCACGGTGTCGGCGTCGAGCGTACCTTCCAGACCTACAGCCCGCTGGTCGACTCGGTCAGCGTCAAGCGCCGCGGCGACGTTCGCCAGGCCAAGCTGTACTACCTCCGCGAGCGCAGCGGCAAGTCCGCCCGCATCAAGGAAAAGCTGGCCTGAGGCAGAGGCCTGCCGGCTTGCGGTGCCGGGGTTGACGCCCCGCGCCGATCGCGAAACCCCGTCACCGCTGTCGCGGGGCGGGGTTTCGTTGTAGAGGGCCGGACACCCGGGAGGTCGGATGCCGACTGGCGATGACGCGAGCACACTGATCGACGCCTTCCTCGATGGCCTCTGGCTCGAGCAGGGGGCGAGCGACAACACCCTGGCCGCCTACCGTCGCGACCTGGTGGCCTGGGGGAAGCGGCTCGAGGGAGAGGGCGAGCGCCTGCTGGCCCCGGGGCCCCGAACCCTGTCGGCCTGGATCGACGAGCGGCGCGGGGCCGGGTACCAGCTGCGCAGCAATGCCCGGATGCTGTCGAGCCTGCGGCGCTTCTATCGCTGGGCGCTGGCGGAGGGCATGATCGAGGCGGACCCCCTGGCCGAGGTGCGGCTGCCCAGGGTGCGACCGGCGCTGCCGAATACCCTCGAGGAGGCCGAGGTCGAGCGGCTGCTCGAGGCGCCGGACCTGGCCACCGACCTGGGCGTGCGCGATCGGGCCATGCTCGAGGTGCTCTACGGCGCCGGCCTGCGGGTCTCGGAGCTGGTGGGCTTGACCACCGATGCCCTGAACCTGCGTCAGGGCGTGGTACGGGTGCGCGGCAAGGGTGACAAGGATCGCCTGGTGCCGCTGGGGGAGGAGGCGGTGGCCTGGCTCGAGCGCTACCTGCGCACCGCCCGCGGGGCGCTGATGGCCGATGTCACGCGGCCGGCGCTGTTTCCCGGGCGCGGCGATCGCGCGATGACGCGCCAGACATTCTGGCACCGCATCAAGGTTCATGCGCTGACCGCCGGCATCGACCGGCCGCTCTCGCCGCATACCCTGCGCCATGCCTTCGCCACCCATCTGTTGAATCATGGGGCCAACTTGCGTGTCGTACAGCTGCTGCTCGGTCACAGCGATCTCTCGACCACGCAGATCTATACCCATGTGGCGCAGGTGCGATTGGAAGCCCTGCATGCCGACCATCATCCGCGAGGCTGAATCATGAGAATACGCTTCCAGACACTCCTTGGCGGCCTGCTTGCCGCGACTCTGGCCGGCCTGCCGCTCGCCCAGGCCGACCCGACCGACCGACTGGCCGAGCGCCTGGCGGTGAATGGCCAACCGATGCCGGTGGAGAGCGTCCGGGAAACGCCGCTGGAGGGGTTCTACGAGGTGCGCCTGGAGACCGGCGAGAGCTTCTACAGCGACGCCGAGGGGCGTCACTTCCTGGTCGGCGACCTCTACGAGAACGGTGAGAGCGGCCTGGTCAATATCAGCGAACAGGGGCGCAATGCCGAGCGCGCCGAGCGCCTGGCGCAGATTCCCGACGCCGAGCGGGTGATCTTCCGCGGCGCTGGCGAGAGCCGTGCCACGCTCACGGTGTTCACCGACACCACCTGTCCCTACTGCCGCCAGCTCCACGAGGAGGTGCCGCGGCTCAACGAGCTGGGCATCGAGGTACACTACCTGGCCTTTCCGCGGACCGGCATGAATGGCGAGGGCGCGCGGGTGATGCGTCAGGTGTGGTGCGCCGACAGCCCGACCGAGGCGATGAGCACGGCCAAGCGGGAGGAGCGCCTTTCGGGTGCCGGCGACTGCGACAATCCGGTCGAGTCACAGTATCATCTGGGCATGGAGCTCGGCGTCCAGGGCACGCCGGCCATCGTGCTGCCCGACGGCCGCCTGGTGCCTGGCTACGTGCCGGCGGAGCGCCTGGCCGCCATGCTGGGCCTGGAGGAGTGACCGGGCCCGCGACGACACATCACGGGCGGCCCGGCGAAGGCCGCTCGATCTACGCTGCGACACTTGCACGACAAAGAGGGGAAAGACATTGAAACCGGTGAGAGTGGGAATCTGTGGCCTGGGGACCGTCGGTGGCGGGACCTTCAATGTGCTGACGCGGAATGCCGACGAGATCGCTCGTCGCGCGGGGCGTCCGATCGTCATCGAGCAGGTCGCCTACCGCAGCTCCAATCCCGAGTGTGACATCACCGGCATCAAGACCACCTCCGACGTCTTCGAGGTGGCCACCAACCCCGACATCGACGTGGTGGTCGAGCTGATCGGCGGTTACGAAGTGGCCCGCGAACTGGTGCTCACCGCCATCGAGAACGGCAAGCACGTGGTCACCGCCAACAAGGCACTGATCGCCGTGCACGGCAACGAGATCTTCAAGGCGGCCCACGAGAAGGGGGTGATCGTGGCCTTCGAGGCCGCCGTGGCCGGCGGCATTCCGGTGATCAAGTCGCTGCGCGAGGGCCTGGGGGCCAACCGCATCGAGTGGGTCGCCGGCATCATCAACGGCACCGGCAACTACATCCTCACCCACATGCGCGACGAGGGGCGGGCCTTCGAGGACGTGCTGGCCGAGGCCCAGGCGCTGGGCTACGCCGAGGCCGATCCGACCTTCGACGTCGAGGGCATCGATGCCGCCCACAAGCTGACCATCCTCGCCTCCATCGCCTACGGGGTGCCGCTGCAGTTCGAGAAGGCCTATACCGAGGGCATCTCGCGGGTCACCGCCGAGGACGTCGAGCAGGCCGAGAACCTGGGCTACACCATCAAGCACCTGGGGATCTCCAAGCGCACCGACAGCGGGCTCGAGCTGCGCGTGCATCCGACCCTGATTCCCACCGAGCGCCTGCTGGCCAATGTGCACGGGGTCAAGAACGCCATCGCCATCATGGGCGACGCCGTGGGCCCGACCCTCTACTACGGTGCCGGTGCCGGCGCCGAGCCCACCGCCTCGGCGGTGGTCGCCGACCTGCTCGACGTGGCGCGCGACATCGCCACCGACCACCACTACCGGGTGCCCTATCTGGCCTTCAGTGGCATCGGCGAGGATGACGGCGACATGCCGATCATGCCCATGGAAGACATCGTCACCGCCTACTACCTGCGCCTGCTGGCGGTGGATCGCCCCGGGGTGCTGGCCCGGGTGGCGACCATCCTCGCCGAGCAGGGCATCTCCATCGAGGCCCTGATCCAGAAGGAGGCCACCGAGGGCGAGCTGGTGCCGATCATCCTGCTGACCCACCGCACCCGCGAGAAGCAGATGAACGAGGCGATCCGGCACATCGAGTCGCTGGCCGACATCGCCGGCCCGGTGACGCGCATTCGCGTAGAAAGCCTGGACGAGCAGGAATAACATCGGCTGCGAGCCTCGGGCGACGGGCAGGAGGATGCTCGAAGCCCGTGGCGCGCTGCTCGACGCTCACGGAGTGAATCCCATGCGCTATATCAGTACCCGCGGGCAGGCACCCGCGCTCTCCTTCGAGGAGGTCGTGCTCACCGGCATGGCCAGCGACGGCGGCCTCTATGTGCCGGAGGAGGTCCCGACGCTCTCCCATGACGACCTGGCCGCCATGGCCGGGCTCTCCTATGCCGAGATCGCCTTCCGGGTCATGCGGCCCTACGTCAACGGCGAGATCGACGACGAGACCTTCCGCGGGATCGTGCGCGATGCCTATGCCACCTTCAGCCACGATGCCGTGGTGCCGCTCAACCAGCTCGACGCCAACCACTTCCTGCTCGAGCTGTTCCACGGCCCGACCCTGGCCTTCAAGGACGTGGCCCTGCAGTTGCTCGGTCGCCTGCTCGACCACTTCCTGCAGAAGCGCGGCGAGCGTGCGGTGATCATGGGCGCCACCTCCGGCGATACCGGCTCGGCGGCGATCGAGGGCTGTCGTCACTGCGACAACCTCGACATCTTCATCCTCCACCCCTACCAGCGGGTCTCGGAGGTGCAGCGTCGCCAGATGACCTCGGTGCTCGCCGACAACGTCTTCAACATCGCCATCGAGGGCAACTTCGACGACGCCCAGGCCATGGTCAAGGCGAGCTTCGCCGATCAGGCGTTCCTGAACGGCACTCGCCTGGTGGCGGTGAACTCGATCAACTGGGCGCGCATCATGGCCCAGATCGTCTACTACGTGGCCGCCGCCGTGGCCCTCGGGGCGCCGCACCGCCCGGTGAGCTTCTGCGTGCCGTCGGCCAACTTCGGCAACGTCTTCGCCGGCTTCATGGCCTACCGCATGGGGCTGCCGGTGAAGCAGTTCATCATCGCCACCAACGCCAACGACATCCTGCACCGGACGCTCGCCGACAACGACTTCTCGAAGAAGGAACTCGTCGCGACCCTGGCGCCGTCCATGGACATCGTGGTGTCGTCCAATTTCGAGCGGTTGCTGTTCGAGGCCTACGAGCGCGACGGCGAGGCCGTGCGCGCCCTGCTCGAGCGTTTCCAGGCCGAGCCGGCGGCGCTGGCCGACGCGCCCCTGGCGCGTCTGCGCGAGAGGTTCGCCAGCCACAGCGTGGATGACGCCACCATCCTCGAGGTGATCCGCGAGGCGCATCATCGCACCCAGGAGATTCTCGATCCCCACACCGCCACCGGCTACCGTGCCGCCGAGCGGGTGCGGGCCGATGCCGCGACGCCGATGATCACCCTGGCCACGGCGCATCCGGCCAAGTTCGCCGAGGCGGTGGTCAAGGCGGGGTTCCCGGGCGTGCCGCTGCCGCCGCACATGGACGACCTGCTCGAGCGCGAGGAGCGCTATACCGTGCTGCCCGCCGAGCTGGCCGCGGTGCAGCGGTTCGTCGCCGAAAATCGGCGCTGAGGCTCCTGGCGGTGGTGGTTGGCGCAGGCGAGGTTTTCGGCGACAAAGGCGCCGAAGCCGCTCCCAAGGGGCAGACCCCAAGGCGGCAGCCGCCAGCGCTGGAGGAAACTCCCCCCAGGGGTCTGACCCCCAGGACGTCGAGGTCGGCGAGCATGGCCGGGTCGGCGGCTCCTGTCGGGCACGGGGTCAGACCCCAGCGCAGCAGCCGCCAGCGTCGGGAGAAATTCCCTCAGGGGGCTGCCCCCACAGGGACCTGCCCTCATTGTCGTCGCAAGTCATAAAGAGGAGCCAGGCTTGGGCGCCGTGACCGATCCCACCGACCTGCATGAGCGGCTGAAGCCACGCATCCAGCCGCGCCCCCGCGACGAGTCTCTCTACGCCCGCGCCCGCGAGGCGGGCTTGACCGAGCTGCAGGCCCGGGTGCTGGCCGGGCGGCTGGCCGGCTACCGCGGGGAGCTCGCGCCGCTGGTCTCGCCGAGCCTGCGCCACCTGGCGCATCCCGAGCGCCTGGCGGATGCCCGTCGTGCCGCCGAGCGTATCGCCCGGGCGGTGGTGGATGGCGAGCATATCGGCATCCTCACCGACTACGATGTCGACGGTATCACTTCCCATGTGGTGATCCGGCGAACCCTGGTCGAGCTGTTCGGGGTGCCGGAGGCCAGGCTGCACAGCCTGATCGGTCACCGCATCCATGACGGCTACGGCATCAGCCTGCCGCTGGTCGAGCGCACCCTCTCGCTCTCGCCGCGGCCGAGCCTGGTGATCACCGCCGACTGCGGCAGCAGCGACGAGCCGCGTATTGCCCGGCTCAAGGCGGCCGGCATCGAGGTGGTGGTCAGCGACCACCACGCCCTGCCGGTGGAGGGGCCGCCGCCCTCGGCCTACGCCACCGTCAATCCCACCCGTGATGACTGCGACTACCCCGACCCGACGATCGCCGGCTGCATGGTGGCCTGGCTGGTCATGTCGCTGGCGCGGCAGGTGCTGATCGAGTGGGGCGTGCTGGCGGCGTCCACGCCCAAGCTGTCGCCCTGGCTCTCCTACGTGGCGCTGGGCACCGTGGCCGACTGCGTGTCGCTGGGCGGCAGTGCGGCCAACCGGGCGGTGGTCAGTCACGGCCTGACCCTGATCAACCGCATGGACGCCGCCTGCTGGCGTGCCATGGCGGCCAGGCTGGGCGATGACAGTGTGCCCTTCGACGCCGAGACCCTGGCCTTCCAGATGGGGCCACGGATCAATGCCCGCTCGCGGCTCGACGATCCCTATGCGGCGCTGCACTTCATGCTCGCCGAAGACGACGCCATGGCCCATCGCCATCTGGAGACGCTCGATCAGGACAATCAGTCGCGCAAGGCCATCGAGGCGGAGATGACCGAGCAGGCCAGGGCCCTGGCCCTGGCACCACTCACCGCCGATGAGCCGGCCGTCGTGGTGTTTCTCGAGAGCGGCCACCCCGGCGTACAAGGGATCGTCGCCTCACGGCTGGTGCAGGCCTTCGGCCGGGCGACCCTGGTGCTGACGCCGGCCGCGGCGCCCGGCATGCTCACCGGCTCCGGACGCTCCATCGAGGGGCTGCACCTGCGTGACGCCCTGCAACGCACCTCCGAGCTGGCCCCGGCGGCGTTGCCGCGTTTCGGCGGCCACCGTGGCGCGGCGGGGGTCGGGGTGCCGGTGGACAGGCTGGGAGAGTTCCGCGCGGCCTTCCTGCAGGCGGTGGCCGAGCAGCTCGGTGACACCGAGCTCTACCCCAGGGTCTTCACCGACGGCGAGCTGGCTTCGCACCAGTTGAGCCTCGCCACCCTCGACGAGCTCGAGGTGCTGGGCCCCTACGGGCGGGAGTTCGAGGCGCCGCTGTTCGAGGGCGAGTTCCTGATCGAGGCCCTGCGCCCGGTCGGGGCCGACGGCAGCCACTTGATGCTCGAGCTCTCCGCCGGTGCCGCCACCACCCGGGCGATCTGGTTCCGGGCGCTCACGCCCGGCGAGTTACCGGCCTTCGGTGTCGGCGACCGGCTGCACTGTGCCTACAAGCTCAACCGCAACCGCTGGCGGGGGCGGGAGTCGCTGCAGTTGATGATCGAGCACGCCGAACGGGAACACTGATCGAGGGCTGCCACTTTCTGTCGCAAGTGCAGCAAGACACCGACGCTCCCTAATAGTTGGGCCAGACGCCGGGGGTGGCCAGCTCCACCAGGTGGCCGTCGGGGTCGCGGAAGTAGATGCTTTTCCCCCCGCGGGGCCAGTGGGTGCGGCCTTCGATGATCACGCCGTGGTCGTGGAGCTGGGCCTCCCAGGCGTCGAGCTCGCGAGCGGCGATGGCGAAGGCCAGGTGCATCCGGCCGGCGCCGTCATGGGGGGGGATGGTACCCATGTCGTTCGGCAGCACCACGGTTTCCAGCGTCTCGCCGCGCAGGAACAGCAGCAGTACCGAGCCGGCGCCGGCGTCATAGGCGGTGAAGCGATGGTCGGCGTTGAAGGGCTCGAGCCCCATCACCCCCTCGAAGAAGGCCCTGGCGCGATCCATGTTCTCCACGTAGAGCGCGGTCTCCAGTACGCCGTTGAGCTTGGGCATGGTCACCTCCCGGCGATGGCTTCCTTGCCTTCAGCCTAGCAGGTCGCCGTCTGTGCCGGACCATCGGCTGCTCGGGTGCAAGATCCTGGGATAGCCATGGGCAAAGTCCGGGAGAGGCTCACCTGGAGACACTCTCAATGTGTTGCTTAACTCGATGAAAGTTCAGGATTTCAAACATTCGTGCGACCAAAGTATTAGCAATTTTAGCATTAAAACGAACGTTTGGCCTTGAACCGTGGCGCGCGATGGGCGAAAACGTGAGCAGCACATCAGCACCCCGGCGAGGGTGCGCCACACAACCAGCTCCAGCACGAATCTGGAAAAGGACGTCGAGACCATGCACAACAAGTTCAACAAGCTTTCCATCGCCGTGGCCATCGCCGCTGCCGCCTTCGCCAGCCAGGCCAACGCCGGTGGGTACCAGGTCAACGAGCAGAGCGTCAGCGGTCAGGGCTACGGTCACGCCGGGCGCAGCTCCAACGTCAATGATGCCACCATCGTCTTCGGCAACCCGGCGGGGATGTCGTTTCTGGATCGGGCCCAGGTGACGGCGGGGGGCACCTACCTGAACGTCAAGAGCGACATCAAGAACGTCGAGGCGCAGCGCACCCTGGATGCCGGCGTGGCCCAGGGTGGGGCGCCCATTGGCATGCAGGTACCCATCGGTGACATTCCGGGCACCAGCGACGGCGACATGGTGCCGGGTACCTTAGTGCCCTTCGCCTTCTACGCCCAGCCCCTCAACGACCGGCTCGCCTTCGGTTTCGGGGTCTATGCCCCCTTCGGGTCCAAGACCGACTATGAGGATGGCTTCCAGGGCCGTTACTTCGGCGACTATACCGAGGTGCGGGTGATCAGTGCCCAGCCGACCCTCTCCTATCGCTTCAACGACCAGTGGTCGGTGGGCGCGGGTATCACCTACAACCGGGTGGATGGCGAGCTGCGCCGTCAACTGCCCACCGAGCCGGGGTTCAATCCCGAGAATGACATCGATGCCCGGGTCGAGGGTGACGACGAGGCCTGGGGGTACAACCTGGGGGTGATCTATCAACCGGTTCCCGAAACCAGCCTGGGCCTCACCTATCGCTCCAAGGTGGACTACACCCTGACCGGCGACTTTCGGGCCACCGATCCGGCCGGCAACGTCGTCATGGCCGACGATGCCAGCCTGGACCTGACCACGCCGGAGACCGTCAACTTCTCGATCACCCAGCAGATGAGCGACAACCTCAAGCTGATGGCCGGCGCCTCCTGGACACGCTGGAGTCACTTCGAAAGGATCCTGGTCACCGGCAGTCAGGGGCAGGACATCACCCGGGAGGAGCAGAATTACTCCAATGCCTGGGCCTTCGCCGTGGGCGGCGAGTACCGGCTCAACCCGCAGCTGGCGCTGCGCGCCGGGGTGACGATCGATAACACGCCGACCGACGACGAGTTCCGCAGCGTGCGGATTCCCTCCGACGATCGCCGCATCTTCTCCATCGGCGCCGGTTGGACGCCGATTCCCGACCTGACCGTGGATGTCGCCTACTCCTACCTCACCGAGCGTGGCACCCGGGTCAGCCAGGAGCGTAGCGACCAGCTGCAGGGCATCGGTGGGGCGACCTACTCCGCCGACTACAAGAACGAGGCCCACGGCTTCGGTGCCCAACTGACCTATCGCTTCTGAGCGTGGCGACCCCTTGGTCGCCAGGCCGCCCGGGACCCGGCCTTGGCCGGGTTCCTTCGTCTGGCGCCGCGCGATGGATGCGACGAGGCAGCACATTCGCTACAATAATTGCCTTTTCCGCGCCGCCGGGGCGCTGGCTCGATTGCCAGCGCCCCGGCGGCCGATTTTCCACTGCAGACGCAGGCGAGCCCCATGCTGGAAACCAACCCCATCCACAACCTCATCAAGGACCTGTCCGAGCGGACAGACGTCCTGAGGGGGTATCTTTGACTATGCCGAACGCAAGGATCGGCTAGAGGAAGTCTCCCGCGAGCTGGAGAACCCGGACGTCTGGAACGATCCGGACTACGCCCAGCAGCTCGGCCGCGAGCGTGCCTCGCTGGAACTGGTGGTCCAGACCATCGACGAACTCGACCAGGGCCTGGCGGATGGCCGCGACCTGCTCGAGCTGGCCGAGATGGAGGAGGACGCGGAGACCGTGGCCGAGGTCCAGAAGGAGCTCGATGGTCTCAAGGAGAGCCTCGAGAAGCTCGAGTTCCGGCGCATGTTCTCCGGCGAGATGGACGAGAACAACGCCTACCTGGACATCCAGGCCGGCTCCGGCGGCACCGAGGCCCAGGACTGGGCCAACATGCTGCTGCGCATGTACCTGCGCTGGGCCGAGCATCATGGCTTCAAGGCCGAGATCATCGAGGCCTCCGCCGGCGAGGTGGCGGGCATCAAGTCGGCCACCGTGCACGTCCAGGGCGACTACGCCTTCGGCTGGCTGCGCACCGAGACCGGCGTACACCGCCTGGTGCGCAAGAGCCCCTTCGATTCCGGCGGTCGTCGTCACACGTCGTTCGCCTCGGTGTTCCTCTCGCCGGAGATCGACGACAGCTTCGAGGTCGAGATCAATCCGGCGGATCTGCGCACCGATACCTACCGCTCCAGCGGCGCCGGTGGCCAGCACGTCAACACCACCGACTCGGCGGTGCGGATCACCCACGAGCCGACCGGCATCGTGGTGGCCTGCCAGAGCCAGCGCAGCCAGCACGCCAACCGCGACTTCGCCATGAAGCAGCTCAAGGCGAAGCTGTGGGAACACGAGATGCAGAAGCGCAATGCCGCCAAGCAGGAGGCCGAGGACTCCAAGGCCGATATCGGCTGGGGCAGCCAGATCCGCTCCTACGTGCTCGACGACCAGCGCATCAAGGACCTCCGCACCGGCGTGCAGACCAGCAACTGCGACAAGGTGCTCGACGGCGATCTGGACCAGTTCATCGAAGCCAGCTTGAAGCAAGGATTGTAGCCTCGAGCTTCGAGCCACGGGCCGCGAGCGGTAGCCAGCCCGCTTGCGCTCGCAGCTCGTAGCTCGCAGCCCATAGCCAATTCTTTACAGGTAACGACATGGCCGACCACGACGCCTCATCGAATCACCCGCAACACGACGAGAACCATCTGATCGCCGAGCGGCGTGCCAAGCTGGCGGCACGCCGCGAGCTGGCCGCCCAGCGCGGCGGCAGCGCCTTTCCCAACGATTTCCGCCGCGACAGCCTGGCCGCCGAGCTCGATGCCGAGCTGGGCGAGCACGACAAGGAGGCGCTGGAAGGCCTCGACCGCCAGGCGGCGGTGGCGGGGCGCATCATGCGCAAGCGCGGCCCCTTCATCGTCATCCAGGACGTCTCGGGGCAGATCCAGCTCTACGTCGACAAGAAGGGGCTGCCGGCGGCCGTGCTGGAGGACATCAAGGGCTGGGACATCGGCGACATCGTCGCCGCTCGTGGCCCGGTGCACAAATCCGGCAAGGGCGACCTCTACGTGATGATGACCGAGGCCGCACTGCTCACCAAGAGCCTGCGGCCGCTGCCCGACAAGTTCCACGGCCTGACCGACCTCGAGGCACGCTACCGGCAGCGCTACGTCGACCTGATCATGAACCCGGAATCGCGCCAGGCCTTCGAGGTGCGCGCCGGCGTGATCGCCTCGATCCGCCGCTTCTTCGAGGCGCGCGGTTTCATGGAGGTCGAGACGCCGATGCTGCAGCAGATCCCCGGCGGTGCCGCGGCGCGACCGTTCATCACCCACCACAATGCGCTGGACATGGACATGTACCTGCGCATCGCCCCGGAGCTCTATCTCAAGCGCCTGGTGGTGGGGGGCTTCGAGCGGGTCTTCGAGATCAACCGCAACTTCCGCAACGAAGGGCTTTCGACCCGCCACAACCCCGAATTCACCATGCTCGAGTTCTACTGGGCCTACGCGGACTATCGTGACCTGCTCGATATCACCGAGGAGATGATCCGCAACGTCGCCAAGGAGGTCCTGGGTACCACCACGCTGGTCTATCAGGGCACCACCTATGAGCTGGGCAAGCCGTTCCGCCGGCTGACCATGCGCCAGGCGATCCTCGAGCATGGCGAGGGCATCGACGACGCCGATCTCGATAGCCGCGAGGGGGCGGTGGCGGTGGCCGAGCGCCTGGGCATCCAGGTCAAGGAGAGCTGGGGGCTGGGCAAGCTGCATACCGAGATCTTCGAGGAAGTCGCCGAGCACCGGCTCGATCAGCCGACCTTCATCGTCGAGTACCCGGCCGAGGTCAGCCCGTTGGCGCGGCGCAAGGACAGCGATCCCTTCGTCACCGAGCGCTTCGAGTTCTTCGTCGGGGGCCGCGAGATCGCCAACGGCTTCTCGGAGCTCAACGACGCCGAGGACCAGGCCGAACGCTTCCGCGCCCAGGCGGCGGAGAAGGAGGCCGGCGACCTCGAGGCGATGTACTACGATGCCGACTATGTGCGTGCCCTGGAGTACGGCCTGCCGCCGACCGCCGGCGAGGGCATCGGCATCGACCGGCTGGTGATGCTGTTCACCGACAGCGCCTCGATCCGCGATGTGCTGCTCTTCCCGGCCATGCGGCCCGAGGCGGTGGAATAGTTGGTAAGGGGCGCCCCGAGCGCCCATAATGGTCAGCGTTTCGACGTCGAGGAGACCACGATGAAACTGCTCAACCGCTCTGCCCTGAGCGTCAGGCCGACCCGGCATTTCGTGGAATGGATCAATGCGCTGGAACCCACGATGGGGGATGACGACCTGACCCTGGCCGACGTCGAACGCGAAAGCACCGTCTACCTGATTCCCGAGATGGACACGCCCGAGGCCCTCGAGGCCTTCGTGCGCGAGCGCTACCTCGAGATCCTCGAGACCGAACTGCGGGCCTGGGAGGAGGACGAACGCCAGTGGCCCGAAGCCCTCGACTGGGCGCTGTTCCAGCGCTTCCTGCAGGTCGAGCACAGCTATCTCGCCATCGACCTGGACGACGAGGCGGCCCTCGAGATCTCCGAGGTCGACGATAGCCTGCTCCTGGAGACCGACCAGGATTGAGTGTCCCGCTGCCCGGCGATGACTTCGAGAAACCGGCTACGGCCGGTTTCCTCGTTCCGGATTCCTGACATGAGTCGACTCTTCGCGACACGCCCCGGCGACGACGGCCTGCCGGGCCCCGAGCGGCGGCTGGCGGTGCTGGCACTGATTCTCGGCACCCTGGCGGCGGTGGTGGACACTACCATGATCAACCTGGCGCTCCCCACGATCGCCCGTGACCTGGAGGTCTCCGCGGCGCGTGCCGTCTGGGTGACCAACCTCTTCCAGATCGTCTGTGCCGCCTTCCTGCTGGTCTTCGCCGCCGTCAGCGAACTGGTCAGCCGGCGCCGGCTCTATGTCGCCGGGCTGGCGCTGTTCGTGCTCGCCTCGCTGGGGGCCGCCGTGTCCCGGAGCCTGGAGGTCCTGCTGGTCTTTCGCGCCCTGCAGGGGCTGGGGGCGGCGGCGGCGCTCTCCATCGGGCCCTCGCTCTACCGCTCGATCTTTCCCACCCGCTTGCTGGGCAGCGCCCTGGGGCTGAGTGCCCTGGTGGTCGCCGGCGGCTATGCCGCCGGCCCGACCATCGGCGGCCTCGTGCTCTCCGTGGCGAACTGGCCCTGGTTGTTCGCCCTGCACGTGCCGCTGGGGCTCTGTGCCCTGGTGCTGGCCTGGCGGGCGCTGCCGCGGGAGCCGCGTCGTGTGGGCGGCTTCGACGGCCGCGGAGCGCTGCTGTCGGTGGCCATGCTCGGCACCTTCTTCCTCGCCATGGACGGGGTCGGCCATGGGACGCCCGTCTGGCAGGTCCTCGCCTGGCTCGCGACGAGCCTGGTGGCCGGTGTGCTCTTCCTGCGTCGCCAGCGCCGCGCCAGCCATCCGCTGCTGCCGCCGTCGCTGTTCCGCGAGCCGCGCTTCTCGATGGCGGTCTCGGCCTCGGGGCTGGCCTTCATCGGCCAGGGGCTCGCCTTCGTGGCGCTCTCCTTCCTCTACCAGCAGGAGAAGGGATTCTCGCCCCTGGAGACCGCCTGGCTGTTCACCCCCTGGCCACTGGCGATCATGCTGGTGGGGCCGCTGGCCGGCCGGCTCGCCGACCGGGTCAATCCGAGCCTGCTCGCCAGTGCCGGGCTGGTCCTGCTGCTGCTCGGGCTGGTCTCGCTGGCGCTGCTCGATGCCGGGGCGGGGGTGGTCGACGGCCTGTGGCGGACAGGCCTGTGCGGGCTCGGCTTCGGCCTGTTCCAGCCCCCCAACAACCGCGAGATGATGTCCAGTGTGCCCCGCGAGCTGAGTGCCAGCGCCTCGGGGGTGCTCAGCACCACCCGTACCGTGGGGCAGTCGCTGGGGGTGGCACTGGTCGGGGCCTTCCTCGCCGCCGGCGCCCCGGTGCAAGCCACGCTGTGGGTGGGCGGCGGCGCCTGCCTGCTGGCGCTCGTCGCCAGCCTCGCGCGGGTGTCGTCGGCGGGCAAGGCCCGGGTCGGGTGCCGTGGATCCGCTGCCGGGGCGGCGTCGTCGCGGCCCGACTGAGAGAGTACAATGGCCTCATCATTCGCCATCGAGGAGCCGCAATGCACACCCAGGCCATCATCGAAGAGAAGCTGCAGGCCCTCGATCCCACCGTCCTCACGGTGGAGAACGAGAGCCATATGCACAGCGTGCCGGCCGATTCCGAGACCCATTTCAAGGTCACCCTGGTGTCCGGGCGTTTCCAGGGGCTGATGCCGGTCAAGCGCCACCAGCAGGTCTATGCCCTGCTGGCCGACGAGCTCGCGGGCCCGGTCCATGCCCTGGCCCTGCACCTCTACACGCCCGACGAGTGGCAGGCCCGTGGCGAGGAGCGGCCGGCGTCGCCGAACTGCCGGGGCGGCAGCAACTCGTGACTCCCGAGCCGCAGCGCCGGCAGTATCTCGAGGCCATGGGACTGACGTCCTGGGAGGCCCGCTACCGGCTGCCCAATGCCCGGCCCACCCCGGCCTGCGACTGGCATTGGGAGGCCCGCTACCGGCTGCCCAATGCCCGGCCCACCC
>NZ_PNRE01000078.1 GCF_002879645.1 Halomonas heilongjiangensis | reverse complement strand
GACCCTGGGGGATCCCCAGGTTTTTACATCCCACTGGCACCTCCATGCTGTGCAATGACTTCGTGCCGGAGGAACGCCGTCAGCCTATCCGGCCGACATCGTGACAGTCGGTTTGGGGAGTACCTCAATGCCTCCCGCCCCAGCCGCCAAACCGACAAGACCGATCGTGCCTGCAGGCTGTTGCTCTGGAACTGCTGGGCCCGCCCCTCCTGCTGAGTCTTCAGGCCAATGGCGACCAGCACCAGGCTGGCCAGCATGGCGATGAGCAGCAGAATCTCGATGCGACGCGCGCTGCGCGTCTGGTGCATCCCGAAGCCCAGGCCGAACAGCGGGCTCTTCACGTCACGAAAGCCCTCTTCGATCTGCATCCGCTGGCGATAGATCGCCACCACTTTCTTGGCACTCGTAACCGATGGTGGCAGGTTACTGACCAGCACCCAGGGTTCGCGATGGCCTTTCGCGGCCTTACGGCTGCGCTTGGCGCGTGATGGCTTACCCTGTTTGGTGAGGTGGCGTCGTCCCTTGGCGGCGTGACGGACGCGGTAGGCCCGGGTGGACAGTGGGGATTTCTTGACGAGCTCAGCCTCGCCCAAGGCGTCTGGGGTGCGCCGAGCCCCCGCGAACAGCTCCGCGACGGGCGCCCACTCCTCGCCTGACAACCGGAGGTGCGTCGGTCGCCGCAAGCGGCCGACGTAATACCAACCACGCTGTTCCACCTCCCGGAACCAGGGCCCCTTGAAGCCGGCATCGGTGACCAGAATGGGCTGGGCACCCTCCGGCAACAGCTCGGCGATCATGTCCAGCAGATGGCGCTGGCAGACCGGGCAGGCGTCCTTGTGATGGACTTTCTCGTAGATCGGGAAGGACCGGCCGGCGAAAGGAAGCGCGGCGCGCAGCACAAAGTAGTGCCCCCGATCATCGATCGGCGACCAGTCCACCAGGAGGCGCGGATGCGGGGTATTGCCGACGAGAAGCCGCGTCACTTGCCAATAGAAGAGTGGTCGCTCCTGCTGCAGGTGAGGGTTCCCGAGCAGGCGGTCGATGCGCTTGATGGCGTGCTTGGGCGCCGTGTCACCGGGCAGATGGCGGCCTAAGGCCGTCAGGCCCAGGTGCTGGCCGTCGATCAGTGCCTGTACCGCAGCCAACACGGCCTCTAAGCGCAGGGCATGCACCACAGGGGCTGAAGCCGCCAGGATCTTGTGCAAGAATCGGAGCGTCTGCATGGGCACCTCGGCATATTGTTTCTTTGGCGATTAACAACATGCCTGCCCATGCAGACTTTTTTCAATCCTAATATGCTGATTTAGCTATTCATTTCCTGGGGATCCCCCAGGGTCAGACCCCAGCCAAGTTGCCAGGCGTGTCATGGTGCACGTGGCGAGCGGATTCGACACCGCCGGGGTCTGACCCCCTAGGGCCTCCCAGCGGTGGAAGCCCTGCTTGCCGCCGGATCAGCCCCGAAGGACATTCAGCGTCTTTTGACGTAGAGCCCCACCATGCATAGCGCCACGCCGGCCACCGAGAGCAGCATGCCGCCGTTGACCAGCCAGGGATGGCGGTCGAGCCAGGAGGCGAAGGGCTGCGGCGTGTCGCGGCAGGCTCCCTCGAGGTAGTCCCAGTAGCCGCCGGAGAGGGTGCACTCGCGCACGTCACCCAACTCCCAGAAGTAGACGCCCATCAGCACCAGGATGGGCACGATCAACAGCAACAGTCCGAGTCTCAACATTCGCTTTCCGGTTCAGGGGGTGAGGTGCTGGCGTTGGGCCATTCAGGGCCGTGGGCAGTTGGGGGTGCGGCCGGCCTGGCGGGCTTGCTCGTAGCGTGCCATGGCCTCGTCCATGCCGGCCTCCAGGCCCCCCATCCGCTGGCCGTGGCTCGGGTGGGTCGACATCCAGGCCGGCGGCCGGCCGCCGCCGGTGGCCCCCATGTTCTCCCACAGGGCAATGCTCGCGCGCGGATCGAAGCCGGCATTCGCCATCAGGTTCAGCCCAATGGTGTCGGCCTCGCTCTCATGACGACGCGAGAAGGGCAGCAGGATGCCGTACTGCGCGCCCATGCCCAGCGCGGCCATCATCTGCTCGCCACCGGGGCCCTGCATGCCCGAGGCGGAGGAGATCACCGACAGGCCCAACTGGGTGGCGCTTTGTGTGGAGGCGCGCTCATTGGCGTGACGGGCCATCACGTGGCCAATCTCGTGGCCGATCACCGCGGCGAGCTGGTCCTGGTTCTCGGCGATCTCGAGCAGGCCGGTGTTGATGCCCACGTAGCCGCCGGGCAGGGCGAAGGCGTTGGCCTGCTCGGACTCGAAGACCTTGACCTGCCAGTTCTGGTCACGCTCGCGGGCCGGTAGGGCCTGGACCACGGCATCGGTCACGCACTGCACGTAGCGCAGCGGGGCACCGCCGACGGTGGGCAGCTCTTGCTGATACTGGGCGAAGGCCTGGGCGCCCATCTGATTGAGCTGGTCGTCGGACATCAACGTCAGCTGCGAGCGCCCGGTGGGCGAGGTGGTGCAGGCAGTCAGGGCGATACCGAGGGTACCGATGGCGAGGCAGTGCATCCAGCGCATGGGAGGTCTCCTGTGACCAAGCTCCTGTGTCCAGGCTTCTATGACCCTGGACGGGACATGAGGGTTCGCCACAAGATACCCGTAACGCCTGCCAGGTCAACACTGGCCGGCCACATCACGAGTCGAGGGGAGAGCGCCATGGATGCGGAGCTGTCGCGCCGCCTGCTGCACCTGCTGGATCACGTCGAACACTGGCTGCCGCCGCCGCCCGAGGCGGTGGACTGGGAACGCGACATCGCCGCCCTGTGGCAGCGCCATACCCTGGGCGGGCGGCTGCTGCCGGTTCCCCCGCGGGATGCCCTGGGCCTGGACGATTTGCTCGGCATCGAGCGCCAGAAGCTGGCGCTGGTCGACAACACCCGCGCCTTCCTTCAGGGGCTGCCGGCCAACCACGCCCTGCTGTGGGGCTCGCGGGGCAGCGGCAAGTCGTCGCTGATTCGCGCCCTGCTCAATGCCCTGGCGCCGGAGGGCCTGCGCCTGGTGCAGGTCGACCGCCACGACCTCGCCGGCCTGCCGCTGCTGGTGACCCAGCTGCGTGATCAGCCGCATCGCTTCGTGGTCTACTGCGACGACCTCTCCTTCGAGGGCCACGACGACGCCTACAAGGCGCTGAAGAGCGTGCTCGACGGCGCCCTCACCGGTCCGCCGCCCAATGTGCTGCTCTACGCCACCTCCAATCGCCGCCACCTGCTGCCCGAGTCGATGAGCGACAACGAGGGCTCGCGGCTGGTGGGCGACGAGCTCCACCACGGTGACGCCGTGGAGGAGAAGATCTCGCTGTCGGACCGCTTCGGCCTGTGGCTCGGCTTCCATCCCTTCAACCAGGACGTCTACCTGGAGGCCTGCTGCCACTGGGTCAGCCAGCTCGGCACGGCCGACGACTGGAACCGCGAGGCCCGCGCCGAGGCGATCCGCTTCGCCACCCTGCGCGGGGGACGCAGCGGTCGGGTCGCCTGGCAGTTCGCCTGCCAGTGGGTGGGTCAGCAGCGCTTGAAAGATGGTTCCCGGGGCCAGGAGAGTCAGTGAGAGCATGCGACCATGCGATGAGCCTGTGCACTGCTGGCAATTTTGCCGGCTGGAAGGCGTGGCGCTGCTATCGAAGTCTTCATGAGAGGTCATCGTGACGAGGCGATGGCGACCGCTGGTGGCTTATGTCGCTGCCGTGCTCGACGCCACACTGCTGGGGTCGATCGTGCAGACCCAGTTCAACCTGGCGGCGCTGTCGGCGTTGGGTGCCGATATCCCGTTCTCCACGCGCCTGGCGACCACCGGCCACGATCTGCTGGGGTTCACACCGCTGTACGGTAGCCTCGTCGCCATCATGATGCTGGGGGCCATGCCGGCGGCCACCCTGGTGACACGCTGGCTGGGCTTCGGGGCATGGCCGATTCATGCGCTGGCGGCGTCGCTCGGGCTATGGGTCATGCTGTCGATCGTCGATGCCCTGGCGCCGATGCCGACCCTGATCGCGGCCACTCGCAGCCTGGAGGGAACCCTGGCGATGATGGCGACCGCCGCCCTGGGCGGCTGGGGCTATGCCATCCTGGCGTATCTCGACTGGGACGGGGCCTCCGGGTGACCCGGCAGAGGAGTGAAACATGCGTCGATTCGGTCGTGTCCTGCTGACCGCCGTCGGTCTGTCGGCGTGCACCATGGCGCTCGCCGTGGACTACCGGATCGAGACCCTGGCCGAGGGGCTCGACCATCCCTGGTCGCTGGCCTTCCTGCCCGGGGGCGGCATGCTGGTCACCGAACGCGTCGGGCGGCTGCGCCTGATCGACGCCGATGGCACGCTGCGCGAGGCGCCCGTTGCGGGTGTGCCCGAGGTCTTCGTCGGTGGCCAGGCGGGGTTGTTCGAGGTGGCGCTGGCGCCGGATCATCCCGACAGTGGGTGGGTGTACCTGAGCTATGCCTGTGGCACGCGTGCCGCCAACACGACCTGCCTGGATCGCGCTCGCTTCGACGGCCGGCGGTTGGTCGCACGAGAGACGCTGTTTCGCGCCGAGCCGGACAGGCAGGGACGCTCCCACTACGGCGGCCGTCTGACCTTCCTGCCGGACGATACCCTGGTACTGGGGCTGGGCGATGGCTTCGACTACCGTGAACAGGCCCAGAATCCGGGCAACCACCTGGGCAGCCTGGTCCGCTTGACCCCTGCTGGCTCGGTGCCCGGCGACAACCCCTTCGTCGCTGCCAGTGAAGCGCGAGCGGAGCTCTACAGCATCGGCCATCGCAATATCCAGGGGGTCGTCTTCGACGAGACGCGAAGTGAGCTGCTCATTCACGAGCATGGCCCCCGTGGCGGTGACGAACTCAATCGTATCCTTCCCGGCGCCAACTATGGCTGGCCACTGGTCACGCATGGCGTCGACTATACCGGGGCGCGTGTCACGCCCTTCACCGAGCTGCCGGGGTTCGAGCCGCCCGTGCTGCACTGGACACCATCCATCGCTCCCTCGGGCATGACCGTGTATGACGGGGAGCGATTTCCCGAGTGGCGCGGCGACCTGTTCGTCGCGGCGCTGGCCGCTCGCCAGGTGCGCCGCCTGATCCGCGAGGATGGCGAGATCGTGGGCCAGGAAGCCTTGTTCACGGAACTCGACGAGCGGATTCGTGACGTCCGCAGCGGGCCGGATGGCGCCCTCTACCTGTTGACCGACAGCGCCGCGGGGCGGGTGTTGCGTGTGATGCCGGCCCCTTGAATCATGTGGAGGCGGCGCCGGCGGATCAGCGCTGGGGCGTCAGCTCGCCGTCCTCGCCCACCGCGAAGCGCAGGGTCGGCGTCCACAGGCCGGCGGGCAGGGTCATGCCCAGCCCACGCAGATCCCCCGGGGTGATCGCCAGTTCGCTGCCGGCGGGCAGTTCCCCCTGGCTGGCCATCTGGCTGGCCAGCTCCACCAGCGGGGCCAGGCGGTTGCGGTCGGCGCCCAGCAGGTCGAAGGCGACCGGCAGCCGCAGGTTGGCGTCATCGCCTGAGGTCAGGGTGACCTCCTCCTGGTAGTTGCCGCTGATCGCCTCGGCGCCGGGCACGTTCAGGGTCCAGCGGAAGCCCGACATCTCCACCGCCGGCATGCCGGCGGGCAGGCCGAGGCCCATGGCCAGGGTGGCCTGCACCGGCAGGCTGCCCATGCCCAGGCTCGAGGCGATCAGCGAGGTGATGTCGCTGGTATCGAGGCCGGCCTGGATCGAGTAGGGACCGATGCGCACGTTCTCGACACCCAGCGAGGTGATCGCCAGGCGGAAGGCGAACAGGCCGGTCTGGGGGATCGCCAGGCAGCCGCCGAGCAGTACCGCCAGGCAGAGCGGGGCGAGCAGGCGCCAGCGGCGCGGCGAGGGACGGGGGAGCATCATGAGGGCCTCGGGGACAGGGTCGGTGCTGCATTGCAGCGAGAGGCGTATTTCAGGGCTACCGGGCTTCCCTGTCAAGGCGTTGTGTGCCCTGCCGGCTCGCCGGGAAAGCGAAACTGTCGGCCCGGAACGACACCGCCCGGCCAGTCGTGGAGGACGGGTCGGGCGGGCGGTATGGGGGGGAGGCGGCATTGACTCAGCGGCGGCTCTTGCGCGCCTCGCGGGTACGGCCCAGTTCGCGCTTCTTGGCCTTCTCCTTGTCGCTGGCCCCGGCCATGCTGTCGAAGGGGTTCTTGCCCGAGCGGAACTCGAAGCGCAGCGGGGTGCCACGCACCTTGAGCACCTTGCGGAAGGTGTTGGTCAGGTAGCGACGGTAGGCCTCGGGCAGCGACGATGTCTGGTTGCCGTGGACCACGATGATCGGCGGGTTGCTGCCGCCCTGGTGGGCCATGCGCAGCTTGATGCGCCGGCCATTGACCAGCGGTGGCTGGTGCTGCTCCACCGCATCCTGGAGGATGGTGGTCAGGCGGTTGGTCGACCAGTGGCTGTTGGCCGAGGCGAAGGCGCGCTCGATGGAGGGGTAGAGGTCACCCACTCCGGTGCCGTGCAACGCCGAGATGAAGTGCAGCTCGGCGTAGTCGGCGAAGCCCAGCCGGCGCTTGACCTCGGCGCGCATCCTGTCCTTGGCCTCGCTTTCCAGGCCGTCCCACTTGTTGACCGCCAGCACCAGGGCACGGCCGCTGGTCAGCACATAGTCGAGCAGGTGCAGGTCCTGTTCGACCAGGCCGCTGCGGGCATCCAGCACCATGACCGCGACATGGCACTCCTTGATCGCCTCGAGGGTCTTGATGATCGAGAACTTCTCGGCGATCTCGCGGACGTTCTTGCGTCGCCGGACGCCGGCGGTGTCCACCAGCACGTAGGGCTTGCCGCGGCGCTCGAAGGGGATCTCGATGGCGTCGCGGGTGGTACCGGCTTCGTCGAACACCACCACCCGCTCCTCGCCGAGCAGGCGGTTGACCAGCGTCGACTTGCCCACGTTGGGGCGACCGATCACGCCGATGCGGATGCCCTTGGTGCCGGTGTCGGCGGGGATGCCTTCGTCGCGTTCGGGGAAGGGCTCGAGCACCGCCTCGATCAGGCCGGTGACGTTGCGGCCATGGGCGGCGGCGATGGGGTGCGGGTCGCCGAGCCCCAACTGCCAGAAGTCGGCCATGGCGGTGTGCTCTTCCAGGCCGTCGGTCTTGTTGACCACCAGCCAGGTCTTCTTCTGGTTGACCCGCAGGTGGTTGGCGATGGCCTCGTCGGCGACGTTGAGGCCGGCGCGGGCGTCGACCATGAACAGCACGATGTCGGCCTCGTCGATGGCCTGCAGCGACTGCTCGGCCATGGCCGCGTCGATGCCCTCCTCGTCACCGCTGATGCCGCCGGTGTCGATCACCGTGTACGCCTTGCCGCCGAGCACGCCGTTGCCGTACTTGCGGTCGCGGGTGAGCCCCGGGAAATCGGCCACCAGGGCGTCCCGGGAGCGGGTCAGGCGGTTGAACAGGGTCGACTTGCCCACATTGGGGCGGCCGACCAGGGCGATCACGGGGGTCATTGGATGTCCAGGGTCTCTAGGCTGCCGTCGTCGGCCAGCACATGGATGCGACGTCCCTCGGTGAGGGGGCGCACGCTGATGCCCGAGCGGTCGACGCGGGTGCGGCCGGACAACTCGCCGCTGCGCGCCTCGATCAGGTGCAGGTAGCCTTCGAAGTCGCCGAATACCAGGCTGCCGTCGGCGAAGGCCGGGGCGGTGATGCGACGTCCCTCAAGGGACTCGTTGCGCCAGATCTCGTCGCCGCTGTTGGCGTCCAGGGCGATGACATGGCTGGCCTCGTTGACGGTGAACAGGAAGTCGCCGACCAGGATCGGGGTCAGATAGCTGGAGAGCTCGCGATCCCACAGCACCTCGCCCTGGGTGGCTTCCAGGGCGACCAGGCGACCGTTGTAGCTGGTCACGAAGAGGCGGCCGTCCGGGGTCAGCACCGGCTGGGCGGCCAGGTCGACCAGCCGGTCGATGTCGCTGCGGCCCTGGGGCACGGCGATGCGCATGTCCCACAGCGGCTGGCCGTTGCGGTTGTCCAGGGTCACCAGGCGGCCGTTGGGCATGCCGGCGAAGGTGACCGGGTCGATCACCATGGGGGTGCCGGTGCCGCGCAGGGTCAGCGCCGGCCGGGTGGTGCTGTAGGTCCAGCGTTCCTCGCCGCTGGCCCGATCCAGGGCGGTGACGCTGCCGTCGACGCTCTGCACCACCAGCAGCTGCTGGCTGGGCTGGGGCGCGGCCAGCACCTCGCTGGGGACCCGGGTGCGCCAGAGCACCTCGCCATCACGCTGGTCGATGGCCAGCACCTCGCCGTTGCGGGTGCCCAGGTAGACCCGGTTCGCCACGGCGGTGAGCCCGCTGGAGATGGCCACGTCCAGGTCCTGCTGCCAGCGCCGGCTGCCGTCACCGGCATCCAGCGCCATCAGCCGGCCGCGCTCGTCGGCGGCGAAGACGGTGTCGCCGTCCCGGGCCGGGGCGATGGGGTAGCTCGCGCGGCCGAGGCCACGCCCGACCCGTTCGCTCCAGGCGCTATCCAGGCTGACGCTCTCCTCGAAGCGCTCGAGGTCCTTGGGCGGGTACTGCGGTTCCACCTTGCCGGCGCATCCAGCCAGCAGGGCCAGGCTCGCGGCGGCGGCGATCAGGAGTGTCGGTTTCATAGCGTGGCCTCGTCAAAACCCAGGTTGTCGAGCTTGAGCTGGACGCCATAGAGCGGTTGATCGCGCTCCTCGGCGAGTCCCAGTGCCTCTTCCCATGCCTCGCGGGCCTCGTCCTCGCGGCCCAGGGCGTGATAGGCGTCGCCGCGGACGTCGGCGCGCTGGGCGGCCAGTGCCTCCGGGACACCGGCGTCGAGGGTGGCGAGTGCGGCCTCGGCATCGCCATCGGCGACCTGCAGTCGCGCCAGGCGCAGCCGTGCCAGGCCCTGCACGTAATCACGGGAGCTGGCATCGATGGCCCCTTCCAGGGCGTCGCGGGCCGCGGCCTGATCGCCCTGGGCCACCGCCAGCCGGGCATCGACCAGTCGTGCCAGGTCGGCATAGAGCGTCCTGCCGTGGCTGTCGATGATCTCCGCCACCAGTGCGCGGGCCTCGCCGATGTCGGCCTCGTCGAGTTCGTTGCCGGCGGTCAGGTTGATCAGCTGCTGGTAACGCATGGAGGCGGCCTGGGCCTGGTTCTCCTGATAGTTCTGCCAGGCGTTCCAGCCGAACACGCCGGCCGCGGCGATGGCGACCCCGGCGATCAGCGAGGTGCCGTTCTCCTTCCACCAGCGCTTGATCGCATCAAGCTGCTCTTCTTCGGTTCTCAGCTCCGCCACAGGCGGTCTCCTTCTGTCCTGGAGGATCCGGTTCGGGATCCTGAATCGGATCGGCGTCGGGATCCTGAAACGGGTCGCTCAGGCGTTCTCGCCTGCCAGCAGCGCTGCCAGGGTGGCTTTGAGCTCCGCCTGGGGCAGGCTCAGCTGCTCGCGCTCCTCGCGCAGGAACTTCAGCGTGGCCGTGCCCTGGGCCAATTCGTCCTCGCCGAGCAACAGCGCCAGGCGGGCGCCGCTGCGGTCGGCCTTCTTGATGCGGCTCTTGAAGCTGCCGCCGCCGCAGTGCAACTGGGCGCGCAGCGCGGGCAGCTCGCCGCGCAGCCGCTCGCCGAGCAGCAGCGCCTGGCGGGTGGCGGCGTCATCCATCGGCAGCAGGTAGAGATCGAGCTCGCCGCGGGCACCCTCGGGCACCAGCGCCAGGGTCTCGAGCAGCAGGATCAGGCGCTCGATACCCAGGGCGAAGCCCACCGCGGGGGTCGGCTTGCCGCCGAGCTGCTCCACCAGGCCGTCGTAGCGGCCACCGGCACAGACGGTGCCCTGGCTGCCCAGCGCGGTGGTGGTCCACTCGAAGACGGTGCGGCCGTAGTAGTCCAGGCCGCGTACCAGGCGCGGATTGATCACGTAGTCGATGCCGGCGGCGTCGAGCAGCGCGGTGAGCTGCTCGAAATGCTCGCGCGAGGCGTCGTCGAGGTGATCCATCAGCTTCGGTGCGCCGGCGAGCATCTCGGCCATGTCGGGGTTCTTGGAGTCGAGGATGCGCAGCGGGTTGCTCGTCAGGCGCCGGCGGGAGTCCTCGTCGAGCAGGGCATGGTGGCGCTCGAAGTAGGCCACCAGCAGGTCGCGGTAGGCGGCCCGGGCCTGCGACGACCCCAGGGAGTTGAGCTCCAGGGTGACGTGCTCGAAGAGCCCCAGTTGCTGCCACAGCCGGGCCGAGAGCAGGATCACCTCGGCGTCGATGTCGGGGCCGTCGAGGCCGAAGGTCTCCACGCCGACCTGATGGAACTGCCGGTAGCGGCCCTTCTGGGGACGCTCGTGACGGAACATCGGGCCCTGGTACCAGAGCCGCTGGGTCTGGTTGTGCAGCAGGCCGTGCTCCATGGCGGCGCGCACGCAGCTCGCGGTGCCCTCGGGGCGCAGGGTCAGGCTGTCGCCGTTGCGGTCCTCGAAGGTGTACATCTCCTTCTCGACGATATCGGTGACCTCGCCGATGGAGCGGGCGAACAATGCGGTCTGCTCGACGATGGGGGTGCGGATCTCGTCATAGCCGTAGCGCTGCATCAGCGCGCGCACCTGTCCCTCGAAGTACTGCCACGGCGCCGACTGGCCGGGCAGCAGGTCGTTCATGCCACGGATGGCCTGGATCTTCTTGCTCAACGGTAACTCCTTGATGGGTCGTCGGCGGGTCAGGCCCCGCGGGCGATCAGGTCCTTCTCGGCCTGCTCCTTCTCGCGCACCTTGTCGCGGATCAGCCGCTCCAGGTCGTCGACCAGGTGGTCGTTGCGCAGCTTGGAGGCCGGCTTGCCGTCGAGGTAGACGAGGTTGGCGGGGCTGCCGCCGGTGAGGCCGACATCGCTCTCCTTGGCCTCGCCGGGGCCGTTGACCACGCAGCCGATCACCGAGACGTCCAGCGGCGTCATGATGTCCTCGAGGCGCTCCTCGAGGGCATTCATGGTGCCGATGACGTCGAAGTTCTGCCGCGAGCAGCTGGGGCAGGCGATGAAGTTGATGCCCTTCGAGCGCAGGCGAAGGCTCTTGAGCATGTCATAGCCGACCTTGACCTCCTCGACGGGATCGGCGGCCAGCGACACGCGGATGGTGTCGCCGATGCCGTCCATCAGCAGCAGGCCCAGGCCGATGGAGGACTTGACGGTGCCCGAGCGCAGCCCGCCGGCCTCGGTGATGCCCAGGTGCAGCGGCTGCTCGATCAGCCTGGCCAACTGGCGGTAGGCGGCCACGGCCATGAACACGTCCGAGGCCTTGACGCTGACCTTGTACTCCTGGAAGTCGAGACGATCCAGATGGTCGATATGACGCATCGCCGATTCCACCAGCGCCTCGGGGGTCGGCTCGCCGTACTTCTTCTGCAGGTCCTTCTCCAGCGAGCCGGCGTTGACGCCGATGCGGATCGGGATGCCGTTGTCGCGGGCGGCCGAGACCACGGCCCTGACCCGGTCTTCCCGGCCGATGTTGCCGGGGTTGATGCGCAGGCAGTCGACGCCGAGTTCGGCGACGCGCAGGGCGATCTTGTAGTCGAAGTGGATGTCGGCCACCAGGGGGACGTCGACCTGGCGCTTGATGCGGCCGAAGGCCTCGGCGGCGTCCATGTCGGGCACCGAGACGCGCACGATATCGGCGCCGGCGGTCTCGAGCTGGCGGATCTGGGCCACGGTGGCAGCCACGTCCAGGGTGTCGGTGTTGGTCATGCTCTGCACGGAGATGGGGGCATCGCCGCCGACCGCTACCCTGCCGACATGGATCTGGCGTGACGGGCGTCTCTGGATGGGGGATTGGGCATGCATGATGACGGAATCATTCTCCCAGGGTGAAGCGGGCGACGTTGTTGGCGCCGGCGCGAGCGCTGAGGTCGATGGATTCGCCGCCCCAGAGGAGCTCGACGCCGGTGGCGTTGCCCACGGTCAGGCGGAACGGTGGTTCGCCTTCGACGCTTGCCGTGGTGCCGGGTTCCTGAAGACCGACGAGGATGCGCTGGTTGTTGGCATCGAAGATCTCGGTCCAGGACTGCTCGTTGAAGGTCAGCTCCAGTACCCGCGGGTCGGCGGCCGGGGCCGGCTCGGCTTCCGTGGCCTCCTCGACCAGTGTCTCCTGCTCGGCCTCGTCGGGTGCACCGCGATCGGCGGCGATGATATGGGCCGGGCCGGCATCCACCTGGCCGGCGGGGAGGTCGCCGATGGCCTGGGGGTCCTCGACCAGGCCCAGGTCACTCTCCTCTTCGGGCAGCGGCGGCAGGGCGCCGAGTTCGCCCGACTCCTCTTCGGTGGCCGGTGCCTCGTCGCTCTCGGTGATGGTGGTGCTGCCGTCGAGGCTGTCCACCGACACCGGCCCGCTGTCGCTGACCCCGGGAGGCTCGTTGCCGCCACGGCTCTGCCACCACAGCAGCGTCAGGCCGATCAGCCCGGCGATCACCAGCAGGGTGACCAGCCGGAACAGCCAGGCGCCGATGCGTGACGGCGGACGGGTGACATGCACCGGTGTCACCCTGCGCTCCTGCTCCTCGCCGCCGAAACGCGCCCGGTAGGCCTCCAGCACCGGGCGGTCGTCGAGGCCCAGCAGGTGGGCATAGGAGCGCAGGTAGCCCCGCCGATAGGCGGCGACGGGGACCTCTTCGTAGTTGTCGTCCTCGAGCCCCTGGATCACCGCAGGGCGCAGGTTCAGGGACTCCGCGACCTCCTCGCGGGAAAGGCCCTGCGACTCGCGCTCGCGCTTGAGCTGTTCGCCCGGCGAGGCCGTGAAGGCGACGTCGTCGGCATCGGTGATATGGGTGTCGCTCATGGCTGAGCTTCCTTCGTCAAGAATCGGTGGTCAGGGAGCGCCATTGGCTGCATCCAGTTGCTCGGTGTAGAAGGCAGCCGCCGCCTGGTCGCCCTCGGCCCGGGCGATGTCACGGGCCAGCAGGAGTGCCGCGGGGCTGGTGCCGGCCAGGCGCATGAAGCCCTCGAGCTGGTTCCGGGCGCGGGCATGATTGCCTTGGGCATGCTCGAGTTCGGCCAGCGTGAAGTAGCTGCGGGCACTGCGCGGGTCGATCGCCTGGGCGCGGGTCAGGCTGGCCCGGGCGGCGTCGAGGTCGCCGAGTTCACGCTGGCACTGCCCCAGGTTGGCGAACAGCTGGGCCCGGTTGGCATACTGGGTATCTCGGGTGGCCTGCTCGAGCTGGTCGCAGGCCTCGCGGATGCGCCCACGATCATACAGGAAGGCCGCATAGTTGTTGCGTGCCCGGGTGAAGTCGGTGTCGGCGTCGAGGGCACGCCGGAAGGTCTCGTCGGCGAGCTCGCTCTCCCCCTGGCGCTGGTAGACCATGGCCATGGCCTGCAGGGCCTCGGCGTCGTCGGGCGCCATCTGCAGGGCCCGGTCCAGCGAGCTCATGGCGCGCTGCAGGTTGCCGCGCTCGAGGTAGGCGATGCCGAGTTGGGTATAGGCGTCGCCGGGGTTCTCCTCGCCGCCGTTGAAGGGGCCCGCCTGGGAGGCGCAGCCGGCCAGCCACAGCGTCCCCAGCAGGACGGCGACGGCAGGGGCCTGCGTGAGTCCGGGCGAGCGTGGGCAGCGAGTCATGGCGTCCTCTCGATAGTGGGCACGACACCACCGGTGGCGATTCGCAGGCGAAGCGCCGCCAGTGGGAAAAAAGGCCTGTCCATCAAAGCGCCGAGCCCGGTTGAAGTCAAGGTGACCCCCGGCTCAGTCGGCGTCGATCTGGATCGACCGGATATAGCGTTCGTGACGCCGGGTACGATCCTTGACGCGCCCCACCAGCTGGCCGCAGGCGGCATCGATGTCGTCGCCGCGGGTGGAGCGGATCGGGGCCGTGTAGCCCAGCTCATAGAGCCACTGCTGGAAACGCATCGTCTGGTTGCGCGATGGTTTTTCATAGCCCGAATGGGGAAAGGGGTTGAACGGGATCAGGTTGATCTTGCACGGCAACTCCTCGAGCAGGGCGGCGAGCTGTTCGGCGTGCTCCTGCTGGTCGTTGACGTCCTTGATCAGGGTGTACTCGATGGTGATCATCCGGGTGTCGGCGCACTTGGCGAGGTAGCGCTGACAGGCATCCAGCAGGGCGCGGATGTTGTACTTGCGGTTGAGCGGCACCAGCTCGCTGCGCAGCTCGTCGGTGGCCGCATGCAGCGAGATGGCCAGGCTCACGTCGAGCTCGTCGCCGAGCCTGTCGAGCATCGGCACCACCCCGGAGGTGGAGAGAGTGACGCGACGCTTGGAGAGGCCGTAGCCGTTGTCGTCGAGCATCAGCTTCATCGCCGGCACGACGTTGTCGTAGTTCATCAGCGGCTCGCCCATGCCCATCATCACCACGTTGGTGACCGGACGGTTGGCGGTGTCCTTGCGCGGGCCGACGCTGCGCTGGGCGACCCATACCTGACCGATGATCTCGGCGGCGGTGAGGTTGCGCTGGAAGCCCTGCTTGCCGGTGGAGCAGAAGCTGCAGTCCAGCGAACAGCCGACCTGGGAGGAGACACAGAGGGTGCGGCGTTTGCCGTTGTCGGCCGGGATCAACACCGTCTCCACGTAGCTGCCGTCCTCGACCTCGAGCACCCACTTGCGGGTACCGTCGCTGGAGGAGCCCTCGTAGACCACGCCGGGACCGCGGATCTCGGCGACGTCGGCCAGTCGCGCGCGCAGTGCCTTGGACAGATTGGTCATGGCCGCGAAATCGTCGCAGCCCTCGTGGTGGATCCACTTCATCACCTGGGCGGCACGGAACTTCTTCTCGCCGATGGAGAGGAAGAAGGCTTCCATCTCCTCGCGAGAGAGGCCGAGCAGGTTAGTGCGTTGGGGAGCGATCGTGGCGGTCATGGCAGTCAGCGGGTCGTTGGGGCAAGGAGGGCGGGCCGAAGGGCGGGAGTGGCTGTCACTCCCGCCAGGGAGGCCGCGGGAAGGGCGTTCCTCAGCGCGGGCAGATCTCGTCGGCGCCGAAGAAGTAGGCCACTTCGCGTTCGGCGGATTCCGGCGAGTCGGAACCGTGCACGGCGTTGGCGTCGATGGTCTCGGCGAAGTCGGCGCGGATGGTGCCCGGCGCGGCGTCCTTCGGGTTGGTGGCGCCCATCAGGTCGCGATTCCTGGCGATGGCGTCTTCACCCTCCAGCACCTGCACGACGACCGGGCCGGAGGTCATGAAACCGACCAGGTCCTTGAAGAAGGGGCGCTCCTTGTGCTCGGCATAGAAGCCGCCGGCCTTCTCTTCGGAGAGCTGCAGCATCTTGGCGGCGACGACCTTGAGGCCGGCTTTCTCGAAGCGCGCGATGATCTCGCCGATGGCGTTCTTGGCGACGGCGTCGGGCTTGATGATGGACAGGGTGCGCTGGGTGGGCATGGGCGTGTCTCCGGTAGGGGTGATTGACATGGGGGTCGATGGATAGCGCCGCGCCGCCCCGGGGCTCCTGAATCGGGAGCGGGGGCGGCGCGGCGAATCGGATGATGCGGCCGGCGGTCCGGCGGTTCGGCGAGTTCGCCGACTGGGCGGGGATTATAACGCCCCGGGGAGGCGTTGAACAATCGCCCCGCGCGTGCGGGTTCCGGCTGGCGTCGGCGGGGGCTCAGACGCTGAAGCTCTCGCCGCAGCCGCACTGGTCCTTGACGTTGGGGTTGTTGAAGCGGAAGTAGCGGTTGAGCCCTTCCGAGACGTAGTCGACCTCGCTGCCGTCGAGCATCTCCAGGGCGTCGGGGGCGACGAACACGGCCACGCCGTGCTCCTCGAAGGCCACATCGTCATTGGCGGCCTCGTCGGCGAAATCGAGCACGTAGCTGTAGCCGGAGCAGCCGCTCGGCTTGACCGAGACGCGCAGGCCCAGGCCGTGGCCGCGCTCGTCGAGGACCCGGCGGATCTGGTCGGCGGCGGCGGTGGTGATCGTAAGGTGCGCCATGGTCATTCTCCTGCACGGGGTGAGTGGTCAGATCGCCTGGCGGCGAAGGCCCTCGAGGGCGTGGGTCAGGGCGAGCAGCGTCCGGTCGATGTCGGCTTCGGTGGTGAAGCGACCGAAACTGAACCGCAACGAGGCCAGTGCCAGGGAGCGCGGCACGCCGATGCCCTTCAATACATAGGATGGCTCGACGCTCGCCGAGTTGCAGGCCGACCCGGTGGACAAGGCGATGTCGCGCAGCGCCATCAGCAGCGACTCGCCATCGACCCCCTCGAAGGCCAGGTTGAGGATGTTGGGCACCGACACGGCGACATCGGTGTTGCAGTGGACGCCGTCGAAGCCGGCCAGGCCGTCGAGCAGCCGATCCCGCAGTGTCGTGATGCGCTGCTGGTCGGCCTCGCCTTCGGCGGCGGCCAGGGCGAAGGCCTCGCCCATGCCGACGGCCTGGTGGGTGGCCAGGGTGCCGGAACGCATGCCGCGTTCGTGCCCGCCGCCATGGATCAGCGCCTCCAGGCGGATGTCCGGGCTGCGCCTCACGTAGAGGGCCCCGACGCCCTTGGGGCCATAGGCCTTGTGACCCGACAGCGACATCAGGTCGATGCCCAGTCGTGCGACATCCAGCGGGATGCGGCCGATGGCCTGGGCGGCGTCGACATGGAAGGCCGCGCCGCCGGCATGGACGACCTCGGCGAGCGCCGCCAGGTCGTGAACGCAGCCGAGCTCGTTGTTCACCGCCATCAGCGAGACCAGCACGGTGTCCGGGCGCATCGCCGCGCGCAGCTGGTCGGGGGTCACCCGGCCGTCACGGCCGGGCGTCAGCCAGGTGACCTCGAAGCCCTCGGCCTCCAGGGCGTGGGCGGTGTCCACCACCGCCTTGTGCTCGATGCAGGAGGTCACCAGGTGGCGCCCCCGTGCCCGATTGGCACGCATGAAGCCGATCAGGGCCAGGTTGTCGGCCTCGGTGGCGCCGCTGGTCCAGACGATCTCGCGGGGGTCGGCACCGATCGTATCGGCGACCTGGCGGCGAGCGCTCTCCACGGCCTGCTCCGCCTGCCAGCCGAGCATGTGGCTGCGCGAGGCGGGGTTGGCGAACAGGCCGTCCAGGGTCAGGTGGCGGCTCATGACCTCCGCGACCCGCGGATCGACCGGGGTGGTGGCAGCATAATCGAGGTAGACGGGTGTGGTCATGGGCTCGCAGTGGTGACGGATGTTCGGAAACGGCTGCCCGACGCCTCAGGGCGACGATACGAGGATGCCGTCGTTGTCCTGCCGGCGACGCTGGCGGTTGGCGATGCCCTGCACCTCCTGGCGCTCGGCCAGCTGCCCCAGGGTGATGCCGTCGAGGAAGCCGTGGATATGCTCCGACAACTCGCACCACAGGTGGTGGGTCAGGCAGGTATCGCCATGCTGGCAGTCGGAGAGGCCGCCGCAGCGGGTGGCGTCCACCGACTCGTCGACCGCGTCGATCACCCTGGCTACCGAGATGGCCGCGGCGGGTTGTGCCAGCAGGTAGCCCCCGCCGGGGCCACGCACGCTCTCCACCAGGCGGGCGCGGCGCAGGCGGGCGAACAGCTGCTCGAGGTAGGAGAGCGAGATCTCCTGCCGCCGCGAGATGTCGGCGAGGCAGATCGGGCCCTCGTCGGCGTTCATCGCCAGGTCGAGCATGGCGGTGACGGCATAGCGTCCCTTGGTGGTCAGGCGCATGCGGATCTTCACCTCGGCGCCGACGCTGGGTCGGGTTCGATGGATCGGGTGCGTCTCCCCATGGAGAAACGTCACGGGCGAAGAGGCATTATGGTAAAGACCGAGTGCCGCGGTCAACCATTCTCCCGGCGCTTCTCGGGTCGGGCATCACCGGCGTCGTCGCCCCGGGGCTTGTCCTCGCCGCTCGGCTCATCCTGGTCGACGGGGGGGCAGCAACTGTCCACGTCGGCGAGGATGTCGGCGAAGTCCTCGTCGCGCAGCTCGGGCAGCTTGCCCTCGCGATAGCTGGCGTCGAGCTTGCGCAGCGTGCCGCACATGCGCTCGATGCGTTCGTCCACGGCGTGCATGTGGTCGAGCATGGCCTGGATCGAACGGGCCACGGGGTCGGGCATGTCCTGACTGATGCCGTAGGCGTCGAAACCGAACTTGCGGTGCATCGCCTCGCGCCGCGCCGGGTCGACCTCGAGGGTCGCCGCGGTGTCCGGGTCGACGCGCTGGACGACCTTGCCGGGGATGCCGACCACGGTGGCGCCGGCCGGCACCTCCTTGGTGACCACGGCGTTGGAGCCGATCTTGGCGCCGGCACCGACGGTGAAGGGGCCGAGTATCTTGGCACCGGCGCCGACGATCACGCCGTCCTCCAGGGTGGGGTGGCGCTTGCCCTTGTTCCAGCTGGTGCCGCCCAGGGTCACGCCCTGGTAGAGGGTGACGTCGTCGCCGACCTCGGCGGTCTCGCCGATCACCACGCCCATGCCGTGGTCGATGAAGAAGCGCCGGCCGATGGAGGCCCCGGGATGAATCTCGACGCCGGTCAGCCAGCGGGAGAAGGTCGAGAGGCTGCGGGCGAGCCACTTGAGGTTCTTCTGCCACAGCCAGTGACTGAACCGGTGGATCAACAGGGCGTGTAGTCCGGGATAGTTGGTCAGCACTTCCAGGAAGTTGCGCGCCGCGGGGTCGCGGGCGAATACGCTGTTGATGTCCTCACGCAGATGTTGAAACATGCAGCGGTCCTTGGGTGGCAGGGCGGCGCTCGGGACGGCGAGCGCCGAGGGTCCCTTCATATTGGGGGCGCCTGGCGGCGGCTTCAAGCCGGCGGGTCCGGTTCGCCGTGGTCGACCGGCGTCTCGCCGTTCGCCTGCTTCTCGGTGGCGGAGAGAATCCCGCGCAGGATATTGAGCTCCATGCGCTCGGGGCGACTGCGCAGGGTCAGGCGGCGCAGCCGTGCCATCAGCTGGCGCGGCATCGCCGGGTCATGGAAGCCGATGGCGATCAGGGTACGCTCCAGGTGGGCGAAATAGTGTTCCAGCTCCTCGTGGCTGGCCAGCGGCTGGGCCGGCTCGGTGTCGGGGGCGGGCGATTCCTGCTGCGCCAGCCAGGCCAGCCGGCACTCGTAGGCCAGCACCTGCACCGCGGTGGCCAGGTTCAGCGAGCTGAAGTCGGGGTTGGCGGGGATGTGCACATGGGCGTGGCAGCGCTGCAGCTCGGCGTTGGAGAGGCCGCTGTCCTCGCGGCCGAAGACCAGGGCGATCCGTGACTCGGGCCCGGCCAGTTCCTTGGGTAGCCGCTCGCCCAGTTCGCGGGGGGTGATCATCGGCCAGGGCAGGGTGCGAGAGCGGGCGCTGGCGCCCACCACCAGGGTGCAGTCGGCGACCGCCTGCTCCAGGGTCTCGACCGTGCGGGCGCCGTGGACGAGATGGTCGGCTCCCGAGGCCCGCGAGATGGTGTCGGCGGTGAGCGGTTCGCAGCGCGGTGCCACCAGGGCCAGGTCCGCGAGCCCCATGTTGTGCATGGCGCGGGCGGTGCCGCCGATGTTACCGGGATGGCTGGTGCCGATCAGGACGATGCGGATGCGCTCGAGCATGTGGAGAACCTTGGGACGGCTGGCAATCGGGGGGAGAAGTCTAACATGCTGTCTTCGAGCTTCGAGTGCGTGGCGCAATCGTCCCGGGTCTGCTAGGATGCGCGCCGACAGGTTCCCCCGAACCGCCCCCGTTCTTTAACACCACCGACTCCTCAAGGCCCGATCATGCATCCGATGGTCCAATTCGCGTTGCGCGCCGCGCGCAGCGCCGGCGAACAGTTCCTGCGCATTCGCGAGCGAATCGAGAACGCCCACGAAGAGCACAACCTCGACCGCCTGCTGGAGGACGCCGCCCGCAATGCCGAGACGCTCATCGTGCGTCAGCTCAGCCGCGGCTACCCGCAGCACGGCGTCACCGGCCGCTTCACGCCCTACCGCGCCGGCGAGGGCGAAGGCAGCGATACCCTCTGGAAGATCGAACCCTTTCACGGCTATTCCAACCTCACCGTCGCCGCCCCCGGCTTCGCGCTGTCGGTGGTCTGCCTGGTCAAGGGCCGTGCGGAGCACGCGGTGGTGATCTGTCCCTTCAGCGACGATGAATACCTGGCCAGCCGTGGCCGCGGTGCCCAGCTCAACGGCAAGCGCATCCGCGTGCCGAAGGCGTCGGCCGTGGCCGGGACGCGTATCGCCATGGGCCTGCCGGAGACCTGGCTGCGCCCACGCCATCTGCCGGCCTACCTGACCCTGGTGCAGCAGCTCGGCCCGCAGGTCGAGGTGTTGCGGGCCTCGGGCAGCGGCCTGCTCGACCTGGCCGAGCTGGCCGCCGGGCGAGCCGACGCCGCCTTCGTGCTCGGCCTCGAGGAGCAGGACCTGCAGGTCGGCGCCCTGCTGCTCAAGGAGGCCGGTGCACTGATGGGTAGCCCCGACGGCAAGCCCGCGGTGGAGGTCGAGGGCCGGCTGATGGCCGCCGGGCCGCGCCTCTACAAGGCCCTGGTGCAGCAGCTCCAGCCGCACTTCTGAGTCGTAAGCTGTAAGCCTTAAGCTATAAGAGAAAACCCCACGCGCCAGATGGCGGTGGGGTTTTTTAATGTTGTTGAAAGTGCATTCTGTTCAACAGCTTCCAGCTTTCAGGGCAGCTGCTCTTCTTCCTCGCTTGCCTCCTTCGGCGGCGGGATCAGGTCCTCGCGCTGCAGCTTCACCGCGATCAGCAGGGCCGCGGCGACGTAGATGGAGGAGAAGGTCCCCACCACCACGCCGAGGATCAGCGCGATCGAGAAGTAGTGGATCATGTCGCCGCCCAGCACCAGCAGCGCCATCAGCACCAGCAGGGTGGTGCCCGACGTCGCCAGGGTGCGTGACAGGGTGAGGTTGATCGCTTCGTTGAAGATCGCCGGCATGTCGTCGATGCGCGACTTGCGGATCGTCTCGCGGATGCGGTCGTAGACCACGATGGTGTCGTTGAGCGAGTAGCCGATCACCGCCAGCAGCGCCGCCAGCACCGTGAGATCGAAGTCGAGCTGGAACAGCGAGAACACGCCGACCACGATGATCACGTCATGCATCAGTGCCAGCAGGGCGCCGATGGCGAACTTGTACTGGAAGCGGAAGGCCACGTAGAGCATCACGATGCCCAGTGCCACCAGCAGCCCCAGGCCACTGCGGTCGCGCAGCTGCTCGCCGACCTGGGCGCCGACGAACTCGGCACGCACCAGCTCCACCCGGTCGCCGCCCTCGCGCAGCAGCGACACCACCCGGTCACCCACCTCGGGGTCGAAGGCCTGCTGCAGGCGGATCAGCACCTCGGTGGAGGCGCCGAAGGTCTGCACCGAGACGTCGCGGAAGCCCGAGCCCTCGAGGGTCTGGCGCACCGCGTCGAGCGAGGGCGCCACGGCGTAGCGGACCTCCACCAGGGTGCCGCCGGTGAAGTCCAGCCCCAGGTTGAGCTGCTGGAACAGCAGCGAGACGATCGACGCCAGGATCATCAGGCCGGAGAGCGCGAAGGCGATGCGGCGCTTGCCCATGAAGTCGAACTGTCGGTTGACGAGGGTTTTCATGACCACCTCAGTTGTGAATGCATCAGATCCAGAGCTTCTTGACCGGCTTGCCGCCGTAGATGAGGTTGACCATCGCGCGGGTCACCAGCAGGGCGGTGAACAGCGAGGTGATGATCCCCAGCGACAGGGTCACGGCGAAGCCCTTGACCGGCCCGGTGCCGATCGAGAACAGGATCACCGCCACCAGCAGGGTGGTGATATTGGCATCGATGATCGACGTGAAGGCGCGCTCGTAGCCGGCATGGATCGCCTGCTGCACCGAGAGCCCGCCGCGCAGCTCCTCGCGTATGCGCTCGAAGATCAGCACGTTGGCGTCCACCGCCATGCCCAGCGTCAGCACGATGCCGGCGATGCCCGGCAGGGTCAGGGTGGCCCCGAGCAGCGACATGGCGGCCAGCAGCAGGGTCAGGTTGAGCGCCAGGGCGATATTGGCGAAGACCCCGAACACCTTGTAACGGATCAACATGAACAGCACCACCAGCAGCAGGCCGATCTGCACCGACATCACGCCGCGCTTGATGTTCTCGGCGCCCAGGCTCGGGCCGATGGTGCGCTCCTGGACGAAGTAGATCGGGGCGGCCAGCGAGCCGGAGCGCAGCAGCAGGGCGAGCTCGGCCGCCTCGGTGGGCGAGTCGAGCCCGGTGATGCGGAAGCTGTTGCCCAGCGCGCTCTGGATGGTGGCCAGGCTGATCAGGCCGCGCTCGGTGTAGGGCTCGCGCACCGTCACCTCTTCGCCGTCCTCGAGCACCACCTGGTCGCGGGTCTTGTGCTCGATGAACAGCACCGCCATGTTGCGGCCGATATTGGTGCGGGTGGCCCGGTTCATCAGGGTGCCACCGGTGCCGTCGAGGTTGATGTTGACCTGGGGGCGACCGTTCTCGTCGAAGCTGCGGCTGGCGCTGGAGACGCTGTCGCCGGTGATGATCACATCGCGCATCAGGTCGGCGCGGCGTGACGCGTCGTTGCGGAAGCTGAAGGTCTCGGTCTCGGCATCCGGGGTATCCGGGCGAGCCTCGAGGCGGAACTCCAGGTTGGCGGTGGCGCCCACCACCCGCTTGGCCGCCACCGTGTCCTGCACGCCGGGCAGCTCGACCACGATGCGGTCCGGGCCCTGGCGCTGGACCATGGGCTCGGCCACCCCCAGCTCGTCGACCCGGTTGCGCAGGGTCGTGAGGTTCTGGTTGATGGCGTAGTCCTGGAGCTCGTTGACCGCCTGGTCGGTCATGGTCATGACCAGGCGGGCGCCGCGGTCCTCGCCTTCGCTGGCGTAGTCGAAGTCGGGAAACTCGCGGCTGATCAGCCGCCGCGCCGCGTCGCGATCCTCGGCGTCGGTGAAGGTGACGGCGAGGGTGCGGCCGTCGATCTCGGTGTCGCGGTAGCGGATGCGCTCGCCGCGCAGCAGCTCGCGCATGGCGCTGGCATTGACCTCGAGGCGCTGCTCGAGGGCCGCGTCCATGTCGACTTCCAGCAGGAAGTGCACGCCGCCGCGCAGGTCCAGCCCCAGGGTCATCGGTGAGGCGGAGAGTGACTGCAGCCAGGTGGGGGTCGACTCGGCCAGGTTGAGGGCCACCACATAGTCGTCACCGAGCAGGGCGGTGATGCGGTCGCGGGCATTGATCTGGTCGTCGGCGTCATCGAGGCGTATCAGGAGGCTGGTTTCCTCGCCCTCGATGGCCTTGATCTCGATGCCGGCCTCTTCCAGGGACTCGCGGATGCGCTCGAGCTGGCGCTCGTCGACGGGGCCATCGCCACGCGCGCTGCTGACCTGCACCGCCGGGTCTTCGGGGAAGAGGTTGGGCAGCGAATAGACCAGGCCGCCAATGAGTACGGCAAGTATCAGCAGATACTTCCACAGGGGGTAACGGTTGAGCATGCGAGCCCTGCCCTTGGTTGCTGACAATAGGAGGCTGACGTGATGACGTCATGGCCACCGACGAGTTCCGTTGCGGTGGCCGAAGGGCGGCCCGGCCGGGCGCGGGGGAGGGAGCGCCCGACCGGGCCGAGGAGGGCCCGGGTCAGATGGACTTGATGGTGCCCTTGGGCAGCACGGCGGCCACGGCGTTCTTCTGCACGTTGACCTCGGTGCCGTCCGCGACTTCGATGCGGATGAACTCGCTGTCGTCGCTCACCTTGGTGATACGCCCCAGCATGCCGCCGCCGATGACGATCTCGTCGCCCTTGGAGAGGCTGCCGATCAGTTGCTTGTGCTGCTTGGCGCGCTTGGCCTGGGGGCGCCACAGCAGGAAGTAGAAGATCAGCACGAAACCGACCAGCATGACGATCTGGGCGATGCCGCCACCGGCGGCGCCGGCGTCCTGGGCCATGGCCGGGGAAATGAAGAAGTCCAGCATCTGGATGTGTCTCCTGGGTTGTCAGAAACGGTGTGTGGGAAGCGGGTCGTCTGAAACGGGTCCACGGTCGGCGCCGGGTGTCATGGTCCCGGGGGCCGACCGTGGATCAATTCGGAGCGGGAGGTACCGGCAGCCCGCGCTGCGCATAGAAGCCTTCCACGAAGTTCGCCAATGTACCCGCTTCGATGGCACCGCGCAAACCGGCCATCAGGCGCTGATAATGGCGCAGGTTGTGGATGGTATTGAGCATCGAGCCGAGCATCTCGCCGCAGCGATCGAGGTGATGGAGGTAGCCCCGGGAGAAGTGCTGGCAGGTGTAGCAGTCGCAGCCCTCCTCGAGCGGGCGGGTGTCGTGGCGATGCTTGGCGTTGCGGATCTTGACCGTCCCCTCGGCGGTGAACAGGTGGCCATTGCGGGCGTTGCGGGTGGGCATCACGCAGTCGAACATGTCGACGCCGCGACGCACCCCTTCCACCAGGTCCTCCGGCTTGCCGACGCCCATCAGGTAGCGCGGCTTGTCGTCGGGCATCCAGGTGGGCAGGTAGTCGAGTACCCGGATCATCTCCTCCTTGGGCTCGCCCACCGAGAGGCCGCCGATGGCCAGGCCGTCGAAGCCGATCTCCAGCAGCCCCGCGAGCGAACGCTCGCGCAGCGACGGGTACATGCCGCCCTGGATGATGCCGAACAGCGCCGAGGGCGAGTCGCCGTGGGCCTCGCGGGAACGCGTCGCCCAGCGCAGCGAGCGCTCCATGGAGAGGGCGGCGTCCTGCTCGGTGGCCGGGTAGGGGGTGCACTCGTCGAAGATCATCACCACGTCGGACCCCAGCGAGCGCTGGACCGCCATGGACTCCTCGGGGCCCATGAACACCTTGGCGCCGTCCACCGGCGAGCGGAAGTGCACGCCCTGCTCGGTGATCTTGCGCATGGCGCCCAGCGAGAAGACCTGGAAGCCGCCAGAGTCGGTGAGGATCGGCCTGTCCCACTGGGCGAAGTCGTGCAGGTCGCCGTGGGCCTCGATCACCTCCATGCCGGGGCGCAGCCACAGGTGGAAGGTGTTGCCGAGGATGATCTCGGCGCCGATCTCCTCCACCGAGGCCGGGGTCATGCCCTTGACGGTGCCGTAGGTGCCCACCGGCATGAAGGCCGGGGTTTCCACTGTTCCCCTGGGGAACGTCAATCGTCCGCGGCGGGCCCGGCCGTCGCTGGCCAGCCGCTCGAAGGACATGAAGCATTCGTTACGCATGTGACTCTCGGCATTGAGACAAGGCGCGCTGAGGCATTCAGGGCGTCTTGCGGGTCAGGAACTCTTGCGGGTCAGGAACATCGCGTCGCCGTAGCTGAAGAAGGCGTAGCGCTTCGCTACCGCCTCGTGGTAGGCGGCCATCACCTGATCGAAACCGGCGAAGGACGCCACCAGCATCAGCAGGGTCGACTCCGGCAAGTGGAAATTGGTGACCAGGGCATCGACGCAGCGCCACTCGTAGCCCGGGTAGATGAAGATATCGGTCTCGCCGCTGTAGGGGGCGATCTCGCCGCCCTGGCTCTTCAGGCAGGCGCTCTCCAGGCAGCGCACGCTGGTGGTGCCCACCGCGATGATGCGGTTGCCGCGCGCCTTGGCGGAACGCACCTGTTCACAGACGGCCTCGCTCACCTCGATCCACTCGCTGTGCATGCGGTGTTCGCGGATGTCGTCGGCGCGTACCGGCTGGAAGGTGCCGGCGCCCACGTGCAGGGTGACGAAGGCGCTCTCCACGCCCTTGGCGGCCAGGGCTGCGATCAGCGGCTCGTCGAAGTGCAACCCGGCGGTGGGGGCGGCCACGGCGCCGTCGCGGCGGGCGTAGACGGTCTGGTAGCGCTCCCGGTCGGCGAGCTCGTCGCTGCGGTCGATGTAGGGTGGCAGCGGCATATGGCCGTGCTTCTCCAGCAACTGGACCAGGGGGATTTCGCCCAGGAAGCGCAGCTCGAACAGGGCGTCGCGGCGGCCTTCGACCACGGCGTGGATGTCGCCCTCGAAGATCAGCTCGGTGCCCGGCTTCGGCGACTTGCTCGAGCGCAGGTGCGCCAGGCCGCGGTGGGCGTCGAGCGGGCGCTCGAGCAGCATCTCCACCTTGCCGCCGCTGGCCTTGTGGCCGTGCAACCGCGCCGGTATCACCCGGGTGTCGTTGAACACCAGCAGGTCGCCGGGCGCGAGCAGCTCCAGCAGATCGGGGAAGTGGCGGTGGGCCCGCGCGCCGCCGGCGCCGTCGACGCACAACAGGCGGCAGTCGCTGCGCCGCTCGGAGGGGTAACGGGCGATCAGCTCGTCGGGAAGCTCGTAATGGAAATCGGCACGCTGCATGCGGATCGGGGGCTCGGGAGTGACGGAGGTTGACGAGGCGACGGCGACTGGACCGTCTGGACAAGCCGCCTAGGATACCGCCTCAAGCGCGCGAAGTCAGGCGTCCCGATTGACCTGCTCGCACCGCCACGTATAATGCCACGCGCTGCCGGCGTGGCGGAATTGGTAGACGCAGCGGATTCAAAATCCGCCGGGTGCAAGCCCTTGTCGGTTCGAGTCCGACCGCCGGTACCAGAACATCAACCATTTAGCTTTCCCTTCCTCGGTTGATGTCTTGATGTCACTCATACCTCTCGAGCCATTTCCTGCTCGACATGCCTAGGCATGGAGCGGCGGCGTGATTCTGGATCGCCGGCACGCCTGTTGCAGACGGCCATGGCCTCGGTCAGGCTTGTGGCCACCGCATTCCACGGCAGCGGTGAACCGGCGAGGTGGCAGTGGTAAAGGGCGTCGCCATCGATCTCGACACGATGGATGTCGTTGCCCTGAGCGTCCTGCCACCAGTCGGCATGAACGTGCTGCCAATAGGGTGTGAGCGGGGTGATGATGGTGATGGTCATGACGGCTGTCCCTCCTCCAGCGATCCATGTCGGGTGCTGGCTCAGGATGCTTTCCAGATCTGCAGGTGGGGCGCTTGCAGCCCGTGCCAGCGAGAGTAGTAATCGAGCCTGCGCCTGGCGTTCCCCCTATCTTCAGGGTAGTAGAAAAACGGTGTTTGTAAACGCTGTTTTCTAACGCTGCCGTCCCCCGCCATCCGGCCAGCGGTGACAGGAGGCTGTCGGCCGGTTTCGGTGTCAGGCGATCGTGGTGATCACCACGCCGAGGGTGCCGGCCGTCAGCAGGTAACCCAGCAGGGCCAGCAGGCCGTCGTTGGCGAGCAGGGCGAGGCCGAACAGGGTGAGTGCCAGGCCGGCGCCGGTGGCGCTGAAGGGCACCACTTCCATGGGCGGCATGGCCAGGGCGATCAGCAGGCAGGTCAGGGCCGCCGGCAGGTGGGCCGGCGGCCGGGTCAACCAGGTGAGTCGTGGCTTGATCAGGCGGTCGACCCAGCTCGCCGGGCGCTCCATCCAGCGAGTGGCCTGCACGAAGCGCTCCCGGGCGACACGGCGCTGCAACAGCCAGCGCGGCAGCCATACGTGGTCGCGTCCGACCAGCAACTGCGTGGCCGAGAGACCCACCAGGAGGGCCATCAGCGTGGGCACGCCGGGGATGTCACCGACGACGGGGGCCAGGGTGATCAGCCCGGCGAGCAGCAGGAAGGGGGCGAAGGAGCGTCGGCCCACGCTGTCGAGCAAGGCGTCCAGGCTGACGGACTGCTCCCGCTGCCCGGCCCGTTGCATGCGGGCCAGCAGGCCGGTCAGGTTGGTCGGGCACTCGTGCGGCTCGTCGGGGATCTCACTTGGCATTCGGCCTCCGGGTCCAGAGCAGGATCACCCCGAGCACGATCAGCGTGAGTCCCACGAACGCCGCGGGGTTGGTGGTCAGCCAGCCGACGACCACCAGGACGAGGCCCAGCAGCAGCAGGGCGAGGGCGAAGGTACGGACGTTCATGCCGGGCTCCATTGCGGAATATGCCGACAGTGTAACGGTGCCTGCGACGGCTGTGCAGGCCAGGGGCTGTCCCGCCGGGTCGGAATGGCGTAATGTACGGGTGACCACAGTCCTTTGCCCGCTTTCGGGTGAAGGGCTGTTTTTCGTTGGTTGGCCCGCATTGCGTCAAGATACCGTTGATCGGTTCGAGGAGTCCCCATGTCGTCGCGTCCCCCCATCATCATCAATCGGCTCGACGCCGAGCGCCTCCAGCGTCTCATCGACGAGGCCGGCGAGAAGGATCTTGCCGTGGCGGAGTTGCTCGAGGAGGAGCTCGAGCGGGGAGAGGTGCTGGACCCCGAGGACATTCCCGAGGATGTCGTCAGCATGAACAGTCGGGTGCAGTTCACCGACCTGACCCGCAACCGCCAGATGATCCGCACCCTGGTCTATCCCCATGCGCTGGCCGGCACCGAGGACGGCATCTCGGTGATGGCACCGGTGGGAGCCGGCCTGATCGGCCTGCGCATCGGTGATATCATCGACTGGCCGCTGCCCGGCGGTGGCGAGATCAGGCTGCGTATCGATGCCATCCTGTGGCAGCCGGAGCGCGAGCAGCAGTTCCACCGCTGACACCATCCGAAAGCGAGACGACATGCCCTTTTCCCTCTGGATTTCGCTGGTGGCGATCTGTGCCATGGGCGCCATGTCGCCGGGGCCCAGCCTGGCGCTGGTGCTGCGCCATACCCTGGGGGGCGGACGCGCCCCGGGCGTGGTGGCGGCGATCTCCCATGCCCTCGGCGTCGGTTTCTATGCGCTGCTGACCGTGTGGGGCCTGGGGGCGCTGGTCGTGCGTGTGCCGCCGCTGTTCCAGGCGATCACCTGGGTCGGGGCCGGCTACCTGGCCTGGCTCGGCATCAAGGCGCTGCGCGCCGGGCGTGCTGGCGCCCTCGAGGCGTCCGCCATGGCCACCACCCAGCGCCAGGCGGCCCGGGAAGGCGTGCTGGTGGCGCTGGGCAACCCCAAGCTGATCCTGTTCTTCGTCGCCCTGCTCAGCCAGTTCGTCACCCCGGAGATGAGCGTGGCGGCGAAGGCCGTCATCGTGCTCACGGCGATGCTCATCGATGGTGGCTGGTACGTGCTGGTGGCGGTGAGCCTGTCGCACTCCCGGGTGCTGCCCTGGCTGCAGGCCCGGGCGCACTGGATCAATCGCCTCACCGGGGTGCTGCTGCTGGCCCTGGCGCTGAGGGTGGTGGCGGGGCCGCTCGGCGGCGCATGACGAAAACGTTGATGTCGGACAACTGCCGCGAGGTGTTGCCGCCCGGTGTCGGTGTTACGCTCAGGACTATTGCCTGACCGGAAATCCTGTCGATGAGCGAACTGTCGAGCGAGACGCGGGCGCTGGCGGTGGTCCTGGAAGCGGACCCCGACGTGGCCGCCGTCCTGTCACTACAGCTTCACGTACTGGGCATGGAGAGCCGCTACTACCATCAGGCGACCCCGTTGCTGGAGGAGATCGCCCGCTGTCAGCCGCAACTGGTGATCATGGGCCTGGAGTTCGGGGAACTGGACGGCATCGCCATGCTGCACCTGCTGGCCGAGCGCGACTACCGCGGGCGGGTGCTGCTGCTCAGCGGGGTGGAGCGCAAGATCGTGCGCATCGCCGAGCGAGTCGGCCAGACCCTGGGGCTGCAGATGCTGGGGTCGCTGGACAAGCCCATGCGGTTGACCGAACTGCGCCAGCGTCTCGGCAGCCTGCGGGTCGGTCGCGAGGCGCCGGCGGAGGTCGAGGGCGACCCGGTCTTCACCGGCGACGAGCTCGAGCAGGCCCTCGTGCGCGGGGAACTCGCCGTTCACTACCAGCCCCAGTTCGAACTCGCCTCGGGCCGCCTCAGCGGGGTCGAGGCCCTGGTGCGCTGGGCCCACCCCGAGATCGGGCTGATCGGGCCGGCGAGCTTCCTGCCGCTGTTGACGCCAGCCCAGAGCAAGCGCCTGACGCATCACGTGCTGCAGCAGGCCCTGGCCGATGCCGAGCAGTGGGGCACCATGGGGCTCGCGCTGTCGCTGTCGGTCAATGTCACCGCCGATGACCTGATGAGCCCCGACCTGGTGGCGTTGACCCGGCACCGCGCCCCTGGGGAGCCGCCGCTGGTGGTGCTCGAGATCACCGAGACCGCGGCCATGGACGACGAGCTGCTCGGCAGCGAGGTCGCGGCCCGCCTGCACCTCAGCGGCATGGAGGTCTCGGTGGACGACTTCGGCGTGGGCTTCTCGTCGCTCTCGCGCCTGCAGCTGCTGCCGATCAGCGAGCTGAAGGTCGATCGCAGTTTCGTGCGCCATCTACACGAGGAGTCCCAGGACGCCGCCATCGTCGAGGCGGTGGCCCTGCTCGGCCGCCGGCTGGGCATCCGCGTGGTGGCCGAAGGGGTCGAGGAGCTGGGCTGCCTGGCGCTGCTCGAGCGCTTCGGCTGTACCCATGTGCAGGGCTTCGGCCTGTCGCGGCCGGTGCCGGCGGAGGCGATCCCCGTGCTGGCCCGCACTCAACTGCCGATCCGCGCCAGTATCGCCGCCAGCGGCGCGTCGC
>NZ_PNRE01000052.1 GCF_002879645.1 Halomonas heilongjiangensis | reverse complement strand
GTGGCCCAGCGCCCGGCGAGGAAGGCGTATTCTACTGATTCGCCGCGGCGTGTCAAGCGCTGGTCGGCGATGCACTGCCTCCCGTCTTGCTGACCGCCTCATCCTGCCCATGGCAGCAATGACTGGCGAATAGAGCCCTCAGCGGGCCCTCTAGCGAGTGGGGCGCATTCTAGCGAATCCGCCGTGACTGTCAAGCGAGGAAATCTTCGAAAACCTCAAACAGAACAACCACTTCTACCACTCATCACCGCCTGCAACGTTGCCCGTCGCCGGCAGCGGATGCGTACTTTACGGATTTCCCCGGGCCTCGACAAGACCCACCTGTAAAAAAATTCCAAGGCGATGACAGGGCCGCGCGAGACAGCTGTCCACAGGCGGTCGGAAACGCCCGCCTGTGGACGATCGGGCGGCTCGTCATCTGCCCTGACTCGCCCGGTCGAGCAGCGACAGGATCGAGCGATAGGGAATCCCGCCATGCTGACTCAGACCGATCTCGCAGGTACGCGAGTTGGAGTAGCCGGCGCTGCATCCCGCCACCTGTTCGGCCAGGCCCTCGAGCGCCGACGCATTGAGTTCGGGCGTATTGAACCCCTTGTCGCCGGCGAAGCCACAGCAGGTGATCTCCGCCGGCACCACCACGTCGCGTGCGCAGGCCTTCGCCAGGGCCACGAAGCGGTCGGCCAGCCCCATGCGCGTACTGGAGCAGGTCACGTGGACCGCGATGCGTTCGTCGAGCGGCGTGATCGACAACCGGGGCAGCAGGTGATCGTGGGCAAAGGCCACCGGCTCCATCAGCGTGAGCCGTTCGTCCAGATGCTCCTGCATCTGCAGGGTACAGGGACTCGTGTCGCTGAGCACCGGATAGCGGCCGTTCTGGCTGGCCACCAGCAGCTCCCGGTTGAGCTCTCGCGCCTTGTGCCTGGCCTCGTCGAACTGCCCCTTGGACTGGAAGGCCATGCCACAGCAGAGGTGGCCGATCATTTCCGGCAGGATCACTTCATACCCCGCCTTGTCGAGCAACGACAGGGTGATCTCCATCACCGAGCGCGACTCCCCCCGATCGTGGTGATCGGCGCCGAACACCCGGGTCGCACAGGACGGCAGGTAGACCACCTTGTCCCTGGCGACACCGCCAGTGGCCGAGCGCCTGAGCACCCGAATCGGTGCCGCCCTGGGCAGCGCAGGCGTCCACTGGGGCAGCCGGCCACGGCTCAGCCGACGCGCTCCCCCACTCGCGCGGCTCGTCAGGCGATCCCCGAACACCAGGCGGGCGGCACCGGCGATATTGAGGGCGCCCCGCGCCATGCGCGTGACCCCGGAGAAGTGCCGGCCGACCCGCCGGGCCACGTCGGCCTTGCCGGCATGGCGCTCGCGACGCATCTCCCGCACCAGGTCGCCGGTATTGATGCCTACCGGGCACTGGGTGGCGCAGAGGCCATCGGCGGCGCAGGTCTCGTCGCCGGCGTAGCGATAATCCCGTCGCAGAGTGTCCAGGCGTGCCGCCTCTTGGCTGGAAAGCGCCTCCCCCATGGCCTCGAGTCGCGCCATCTCCCGGGCGATGACGATGCGCTGCCGCGGCGTGAGCGTCAGATCCCGGGAGGGGCAGACATGTTCGCAGAAGCCACACTCGATGCACTTGTCGACGATGGGATCGGCCGCCGGCAGCGGCTTGAGGTTCTCGAGGTGCAGGGTCGGGTTGCGGCTGAGGATCACCTCCGGATTGAGCAGGTTCCCGGGATCGAACAGCGCCTTGATCCGCCACATCAGGTCGTAGGCCTCAGGCCCCCACTCCAGTTCGACATAGGGCGCCATGTTGCGCCCGGTACCGTGCTCGGCCTTGAGCGACCCGCCGTACTCGACACCCACCAGTTGGGCCACCTCGTCCATCAGCGCCTGATAACGCTTCACCTCGCCGGGCTTCTCGAATCCCTGGGGGAAGACGAAGTGCAGGTTGCCCTCCAACGCATGGCCGAAGAGGATCGCCTCATGGTAGCCGTGTCGATGGAAGGTCTCGGTCAGCGCCAGCACGCCTGCGTCGAGACGCTCGACGGGAAAGGCGACATCCTCGATGATCACCGTGGTGCCGGTCTCGCGCACCGCCCCCACCGCCGGGAAGAGCCCCTTGCGGATCTTCCAGTAGCGCGCATAGGCATCGGCGTCGCGGGTGAAGGCGACCGGTTCCAGGGTCTGAATGCCCTCCAGGGTCGCCTGCACCGCCTGCATGCGGGCCTCGAGCTCGACAGCGTCGTTGCCGCGCACATCGATCAGCAGGGCCGCCGCGCCCTCGGGGAGTGTCTTGAGCACCTCGGGCATGCCCGGCTTGTCCTGCACCGAGCGCAACGCGGCGCGATCCATCAGCTCCACGGCCGAGACCGGCACCTGCTTCAACGCGATGGTTGCCCGACAGGTGGTGGCCATGTCGGGAAAGAAGGTCAGCGCCGCGGCCTTGTACGATTCGTCGACCACGGTGTCGTAGGTGATGGCGCTGATGAAGCCCAGCGTCCCCTCGGAGCCGATCATCAGGTGCTTGAGGATCTCGATGCCGTCGGTGAAGTCCACCAGGCTGTTGAGCGCATAGCCGGTGGTGTTCTTGAGCCGGTACTTGTGGCGGATCTTCTCGGCCAGCGCCGTATTGGCCCGGGTCTCGGCCGAGAGGCTCTCGAGCCCCTCGACCAGGCCGCCGTGGGAGCGGCGGAAGGCGGCCACGCTCTCGCCAACGGCGGTATCCAGCAGGCTGCCATCGGCCAGGATCACGCGAATGTCGCGCACCGTGCGGTAGCTGTTCTGGGCCGTGCCGCAGCACATGCCCGAGGCGTTGTTGGCGGCGATGCCCCCGATCATGCAGCTCGCGATGGAGGCCGGGTCCGGGCCGATCTTGCGCCCGAAGGGGGCAAGCAGGGCGTTGGCCCGGGCACCGATCACCCCGGGTTGCAGGCGGATGCCGCGGCCCTCGTCGAGGATCTCGTGGTCGCGCCAGCCGCGGCCGAGCTGGACCAGCACCGAATCGGTGACCGCCTGGCCGGAGAGCGAGGTGCCGGCGGCGCGAAAGGTCACCGGCAGGCCGCGCGACCGACACTCGGCCAGGGTCAGGCGCAGCTCCTCCTCGTTTTCCGGACGCACCACCAGCCGCGGGATCAGCCGATAGAAGCTGGCGTCGGTGCCGTAGGCCAGGGTCCGCAGCGGATCATCGATCAGCCGCTCGGCGGGAATCGTCCCGGCCAGCGCGGCCTTGAGCTCCTGCCATGGGGTCGGGGCCGTCATGCGTCTGTCCCCGCCGCCCCGCCGGCATGGCGCACCAGCACCACCAGTTCGCGGGGGCCATGCACCCCGTAGGCCAGGGTCTGCTCGATATCGGCGGTCTTGCTGGGGCCGGAGACCAGCAGGGCGTTGGTGGGCATGCCGCTGGCCCAACCGTGACGTTCCACCACATCGAAGAAGGTATCCTCGAGGGTGTCGGCATCCAGCACGGCGATATGGATCGGTGGCACCAGGCTGAGCAGCCGTGGCTCATCGGGGGTGGGCCAGAGCCACAGGCTACCCGTCTCGGCGATGCCGCCACGCGTCGAGGTCAGGCCGGCATCGACGCGCTCGAACTGCTCCTGCTGCCAGGCCTCGATATCGCGATCCGCGTCGACCAGCTCGACAGCGACGTCGGCCAGGGCCTGCCGCGCCTCGGCGGCCACCGGATGCTCGCGCCCCAGCGCCAGGCGCCTCACGCCCTTGGCGGTCAGCACGCCGGCCAGGGCCGTGGTCCAGTCATGCGCAGCGACATGGATCACCTCGCCGTGCACCGAGGTGATCCAGCGCTCGAAACGCGCGAGACGCTCCTCATGGCTCCAGCCGCGGCGGGTCACCACCGCGAAGTCGCTCTCGGGCACCGCCAGGGGGCCGTCCGCCCGCTCGTACAGCCGCTTGAGAATGGCGTCGCGGGCACTCATGGGCGTTTCTCCTCTGCGGCCTTGTCGGCCTGGTGACGCTTGGCCTCGTGCTGTTTCACCAGCGCATGCAGGGTGGTGCCGGCCGGCTTCGGTGCGCTGCGATAGTCGGTCCAGGCGCCCAGTCGCGAGGGCGTCAGCGCCCTGAACTTGCCGGCCATGGAGGTTCCGGCGCGCCAGACTCCCGGGTGGGTGGCCAGCCACTGGAAGCCCTTCCAGGCCGCAGCCTCCTTGCGGGAGCGCTTGACGCCGGCGCCGGGCACGTTGCCACGCCCCTCGCCCACCGACTCGCGGCGCAGGCGCACCAGCAGGTCGGGGATCGGAATCTTCACCGGACACACCTCGCCGCAGGCCCCGCACAGGCTCGAGGCGGTGGGCAGGTCCTTGGTGTCTTCCAGGCCCATCAGGTGTGGCGACAAAATGCTGCCGATGGGGCCGGGGTAGGTGGTGCCATAGGTATGGCCGCCGACCCGAGTATAGACCGGGCAGTGGTTCATGCAGGCGCCGCAGCGGATGCAGCGCAGGGTGTCGAGCAGCTCGTCGTCCTGGTAGATGGCCGAGCGTCCGCTATCGACCAGCACCAGGTGCACCTCCTTCGGCCCATCGTGCTCTTCGGGTTTTCTGGGCCCCGAGATCATATTGAAGTAGGTGGTGACGTGCTGGCCGGTGGCCGAGCGGGTCAGCAGGGCATAGAGCGGCGGCACGTCGCGCAGGTGCTCCACCACCTTCTCGATGCCGGTCACCGCGATGTGCACCGGCGGCACCGTGGTGGTCATGCGGCCATTGCCCTCGTTCTCCACCAGGCACAGGGTACCGGTCTCGGCCACCGCGAAGTTGACGCCCGAGATGCCCACGTCGGCGGCCATGAAGCGCTCGCGCAGCTGGGCGCGGGCGGCGGCGGTCATGGTATCGACATCGCGGGTCCGTTCGATCCCCGTCCGGTCGTGCATGATCTCGGATATCTCATCGGTATTGAGGTGAATCGCCGGCATGATGATATGCGAGGGCGTCTGCTCGTTGAGCTGCACCAGGTACTCGCCGAGATCGGATTCCAGCGCCTCGATGCCGGCTTCCTCCAGCCGGGCATTGAGATGCATCTCCTCGGAGACCATGGACTTGCCCTTGATCACCGCTTTCGCGCCGCGCGCCTCGCACAGCTCGCGGATGATCCGGCACGCCTGGTCACCGTCCTCTGCCCAGTGCACCTGGATGCCGTTGGCCTGGCAGTTGGCCTCGAGCCGCTCGAGGAGACTCGGCAACCTGGCCAGCGCCCGCATACGGATGTTGGCGCCCAGCTCACGCAGGATCTCCAGGTCCCAGTCGCCGAAGCTGTCGCGCCGCTTGGTCATCAGGCCATCCATGGCCTTGCGGAAATTGGCACGGATCTGCGGGTTACCCAGGGCATCATGGGCCTGGCGGTGGAACTCGCGGGGGCTGTAGGTTTGTACGGGATGGGTCTGGACCGAATCGCTTTGTACGCTCATGAGGTCCTCCGCCACAGGTAACTGGCGATATGCTCGCCCTTGACCGGCTTCTTCTGATGCGCGAAGCGCCCGCTGATGTTCATCATGCAGCCGCAGTCGGAGGTAACGAAGCGGCGCGCACCGGTGGCCTCGATGGCCTGGGTCTTGTCCTCGACCATGGCGGCGGAGACCTCCGGATGGCGCACCGCGAAGGTGCCACCGAAGCCGCAGCACTCGGCCGCCCGCGCCTGCTCCACCAGCTCGACCTGGCCGAGCTGGGCCAGCAGCGCCGGACCGGTGTCGGCCAGCCCCATCTCGCGACGGGCGCCGCAGGAGGTATGCATGGCCACCTTCTCGGGCTCGCCACGATCCTCGAGCCTGAGATGACAGACATGCACCAGGAACTCGGTGAGCTCGAAGACCCGATCGGCTACCCCCTTCGCCTGGGCTTCACGCTCGCTGCCGGCGAACAGCTGAGGGTAGTGGGTACGCATCATCCCCCCGCAGGAGCCGGACGGCACCACGATCGGCCAGGGCTCGGGGAAGAGCTCGAGCTGTGCTGCCGCCACCGCCCGGGCCTCCTGCTGGTAGCCCGAGGTATAGGCGGGCTGGCCACAGCAGGTCTGATCCTCGGGGAAGACCACCTCGATGCCCTCCCGCTCCAGAAGGCGAATACCATCCAGCCCCGCTTCGGGGTAGAACAGGTCGATCAGACAGGTGCCGAAGAAGTAGACCTTCTCCGGTTTCGACGGGTAACACTTGACTGGCGTCATCGGCAGGATCCTCGACGATGCCAGGGGCCGTGTCCGGCGAAGGCATCGGGATGGTGGTCGTTCAGACTGGTAAATTGGTAAAACCAATTTACGGCAGCGGTGTTGCCGCACCTTAGGAGGCGCCCCTCACAGTGTCAAACCCCGCCCCGGTTTTTTCTCATCCATCGTTGCTATACTTTGGTAGGGCATCACGAATGACGACAGCAACCCCTTGATCAAGCTGGGAATTCAGGGCCTCCTACTGACCAGGACATCTCGCCGAGATTGGTAATACCAATTAAGTGGCGTTACCATGATGTCCGCTTCATGCTCCCAGGAGGCAACCATGGCCTACCAACCCGTCCGACAGCCCCGCCTCGCCGACGTGATCACCGAACGCCTCGAGGCCCTGATTCTGGAAGGCAGCCTCAAGCCCGGCCAACGCCTTCCCCCCGAGCGAGAGCTGGCGGAGCGTTTCGGCGTCTCGCGTCCCTCGTTGCGCGAGGCGATCCAGAAGCTGGCCGCCCGCGGCCTGCTGTCGAGCCGTCAGGGCGGCGGCACCTTCGTCACCCAGGAGCTCAACAGCAGTTACAGCGATCCGCTGCTGGAGATGCTCGCCCGCCATGGCGAGTTCAACCTGGACCTGCTCGAGTTTCGCGATGCCATGGAAGGCATCTCCGCCTACTATGCCGCCCTGCGCTCCACCCCCACCGACAAGGCGATGCTGATCAATCGCTTCGAGGAGCTCGAGGCCTGTTTCCAGGGCCGTGATCCGATGCTCGAGGCCAAGGCCGACGCCGCCTTCCACATGGCCATCGCCGAGGCCGCCCATAACGTGCTGCTGCTGCACACCATCCGCGGCATCTTCCACCTGCTGGAACGCAGCATCGTCGACAACCTCGCCCACCTGTTCGAGAAGCCCGACTCCCGGCCCCTGCTGATGCAGCAGCACCGGGCCCTGCTCGACGCCATCCTCGAGGGCCGCGCCGAGGACGCCAGGGCCCGGGCCCACGAGCACCTGGTGTTCGTGGAGGAGAACCTGCTGGAACTGGAGCGGGCCGAAACCCGCGCCCAGCGCGCCCTGCGCCGGGCCCAGGGGATGCCCTCCCCGCAGCGGGACCCGGTGAGATGAAGGCCCGCACACGGCCACCGCGACTCTCCCGGGCCTGGCGGCGCCTGCTGATCCTGCTGGTGCCCCTGGGGCTCGCCCTGAGCATGTGGCAGGCCGCCCAGTTGGCCCGCGAGCAGGCCCTGCAGAGCCTGGTCCGCGAAGCAGAGAACGAGCTGCGCCTGTCGGCGGCGGGGCTCGATGGCCACCTCTCACGGCATGATTACCTGCCACGGCTGCTCGCCTCCCGCGAGGAGGTCAAGCGCTTCCTGGCCGGCCACGGCCATCAAGACCCCATACCGCTTAATCGGATGCTGAACCGCTTCCGCGCCGTCGCCGACGTCTCCGACGTCTACCTGCTCGACCGCGACGCCAATACCCTGGCCGCCAGCAACTGGCAGCATCTCAACACCTTCATCGGCCAGAACTATGGCTTCCGCAGCTACTATCAGGATGCCATCGCCGGCCACCGTGGCCGCTTCTTCGGTCTCGGCACCCAGTCCCTGGAGCGTGGCTACTACTTCTCCGCGCCGGTGTGGCTCGACGACACCTCCCCCGACGCCACCCCCGACGGGGTGATGGTGGTCAAGGTGCTGCTCGACGCCGTGGAGGAGAGCTGGGCCGAGCAGGACGCCGAGCTGCTGGTCACCGACGAGGACGACATCATCTTCATGGCCAGCCGCCCGGAGCTGCGCATGGCCGCCCTCCACCCGCTCTCGGACACCGAGCGCCAGGCCCTGCTCGATACCCGCCGCTATGCCGATGAGCCGCTGTCGCCCTCGGGCATCGAGGTCCTCGATTCCCGCGGCGACCAGAGCCGCCTGGTGAGCTTCTCCCGCGGGCCGCTGGACGAAGGCAGTTACCTCAGTCTGTCGCGCCCTCTCGAGGACCTCGGCTGGGAGATGCACATCCTCAAGCCCCTGACCCCGGTGATCCGTGCCCAGTGGCTCTCTGCCCTGCTCGCCGGCGGGCTCTACGGCGTGGTGGTCCTCGGCGGTGGCATCGGCTGGCAGCGCCTGCGCCTGCGTCGCGAGCGGGAGCAGTTCGCCGAACGTGAGCGCCAGACCCTCGCCAACGCCCGGGACCAGCTCGAGCGTAGCGTCGAGCGCCGCACCCGCGACCTGGTCGAGACCAACCGGCGCCTCTCCGACGAGATCGAGGAGCGTCGCCGCGCCGAGGCCAACCTGCGCCAGACCCGTGACGAGCTGATCCAGGCCGCCAAGCTCGCCGTGCTCGGTCAGCTGGCCGCCGGCATCAACCATGAGCTCAACCAGCCGCTGGCGGCGATCCGTGCCTACGCCGAGAACGCCCGCGCCTTCCTCGAGCGCCAGCGTCTCGAGGCGGCGAGCAGCAACCTGGAGCAGATCATCGAGCTGACCGCCCGCATGGCGGAGATCAGCTCCCAGTTGCGACAATTCTCGCGCAAGTGTGGCGACAGCCTGACCGCCGTCTCGGTGCCCTCCTGCTTCGACTACGCCCTGCGGCTCTTCCAGGCCCGGCTGCGCGAGGCCGGGATCGCGGTGGAGCGCCACTGGCCCGAGGGCGACGTCTGGGTGCGGGCCGACCTGGTCCGGCTCGAGCAGGTGCTGGTCAACCTGATCGGCAACGCCCTCCAGGCGATGAGCGAGGCACCCGACCCGCGGCTGACCCTCTCTATCGACCAGGACGCCGAACGCGTCACCATCGGCGTGGCCGACAACGGCCCCGGCATCGCCGACGAGAACCTGGCCCGCATCTTCGAGCCGTTCTTCACCACCAAGTCACCGGGCAGCGGCCTGGGGTTGGGGCTGTCGATCTCCTCGCGCATCATCGACGACCTGGGCGGGCGCCTCAGCGCCGGCAACCGCCCTGGCGGCGGCGCCCAGTTCACCATTATCCTGCCCCGCGACAGGGACGCCCATGGCACCGACCGGACCCACGACCAGGAGAGTTCATCCCATGCATGACCAGGCGGCCACGCCGGTAATGATCATCGATGACGAACCCCATCTGCGCATCACCGCCGGCCAGACCCTGGAGCTGGCCGGCTACGCACCCGTTCCCCATGCCAGCGCCGAGGCGGCGCTGGAACACCTCGCCCCCGACTTTCCCGGCGTGGTGGTCAGCGATATCCGCATGCCCGGCATGGACGGCATGACGCTGCTGCGTGAGGTGCGAAGTCGCGACCCGGACCTGCCGGTGATCCTGATCACCGGCCACGGCGACATCTCCACCGCCGTGGAGGCGATGCGCGACGGTGCCTGGGACTTTCTCGAGAAACCCTTCGCCGGCGAGCGGCTGGTGGAGGTGGTGCGGCGCGGCGTCGAGAAGCGCCGCCTGAGCCTCGAGAACCGCCGCCTCAAGGCCGAACTCGAGGCCCAGCAGAATGCCCCGGGGCCCCGCCTGGTCGGCCGTACCGAGACGATGCAGCGCCTCGCCTCGATGGTCCAGCGCATCAGCCAGGTGGAGACCGACGTGTTGCTGTTCGGCGAGACCGGCGCCGGCAAGGACCTGGTGGCCCGCGCCATCCACGAACGCAGCCGTCGCGGTGGCCGCCCCTTCGTCGCCATCAACTGCGGCGCCGTGCCCGAGAGCATCATCGAGTCGGAGCTGTTCGGCCACGAGAAGGGCGCCTTCACCGGCGCCGTGGAGCGTCGCATCGGCAAGTTCGAGCATGCCGAGGGCGGCACCGTCTTCCTCGACGAGATCGAGTCGATGCCGCTGGCGCTGCAGGTCAAGCTGCTGCGGGTGCTGCAGGAACGCTGTGTCGAGCGCCTCGGCTCCAACGTGCCGGTGCCCCTGGACATCCGCGTGATCGCCGCCACCAAGGTCGACCTCAAGGTCGCCGCCGAGGCGGGACGCTTCCGCGAGGACCTCTACTACCGGCTCAACGTCGTCACCCTGCCGATTCCCGCCCTGCGCGAGCGGCGCGAGGACATCCCGCTGCTGTTCCAGCACTTCGCCGTGGTCGCCGCCAACCGCAGTGAGCTGGAGTGCCCGCCGCTGGACGCCGCCGGCATCTCGGCGCTGCTGGCCCACGACTGGCCGGGCAATGTGCGCGAGCTGCGCAACCTGGCCGAGCGTTATGTGCTGCTCGGGGCCACCTGCGACTATCGCCTCGATGCGCTGCTCGAGGGGGTCGAGAGCGACACCGGCGACATGGCCCTGCCCCAGCAGGTCGAGCTGTTCGAGAAGAGCCTGATCAGCCAGTCGCTGGCCCGTCACCGCGGCCGCATCGGCGAGATCTGCGAGCAGCTCGGGCTACCGCGCAAGACCCTCTACGACAAGCTGAAGAAGTACGGGCTCAAGGCCGAGGACTACCGCCAGAGCGCCGAGCCCTGAGCGAGCAGCTCGCGCAGCGGCGGCCAGGGTGGCAGCCAGGGTATCAGGGCGGCGGCGGACGCCAGCATGAGCACCGAATTGACCGGCTCGCGATAGTCGAACAGCTTGAACGCCGTGCCGAAGGAGCGCTTGAGCCGCGCGCCGGTGAGATCGACGCTGTAGAGCTCGTCGAGCAGCAGGTGGATCAGCGTACCCAGGATCAGCGCCAGCCCCTGGGCCCAGGCCAGCCAGGCGCTCTGCGAGAACCACTGATAGCCGGCCGCCGTGGTCGCCAGCCCGCACAGCAGCGATGCCAGCAGCGAATGCCAGATCCCGCGATGCACGGAGAAGCGCTTGAACACCGCACTCAGCGCATAGCGCACGCCGATATACAGCCCGCCGCAGGCGACGACGATCGCCCCGGGGCTGAGCCGCCCCTGCAACAGCAGTGCGCCACCCACCACCGTCAGCACGGCAAACAGGTTGAAGATCAAGCGGATGGCATGGGAGTTGTCGGCGTCGATATCCGGCAGTATCCCGCCGACGGCGGTCAGCACGGCCAATGAAGCGGCTTCGGTGGCCGACAGCTCGGTGGCCTGCCAGCCAGCGAAACCAAGCAGCGCGCCACCGGCCACGGCGACGCCGAGGTGGGTACGAAAGTCGGCCATGTGTCGAGATCCGTGAAATACTGGATGAAAATCCAGATTATGCGCAACATGGCCTGAAAAAACAAACAGTTGCCAATTAGCGACAGGCTCAGGCGGACAGGTAGTCGTCCTTGAGCCTGACGTAGTTGCCGGCGGTATAGGGGAAGAAGGCGCGCTCCTGCTCCTTGAGCGGGCGCAGCGCCTTGGCCGGGTTGCCGGCATAGACGTGGCCGCTCTCCAGCCGCTTGCCCGGCGTCACCACGGCACCGGCGGCGATGATCACCTCGTCCTCGACCACCGCGCCGTCCATGACGATGGCGCCCATGCCCACCAGGATACGGTTGCCCAGGGTGCAGCCGTGGAGGATCGCCTTGTGGCCGATGGTCACCTCCTCGCCGATGGTCAGCGGAAAGCCATCGGGGTTGAAGTCGCTGGCATGGGTGATATGCAGCACGCTGCCGTCCTGCACGCTGGTGCGCGCGCCGATGCGGATCCGATGCATGTCGCCGCGGATCACCGCCATGGGCCACACCGAGCAGTCGTCGCCCAGCACCACGTCGCCCAGCACCACGCTGGCCGGGTCGATATAGACCCGCTCACCCAGTTGCGGCTCGACGCCCTTCCAGGACCGGATCGCCCCGGCCCGACTCTCGACTGCCTCACTCATCGCTCACCTCCGGTCGTCAGATAGGCGCTTCACCACAGGCCCGCCACCAATACTACCAGCGTCAGGGGAATCGACACCCAGCGCACCAGGACGCGCCAGGCACGGAACCCCGCCGGCCCCGCATCGAGTGCCCGCAGCGCGCTCTGTGCGGGCATCACCCAGGCGGCGAAGATGGCGATCGCGAGTCCGCCGACGGGCAGGAAGATCTCGGTGGGCACCGTGGTCACCAGGTCGAAGAAGTTCATGCCGGCCAGCGGGCGCCACTCGGCCAGGGTCGAGAAGGAGAATACCGAGAGCAGCCCCACCAGCCACACCGCCACGGCGATCACCGCCGTGGCCGGGCCGCGCTTGAGGCCGATGCCCTGCAGGGTGGCGACCATCGGCTCGGCCAGGTTGATCGACGAGGTCCAGGTGGCGAGCAACAGCAGCAGGAAGAAGACGCTCAGCCACAGTGCCCCCCAAGGCAGCTCGGCGAAGGCGATCGGCAGGGTCACGAACATCAGCCCGGGCCCCTCGCCGGGGTCCATGCCCTGGGCGAAGACCACCGAGAAGATCGCGATCCCGGCCAGCAGCGCCACGCCGATGTCCAGCAGGGCGACCGCCCCGGCGGCCCGGGGCAGGCTCTGGTGGTCCGGCATGTAGGCGCCGTAGGCCATCAGGGCGCAGGCCCCCACCGCCAGGGTGAAGAAGGCATGGCCCATAGCGTGCAGCACCACCAGCGGCGTCACCGCCGCGACGTCCGGCATGAACAGCCAGGCCAGCGCCTGGCCGAAGCCGTCGGTGGTGGCGGCATAGCCGGCCAGCATCAGCAGCAGCAGGTAGAGCAGCGGCATCAGCAGGTTGTTGAGTTTCTCCAGCCCCTTGGCGACCCCGGCGGCCACCACCGACATGGTCATGAACAGGAAGAAGGTGTGGTTGAGGGTCATCCGTCCGGGATCGGCGAGAAAGGCCTCGAAACCGGCACCGATCTCGGCCGGGCTGGCGCCGACGAAATTGCCGTTGACCGACGCCACCAGGAACTCGATGGACCAGCCCGACACCACCGAGTAGAACGACAGGATGCAGAACACCGTGAAGGCGCCGAACAGCCCCAGCCAGCGCCAGTGACGACTGCCCCCGGCCAGGGCGGCCAGGTGCCCCAGCGATTGCATCGGGCTTCTGCGTCCGGCCCGGCCGATCATGATCTCGGCCATCATCACCGGCAACCCCAGCAGCAGCACGAAGGTCACGTAGAGCAGCAGGAAGACGGCTCCACCGTTCTCGCCGGCGATGTAGGGGAAGCGCCAGATGTTGCCCAGCCCCACGGCGGCCCCGGTCACGGCCAGAATGAAGGCGCGCCGGGTGGTCCAGCGCTCCAGCGTCTCGTTCATGGTGTCCTCTCCCGCTCCGCGGGCCCGGCAAAGGCAGCAAGACTAGCAGGCCGCTCGAAGGGGGCCAAACGCTTCCCGCCCCCGGGGCGACATTGAAACCCTCGCCCGGCGCCCGCATCTAAGGTCACGATCACTCTCCTGACCCCGAGGTGCGCATGTCCCGCAACCCGCTGCTCGAACCCCATGTCCTGCCCCCCTTCGCCGAGATCCGGCCCGAGCACGTGGTGCCCGCCATCGACGAGCTGCTGGCGGAGAACCGCACCGCCGTCGAGCGGCTCGTCGCCGAGGCCGAGCAGGGCGAGCGCCCGCCCACCTGGGACAGCCTGGCCGCCCCGCTGGAGGCGCTCAACGACCGCCTCTCCCGGGCCTGGTCGCCGGTCTCGCACCTCAACGGCACCATGAACAACGAGGCCCTGCGCCAGGCCTACCAGGCCTGTCTCGCCAAGCTCTCCGACTACAGCACCTGGCTCGGCCAGCACGAGGGGCTGTTCCGTGCCTGGCAGGCGCTGAAGGACGGCCCCGCCTGGGCCGATCTCGACGAGGGACGGCGCCAGGCGGTGGACAACACCCTGCGCGACTTCCGCCTGGCCGGGGTCGACCTGCCGGCAGAGCAGAAGCAGCGTTACGGCGAGATCCGCGCCCGTCTCTCCGAACTCGGCAACGCCTTCTCCAACCATCTGCTCGACGCCACCCAGGCCTGGCACCTCGATCTCGCCGACGACGGCCGCCTGGCCGGCCTGCCCGAGAGCGCCCTGGCCATGCTCAAGGCCAATGCCGAGGCCAAGGGCCTCACGGGTTACCGCATCACCCTGGACTTCCCCAGCTTCTTCCCGGTGATGACCTATGCCGAGGACCGCGAGCTGCGCAGCGAGGTCTATACCGCCTTCGTCACCCGTGCCTCCGACCAGGGGCCCCACGCCGGGCAGTTCGACAACGCCCCGATCATGGAGGAGACCCTGGCGCTGCGCCATGAGCTCGCCGGGCTGCTGGGCTTCGCCACCTACGCCGACTACTCGCTGGCCACCAAGATGGCCGAGACGCCCCGCGAGGTGCTCGGCTTCCTCGAGGACCTGGCCCGACGCGCCGTGCCCCAGGCCCGCGAGGAGTACGCCGAACTCGAGGCCTATGCGCGGGACGAGCTGGGCATGGGCGAGCTGGCCCCCTGGGACGTGGGCTACGCCAGCGAGAAGCTGCGCGAGGCGCGTCACGCCATCTCCCAGGAGCAGCTGCGCCCCTATTTCCCGGCCCCCCGGGTGGTCGACGGCCTGTTCCGGGTGGTCGAACGCCTCTACGGCGTGACCTTCGAGGAGGACACCAGTGCGCCGCGCTATCACCCCGACGTGCGCTACTTCCGCATCATGGAGGACGCGGCCCCCATCGCCGGCTTCTACCTCGACCTCTACGCCCGCGAGGGCAAGCGCGGCGGCGCCTGGATGGACGAGTGCCGGGTGCGCCGCCTGGAACTGGGCGAACTGCAGCTGCCGGTGGCCTACCTGACCTGCAACTTCACTCGCCCGGTGGGCAACCAGCCGGCGCTGCTGACCCACGACGAGGTCACCACCCTGTTCCACGAGTTCGGCCACGGCCTGCATCACATGCTGACCCGACAGACCATCGCCGATATCTCCGGCATCAACGGCGTGGCCTGGGACGCCGTGGAGCTGCCCAGCCAGTTCATGGAGAACTACTGCTGGGAGCGCGAGGGGCTCGACCTGATCGCCGGCCACGTGGAGAGCGGCGAGGGGCTTCCCGCCGAGCTGCTCGAGAAGCTGCAGGCGGCCAAGAACTTCCAGTCGGCCATGGGCATGGTGCGCCAGTTGGAGTTCTCGCTGTTCGACTTCCGCCTGCACCATGAGCTCGCGGCGCCTTCCGCCGCCGAGATCCAGGCACTGCTCGACGCGGTACGCGATGCCGTCGCCGTGGTGCCCCGCTCCGACTTCAACCGCTTCCAGAACGGCTTCGGCCACATCTTCGCCGGGGGCTACGCCGCGGGCTACTACAGTTACAAGTGGGCCGAGGTGCTCTCCGCCGATGCCTGGAGCGCCTTCGAGGAGGCCGGGATCTTCGATCCCGAGACCGGGCGACGCTTCCGCACCGAGATCCTCGAGCGGGGCGGCTCCCGCGATGCCGCCGAGCTGTTCCGCGCCTTCCGTGGCCGCGAACCCAGCGTCGAGCCGCTGCTGCGTCACAGCGGCATTCGTGCCGCCTGACGCCCCGCTCCACCGCCACGGTGCCGCCGGGGACGTCTCCCGGCGGCGCCTCATCAGGAGGCCTCATGGCCGTTCAGAAACGCTTTATCGCCGGTGCCATCTGCCCGCGCTGCGCCGAGATGGACCGCATCCGTGCCTGGGAGCAGAACGGTATCCGCTACCGGGAGTGCGTCAGCTGCGACTTCTTCGAACAGCTACCGATCGAGGACGAGGCACTGCCCGAGCTGGAGACCCGGGTCAGCCGCCCCCGTGACGACCAGACCCGACAAGACTTCCAACCGGTGAAGATCCTCGATCCCAAGGGCCGCTGAGGTGCCCGGCCAGGGAATGGCCCTCGTCCCCCCTGATCGCTGGCTGCACGCCGCGACCCCCCATCCGGCCGCCTGACGACAGACCTGAGGAGTGCCGCATGCCGCCCAGCCCACGCGGCCGTCTCACTCCGACCAAGGCATGGAGGCGTTTCCTCACTCATGGCTATGTTAGTAGAAGACGCTGAAGGCTCAGCCCCACACGGTGCCGACGCGGGCCCCGGTCCTCCCCGGCCAGTTGGACATGAGTGCGACCACCTCAATGGAGTCATGCCATGCACCACACCACTACCAAGCTGCTCGCCGGCCTGCTGTGGGTCGCCGCCACCGCCGCCCTGGCCGACCGCAGCGACTGGCCGTCGGACTTCATCGTGGGCACCGCCAGCCACGACAGCACCTACGACGTCTACGGCTCCGGCTGGGCCAACCTGATCGCCGACGAGCTGGGCCTCTCCGGCAGTGGCGCAGTGACCGGCGGCCCGCTCCAGAACCTGGCGCTGGTCAACGGGGGTGACCTCGCCTTCGGCCTGACCACCCTGGGCCCCGCCGCCGACGCCGTGGCCGGCCAAAGCCCGCTGGCACCAGGCGTACCCATGGACAATGCCTGTGCCCTCTTCCCGATGTACGCGACGCCGTTCTCGATCACCGCGCTGTCGAGCTCCGGCATCACCTCCATCGCCGGAATCCCGGACGGTACCCGCATCGGCTTCGGCCCTTCGGCCTCCACCGCTGACGCCTACTTCTCGGCCATTCTGGAAGCGCTCGGTGTAAGCTTCGAACGCCGCAACGGTAGCTGGAACGAGCTGAGCGCTCAGCTTCAGGAGGGGCAACTGGATGTGATCGCCTTCGCCGCCGACCTCCCGATTCCCGTCGTCAGCCGGCTCGCGGGCCAGACCGACGTGAACATCATCGCCTTCACCGAGGAGGAGCAGGCCCGGGTGCTCGAGACCTTCCCGGTCTCCGAGTACTGGATTCCCGCCAGCGCCGACACCACGCTCGAGGAAGATGTCAGGGCCGTCGCCATGTGGAACTTCGCCATCGCACGTTGTGACCTGCCGGAGGACTTCGTCTACGAAGTGACCAGGGTCACCATGGAAAACAACGACAAGTTGCGCGACGTGCATCACGTCGCCGAGACCACCATTCCGGAAAACATCGTGCACAACGCCGTGCTGCCCTTCCATCCGGGTGCCGCACGCTGGTACACGGAGCATGGCTACGAGATCGATGAGTCACTGATCCGGTAGCTCCGTCCCTCCTGGTCCGGCATGTGCGGATTTCCGCACAACCGTTGACAGGCAGCGTGCGGACTTCCAGCCAGCACCTCTCGGCCAGTCCTCGACTTTGGTCGCACACCAGTACCCCAACGCATTGAAAGAAAATACCCATCCAGGAAATGGCATGAATAATGCCCGTGGGTACTGCGTTAGACAACAAGCCTTGCCGGGGCGAAGCGCGATGGATCAAGTGCAGCCATACTGATGTACAGCCACCCGCGCTAGCCCCCGGCGGCCAACGCCAATCGGGGCGTGAACAGGATGACAATCAACAACGCAATGTGGAGAAACGCCATGCGCAACTCAACCATCGTGATGACCGGTATCGTGGCTGGTGCCATGCTGATGGCCGGCACCGCCAATGCTGACCGTGACGACTGGCCCCGCAGCCTGACCGTGGGTACCGCTAGCCAGGGCGGCACCTACTACATCTACGGTTCCGGCTGGGCCAACCTCGTGGGCGACGCCATCGGCGTTTCCTTCGGCGCCGAAGTGACCGGCGGCCCGGTGCAGAACGCCACCCTGGTGCAGATGGGCGAGCATGACTTCGGCATGGTTACCATGGGGCCGGCCTACCAGGCCTGGATCGGCGAGAGCGAGCTGGCGCCCGGCGTCGAGCACACCGACATCCGTGCCGTCTTCCCGATGTACCAGACCACCCTGCAGATCATCAGCCTGGAAGGTTCCGGCATCAACTCGGTGGCCGACCTCGACGGCAAGACCGTGGGCGTGGGCCCGGCCGGCGGCACCTCCGACATGTACTACCCGCAGCTGTTCGACAAGCTCGGCATCGACGTCACGACCCGCAACGGCGGTGCGGCCGACCAGGCCGGCCAGCTCCAGGACGGCCTGCTCGACGCCTTCGCCTTCGCCGCCGGCATCCCGATCTCCGCCTTCAACCAGCTCGAGGCCCAGGCCGACGTCAACATCTTCTCCTTCTCCGAAGCGGACATGGAGCAGGTGCTGGGCGACTACCCCGAGCTCTCCCCGGCCACCATCCCGGCTTCCGTCTACACCAGCATGGAAGAGGACCTGCCGGCCATCTCGATCTGGAACTTCGCCATCACCCACAAGGACATGCCGGAGTCGCTGGTCTACGAAGTGACCAAGACGGTGATGGAGAACAACGAGCGCATGGTGCAGATCCACGGCGCCGCCAGTGAGACCCTGCCCGAGAACGTCGAGCACAACACCTTCCTGCCCTGGCACCCGGGTGCGGTACGCTGGTTCGAAGAGAACGGCTACGAGATCCCGGAAGACCTGCGCGGCTGATCCGCCTTCCGACGCCGGCCGACAGGCCGGCGTCAACGCCCGTCCCCCGGGCACCCGTAACCCTCAAGGCATCCCGGCATGACCCAAGACACCCAACCCCACGAGGCAACTCCGAAGCTCGGCACCGAAGGGGTCGCCGATATTCCCATTGCCCATAACGAGCGCGCGCTCTCCGGCCTGGTGGGCCAGACGGTATTCGCCGCCTGCGTGCTGTTCACCGCCATGCACCTCTATGCGCTCAACGTATCGCCCATCGAGACCTGGGCCTTCCGGATCATTCACGTGGCCGGCGGCCTGGCCGTCGGCTTCGCCATCACCGCGGCCATGACCCTGGACCGCAGCCCCGGTGATCTCCGTATCGGGCGCTCCGAGTGGTTTGCCCTGATTCCCTCGGCCGTCGCCATCGGCTACGCCAGCTTCTGCATTCTCTACGCCTGGTTCTTGCGCGAGGCCAGGGGCACGGCCCCCGCCGACTGGGTGATGGTGCACCTGAGCTGGTCGCTGGTCGTGGCCACCGCCATCGCCATGCTCAGCAGCTGGGTGTGGCGCAGCTCCAGTCGCTCGATCCACTGGGCCGATGCGGTGCTGATCGTCGCCTCGCTCATCGTTGCCGCCTACCTGCTGTTCGTGCTCCAGCGCTGGCGCATGTCTGCCGGCACGCCCTTCGCCGGCCAGACCGAGTTCCTGGTTGCCGCCGTGGGCGTGGCGCTGATCATGGAGCTGACCCGCCGGGTGGCCGGCCTGGCGCTGATCGCCATCACCGGGGTGTTCCTGGTCTACGCCTTCGCCGGCCCCTATCTGCCGGGCCTGCTGGAGCACCGCGGCTACTCTGCCGCGCGCTTCTTCACCTATCTCTATACCGACAACGGTATCCTCGGCGCCACCACCGCCGTGTCGTCCACCTACATCATCCTGTTCATCACCTTCGCCGCCTTCCTGCAGGCCTCCCGCGTGGGTGACTACTTCGTCAACTTCGCCTTCGCCGCCGCCGGCCGCGCGCGCGGTGGCCCGGCCAAGGTGGCGGTGTTCGCCTCGGGCCTGATGGGCATGATCAACGGCACCTCGGCCGGCAACGTGGTCGCCACCGGCTCGCTGACCATCCCGCTGATGAAGAAGGTCGGCTACCACCCGCGCAGCGCCGGTGGCATCGAGGCCGCGGCGTCCACCGGTGGCCAGATCGTGCCGCCGATCATGGGCGCCGGTGCCTTCATCATGGCCGAGATCACCGGTATCCCCTATACCGAGATCGCCGTGGCCGCGCTGATTCCGGCCGCCCTCTACTTCCTCTCCATCTACCTGATGGTCGACCTGGAAGCGCGTCGTGGCGGCATGCAGGGCCTGCCCCGGGACCAGTTGCCGGTGTTCAGTCAGATGGTCAAGCAGGTCTACCTGTTCCTGCCCATCATCATCCTGATCGGCACCCTGTTCATGGGCTACTCGGTGATTCGTGCCGGCACCCTGGCGATGATCAGCGCCGCCGTGGTGTCCTGGTTCACCCCGCACTGGATGGGCCCGAAGGCACTGCTCAACGCCCTCTCACTGGGCGCGCGCATGGCCATCCCGCTGATCGCGGTGTGCGCCTGTGCCGGCATCATCGTCGGCGTCATCGCGCTGACCGGGGTCGGCGCCCGCTTCGCGTCCATGCTGCTGGGCATCGCCGACACCAGCCACCTGCTGGCGCTGTTCTTCGCCATGTGTATCAGCATCCTGCTGGGCATGGGCATGCCCACCACCGCGGCCTATGCGGTGGCCGCCTCGGTGGTCGCCCCGGGCCTGCAGCAGATCGGCATTCCGCCGCTGGTGGCACACTTCTTCGTGTTCTACTACGCGGTGCTCTCGGCGATCACCCCGCCGGTGGCCCTGGCCGGCTACGCCGCCGCCGCGATCTCCGGCACCGATCCGCTGAAGACGGCCATGACCTCCTTCAAGTTCGGTCTGGCCGCCTTCATCGTGCCCTTCATGTTCTTCTACAGCCCGGAGCTGTTGATGCAAGGCAGCTGGGGAGGGATCCTGCGCGTGGTCATCACCGCCAGTCTCGGTATCTACCTGCTGGCGGCTGCCGTGCAGGCCTGGTTCCTGAACGGCAGAGTCAACCTCATCCAGCGTGCCTTGCTGCTCGTGGCCGCGTTGTCGATGATCGCCGGTGGCTGGATGACCGACCTGGCCGGCCTCGGCATCGGCGCCCTGGTCTTCGCCTGGCAGGCGGCGGCCCTGAAGACCAAGCCCAAGACCTCGGCCTGAACCGAGCTCGGGCGCGAGCCAAGGTGGCCTCGGCCACCTTGGCTTCACCGCCCACCGCATCGACAGGAGGTACGCCATGAGTGCTGGACGGTTCCCAACCCTATGTCCGCTAGTCACCGCCTGCGCCCTGCTGGTCGGGAGTGTCGCCACCCTGGCCGACGACCGGGCGGGCTGGCCGGAGGAGGTCCTGCTGGGTACCGCCTCCCTCGGCGGCACCTACCAGGTCTACGGCGACGGCCTGGTGACCCGTCTCATCGACGAGCTCGGCGTCGAGGCCGTCTCCCAGGCCACCGGCGGGCCCTACCACAACATGACGCTGGTCCATACCGGCGTAGCGGATCTCGGCCTGGTCACCCTGGGCCCGGCCCGCGAACTCTGGGACGGCGAGGCCGAATTCGCCCCCGGTGAGGAAATGCGCGACGTGCGCGCCCTCTTCCCCATGTACCAGACGCCCTTCCATGTGGTGACGTTGGCCGGCTCGGGCGTCGAGAGCATCGCCGACCTGAGTGGCAAGCGAGTCGGGGTCGGCCCCATGGGCGGCACCTGTGCCGCCTACTGGCCGCAGTTCCTGGAAGCGCTGGGCGTCGAGGACGTGCACCTGCAGTATGCCGGGGCCAACCACCTGACCGACTACCTGACCTCGCGGCTCAGTGACGCCTTCGCCTTCTGTGCCGGCCTGCCGATCGGCGCCTTCGAGCGCCTCGAACGGCGTCGTGAGGTGCACATGTTCGGTCTGACGGAGCAGCAGCAGGCCACCCTGCTAGAGAGCTTCCCGGTCTCGCCCTTCGAGATCCCCGCCGATGTCTATGCGTCGATGGACGCCCCCCATGCGTCGGTGGCCTTCTGGAATTTCGCCATCGGCCACAAGGACCTGCCGGAGAGCTTCGTCTACGAGGTGATGAAGCTGGTGCTGGACCACCCCGAAGCCATGGAGGCGATCCATCCCGCCGCGGCCGAGACCCGGGCGGAACACCTCGACAAGAACAGCGTGATCTGGTTCCACCCCGGGGCGGTACGCTATTACGAGGAGCAAGGCCTCGAAGTGCCGACCGCCATGCTGCCACCCGAGATGCGCCCGGACGAGGAAGCCGAGGATGCGGCCGACGTCGCCGCCGATGACGCCAGCGACGAGACGCCAAGCGACACCGCCGACTAACCACCGGCTCCAGTGCCACCAAAGGATGCGGCCCCGCCTTGGCGGGGCCGTCTGCGTTCTCGGCCATGCTGCCGGCCGTCAGGACTCGACCACGCCACACGCCATGCGTCCACCGCCGCCACCCAGCGGCTCGGGGTCGTCGGCGTAATTGTCGCCCCCTTCATGAATCATCAGGCTGCGCCCGTGCATGTCGGCGAGGCTGAGTCGCGGCGCCAGCACCGGCAGCGTCGCCTGGCCGTCCCGGTCGACGGTCAGCACCGGTAAATCCCCGAGGTGACCGTCCCCGTAGGGGCCCTCGTGGCGGCCGGTACCGTCGGGATCGTAGTGTCCACCGGCCTGACGGGCGGCCCCCATTTCCCCCGCATCGTCCTCACCTGGCTCACAGCTGGCGTGCTCGTGTACGTGGAAGCCATAGATGCCGGGCGGAATCTCGCTCAGCTCGGGGGTCAACAGCAGGCCGTGGTCGGTATCCTGTAGGGTAATGGTGCCGATGGAGGCTTCGATGCCATCGGCACTGACCCAATGCATCTCGACCTCAAGGCTGTCTTCGGCATGGCTGGCGGCGGCCGCCAGCAAGAGGGAGGCGGTGGCGACTCCCGAAAGAATGGCATGGCGCATCTAGCGTCTCCTGTTCCCGATTCCATGGATAGGCAGGGACAAGGCTAGACACTGACGCCTGAGGCCGCCAGGAGAGGATCCGCTCAGGTTGTCGAGGCCCCCCCGGGTCAGCCACAGATGTTATCCAGCACCCGCAGGGTCGGCCTGGCCTGGTTGAGGCCGGTGTAAAGAGGGAAGTGCAGCCGGACGGCACGCCCGGCCACGCCTGGGTCAGCCACAGATGTTATCCAGCACCCTCAGGGTCGGCCTGGCCTGGTTGAGGGTATAGAAGTGCAGGCCCGGGGCACCACCATCGAGCAGCCGCTGGCACAACCGCGACACGACCTCCTCGCCGAAGTCGCCGATGGCCTCGCTGTCGTCGCCATAGGCCTCGAGCTGCTTGCGGATCCAGCGCGGGATCTCGGCGCCACAGGCATCGGAGAAGCGCGCCAGCTTGGTGTAGTTGGTGATCGGCATGATGCCGGGCACGATCGGCGCCTCCACGCCCAGGGCACGGGCACGCTCCACGAAGTGGAAATAGGCATCGGCGCTGAAGAAGTACTGGGTGACGGCGAAGTCGGCCCCGGCCTTCATCTTGCGCGCGAAGTTCGTGAGGTCGTGCTCGAAACTGGGCGCCTGGGGGTGAGATTCCGGGTAGGCGGCCACGGCGATCTCGAAGTGGTCGCCGGTCTCCTCGCGGATGAACTCGACCAGCTCGTTGGCGTAGCGCAGCTCGCCGATGCCGCCCATGCCCGAGGGCAGGTCGCCGCGCAGCGCCACCAGGCTGTCGATACCCGCCTCACGGTAGCGGGCAAGCAACTCACGCAGCCGCGCCTTCTCGCTGCCGATACACGACAGGTGGGGCGCGGTGGTGATGCCCGACTGGCGAACGGCCTGCACGGTATGCAGGGTGCGCTCCTGGGTGGAGCCACCGGCACCATAGGTGACCGAGAAGAATCGAGGCCGCCGCTCGGCCAGGGCATCGCGCACCCCCATCAGCTTGTCGCGCCCGGCCTCGGTGTTGGGCGGAAAGAACTCGAAGCTGATACCCAGCGGATGCTCTTGTGCACTCATCGATTCAACCCTCGTCGGTCGCCGGTCTCGGGCGACGCTGCTCTGTCATTGACGTAACCGTATAGGTGATAGGGTCGCATTGTGCCGACCGGGTGTTCCCCCGGCCAATGAAAGTTTCCGGGCAGCTGTATCGATTTCATTCATACAGCCGGCCAGAAGACCATCAGCCGGCCCGTGGCCAGCGCAACCACCCGCTACCGACCAGCATCCCCAGGGTGATCAGTATCGCCGCCAGCGCCAGCAGCGGCGAGGCCGTGGCATAGCCCGCCGCGATCAACACCAGGGTCGAGAGCAGTGGCGTGAAGTAGGCCAGCAGCCCCAGCAGGCGCAGGTCGCCATGTTTCACGCCCAGGTCCCAGGTGAAGAAGGCACTGCCCACCGGGCCCAGGCCGAGGCCGATCACCCCCAGCCAACCGATGCCCTGCGGCCAGCGGCTCGGCTCGAAGAGCAGGTGGCACAGCGCCGCCAGCAGCGCCGTGGCCAGGCAGAAGCCGCCTACCGCCGCGGTCGGCACGCTGCGCGTGGCCCGCGACAGCACCGAGTAGCCGCTCCACACGAAGGCACAGGCGAAGGCCGCCACGTAGCCCAGCGTACTGCCGCCGACATCGACATCGCCACCGACCAGCAGCGCCGCCCCGGCGAAGCCCAGCAGCGCGCCGACGAGATGAATCGCCTTCAAGCGCTCTCCGGGCAGCAGCGCCACGAAGATCACGATCAGCAGCGGCCACAGGTAGCTGATCAGCCCGGCGTTCGCCGGTGGCGCGTTCTGCTGGGCGACGAAATAGAGCGCGTGATAGCCGAATAGCCCACCCACGCCCAGCGCCCAGACCGCCGGCGGCTGCCTGAGCGGCGCCACCAGCGACTCGCCGCGCAGCCCGAGCCACACCGCGAAGCAGGCGAAGGCGATGGCAAAGGCCAGGGCGGTGAGCAGGAAGGGCGGCACCGGACCGGCGAGCTGGGTCAGCGTCGCCAGCAGGGCCCAGTTGAGCACGGTGGTGGCGCCGATGGCGGTGGCACGGGAGTCGGGAACGGGGACGCTGGTCGTGGTCATGGGGGCATCGTGCGACAGACAGTGGAAGAGACAGCCTGCCAGATGTGGCACGCCGGGACTTGTCGAATCCTGACTTCCGGCCCCTGACAGCCTGGCCGCCAGCAGGCATGATGGGCCTCTTTACATGAGAGAATTGCGATCGTGGAACTCGACCTCGGCGCCACCCTGCTGGGCCCCCTGTGGATGCTGCTCGCCTTCGTCGGCCTGGGCTGGCTATGTTCACGGCGGCTGGCCATCGACCCGCGGCCCATCGCCACCCTGCTGATCTACATCGTCGCCCCGCTGACCTTCTTCCGCGGCCTGACCCTGGGCGGGCCCACGCCGGGTTACCTGCTGCTGACCCTGGGACTGTTCGCGACGGCCAGCCTGATCGCCATCGCGGTCGGCCGCCTGGCAAGGCCCGTCTTCCCCGCCCAGGAGGCCGCCGTGCTGGCCTTTTCCGCCGGCACCGGCAATACCGGCTACTTCGGGCTGCCCATCGCCATGGTGCTGCTGCCGCCGGAGGGCGTGACCCAGTACCTGTTCTGCCTGCTGGGCATCACCCTCTATGAATTCACCGTGGGCTTCTACCTCAGCGCCCGAGGGCAGTTCTCGGTGCGCCAGAGCCTGGTCAAGATCCTCCGCCTGCCGCTGATCTATGCCTTTCTGGCGGCGCTGCTGGTCAGTGGCCTCGGGCTGACGGTGCCGGCGGCGGTGATGGATGGCCTCGACGTCTTCCCGTCGACCTACACCCTGCTCGGCATGATGATCATCGGCATGACGCTGGGCCGGGTCTCCATCCGGGAGTTCGACATGCGCTTCATCGGCGCCTGCGTGGTCGTGCGCTATGGCCTGTGGCCGCTGCTCGCCGGCGTCGCGGTGCTCGCCCTGCAGGCCACCCTGGGCATCTCTGCGGAGCTGGCCCTGGCGCTGCTGCTGGTCGGCGTGGTGCCGATGGCCGCCAACGTGGTGGTGGTGGCCATGGAGCTCGCGATCCGCCCGGAGAAGGGCGCCATCGCCGTGCTCCTGACCACCCTGGCCGCGCCGCTGCTGATCCCGCTCTACCTGGCGGGGCTGCTGGGGCTCACCGGGCTGCGCTGAAGGCCGCGCCACTGGCGGGGGGAGAGCGCATGCCGCGCGCGGAAGACCCGCGAGAAATGCGCCGCATCGGCGAAGCCGCAGGCCAGGGCGATCTCGGTGAGACTGGCGGTCGACGCGCGCATCAGTTCCCGCGCCCGCCCCAGGCGCCGCTCCACCAGCCAGGCATGCGGTGAACGACCGGTGAGCGCGCGGAACTGGCGGGCGAAGGCGGCCTCGGCCAGGTGACAGCGGGCCGCCCAGTCACGCACCCGCCAGGGCCTGGCCAGGTCGGCCTCGATCTCGGGCAGCAGCCGCAACAGCCGCAGCCGCGGCTCGTGCACGAACGGTGCCGCCTCGCACAGCACCGCGCTCAGCCAACCCACCAGCGCCGGGGCGCCGGTGGCCCCGAGGTGCCGCCCCCGGGCCACCAGCGTCGCCGGCAACCGCCGAGGCCGGCCCTCGAACAGCGCCTCCAGCTGCAGCGCCTGGCACCAGGCCGGAGGCAGGTCCAGCACCAGGGTGGCGTTGTCGCGTGGCGCCAGGTAGTGATGCTCGTCGCCCGCGCCGATGGGGGCCAGCACCCCCGGCTCGACCCGCACGCCACGACCGCCGACCTCGAGCTCCACGCCCCCCTCCAGCCCCAGCAGCAACTGGTGGAAGGCGTGGCGATCGGTCAGCACGCGGTCGGGGTAGGCGCGCGTCTCGATGACGGGGCGAGCCACGCTCATGGGGCAACCCTCTGATGATCAGCCGAACGAGAAAACAACGGGCACCATGTGGCACCCACTGCCTTATTCTGGCACAGCTCACCGACGGAGGCGCCCCATGGGGGCATCCCGGCAGGGCAATCGCAGTTGGACATGACGAGAGGCGCCGGGGACAGGTCGGAGAGGAGGTCATTTGCCATGGATGGCAAATGTAGCGCCCAAGGACGGGTTTACAGCGCCTCCTCGCAGACCTGTCGACGGATCAGCCTCGAGTGCAAACTAACAGCGATAGTCCTGGGCCCGCCTTGCAGCTCACCCGGGTGCGGCTAGCCTGAAGGAACACCCACAAGCGGAGGACTCGAGCATGCGACGGCGATCCTTGTTGCTGGCGGCCTTGAGCGCCCTGCTGCTGGCCATCGCCCCGGCCCAGGCCCACCACGGCTGGACCGGCGGCGAGACCATCGAACTGACCGGCACCATCACCGCGGCGCGCCTGGGCAACCCCCACGGCGAGCTGACCCTCGACGTGGAGGGCGAGCAGTGGACGGTGGAGGTGGGCCAGCCCTGGCGCAATGCGCGGGCCGGGCTGGAGGACGGCGACCTCGCCGAAGGCGTCGAGATCCGGGTCTCGGGCGAGCACGCCGGCGAACGGCTGATGAAGGCCGAGCAGTTGTGGATCGGTGACGCCCACTACGTGCTCTACCCCGGGCGCATCTGAGCCCCGCGGGTGGAAGAGCTGCTCGCCCGGCTGGCCGGCACCTCGCTCGCCGAGTGGATGCGGCTGTCGCGCTGGGGCTATGCCGGCGTCAATGCGCTGCATGTACTGGGCATCGCCCTGCTGGTCGGCGCCATCGTGCCCCTCGACCTGCGCCTGCTGGGGTGGCGACGCCGGCTCCCGCTGGCGGCGCTGGGGCAAGCGCTGCAGCCGGTGGCCATCGCCGGGCTGCTGCTGGCGCTGACCACCGGCGCGCTGCTGTTCCTCGCCGATCCCACCGGCTATGCCGCCACGCCGCTGTTCCTGGTCAAGCTGACGCTGATCGGCCTGGCCGTCGCCAATGCGCTCGCCCTCAACCTGGGTCCGGGGCTGGCCGGTGCCGCCCCCCGGCGGCTGCGCCTCGCCGGGGCGCTGTCGCTGGGGCTGTGGCTCGCCGTCCTGGCGGCCGGACGCTTCCTGGCCTTCGTCTGAGCCCCTAGGCATTGTCCGGAAAGTGTCTGCGCTCGGCCATACGGCGTTAAAAATCAGCTCAAAGTACTCATTTACACCCCGTAAACTCCGTCTTTTCGCTGATTTTTGCCTTGTCTGACCATCGCTCGCCGACTTTTCAGACAGTGCCTAGTAGCGGTAGGAATCGGGCTTGAAGGGCCCCTGGGCCGGCACGCCGGTGTAGCGCTCCTGGGCCTCGCTCATGCGGGTGATCACCCCGCCGAAGCCCGCGACCATGTAGCGGGCGACCTCCTCGTCGAGATGACGCGGCAGCACGGTGACCGCCAGCGCCTCGCGCTTCTCGTCGTCGGGCAGCTCGGCGAAGCGCCGCTCGAAGAGGTGGAGCTGCGCCAGCACCTGGTTGGCAAAGGAGCCGTCCATGACCCGCGACGGATGGCCGGTGGCATTGCCCAGGTTCACCAGGCGCCCCTCGGAGAGCAGGATCAGGTAGTCGTCGCTCTCGGGGTCGAAGTCGCCTGGGGTGCTGTCGCGGTAGATCTTGTGCACCTGGGGCTTGACCTCCTCCCAGTGCCACTCGCGGCGCATGTGGGCGGTGTCGATCTCGCTGTCGAAGTGGCCGATGTTGCACACCACCGCGCCCTTCTTCAGCACCTCGAGCATGGCGGCGTCGCAGGCGTCGATGTTGCCGGTGGCGGTGACCACCAGGTCGATCCTGGCCAGCAGGGCACGGTCGACGCTCTGCGCCCCGCGGTTGATGCCGTCGACATAAGGCGAGACCACCTCGAAGCCATCCATGCAGGCCTGCATGGCGCAGATCGGGTCGATCTCGGCGACCTTGACGATCATGCCCTCCTGGCGCAGCGAGGCCGCCGAGCCCTTGCCCACGTCGCCGTAGCCCACCACCAGCGCCTGCTTGCCGGCCAGCAGGTGGTCGAGGCCGCGCTTGATGGCGTCGTTGAGCGAGTGCCGACAGCCGTACTTGTTGTCGTTCTTCGACTTGGTCACGGCGTCGTTGACGTTGATCGCCGGGACCCTGAGGGTGCCGTCGCGCCGCATCTCCTGCAGGCGATGCACCCCGGTGGTGGTCTCCTCGGAGATGCCGTGGATGGCCTCGAGCAGCTCCGGGCGCTTGTCGTGCAGCAGCGCCGTCAGGTCGCCGCCGTCGTCGAGCACCAGGTTGGGCGCCCAGCCGTCGGGGCCCTCCACCGTCTGTTCGATGCACCACCAGAACTCCTCCTCGGTCTCGCCCTTCCAGGCGAACACCGGGATGCCGGCGGCGGCGATGGCGGCGGCGGCGTGGTCCTGGGTGGAGAAGATGTTGCACGACGACCAGCGCACCGTCGCGCCCAGGTCGATCAGGGTCTCGATCAGCACCGCGGTCTGGATGGTCATGTGGATGCAGCCGGCGATGCGTGCGCCGGCCAGCGGCTGCTGCTCGCGATACTTCTCGCGGATCGTCATCAGCGCCGGCATCTCGGACTCGGCGATGCGGATCTCGCGTCGGCCCCAGTCGGCCAGGGCGATATCGGCCACCTTGTAGTCCTGGGCCTGCAAGGCGGATACGGCGGACTGACTCATGCGTCACCTCTTTTCCGAGCGAAAAGCGAGACCTTCACTATAGGCAGGGAACCCAGGCACCGACAATCAACGCGCAAAGCCCTCGATGCCGGCCTCGCCGAGCCGCCCCGCCAACCGCTGCACCTCGGGATGGGCGAAGAAGTCGGCGAGTGCCCGGGCCCGTTGCGGCCCGACTCCCGGTAGCGCGAGCCAGTGCGCCTCGTTGCGTTCAACCAGTGACGACCAGGACGCGCCTTGCCCTGCCTCGAGGCCGGGTGGCACTCCCAGGGCCGACAGCCAGGCGGCGAAGGCGCGCTCCCGGGCCCCGTGGAAGGCCACCGCCAGGCGCTGGGCGCGGGCCTCGCCGATGCCCGGCACCTCGACCAGGGCCGCGGGGTCGAGCGTCATCCAGGCCAGCAGGCCATCGAGCAGGCCGGCGTCGAACAGCGCCTGCCAGGTACCGGGCCCGACGCCCGGCAGGTCGAGCCCCTGCCGGCCGCCGAGCCAGGCCAGCCGCTCGAGGAACTGCCCCTCGCAGCCCGGGGTCGGCCGCCAGCAGCTCAGCGCATGGAACGCCGCCTCGTCGGGCGGCGTCACCGCCAATCGCTCACTCCCCCGCCAGACCACGCCCTCGAGACGCGGGATGGTCAGGCCCGCCAGGACGATGGCCACCTGGTCGCCGGGGCGAATGTCCAGCTCGCGCCAGCGCGCGAGCGAGCCGACACCGACCCGGCGGATGACGCGATCGTCCAGTTGGACGGGGACCAGGTGCAGCAGCGGCGTGATGCGTCCCGTGCGGCCGACCCGGAACTCGACGCCGCGCACCTCGGCCAGGGCCTCCCGGGGAGGGTGTTTCCAGGCCACGGCCCAGTCGGGCGGCTCGGCTCGCCACTGGCCACCCGCCGGGCGGCTGCCCTGGCGCAGCACCACGCCGTCGCTGGCGAAGGGGAGCGGCCCCCGGTACCAGGCCTCCCGCCAGCGCCGAACCTCGTCGAGGGCACCGACCGGATGGGTCAACGTCGTGCTGTCGGTGAACCCCATGGCGGCCAGCCCCTCGAGACGTTCGCCCAGGGCCGCCGGGCCGTTCGGCCAGTCCCAGACGAAGAGCCCGATACGGGCGGCATCGGTGTCGTCGAGGGTATCCCTGGCCATCAGCCCGGCCACCGCACTGCGCGCCCCGGCACTGCCCTGCTCGGCCTGCACATGGGCATCCCGACGGAGGAAGAGCTCGCCCTGGAGTAGCGGCGAGCCATGCGCCGCGAGCCGCTCCGGCACGGCCGGGATCCGCCGCGCCTGCGCGGTCCAGTCCTGGCCATGGCGGCCATCGCCGCGACTGATCGCCCGAACCAGCCGGCCCTGCTCGTAGACCAGGGTCACCGCCACCCCGTCCACCTTGGGCTGGATCCAGGCGTCGGTGCGGCGCGCCAGCCAGGCCCGCACCGCGCGCTCGTCCGTCAACTTGGCCAGCCCCGTCTGGGGCACCGGGTGGCGGAGCTCGCCGCCCTCCCGGGGCGGCTCGGCCGTGGCGGCCGGCGCCACCTCGGGAAAGCAGCGCCGCCAGAGGTCGAAACGGCCCCGCGCCTGGTCGTAGAGGTCATCGCTGACCGGCGACTCACCGTGGCGATAGTAGGCGTCGTCCCATTCGGCCAGGCGGCGTTCCAGGGCGACCAGCTCGTGCTCGGCGCGGGCCGCGGGCCAGTCGGGGCAGGCATCGGCCGGGCCCGATGCGGCCGCCGGCGTGGCCAGCAGCCAGACGACAAGACTCAGCAGGACAGGCATGGCGGGCATCCTCGGCGAGACGATGCCCCGACCATAGCAACAGGCCCCGCGCGACGATGCCGGCGGGGCCTGTCATTCGCTGTAGGCGATCGCCTACAGACCGGCGGCCTCGCGCAGGACCAGGGCCTTGTCGGTCTTCTCCCAGGGGAAGGCCAGGAAGGTCTCGGTCTGCTCCTGACCCTGGGTATCGGTCCAGGTGTAGCTGGTCTCGAAGGGCTCACGGCCGAAGTGACCATAGGCCGCGGTCAGGCGATACATCGGATGCAGCAGGTCGAGCATGCGGGTGATGGCGTTGGGCCGCAGGTCGAAGTGTTCGCGCACCAGCTCGATGATGCGTTCGTCGTCGATGCGGCCGGTACCGAAGGTGTTGATCGACACCGAGGTGGGCTCGGCGACGCCGATGGCGTAGGAGACCTGGATCTCGCACTTGTCGGCCAGCCCCGCGGCGACCAGGTTCTTGGCCACGTAGCGACCGGCGTAGGCGGCGCTGCGGTCGACCTTGGACGGGTCCTTGCCGGAGAAGGCCCCGCCGCCGTGGCGCGCCATGCCGCCGTAGGTGTCGACGATGATCTTGCGCCCGGTCAGCCCGCAGTCGCCCACCGGGCCACCGATGACGAACTTGCCGGTGGGGTTGATGTGGTATTGGGTCGATTCGGAGAGCCACGCCTCGGGAATCACCTGCTCAATGATCTCGCGCTTGACCATCAACCGCAGCTCCTCCTGGTCGATGCCCGGATCGTGCTGGGTGGAGAGCACCACGGCGTCCACGCCGCAGGGCTTGCCGTTCGCATCGTAGCGGAAGGTCACCTGACTCTTGGCGTCCGGGCGCAGCCACGGCAGCAGGCCGTGCTTGCGCAGCTCGGCCTGGCGCTCCACCAGCCGGTGGGCATAGTGGATCGGCGCCGGCATGTAGGAGTCGGTCTCGTTGGTGGCGTAGCCGAACATCAGGCCCTGGTCGCCGGCGCCCTGGTCCTCGGGCTTGGCCCGGTCCACACCCTGGGCGATGTCCATGCTCTGCTTGCCGATCAGGTTGAGCACCCCGCAGGTCTCGCCGTCGAAGCCGACATCCGATGAGGTGTAGCCGATGTCCAGGATCACCTGGCGCACCAGTTCCTCGAGATCGACCCAGGCCGTGGTGCTGATCTCGCCGGCGACGATGGCCACGCCGGTCTTCACGAGGGTCTCACAGGCCACCCGGGCGTGCTTGTCGCGGGCGATGATGGCGTCGAGCACGGCATCGGAGATCTGGTCGGCGATCTTGTCCGGATGGCCCTCGGAAACGGACTCGGAAGTGAACAGGGAGTATTCGCTCATGGCGTCCTCGACCCTTCTTGTAACGGCAATTAACGGCAATAGGCAGTCGCGAAGTCTACACTCTACCGTTCTCCGTCGACAGCCGCCATTTGATGCCGAACGTCAAGTCGGCGACAATAGGCGCCCGATTTCGATCACGCCGCCCCGTCCCGCGGCGTCACCCAGCCAGAGCGCGCGCCCGGCCAGTCCCCTTGGCCCGGCAGCGCCATTGCTTATTCTGCCGCAGGCGAGGAGCTTCCCCATGCCGTCCCGTTTCGAACTGGCCAATGCCATTCGCGCCCTCTCCATGGATGCCGTCCAGAAGGCCAACTCCGGCCACCCGGGCGCCCCCATGGGCATGGCCGACATCGCCGAGGTGCTGTGGAACGACTACCTCAAGCACAACCCGGCCGACCCGGCATGGCCCGACCGCGACCGCTTCGTGCTCTCCAACGGTCACGGCTCCATGCTGCTCTACTCGCTGCTGCACCTCACCGGCTACGAGCTGAGCCTCGAGGAGCTGCAGCACTTCCGCCAGTTGCATTCGAAGACCGCCGGCCACCCGGAGTTCGGCTATGCCCCGGGCATCGAGACCACCACCGGCCCGCTCGGCCAGGGGCTCGCCAACGCCGTGGGCATGGCCATCGCCGAGCGCACCCTGGCCGCCCAGTTCAACCGCCCCGGCCATACCGTCGTCGACCACCACACCTGGTGCTTCGTCGGCGACGGCTGCCTGATGGAGGGCATCTCCCACGAGGTCGCCTCGCTGGCCGGCACCCAGCAGCTCGGCAAGCTGATCACCTTCTACGACGACAACGGCATCTCCATCGACGGCGAGGTCGAGGGCTGGTTCACCGACGACACCGCCCAGCGCTTCGCGGCCTACGGCTGGCACGTGGTGCCCAACGTCGACGGCCACGACCCCGACCAGGTCAAGGCCGCCATCGAGCTGGCCAAGACCCACGACGACCGGCCCAGCCTGATCGTCTGCAAGACCGTGATCGGCTTCGGTGCCCCCAACAAGCAGGGCAAGGAGGAGTGCCACGGCGCGGCACTGGGCGAGGACGAGGTCGCCGCGGCGCGCGTGCGGCTCGACTGGCCCCACGCCCCCTTCCACATCCCCGAGGAGATCTACCGCGGCTGGGACGCCCAGGAGCAGGGCCAGGCCCGCCAGGCCGAGTGGCAGGCGCGCTTCGCGCGCTACGCCGAGGCGCACCCGGAGCTCGCCCGCGAGTTCCTGCGCCGCCAGAAGGGCCAGCTGCCCAGCGAGATCACCAGCGAGGCGTTGATCGAGCAGGCCCAGGCCAAGGGCGAGAGCGTCGCCTCGCGCAAGGCCTCGCTGGGCTGCCTCAACGCCCTCGGCCCGCAGCTCCCCGAGCTGCTCGGCGGCAGCGCCGACCTGGCGCCCTCCAACCTGACCTTCTGGGACGGCGCCCAGGCCATCTCGGCCGAGGCGCCTGGCGGCAACTACCTGCACTACGGGGTGCGCGAGTTCGGCATGGGCGCGATCATGAACGGCATCGCCCTGCACGGCGGCTTCGTGCCCTACGGCGCCACCTTCCTGATCTTCATGGAGTACATGCGCAACGCGGTGCGCATGGCGGCGCTGATGGGCACCCGGGCGATCTACGTCTTCACCCACGACTCCATCGGCCTGGGCGAGGACGGCCCCACCCACCAGCCGATCGAGCAGCTCACCACCCTGCGCGCGACGCCCAACCTCGCCACCTGGCGCCCCTGCGACGCCGTGGAGACCGCCGCCGCCTGGGATGCCGCCCTCAAGCGCCAGGCCGGCCCCACCGCCCTGGTGCTGTCGCGCCAGACCCTGCCCCACCAGGCGCGCACCAAGCCGCAGCTGGCCGAGATCCAGCGCGGTGGCTACGTCTTGAAGGAGTGCGACGGCACCCCCGAGCTGATCCTGATCGCCACCGGCTCCGAGGTCGGCCTGGCCATGGACGCCGCCGCCGAGCTCGCGCAGGCCGGCCGTGCGGTGCGCGTGGTGTCGATGCCGTCGACCGACCGCTTCGACGCCCAGGACGCCGAGTACCGCGAGCGCGTGCTGCCCCGGGCGGTGACCGCGCGGCTGGCCATCGAGGCCGGCCATGTCGACGCCTGGTACAAGTACGTGGGCCTCGACGGCCGGGTGATCGGCATGACCACCTACGGCGAGTCGGCCCCGGCCGGCGACCTGTTCAAGCACTTCGGCTTCACCGTCGACAACGTCGTCGCCCAGGCCAAGGCGCTGCTCGACGCCTGACCGCGGACAGCCGGTAATGAAGAAAGGGCACGGCCGGTTGGCCGTGCCCTTTGCTTTTCCTGCCCCTCTACCGGGCCTCAGGCGATGGTGACGTCCTTCGACAGGTAGACGTCCTGGATCGCATTGAGCAGTTCGACGCCCTCGGCCATGGGCTTCTGGAACGCCTTGCGCCCGGAGATCAACCCCATGCCGCCGGCACGCTTGTTGATCACTGCGGTACGCACCGCCTGGGTCAGGTCGCCGGCACCGCTGGAGGCCCCCCCCGAATTGATCAGCCCGGCGCGCCCCATGTAACAGTTGGCCACCTGGTAGCGGGCCAGGTCGATGGGATGGTCCGAGGTCAGCTCGCTGTAGACCTTGTCGTGAGTGTGGCCGAAGCCGATGGCACGATAGCCGCCATTGGTCTCGGGCAGCTTCTGCTTGACGATATCGGCCTTGATGGTGGCGGCCATGTGGATCGCCTGGCCGGTGAGGTCCGAGGCGACGTGATAGTCGGTGCCGTCCTTCTTGAAGGCCGGGTTGCGCAGGTAGGACCACAGCACCGTGACCATGCCCAGTTCGTGGGCGCGCTCGAAGGCCTCGCTGACCTCCATGATCTGGCGACGGCTCTCCGGCGAACCGTAGTAGATGGTCGCCCCCACCGCCACGCAGCCCATCTCGTGGGCCTGCTCGACCTGGGCGAACAGCGTCTGGTCGTAGACCGCCGGATAGGTCAGGGTCTCGTTGTGGTTGAGCTTGAGCATCATCGGGATCTTGTGGGCGTAGCGGCGCGCCACCGAGGCGAGCCCGCCCAGCGTCGAGGCCACGGCGTTGCAACCGCCCTCGAGCGCCAGTTCGACGATGTTGGCCGGGTCGAAATAGATCGGATTGGGGGCGAAGGAGGCCCCGGCCGAGTGTTCGATGCCCTGGTCCACCGGCAGGATGCTCAGGTAGCCGGTGCCGGCCAGCCGGCCATGGTCGAACAGTGCCTGCATGTTGCGCAGGACATTGGGCCGGCGGTCGCTGTCGGCCATCACCCGGTCGATGAAGTCCGCCCCGGGGAGGTGGAGGCGCTCTTGCGGGAAGCCGGTGCAGATGTGGCCGAGCAGGTCGTCGGCCTCGTCGCCCAGCAGCTTGGCGATATCGGTCATGTCGTTCCTCTCCTTGGGTCATCGAAGACGCTATTCCCAGCGTAGTGTAGGACCCTACCGAGCGGATGCCGACCTTGCAAACGGCAGCGCCCTCCCTTTCGGGGAGGGCGCTCGACGGCTAGCGACCACTCACGCCGGCTGGACCTCGATGCGCCGAGTCCGGTGGGTCTCCTTCTTGGGCAGCACCAGGTGCACCACGCCATTCTCGATCCGCGCCTGGATGGCATCGGTATCGATCTCGTGGCTCAGGGTGAAGCGGCGCACGAAGCGCTGCGCACGCACCTCGGCGTAGATGGCCGCGAGCCCCTCGGGCATCTCGATGCGGACCTCACCCTCGAGACTGAGCACGTTGTTGTCCACCTCGATACTCAGCGACTCGTGCGTCACCCCGGGCATGTCGGCGATGACGTGCAGGGCGTTGCCCTGTTCGAAGATGTCCACCGGCGGCAGCAGGGCCTCGGCCCGCTGTTCGCGACTGGTCGGCACGCTGGCGCCTTCGTCACGCTGGGCAACATCGTTCATGACAGATCACCTCCTCGCGGTTGACCGGGCATCATCACGCCGCCCGGATCTCGATACGGCGTGGCTTGAGCTCCTCGCGCTTGGGCAGCAGCACCTCGCAGACACCATGACGGAAGCGCGCCTCGGCACGCTCGACATCCAGGCCATCCGGCAAGGCGAGCGAACGGCTGAACGCGCCGCGGTATCGCTCGCGACGGAAGTCGGTGCGTCGCTCCTCGCCTTCCGTCTCGGGTACCACGGCCTCGCGCTTGCCGCTGACGGTCAGGACGTTGTCCTGAATGCTGACCTCCAGGTCGCCCGCCGAGAGCCCCGCGGCGAACACATAGACACGCACGGCGTCGTCGGTACGACCGACATTGATCATCGGGTAACTGCCCCGCGGCACCGCACGGATATCCGCGGCACCACCTTCCGTGAAGAACTCATCCATCAACTGCCGGAACCAGTCCACCCCCTGGAACGGACCGGTATCGAAACGCCTGAGATCGTCGAACATTGCAACCACCTCCTGCTGCAGACAGGTTGTCGGAAGGGGCCATGCCGGGGCCGACAGACCCCCGTAATCTGCAAAATAGGAACGCTCGGTGGCGTTTCAAGTGCCTCCCGAGCAAATTTTTCCGCCCCCCTCACGACGCCCGCGACACCACTCGCGGCGTGACGAGCGCGCCCTGGTCGCTGCCGAGTTTCGCGGCTCGACCGGTGGGCCTGCCGGTCGCAAATGCGCTAGAATCGCCGGTTCGTGTTTCACGGCTCCGGGAGACTTCGCCACCACCATGGCCCATCGTATCGCCATCAACGGTTACGGCCGCATCGGCCAGTGCGTGCTGCGCGCGCTCGTCGAGCGCATCGAGCCGGAGCGTGAGCCCGAACTCGAGATCGTGGCGATCAACGAGCTCTCCGACCTGGCCACCATCGCCTACCTGACCCGCTACGACACCACCCACGGCCGCTTCCCCGGCCGGGTGGAGGTCGAGGGCGACCACCTGGTGGTCAACGGTCGGGCGATCCGCCTGCTCTCCGAGTCCGACCCCGCGACCCTGCCCTGGGCCGAGCTCGGCATCGATCTGGTGCTCGAGTGCTCGGGCAGCTTCAAGGACCGCGCCACCGCCGAACGTCACCTGGCGGCCGGCGCCGGCCGGCTGCTGTTCTCCCAGCCGGCGGAGAGCGACGTCGACGCCACCATCGTTACCGGCATCAACGATCACGAGCTCGAGCCTGGCCACCGCATCGTCTCGGCGGCCTCCTGCACCACCAACTGCCTGGTACCGGTGCTCACCGTGCTCGACGAGGCGCTGGGCGTGGAGCATGGCGTGACCACCACCGTGCACTCGGCGATGAACGACCAGCCGGTGATCGACGCCTACCACCACACCGACCTGCGCCTGACCCGCTCGGCGATGCACTCCATCGTGCCGGTGGACACCAGCCTGGCGCGCGGCATCAATCGCCTGATGCCGCACCTGGCCGGGCGCTTCGAGTGCCTGCACATGCGCGTGCCGACCATCAATGTCTCGGCCATGGACCTGTCGATCTGCGTGCGGCGCGATACCAGCGCCGCCGAGGTCAACGCCCTGCTGCACACCGCGAGCCGCGGGCGGCTGGCCGGGCTGCTCGGCTATACCGAGGAGCCCATGGCCTCCATCGACTTCAACCACGACCCGCGCTCCGGTATCGTGGACGCCACCCAGACCCGGGTGGCGGGGGACCGCCTGATCAAGCTGCTGTGCTGGTTCGACAACGAGTGGGGCTTCGCCAACCGCATGCTCGACGTGAGCCGGCGCCTGGCCGCCCTGCCCCCGCCCGCCCCATGATTCTGCTTCGATGCCCCTGCTTCGGTTTCTCCAGATGAGGAAGACGCCCCGATGAACGTGCACAAGATGACCGACCTCGACCTCAGCGGCCAGCGCGTGCTGATCCGCGAGGACCTGAACGTGCCCGTCAAGCACGGCAAGGTGACCAGTGACGCCCGCCTGCGCGCCGCGCTGCCGACCATCCAGGCGGCCCAGGACGCCGGCGCCAAGGTGATGCTGATGAGCCATCTGGGCCGCCCCACCGAGGGCGAGCCGGCCGCGGAGTTCTCGCTGGCCCCGGTGGCCGAGCACCTCGGCGAACTGCTCGGTCGCCCGGTCACCCTGGTCAGGGACTACCTGGGCGCCGCCCTGGACCTGGCCGACGGCGAGGTGGTGCTGCTCGAGAACGTGCGCTTCAACGCGGGCGAGAAGAAGGACGACGAGACGCTGGCGAAGCAGTACGCCGCGCTGTGCGACATCTTCGTGATGGACGCCTTCGGCACCGCCCACCGCGCCCAGGCCTCCACCCATGGCGTGGCGCGCTTCGCGCCCACCGCCTGCGCCGGCCCGCTGCTCGCCGCCGAGCTCGACGCCCTGGAGCAGGCACTCGCCGCCCCCAGGCGCCCGATGACCGCCATCGTCGGTGGCTCCAAGGTCTCCACCAAGCTCGAGGTGCTCAATGCGCTCTCCGAGAAGTGCGACCAGCTGATCGTCGGCGGCGGCATCGCCAATACCTTCATCGCCGCGGCCGGGCACAAGGTCGGCAAGTCGCTGCACGAGGCCGACCTGATCGACAAGGCCAGGGAGCTGATGGGGAGGGTCGAGATCCCGCTGCCCAGCGACGTGGTGGTGGCCACCGAGTTCTCCGAGTCGGCCGACGCCGTGGTCAAGCCGGTCGATCAGGTGGGCGACGACGAGATGATCCTCGACATCGGTCCCGAGACCGCGGCACGCCTGGCCGGCCTGCTCAAGGATGCCGGCACCATCCTGTGGAATGGTCCGGTGGGCGTGTTCGAGATCGACCAGTTCGGCCGTGGCACCGAGGTGATCTCGAAGGCCATCGCCGAAAGCCCGGCGTTCTCCATCGCCGGCGGCGGCGATACCCTGGCGGCCATCGACAAGTACGGCATCGCCGACCGGGTCTCCTACATCTCCACCGGCGGCGGCGCCTTCCTCGAGTACGTCGAGGGCAAGACGCTGCCGGCGGTGAAGGCCCTGGAAGACGCCGCCGCTCGCTGAGACACCACAAGCCCCGCCCCCATCTCGGCGCGGCCCGGCCGCGCCGTCATTGCGAAGACACAGACAGGACACTTCATGGCACTGATCAGCATGCGCCAGATGCTCGACCACGCCGCCGAGCGCGGCTACGGCATCCCGGCCTTCAACGTCAACAACCTCGAGCAGATGCGCGCCATCATGGAAGCCGCCGACGCCACCGACTCGCCGGTCATCGTCCAGGCCTCCGCCGGCGCCCGCAAGTACGCCGGGGCTCCCTTCCTGCGCCACTTGATCCTCGCCGCCGTCGAGGAGTTTCCGCACATCCCGGTGGTCATGCACCAGGACCACGGCACCAGCCCCGCGGTCTGCCAGCGCTCCATCCAGCTCGGCTTCTCCTCGGTGATGATGGACGGCTCGCTGGGCGAGGACGGCAAGACGCCCATGGACTACGACTACAACGTCGACGTCACCCGCCGCACCGTCGAGATGGCCCACGCCTGCGGCGTCTCGGTGGAGGGCGAGCTGGGCTGCCTCGGCAGCCTGGAGACCGGCATGGCCGGCGAGGAGGACGGCATCGGCGCCGAGGGCAAGCTCGACATGGAGCAGCTGCTCACCGACCCCGAAGAGGCCGCCGACTTCGTCAAGGCGACCGGGGTGGACGCCCTGGCCATCGCCATCGGCACCAGCCACGGCGCCTACAAGTTCACCAAGCCGCCCACCGGCGATACCCTCTCCATCCAGCGCATCAAGGAGATCCACGAGCGCATCCCCGACACTCACCTGGTGATGCATGGCTCCTCCTCGGTACCCCAGGAGTGGCTGGCGATCATCAACGAGTTCGGCGGCGAGATCCCCGAGACCTACGGCGTGCCGGTCGAGGAGATCGTCGAGGGCATCCGCCACGGCGTGCGCAAGGTCAACATCGACACCGACCTGCGGCTGGCCTCCACCGGCGCGGTGCGCCGCTTCCTGGCCAGCAACCCCGCCGAGTTCGACCCGCGCAAGTACCTCAAGGAGACCGTGGCCGCCATGCGCGACGTCTGCATCGCGCGCTACGAGGCCTTCGGCACCGCCGGCAACGCCTCGCGGATCAAGCCGATCAGCCTCGAGGCGATGTTCGAGCGCTACGCGCGCGGCGAGCTGGATCCCAAGGTGAAGTGATCTCCTCGTATCCCTTTGCGCATCTCTTTGCGAAAGACGAGTTCGGGCGGCCATCTGGCCGCCCGAATCGTGTCGGGGCCTTCACTCCGGCGCATGGGCAACTAGGCTAGAGGAGGATGCCCCTCCCGACACAAGGACGTCACGACCATGCGTACCCTTATCTTCATCATCGTCGGCCTGGCCATACTGGGCGTGGCCCTGGCCCTCAGCCGCCCGGCCTGGCGTCCCCGCGTCGCCCTGGGCTTTATCGTCCTCTGGCTGGCGGTCAGCGCCGTCAACCTCGGCATGGGGCTGGCGGCGGGCTACCCGCTGGCCGAGGAATTGCTGGTGCACCTGTTCCTGTTTGGCATCCCGGCCCTGGCAGCGGCATGGGCGTGGCGGAAATTTCATGCTGGCCCTGACACCTAGGGGTAACAACGTTCGAGAGAATCGTCGATGTCCCATCCCCTCCGACCGCCGCACCTGCGCCACCGGCTCCCCGAGCACGAAGCGGCCAAGCCCACCTGGCTGGAGCTCTTCTACGACTTGGTGTTCGTCGCCGTCTTCATCCAGATCGGCGACCAGTTGAGTCACGATCTCAGCGCCTCGGGCTTTCTCAAGGTGCTGGTGCTGTTCGCGCCGCTGTGGTGGGTATGGGCGAATGTCGCCTGGTACATGAACCGCTTCGCCGCCGACGATGCCGTGCACCGCTTGCTGCTGCTGGTGCAACTGTTCTTCATCGCCTGGATGGGCCTGAGCGTGCCGAATGCCTTCGGCGACGCCAGCACCCAGTTCGTGGTCTGCTATATCGGCTTCCGCCTCACCATGATCGTTATGTATGCGCGATCGCTGCGCCACGCCCCGGAACAGCGCGAACTGCTGGTGCGCCATATCACCCACTTCCACCTGCCCGGCGCCCTGCTCTGGGCCGGGTCGCTGCTGCTGCCCGTGGAATGGCGCCCCCTGGTCTGGGTGGCCACCTTCCTCTGGGAGGCCTACAGCGCCGTGGCGCCGCGCTTCCTCGCCCTGCTGCGGTGCTTCCCGGTGCATACCCACCACCTGGTCGAACGCTTCGGCACCCTGATCATCCTGGTGCTGGGCGAGACTTTCATCAAGAGCATCTCCGTCGACCCGCCGCCGCCCTTGTCGATGGATACCGCGCTCTTCTCCGCGCCGGCCATCGCCACCTTCTTCGGCCTCTGGTGGCTCTATTTCGCCGCCATCGATGGCGAGCATGCCGCGGCGCGGGTGCTGCGCGAGGATAACCCGGTGCCCTGGATCTTCGCTCATCTACCGCTGGCTCTGGTCTTGATCACCTCCGCGGTGGCCAAGACCAAGCTGTTCGAATCCGTCTTCAGCGATTACACCGACCCACTTTACCCGGCCCTGTATCTCGGCTCGCTGGCGCTGTTCTTCGTGCTGCTCTGCTGCGTCGCCGGCGACCGTCGGCGTAGTGCCATGCGGGCACGGCTGGCGGCGGCGGCGGCCTTTGCGCTGCTGATCCCGGTGGGGATCGTCTGGCCGTTCCCTCCCACCCTGGTCGCGGGGCTGGCCACCGGTATCGTCGCCGTCCTGATCCTGCGCGATACCCTGCGGCTCCCGGCAAAGGAGAACGCATGATCCCGACATCGAGAGGGCGCCCGCCGTCCTGGTCTCGGGCGGCCTGGACACAGCACCGGCGCTGAGGCGAGCACGAAAAAAACCGCCACCGGCAGAGCCGGAGGCGGTCGAGGCGGCTGACGCCAGCGACGTCAGCCGATGGGAGAACCCGCTGCCCCTCCCTGGGCAGCGTCAGGGCTTACCAACCCTGGCCTTCATCATCCTCTTCTTCCCACTCTTCCTCTTCATTCTCCTCTTCGTACTCGAACTCTTCCTCTTCATTCTCCTCTTCGTACTCGAACTCTTGCTCCTCGTTCTCGTACTCGGTGGTGGTATCAAAGCCAGCATCAGCCTCGGCATTACCGCCAGTATCCGGTGCAGGCTCTTCCTGGGGAATCCCCTCCTGCCCCTCTTCCTCATGGAAGTCGGCAAAGGCCAGCGGGCTGGCAGCCAGGCCGAAAGTAATACCGACGATACCGAGTTTCTTGAGGAATTCCTTGGACATCATGTTCGCACCTCCAATGGCGTCTGAACTTGAGTTTCCTTGTGAAGCCTGAGGCTTCGCTCGTCATGCCGGTGAGGGGCCGATTGCCACTTGGCGTGTCTGCGGTCTCGGCCGGCATGTCTTGCTCGCCCTGACTGCTGCAGGGAGCGGGCCAAGGCGGGGCCAGAAACAAATAAAAAACCTTTAAATCAATCGTTTATAAAATACACCGACATCCAGAATCACGGCCGAGCCCCCCTGAACGAGTGGTGATATCTGACACATGGGCCCCGCAGGCACAGCCACACGGGCCGGAGCCGACGACGACCCGCCCCGGGTTGCGTCTTCTTGCCGAACGCATCCGGCCGCACTAGGATGGGAACGTTCCCATCCGAAATCACCGGGGATCATGACGACACCATCATTGCCACGACGAGCCACCATCCTTGAGGTCGCCAGGGCCGCCGGCGCCTCCAAGACCAGTGTGTCGCGCTACTTCGGTGGCGAGCGCGAGCGGCTCTCCCGGGAACTGCAGGGCCGCATCGCCGAGGCCGCCCGACGCCTGGGTTACCACCCCAACCAGATGGCCCGGGGACTCAAGGGCGGGCGGTCGCGACTGATCGGCATGCTGGTGGCGGACATCCGCAACCCCTTCTCGGTGGCGGTGATGCACGGCGTGGAGCAGGCCTGTCGCGAGCAGGGCCTGTCGCTGCTGGTCTGCAACACCGACAACGACCCGGCCCAGGAGCGGGACCACCTGGCGCTGCTCGCCTCCTATCGGGTCGAGGGGCTGGTGGTCAACGCCGCCGGCAGCCCGGACCGCGAGCTGCAGGGGCTGGCGGAGCAGGGCATTCCCCTGGTACTGCTCGATCGCGAGCTGGGCGAGGTCGAAGCCGAGGTGGTGGGGCTCGACAACGCCCGGGCCGTCGACCTGGCCCTGGACCACCTCCAGGGCCAGGGCTATCGAGAGCTGCTCTATGTGAGCGAACCACCGGAACAGGCCAGCCCCCGCCAGGCCCGCCTGAGTCGCTTCCGGCAGGGCATCGAGGCGCGCGACCTCGCCGGCACGGCGCACTGTCAGCCGCTCGATGACGGCGAGTCACTGCAACGCACCATCGCCGACTTCCTGGCCCGCCCCGGCGGGGCCCCCGGGGCGCTGCTCTGTGCCAACGGCAATGCCACCCTGGCGGCGACCCGCGCCCTGCAGGCCCTCGGCGCCCGACTCGGCGAGACGGGCCTGCTGGGCATCGACGAGCTCGACTGGTGCGCGCTGGTCGGCCCCGGCATCACCACCCTGGCCCAGCCCACCGAGGCGATCGGCCGCGCCGCGGTGGAGTGCCTGATGCATCGCCGCGAGGCCGGTGACCGCACGACGCCGGCGCGCCGGGTGCATTTTCAGGCCAGCCTGATCCCGCGCGGCTCCACCCGCCGCTAGCGCCTCCCCTCTCAGAAGGAGCTCCCATGTCCCTCGCTTCCGCCAACGCCATCGCCACCCCGGAAATGGTACCGTTCCCAAGACTCTCTCTTGGAGCCTCGCCGGGTCCCGCCACCCTGGTTGCCACCTCCGCCTATGGCCGCACCCTGATCGAGGCCCGCGGCCAGGCGGCGGTACTGCCCTGGCTCACCGAGGCCGGGGCCGACGGGGTGGAGATCCGCCGCGAGCTGCTGCCGGCGGGCTTCACGGACTTCGTCGCTCTGGGCCGCGACTGTGCCGCCCAGGGCCTGACGGTGGTCTATTCCGCCGCCGATCTCCTCTGGGACGGCACGCATCCCGCCACCGGCCTGGACGCGCGGCTGCGCGAGGCCGTCGCCCTGGGCGCGGCGGCGGTGAAGGTCTCCCTGGGGCACTACGCGGGCGCCGATGAAGCCGCCTGGACGGCACTGCGCACGCGGCTCGCGGCCGCCCCGCCGCTGCTGGTGGAGAATGACCAGACCCCGGAGGGCGGCACCCCGGAACCCCTGGCCGCCTGCCTGGAGGACGCCGCGGCGGCCGGCTGCCCGCTGGCCATGACCTTCGATATCGGCAACTGGCACTGGACCGGCAGCGATCCGCTGGCGGCGGCCCGGCGCCTGGGTCGCTTCGTACGCTATCTACACTGCAAGGGGGTCGCCCATGACGCCGATCGCCCTCGTGCCCGGGTTCCCGACGACGCCGAGCTGGCGGCCTGGGAAGCATTGCTGGCGCACTTCCCGGCCGACCTGCCGCGCGCCATCGAATATCCGTTGGAGGCCCCGGATCCCGTGGCCCTCACCGCCGAGCAGCTGAGCCGGTTGCGCCGGCTCTGATCCCCGGCGACCCTCCCCAACCGTCATCACCAGAACTCTTCACACAGCACAAGAGGACACGCCATGTCGATACCCCCTAGCGCCCCCGAGATCCTCGCCTTCGGCGAGGCCATGACGATGTTCGTCGCCGAGACCCCCGGCGCCCTGGCCGAGGTCGAGCACTTCCAGCGCCGCATCGCCGGCGCCGATACCAACGTGGCCATCGGCCTGGCCCGCCTCGGCTTCCGGGTGGGCTGGCTGAGCCGGGTCGGCGCGGACAGCTTCGGCACCTACCTCCGCCGGGCCCTGGAGGCCGAGGGGCTGGACTGCCGCCACCTGCACGTCGACCCCGAGCACCCCACCGGCCTGGTGTTCAAGGAGCGCGCCCTGAGTGGCGCCGACCCCCATGTGGAGTACATCCGCCGCGGCAGCGCCGCCAGCCATCTGGCACCGGCCGATGCCGAGGACGTCGACTTCTCGGCGCTGCGCCACCTGCACGCCACCGGCATTCCCCCGGCGCTCTCGGCGAGTTGCCGCGAGCTGGCCGAGACCATGCTCGACCGGGCCCGGGCCGCCGGCGCCAGCCTCTCCTTCGACCCCAACCTGCGCCCCAGCCTGTGGAAGAGCGAAGCCGAGATGCGCGACACCCTCAATGCCCTGGCGGCCAGGGCCGACTGGGTGCTGCCGGGGCTGGCCGAGGGCCGCCTGCTGACCGGCCAGGACACCCCCGAGGCGATCGCCGACTTCTATCTCGAGCGCGGCGCCCAGGCGGTGATCATCAAGCTCGGGCCGGAAGGCAGCTACTATCGAGGGAGCCTCGACGGCGTGGAGGAGAGCTTCACCGTGCCCGGGGTGCCGGTGGCCGAGGTGGTCGACACCGTGGGCGCCGGCGACGGCTTCGCGGTGGGGGTGGTCAGCGCCCTGATCGACGGCCGCTCGCCCCGCGAGGCACTGAAGCGCGGCAATCTGATCGGTTCGCTGGCCGTGCAGGTAGTAGGCGATATGGAGGGTCTGCCCGAGCGCGCCCGTCTGAACGAACTGGAATCCTGAGGAGACACCCATGAGGAAGCGTATCCTGGCCTACGGCCGCCTGAGCGAGGCCCAACTGGCCCAGTTGGCCCGGGAATTCGAGGTGCAGACCTTCCCGGGCCTCGAGTCGGCCGACGACCCGGCCTTCCGCGCCGCCCTGCCCGAGGCCCATGGCCTGATCGGCTCGAGCCTCAAGATCACCCCGGAGCTGCTCGACGAGGCGCCCAAGCTGGAGGTGATCGCCAGCATCTCGGTGGGCTACGACAACTATCCCGTCGAGGCGCTGACCGAGCGCGGCATCCTGCTCTGCAACACCCCGGACGTGCTCACCGAGACCACCGCCGACACCGGCTTCGCGCTGATCATGGCCAGCGCCCGCCGGGTGGTGGAGCTGGCCGACTTCGTCAAGCGCGGCGACTGGCAGAAGAGCATCGGCCCCGCCCACTTCGGTAGCGACGTGCACGGCAAGACCCTCGGCATGGTGGGCTTTGGGCGCATCGGCGCCGCCGTGGCACGCCGCGGCGCCCTGGGCTTCGGCATGCGGGTGCTCTACAGCGCCTCGCCCAAGCCGGCCCTGGAGGCGGAGCTCGGCGCCGAGCGCCGCGAGCTCGACGAACTGCTCGCCGAGGCCGACTTCGTCTGCGTCACCGTGCCGCTCACCGCAGCCACCCGCCACCTGATCGGCGCCCATGAGCTTGCGCGCATGAAGTCCTCGGCGATCCTGGTCAATATCGCCCGCGGCCCGGTGGTCGACGAGGCGGCGCTGATCGAGGCCCTGGAGATGGGACGGATCCGCGCCGCCGGCCTCGACGTCTTCGAGCAGGAGCCGCTGTCGCCGGAGTCGCCGCTGCCCCATATGGCCAATGTGGTGGCCCTGCCGCATATCGGCTCGGCGACCCACGAGACCCGCGATGCCATGGCCCAGCGCGCGGTGGACAACCTCGGCCTGGCCCTGCGCGGCGAGCGGCCCATCAGCCTGGTCAACGAGGACGCTTGGGACACACGCCGCGGCCGCTAGGACAGCGATCTTAGACTAAAGGCGATTGGCATGGGCCGGTCGCCTGCTCTATTTTTGGATCAATCCAAAAGCACTTCACCGGAGCTCCCATGTCCCAGGATGCCGCCCCCCGCAAGGGCCAGCGCGACACCGTCAGCGTGACCCTGCAGGACATCGCCGCCCACGCCGGCGTGTCCCGCTCCACGGTGTCGCTGGTGCTGCGCGAGAGCCCGCTGGTGGCCGAGCGCACCCGGCGCAAGGTGCAGCGCTCGATCAAGGCCCTGGGCTACGTCTACAACCGCGGCGCGGCGGCCCTGCGCGGCAGCCGCACCGCGACCCTGGGGGTGGTGGTCTACGACATCGCCAACCCCTTCTTCGGCGCCATGGTGGCGGGCATCGACGCCGCCCTGCACCGCCAGGGCTATGTCTCCTTCCTGGCCAACAGCGAGGACTCGCCCGAGCGCCAGCAACGCTTCCTGGAGCGCATGCGCGAGCACCGCGTCGACGGCATCCTGCTGTGCCCGGCGGAGGGCACCGACCCGGCCCTGATCGCCACCCTGGCCGACTGGGGCCTGCCCTGCATCCAGGTGCTGCGCCACGTGGGTGAGCCGCCCTTCGACTACGCCGGCACCGACTTCCGCCAGGGCGTCTGCCAGGCCATGGATCACCTGGTGGCCCTGGGACACCGGCGCATCGCCTTCCTCGGCGGTCACCGCGAGCACTCGGCGACCCGCGAGCGCTGGCAGGGCTACCGGGAATCGCTGGAGCGTCACGGCCTCGACTACCAGCGCCTGCTGCGCGCCACCGTGACTCGTCGCGACGGCTTCACGCTGATCCAGCAATTGATGGCCGAGTCGCCGGCCCCGACCGCCGTGGTCTGCCATAACGACCTGGTCGCCTTCGGCGCCATGCTCGGGCTGAAGCGCATGGGCCTCACGCCCGGCGTCGACTGCGCGGTGATCGGCACCGACGACCTCGAGGAAGCCGCCCTGGGCGATCCGGCGCTGACCAGCGTCGCCACCCATCCCTATGCCATCGGCGAGGAGGCCGCCCGCCTGGCGCTGCGGCGCATCGCCGATCCCGCGGGGGCCCGGGAGCAGGTCGTGCTCGCCCCCCGCCTCCAGGTTCGTGACTCCTGCGGCGCCCCGGCGTCGTCCGGACCCGCCGCCTCCTCCGGCGGCCATTACTAGCGCGCCTTCCGCGCCGGCTCACTGACCGCCGCTCGATGCGGCGACAACAACAAAGGTGTCATCATGACCAAGAAATGGATCGATCCAAAACAGCCCTCCCGCACCACCCGCACCCTGCTGGGTGGCGCCCTGTTCGCCGCCACCCTGGGCCTGGCCACCACCGCCCAGGCCCTGGAGCTGCGCTTCGGCCACGGCGGTACCGAGGACACCGCCTACCATCTGGGTGCCGAGCGCTTCAAGGCACTGCTCGCCGAGGCCAGCGACGGGGCCATCGAGGTCACCATCCTCGGCAACTCGGTGCTCGGCCACGAGACCGAGATGTTCGAGCAGCAGATGGCCGGCGCCCTGGACGTCTCCATCATCAACCCCGGCCTGATCACCGACTTCTCGCCCACCGCCAACGTCTTCTCGGTGCCCTTCCTGTATCGCGACGTGGCCCATTGGCAGACCGTGCTGGACGGCGAGGTGGGCCGCGAGATCGCCGATCGCATCAGCGAGGAGACCGATGTGCGGGTGCTGGCCTTCTACGGCGGCGGCAAGCGCCAGGTGGTCAGCCGCAACCCCCTGGAGAGCCTCGACGATCTGGCGAGCATGAAGCTGCGCACCAACCCCACCCCGCCGCTGATCACCGCCTGGCAGGCACTGGGCGCCGACCCCACGGTGATGGAGTGGCGCGAGATCTACACCGGCCTGCAGCTGGGCGCCATCGACGGCCTGCTCAACGAGGCGGAGTGGATCCATCGCATGCGCTTCCACGAGGTGGCTCCGCACATCGGCCTCTCCGAGCACGACATCACGGTGCGCCTGCTGACCCTCTCCGAGCAGACCTGGCAGCGCCTCGACGACACGCAGCGCGAGCAGGTGATGGCCGCCGCCGCCGCTTCCGCCGAGTACGCCCGCCAGGTGCAGCTCGAGCAGGACGCCGAGGCCCTGGAGCTGCTGGTCGCGGAGGGTGCCACCCTCCACGAGATGGACCGCGAGGCCATGATGGCGGCCGTCGCCGGTCCCCAGGAAGGCGTGATCGCCGAGATGGGCCTGACCGAGCTCCACCAGATGATCGTCAACGCCCAGTGACCCGGTGCCGGCGCGCCCTCGCGGCGCGCCGGCCACCCTCTCCACACGCCCACCACTCACCCTCACAGGTAATCGCCATGTCCCTGCTGCTTCATGGCCTGGCCCGCCTCAACCGCGTCCTGGAGCGCCTGCTCCACCTGCTGCTGCTGGCGCTGCTGTTCGGCTTCATCCTGCTGATCGTCTACCAGGTGGCCAGCCGCAACCTGCCGCTGCTGCCGCGCCTCTACTGGACCGAGGAGTTCAGCCGCTTCGCCTTCCAGTGGATGATCATGCTGGGCACCGCCGTCGGCGTGCTGCATGCCGACCACTTCGTGCTGGAAGCCTTCCCGCGCGGCTCCCGGGCCGACCTGGCCACCCGGCTGATCCGTGACCTGGCCTGCCTGGCGGTGGGGGTGATCTTCATCGTCTACGGCCGCGACTTCGCCCTCTCCGGACTGCGCCGCAGCGCCACCGCCTCGGGGCTGTCGATGGTCTACGTCTACTCGACCTTCCTGATCAGCGGCGCCTTCATCCTGTTGTTCAGCGTCCAGCGCCTGCTGCACACCGCCCTGCACGGCATGACCGCCATGGAGGCCGCCCTCAACACCCCCGACGAGGTCGTCGAGGCCCTCGAGCACGCCGTCCACCAGGGCGATCCCCTGGCCACCCCCTCAACCCAGCCTGGAGGACGCCCCTGATGCTGTCGATGGATTGGGTCTTTCTGCTGCCCTGGCTGCTGTTCGCCCTGCTCGGCGTGCTGATCGTCGCCGGGGTACCCATCGCCATGGCCCTGGTGCTGACCGCCTTCGGGGTGATCTGGCTCGACCCCCGGCTCACCCACTGGGTGATGTTCCAGCGCATGTACAACGGCATGGACTCCTTCGTGCTGCTCGCCGTGCCGCTCTTCCTGCTGGCCGGCAACCTGATGAACGCGGCGCGCATCACCGACCGCCTGATCACCCTGTGCATGCGCCTGGTGGGCCATATCCGTGGCGCCCTGGCCCATGTCAACGTGATGGTCAGCATGCTGTTCGCCGGCGTCTCCGGCTCCTCCACCGCCGACAGCGCCGGAGTCGGCACGGTGCTGATCCCGGCCATGAAGCGCGAGGGCTACCCGGTGCACTTCGCCGTGGCGGTGACCGCCGCCTCCTCGGTGATGGGCATCATCATCCCGCCCTCCATCAACATGATCGTCTGGGGGGCGCTGACCAACACCTCCATCGCCGGCCTGTTCCTCGGCGGCATCCTCCCCGGGATCCTGATCGGCGTCGCCCAGCTGGCGCTCAACATGGGCTACGTGCGCCGCTACGACGTCCCGGTCCGCAAGCGCGCCTCCCTGGCCGAGCTGATGAGCTCCGGCAAGGACGGCCTGCTGGCGGCGGGCATCCCGGTGGTGATCATCGGCGGCATCACCCTGGGCATCGTCACCCCCACCGAGGCGGCGGTGATCGCGGTGCTCTACGCCCTGGCGCTGGGCTTCCTGGTCTATCGCGAGCTCAAGCCCCGCCAGGTGCTCGAGGCCTCCACCGACACCGTGCGGCTCTGCTCGCTGTCGCTGTTCAGTCTGGTGGGCGCGGCGATCTTCGGCTACCTGATCAGCTTCTACCAGATCCCGCCCAAGCTGATGGCCGGGGTGAACATCACCGACCCCATCGTGCTGCTGCTGATCATGACCCTGGTGATGCTGATCATCGGCACCTTCATGGACTCCCTGCCGGCCATGGCGATCATGGCGCCGATCTTCCAGCCGCTGGCCATGCAGGCCGGGGTGCACCCGGTGCAGTTCGGGGTGATCGCGGTGATGGCCCTCGGCCTGGGGCTGATCACCCCGCCCTACGGCCTGTGCCTGATGATCTCGGCCAAGATCGGCGGCATCCCGCTGCTCAAGGCACTGGCCACCACCCTGCTCTACCTGGCCATCATGCTGGGGGTGATCCTGCTGCTGATCGTCTACCCCGACCTGGTCCTGGCGATTCCCCACGCCCTGGTGCCGGACTTCGTCTGAGGCGGGCCCGTCACATCACCCGACGCCGGGCCCTGTTAAGATGGGCCGGCGTCGCTCACTTTTCCTCCTGCCCCCTGTTCCCGACCGCGAGGCCCCCATGACCCCACCGCTCTGCCTGCTCTTCGACTCCGACGGCACCCTGGTCGACAGCGAGATCCTGCTCGCCGAGGTGATGGGCGAGATCCTGCCGGCCTTCGGCCTGCCCTTCTCCGCCCGGCAGTACATGGAGGAGTTCCGCGGGGTGCGCTTCAAGACCATCATCGAGGCCCTGGAAGCGCGCCACGGCGCCTTGGTCGACGGGCGCTTTCCGGTGATGGAGGACGAGATGCGCGGCCTGATGGAGCGGCGCATGCGCGCCGAGCTCCAGCCCATCGCCGGCATGCCGGCGGCCCTCGACGCCCTGAGCGCCCATCCCAAGGCGGTGGTCTCCAACGGCCCGGAGCCCAAGATCCGCTGCGCCATGGAGAGCACCGGCCTGGCACCCCACTTCGGCGACAACCTGTTCAGCGCCTACACCCTGCAGGTCTGGAAACCCGACCCCGACCTCTACCGCCAGGCCGCCGCGGCCATGGGCCAGGCCCCCGAGCGCTGCGTGGTGATCGACGACGCCACCGTGGGCGTCGCCGCGGGCCTGGCCGCCGGCATGCACGTGGTGCACCTCAACCATTTCCCCGAGGAGGAGGCGACGCCGGAAGGCGCCATCGCCATCCGTCACGCCAGCGAGCTACCGGCGGTGGTGGCCCGGTTGGCCGACTCGGCGTAAGGGAAACGCCTAGAAGCAGGTCGCCAGGTTCTCCTTGACCCGGAGATCCTCGTCCACCAGCAGCAGCCGGCGCCACTTGTCGAAGGTCAGGCAGGGGTGGGAGGTGCCGAAGGCGATCACGTCGCCGACGGCGATCTCGGCATCCTGCGGAATCGCCAGGAAGACGTGCTGGTCCATGATATGCGTCGTGCGCCAGGCACTGATGTCCACCGGCGTCGTGGCCGCCGCCGGCTGCGAGACCAGCGGATGGAGCCGCAGCGGCAGCGGCAGATCCGGCTCGTGACCGATATCGCGCTTGCCCAGGGCGATGACGGCCAGCCCCGGCTCGGGCAGCGACTGCACATGGGCGAAGACCTCCAGCGCCGGCCGTAACTCGTCCTGGAGGTGCGGATGGCGCGCCTTCACATCGGCCATGGCGCCGGCATAGAGCTTGTGATCATGCACCACATAGCAGCCCGGCCGTAGCACCGGCGTGTAGTGCTCGCGCAACTCCGCCTCGTCGAAGGCCTCGGCGATCAGGTCGAACCACTTGGAGCCGGACGCGGTGACGATCGGCGCCTCGCTCTCGAGCACGCCGCTGGCGCGTAGCATCCGGACGGTCGCCACCAACCGCTCGCCATAGGCGCGTACCGCGGCGACCTCGTCACCGCCGGCGATCATGCCCTCGTAGCCTTCGATGCCCACCAGCCTCAGGGCCGGCTCCTCGGCGATCGCCGCCACCAGCGCCTCGACCTGAGCAGCATCGCGGCAGCCGCAGCGCCCACCCGGCACGCCCAACTCGATCAGTACCTGGAGCTCGAGCCTCCGGGCGGCGAAGAAGCGCCCCAGTTGGCGCACGTTCTCGGCGCCATCCACCACGCAATAGAAATCGGCACCCGCCTCCAGGAGATCCGCCACGATGGCCATGTTGGCCTCGCCCACCAGTTGGTTGGCCATCAGCAGCCGCGTCACCCCATGAACGAAGGCGGCGCGACACTGGGGCGCCGTGGCCAGGGTGATGCCCCAGGCGCCGGCCTCGAGCTGACGCCGGAACAGCGCCGGGGTCATGGTGGTCTTGCCGTGGGGCGCCAGCCGGGCGCCATGGGCCTCGGCGAAGCGCTGCATCCACGTCAGGTTGTGGGCCAGCGGCGCCTCATGGAGCACCGCCGCCGGCAGGCTGACCCCCGCCAACAGCTCGGGCCCGGCCTCCTCGGTCCCCTTGTCGCAGCACATCTTCGCTTCGCTCATCGCTCCCTCCCCTCCTGGCGGCGGTCCGCCCGCCATGTCGGATATTTTCAAACATACTTGACGATTGGTTAGAAATTAACATACTTTTCAGCCAAGGCAAGTCACAGGAGCCCTCCAGTGAGCCAAGAAGAGATCGACATCCTGTCGCGCATCACGGCGAACTTCGCCAGCCTGCGCGACGCCGAGAAGAAGGTCGCCGAGCTGATCTACGCCGACATCGACTTCGTCACCGAGGCCACCATCAGCGAGATCGCCGCCCGAGCCGGGGTCAGCGACGCCAGCGTGACCCGCTTCGCCCGCGCCGTGGGCTGCACCAATGTGCGCGACCTCAAGACCCGATTGACCCGCGCCCTGGCCGCCGGCCGGCGCTTCATCCAGGAGGCCGCCCCCGAGGACGGCCCCGGCGCGGTCTACGAGATCGCCACCCAGACACTGGCGCTGAACCGCGAGCTGATGGCCCAGGCCGACGTGGCCGGGGCCACGGACCGCCTGGACGGCGCCCGCCAGATCCTGGTGTTCGGTGCCGGCGGCGGCTCCAGCATGCTCTCCCAGGAGCTGCAGTTCCGCCTGGTGCGCCTGGGCTATGCGGTGAGCGCCTATCCCCAGGCCCTGCTGCCGCGCATGGTGGCCTCGACCCTGGAGCCCGAGGACGTGGTGGTGGTGCTTTCGGTGACCGGCTACACGCCGGAGATGGTGGAGTCGGCGCGCATCGCCCGACAGTACGGCGCCCAGGTGGTGGCGATCACCGCCCAGGGCTCGCCCCTGGCGGAGACCGCCGACGTGGTGCTGCCGGTGGCGGCCCGGGAGACCGACTTCATCTACCACCCGTCCGCCTCCCGCTACGCCATGCTCGCCGCCATCGATGTCCTGGCCCTCGAACTGGCGCTGCGCCACCGGGAACGCAGCCGCGACAAGCTGCGCCGCCTGAAACTCACCCTGGACGCCCACCGCGGCGGCGACAACCGCCAGCCGCTGGGAGACTGAGATGACCTACGACCTGCTGATCCGCAACGCCCGGATCCTCGATGGTACCGGCGACCCAGCCTTCCGGGCCGACGTGGCGGTGCGCGGCGAGCGTATCGCCGCCGTGGGCGAGCTGGCCGGGGCCGGGGCCGAGGCCGAGACCGTCATCGACGCCGCGGGCCGCTATCTGGCACCGGGCTTTATCGATGTGCACACCCACGACGACACCAACGTGATCCGCACCCCGGAAATGCTGCCCAAGCTCTCCCAGGGGGTGACCACGGTGGTGGTGGGCAACTGCGGCATCAGCGCCAGCCCCGTGACCCTCGCAGGCGAGGTCCCCGACCCCATGAACCTGCTGGGCCGGGTCGAGGACTTTCGCTACCCGAGCTTCGCCGCCTATGCCAAAGCGGTGGACACGGCGGCGCCCAGCGTCAACGTCGCCGCCCTGGTGGGCCACACCAGCCTGCGCAGCCAGGTGATGGACGACTTCGCCCGCCCGGCCAGCGCCGCCGAGATCGCCACCATGGGACGCCTGCTGCGCCGGGCCCTGGACGAGGGCGCCCTGGGGCTCAGCTCGGGGCTCGCCTACCGCAACGCCTTCCACGCCCCCACGGCGGAGATGGAGCCGCTGGTGGCCGCGGTGGGTGAGGCCGGCGGCGTCTATACCACTCACCTCCGCGACGAGTTCGCCGGCCTGCCGGGCGCCATGGACGAGGCCTTCGCCACCGCCCGCCACGGCCGGGTACCGCTGGTGATCTCGCACCTCAAGTGCGCCGGCGCCGGCAACTGGGGCGGCGCCCCCCGCGCCCTGGCCAAGCTGGAGGACGCGGCCCGCCACCAGCGCGCCCACTGCGACTGCTACCCCTATACCGCCGGCTCCTCGACCCTCGACCTGGGCCAGGTCACCGACGAGATCGAGATCACCATCACCTGGTCCGAGCCGCATCCCGAGCAGGCGCGCCGCCCGCTCACGGCAATCGCCGAGGAGTGGAACCTGTCGCTGCTGGAGACCGCCGAGCGGCTGCAGCCGGCCGGGGCCGTCTACCACAACATGAGCGAGGACGACATGCGCCGGGTGCTGGCCCACCCGTTGTCGATGGTCGGCTCCGACGGCCTGCCCAACGACCCCCATCCGCACCCGCGGCTGTGGGGTGCCTTCCCCCGGGTGCTGGGCCACTACAGCCGTGACCTGGCGCTGATACCGCTGACCGAAGCGGTACGCAAGATGACTAGCCTCTCGGCGGCCAACTTCGGCCTTATCGACCGCGGCGTGATCCGCGCGGGCGCCTATGCCGACCTGACGCTCTTCGATCTCGCGACCCTGGAAGACACCGCCGACTACGCCACCCCCGTCGCCGCGGCCCGGGGCATCGAGCTGGTGGTGGTCAACGGCGTCATCGGTTACCGCCAGGGCGCGGCCACCGGCGAGCGCGCCGGGCGCATGCTGCGCCGCACCCAGCGCATTCCCAATTCCCTGACCCAACACGATATGGAGAACACCCCATGAGCATTACCCGTTACGGCGTCGAAGGCGGCGTCGGTACCGGCGGCCAGAAGCTGCCCTTCGCCCGCGCCGTGGAGGCCGGCGGCTGGCTCTACGTCTCCGGCCAGACGCCGATGACCGATGGCGAAGTCGTCGAGGGAGGCATCATCGAGCAGACCCGGCTGGCCTTCGACAACTGCCTGACGATCATGCGTGAGGCCGGCTACGACGTGGAGGACGTGGTGCACGTCACCACGGTGCTCACCGACGCCCGCTATTTCTCGTCCTTCAACAAGGTGTTCCGCGAGATCTTCGGCGACCACCCGCCGGCACGCATCTGCAGCGTCCAGGACCTGGTGGTGGACTGCAAGGTAGAGGTGGACGTGAAGTGCTTCCGGGCCGACCGGGCCTGAAGAAGAGGGTGCCGTGCTCCCGGCAAGGAGCACGGCACCAGACCGTCGGCGGATGTTTCCTGACAGACGACGCCCGCCGACGATCGAGACATTGCTTACCCTCGGCCGCGGTAACGGCCGGGCAAACAACGACAAGAGGCTACCATGAATAGTCAAATCTTCCTCGCCACCTTCGTGGCCTACATCGTCGCCATGATCGGCTTCGGCTGGTGGATCTCCCGCCACAAGCGCGGCAACGGCGACGACTTCCTGCTCGGCGGGCGCAGCGTGCCGCTCTTCCTCACCATCGGCACCACCGTGGCCACCATGGTCGGCACCGGCTCGAGCATGGGCGCGGTGGGCTTCGGCTACGCCAACGGCTGGGCCGGCGCCCTCTACGGCATCGGCGGCGCCGTGGGCGTGCTGCTGCTGGCCCTGCTCTTCGCCCCGGTACGCCAGCTGCGCTTCATGACCATGAGCGAGGAGCTCGCCTACTACGTGGGCGCCAACCGCCTGGTGCGCAACCTGGTGGCGCTGCTGATCTACATCGCCTGCATCGGCTGGCTGGGCGCGCATATCCTCGGCGGCGGCCTCTACCTGTCGTGGATGGCCGATATCGACCTGACCACCGCACGCATCCTGGTGGCGCTGGGCTTCGGTGTCTACTGCGTGATCGGCGGCTACTTCGCGGTGATCTGGACCGACACCGTCCAGGCGGTGGTGCTGTTCGCCGGCTTCCTGCTGATGGCGGTGCTGGCGCTGGTGGAAGTGGGCGGCTTCGCCGGCCTCACCGCCAGCATGGATGCCGGCGCCGCCAGCTTCCTCGGCATCGACAAGATCGGCGGCCTGCCGGCGCTGTCGCTGGCCGCGGTGATCGCCGTGGGCGTGCTGGCCACCCCCTCCTTCCGCCAGCGCATCTATTCCGGCGAGTCGGTGAGCTCGGTGCGTCGCTCCTTCGTGATCACCGGCGTGCTCTACCTGGGCTTCTCGATCATCCCGGCGATCATCGGCATGGCCACCCACGCCCTCAACCCGGGACTGGAGAACAGCAACTTCGCCTTCCCCTTCCTGGCCACCGAGATCCTGCCGCTGGGCCTCGGCCTGCTGCTGCTGGTGGCGGGGCTGTCGGCGACCATGTCCAGCGCCAGTTCGGATGCCATCGCCGGGGTCTCGACGCTGATGCGCGACCTCTACGTGCTGGCCACGGGACACACCCCCTCGGCCCGCAACGTGGTGCGCTACTCGCGGATCGCCCTGGTGGCCACCATCGGCCTGGCGCTGGTCTTCGCCCTGACCTCCGACAACGTGATCACCTATATCACCCGCATGATCGCCACCATCATGGCCGGACTCTTCGTCTGCGCCCTGCTGGGCCGCTTCTGGCCGCGCTACAACTGGCAGGGCGCCGTGGCCACCCTGGTCAGCGCCTCGGCCACCTCGCTGGCGATCATCGCCAGCGCCGACTGGAGCGCCTACTGGGGCAATCCCAGCATACCGGCGGTATCGGTGGCACTCGTTGTCGGGGTGGCGGTCAGCCTGCTCACGCCGGCTTCCCGGGTTACGCCCGAGCAGGCACTGGAAGTGCTCAACGAAGAGCGTCGGCGCATGGAGCAGGCCCCCGACGCGGCCCTGTCGGAAGGTCAGATCGCCGCACCCGGCCAGTAAAGGCTCTTCCGACAAACGACACGGCCCCGCCGAGCGATCGGCGGGGCCGCTTCTTCATGGCGAGAGACGGTGGGGTCAGGTGAGCTGGCGCACCGCCAGCTCCACCCCACGCAACTCGGCCAGGCCGCGCAGCCGGCCGTAGAGCGGATAGCCCGGGGCGGTGTCGCGCTGCAGGTCGTCGAGGATGTGATGGCCGTGGTCGGGGCGCAGCGGCAGGCGCGGGCCGCCCTCGCGCTCGCGGCGGCGCTGCTCCTCCACCAGCGCCTGGATCACCGCCACCATGTCGACATCGCCGTCGAGATGCGGCGCCTCATGGAAGGAGCGCGGATCCGGCGCCTCGCGCCGGGTCGAGCGCAGGTGGGCGAAGTAGACTCTCGGGCCGAAGCGCCGCGCCATCGCGGCCAGGTCGATGTCCGCCCGCACCCCGTAGGAGCCGGTGCACAGCGTCAGGCCGTTGGCCGGGCTGGGCACGACGTCGAGGAGCCACTGGGCGTCCTCCGGCGTGGAGACCACCCGCGGCAGCCCGAGCATGGGGCGCGGCGGGTCGTCGGGATGGATCGCCATGCGGATGCCGACCTCCTCGGCCACCGGGATCACCGCCTGCAGGAAATAGCCCAGGTGCTCGCGCAGGCGCGCGGCGTCGATCCCGGCGTACTCGGCCAGCACGTCGCGGAACTGCGCGAGCGTATAGTGCTCCTCGGCCCCCGGCAGGCCGGCGATCAGGGTATCGACCAGCGTGTCGCGCTCGGCCGCCTCCAGGCCGTCGAGGTAGCGCCGGGCCTCGGCCCGCTCCTCGTCGCCGTATTCGGCCTCGGCACCGGGGCGCGCCAGCAGATACAGATCGAAGGCGGCGAAGGCGACCTGATCGAAGCGTAGCGCCAGGGCCCCATCGGGCAGGCGATAGCGCAAGTCGGTGCGGGTCCAGTCGAGCACCGGCATGAAGTTGTAGCAGACGGTGTCGATGCCGCAGGCCGCCAGGTGGCGCAGGGTCTGGCAGTAGGTGGCGATCAGGGCATCGCGTTCGGGTCGGCCCTGCTTGATCGCCTCGTGGACCGGCACGCTCTCCACCACCGACCAGGTCAGGCCGGCGGCCTCGATCAGCGCCTTGCGCTCGGCGATCGCCTCCAGCGACCAGACTCGGTCGTTGGGCACCTCGTGCAGCGCCGTGACGATGCCGGTCGCCCCGGTCTGGCGAATCTCGTCGAGACGGATGGGGTCCTTCGGGCCGAACCAGCGCCAGGTATGCTCCATGAAGGTCTCCTCGTGTCAGGTCCGCTCCAGGGCGGCGAGCGCCCCGGCAAGCCCCTCTCGTGTCAGTGTCCGATAGGCACCGAACACCGCTGTGACAAAGGACGGCTGTCGGGCCAGCGCAGGCGGTATCACGTCGTGCATGGCCAGGAAGGCATTCACCAGGGCTTCGGCATCCTGGCCATACTGCCCATGCAACTCGGCGAAACGCGCGGCCAGCGGGTCGTCGATCGGATAGCGGGTCCCCTGCAGGTCTTGGCTCGCGGTATAGCGGATCCAGGCGGCCACGCCCAGGGCTATGCAGGGGGCGTCGTGGCCGGCCTCGAGGCGCGCCAGGGTGCCGAGCAGCCAGCGCTGGGGAAGCTTCTGGCTGCCGTCCATGGCGATCTGCTGCAGCCGATGGCGCAGGCTGTCGTTGGCGAAGCGCGCCAGCAACGACTCGCCATAGGCGGCCAGGTCGGTGCCCGCGGGCATCGCCAGCGTCGGCGCGGCCTCGGTCAGCATATAGCGGCGCAGCAGCGTGCCCAGGTCCCGGCGGTTGACCGCCTCGAAGACCGTCTCGATGCCCGCCAGGGCACCCAGGTAGGCCAGCAGCGAGTGGCTGCCGTTGAGCAGGCGCAGCTTCATGGTCTCGAAGGGGGCGACGTCGGCGACCATCTCCACCCCATCGGCTTCCCAGGCCGGCCGGCCCTGGGGGAAGTCATCCTCCACCACCCACTGGCTGAACGCCTCCCCCACCACCGCGTTGGGATCCTCGACGCCCAGCTCAGCGAGGCGAGCGAAATCGGCGTCGGTCATGGCCGGCACGATGCGATCGACCATGCTGCACGGGAAGGCCACCTCGCGCTCGATCCAGGCGGCCAGTTCGGCATCGCGCCGTGCGGCGAGCTGGATCACCGCGGCGCGGGTGCGCCTGCCGTTGTCCGGCATATTGTCGCAACTGAGTACCGCGAAGGGGGCCAGGCCTGCCGCCCGGCGACGCGCCAGTGCCTCGACCAGCAGCCCGGGAGCGGTACGCGGCGTGTGTGGCGTGGCGATATCGGCGGCGACCATGGGGTCGTCGGTGAGCAGCTCGCCGCTCGCCGGGTTGAGGAAGTAGCCCTTCTCGGTGACGGTCAGGGTGACGATACGCACCGACGCATCGCTCATCCGCGCCAGCAGCGGCGCCAGGTCGCGCCCCCACTGGCCGTCGGCGTCGCGGCCCATGCCCTTGTCCTGACCCGTGAAATGCGTCTCCTCGAGCACCCCGATCTCGCGCAGGGTGACGGTCTGGCTGTCGGCGTACTCGGCGACATGATAGCGATGGCCGGCGGCTGCCAGGCTATCCACCAGGCCGACATTGCCGCGCAGGTTGGCGCTGCACACCCCCCAGGTGTCATCGCCGCTGCGCTGGCGGTAGCGCTCCAGGTAGACCGCCTGGTGGGCACGATGGAAGGCCCCCAGGCCGAGATGGACGATGCCGATGGCCCCACGCCGTGGCGCCGCCGGGTAACGGGTGATGGCCATCATCTCTCCTTGTAGTGGGTCATTCGCCCATGATCAGGGTCGGCAGCCACAGCGACACCGCCGGCACATAGGAGACCAGCAGCAGCACGGCGATATTGCAGACCAGGAACGGCACGATGGCCCGGGCCACGGTCAGCATCGGCAGCTTGCCGATGCCCGACACGACGAACAGGCAGACGCCCACCGGCGGCGTGGTCAGGCCGATCATCAGGTTGAGCACGGCCATGACGGCGAAGTGCACCGGATCGAGACCGACACCGGTGGCGACACCGAGCAGCGCCGGGAACAGGATGATCAGCGCGGCGATGGTCTCCATGAAGGCGCCGACGAACAGCAGGATCAGGTTGAGGATCAGGATCACGATGAGCGGGTTTTCGCTGATCGACAGGATCAGGGCGGCGATCATCTGCGGCACCTGCTCGCTGGTCAGTATCCAGCCGAACAGGTTGGCCAGCCCCACCAGCAGCAGCAGTGCCGAGGAGGTGAGCACCGTATCGCTGAGGATGCCCGGCAGCTTGCGCCAGGAGAGCCCCTTGTAGATATACATGCCCACCACCAGCGCATAGAGGCTCGCCACGATCGACGCCTCGGTGGGCGTGAAGAAGCCGCCGATGATCCCGTAGAGGATGATCACCGTCATCAGCAGCGCCCAGAAGGCGGTGCGCCCCTCGCGCAGCAGCTCCAGGAAGGTGGCCCGCTCGCCCCTGGGATAGCCACGCCGCACGGCGAGGATATACACCGTGATCATCATCGCCAGGCCCAGCAGCAGGCCGGGAACGGCGCCGGCCAGGAACATCCGCCCCACCGAGACGCCGGACAGCGAACCGGCGATGATCATCGGCACGCTGGGCGGGATGATGGGCCCCACCGTGGACGAGGCAGCCGTCACGGCCGCCGCGAAGGGCTTGTCGTAGCCGGAACGCGCCATGCCGGGGATCATCACCGAACCGATGCTCGCCGAATCGGCGACGGCGGTGCCCGAGATGCCGCCGAAGATCATCGATCCCCCCACGTTGGCCAGCCCCAGGCCACCGCGGATATGCCCCAGCAGGGCATTGGAGAAGCGAATGATATGTTCGGTGATGTTGCCGACGTTCATCAGGTTGCCGGCCAGTACGAAGCCGGGAATGCACAGCAGCACGAAGGTATCGATACCGGCGTACATGCGCTGCGGCACGATGGTCAGGGAGATGCCTTCCAGCAGCAGATAGACCAGCGAGGCGATGCCCAGGGCGAAGGCGATCGGCAGGCCGACGACCAGCAGTACCAGAAAGGTGGTGAACAGCAGGATGACTTCCATTCAGCGTGCCTCCGCGTCGTGGTCGGCGGGCCGGCGCAGCATGGCGGCCATGCCCTCCAGAAAACCGATGGCGCTGTAGACCAGCAGCAGCACGAACATCACCACGGTGGAAAAGAAGATGTAGAGCATGGGCACCTTGAGCGTCGGCGAGGTCTGCCAGGCGCCGTTCTGGGCGTACTGCCAGGCATAGGGCAGCACGATCCAGGCGAAGCCGCCGATCAGCAGACACACCAGCGCCTGGTAACCGGCCCGGGCCCGGGGCCCCAGGCAGTGATGGAACAGCTCGACGTTGACGTTGCGGTTACGGCGCAGCACCACCCCCGCCGACAGCGCCACCATGTAGACGAACAGGTAGCGCGACAGCTCCTCGGTCCAGGCCATCGGGAACGGCAGGAACAGGCGGCCGGAAATCTGCAGCAGCACGGTGCCGGCGATCGCCACCAGGGCCATCACCGCCAAGCCGGTGAATAGCGCATCGATCCAGCCGATCAGGCGCCCCACCTGCCCTCGGAAGGCGGGCACCACCGAGAGGGTGTCGAGGCTGTCGATGGCCTCCTGCTCGAGGGCCTTGTGTTCGGGTGTCGTCATTGGCGTGCCCCTCGCGGGGCGGGCAACGCCGTGCCCGCCCCCATGGCTCACAGGTCCTGGATGGCGTCGAACAGCGCGCGCTGCTCGTCATCCAGCGCTTCCAGCACCGCCGGCCGCGCCTTCTCGGCGAAGGCCTCGATATCGACCTCGACGAACTCCATGCCGCGATCGGTCAGGGCCTGCTCGAGACGCCGCTGGTCCTCCTCGAACAACTCGGCCTGGTAGTCCTGCATCACCTCGGCGGCATCGAAGACCACCTGCTGCAGGTCGTCGGGCATGCTCTCCAGGGTATTGCGACCGATCACCACATAGATCCAGCTACGCACATGGCCGGTGAGGTTCACGTAGTCCTGCACCTCATAGAAGCTGGCGCTCTCGATCAGGCTGAGCGGGTTTTCCTGGGCCTGGATGGTGTTCTGCTGCAGGGCGGTGAACACCTCGCTGAAGGCCATCGGCGTCGGCCGCGCGCCCAGCGCCTCCCAGGTATCGACGAACAGCGGCACGTTGGGCACCCGCAGGCGCATGCCGTCGAGGTCGTCGGGATGCTCGACACGGCGATTGGCGGTCAGCTCGCGGGGACCGCGCTCGAACCAGGCCAGCGGCACCAGGTTGGCCTGCTCGGTGATCTGCGCCTCGATCTCCTCGCCGATCTCGCCACTCACCGCGGCCTGCAGATGCTCGGAATCGCGGAAGGCGTAGGGCACCGCCATCATCGCCGCCTTGGGCGCCCAGTTCTGCAGGCTCTCGCCGGTGATGGTCATCTCGGCGGTACCCAACTGGATGCTGTTGATCACATCCATCTCGCTGCCGAGCTGCTCATTGGGATAGATGCGTACCTCGATGCGCCCGTCGGAGTTGGCCTCGACCTCCTCCTTGAACTTCTCGGCGGCCTGGTGCCAGATGTTCTGCTCGTTGGCCAGGTGGCCGAAGCGCAGCGTGTAGTCGGCGGCCAGGGCGGCCTGGCTGCCGATCAGGGCGGCGCCGAGTACGGCACCGGTGATGAGTCGCTTGATCATGGCGTTGACTCCTGCACATGCGGTTTGTGAGTTGTGATGGCAGTGCTTGCGGCATGGCATATGCCGTTGGTCCTCAGATGCCGATCTCGATCAGCACCTTGCGGGCCCTTTCGGGATGGTGGTCGAGCATCTCGATGGCGCCGGGCATCTCGTCGAACGGCAGCCGATGGCTGACCAGCGCCGCACCATCGAGGGCACCGGACGCCAGCAGCTCGAGCACCTCCGGAAACTTGCGGTTGTTGAGCCGCGACCCGACCAGGGTCAGCTCCTTCTTGATCACCTCGAGCTGCACCAGGTCGCTGGGGGTGGGGTTGAAGCCGAGCAGGCCGATGCGCCCCGCCGCCGAGGCCAGGCGCAGCATCTGCGGCAGCAGTGCCGGCACGCAGGCGGCATCGGCGATCAGCGGCACGCCCTCGCCGTCGGTGAGGCGCATCACCTCCGCCTCGACGTCGTCGCGGCTGCCGTCAAGGGTGCGCCACGCGCCCAGCTCACGGGCCGTGGCCAGGCGCTCGTCGATGACGTCGCTGACGATCACCTCCTCGATCCCCCTGGCCCGCGCCATCTGCAGCACGGTCAGGCCGATCACCCCGGCGCCGTACACCAGCAGGCGATCGCCCGGCTGCGGCTGCATGCGGTCGAGCACGTTGGCGGCGATGCTGTAGGGCTCGACCAGGGCGGCGACATCCAGCGCCAGGCCGTCCGGCAGCCGGTGCAGGTTGGCCGCCGGCACGGCGACGCGCTCCCCGAAGCCGCCATCGCGATGCACGCCGATCACTTCCAGCGAGGTGCAGACGTTGGGCCGCCCGATGCGACAGGGGTAGCAGTGGCCACAGCTGATCACCGGATCGATGCAGACGCGATCGCCCACCGCCACCCCGTCGACGCCCTCCCCCACCGCCTCGACGATCCCGGCGAACTCATGGCCGGTGATGCGCGGAAAGCGCACGAAGGCGTTGTCGCCATGGATGATATGCATGTCCGACCCGCAGATACCGGCATAGGCGACGCGGACCAGCGCCTCGCCGGGGGCGGCCGTGGGAACCGCCACGTCGGCGATCCGATAGTCCAGCGGCGCATTGACCTGGAATGCCTTCATGTTCGTCTCCTCACCAGTGCCATAGGGTGCCGTCTTCCAGCCGGTTGACCGGCAGGCTGGCACGCTTGTAGGGGTACTGCTTGGCCAGCGCCTCATCGATGTCGACGCCGTGTCCCGGCGCCTCGCCGACCAGGAAGTGGCCGTCCTCGAAGCGGTAGTCGTGGGGAAAGACCGCATCGGTCTCCGCGGTGTGGGGCATGTGCTCCTGGATGCCGAAGTTGGGCACCCAGGTATCGAAGTGGATGGCCGCGCCCAGGCACACCGGCGACAGGTCCGTCGGCCCGTGGAAGCCGGTGCGCACGTGATAGAGCCCGGCCAGGTCGGCGATGCGCCGCACATGGGTGAGGCCGCCGCCGTGGGAGAGCGGCGTGCGGATGTAGTCGATCCACTGGTTCTCGAGCAGCTCGCGGTAGTCGTGGATCGAGTTGAACACCTCGCCCACCGCCAGCGGCGTGGTGGTGTGCTGGCGAATCAGCCGGAAGCTCTCCTGGTTCTCGGCCGGCACGCAGTCCTCCAGCCAGAACAGGTGGTAGGGCTCCACCGCCTTGCCCAGGCGTGCCGCCTCGATGGGTGTCAGCCGATGGTGAACGTCGTGCAGCAGGTGGATGTCGTCGCCGAAGCGCTCGCGCACCGCGGCGAACAGCTTGGGCACGTGATTGAGGTACTTCTCGGTGCTCCACACGTGCTCGGCGGGCAATTCGGCGTCGGCGGGCTCGTAGCGCTCGCCTTCGCGCTTGGCCACGCCGTAGATGGTCGGAATCCCCGGCACCCCGGCCTGAACCCGGACCGCCCGGTAGCCCAGCGCAATATGTTTCTCGACCTCGTCCAGGCAGCCGTCGATGTCGCGTCCGGTGCAGTGGGCATAGGTCATCACCCGCTCGCGGCTCTTGCCGCCGAGCAGTTGGTAGAGGGGCATGTTCGCCGCCTTGGCCTTGATATCCCACAGCGCCAGGTCGACGGCCGAAATCGCCGCCATGGTCACCGGGCCGCGGCGCCAGTAGGCGCCGCGATAGAGATAGTGCCAGATGTCCTCGATGCGGCTGGCGTCGCGGCCGATCAGGGCAGGCAGCACGTGCTCCTCGAGATAGGCGACCACGGCCAGCTCCCGGCCGTTGAGGGTGGCGTCGCCGATGCCGTAGACGCCCTCGTCGGTGACGATCTTGAGGGTGACGAAGTTGCGTCCCGGCGAGGTGACGATCACATAGGCGTCGCTGATCTTCATGGGCGCGCCTCCGCGACGAGTGACGGGGTCTGCCGGGTGTCGAACATCTCGGGAAAGCGCCGCATCAACTCGGGCAGCGACTGCAGGATCTCCTGCTGATGGAGGCCCATCGCCCGGGCAGCGAGGTCGGGGTCCCGGGCGGCGATGGCATCGACGATCGCCTGGTGCTGGTCGGTCAGCTTGAGGATCGGCGTCGAGTCCGGGATGCTCAGGTAGCGAACCCGGTCGAGCTGTGCCTTGACGTCCTCGGTGACCCGCCACGCAGTGGTATGCCCCGTGCCCAGCGCCAGGGCGCGGTGGAAGGCCTCGTCGAGCAGGAAGAAGCGGTCGTGGTCCTGCGGCTCGATGCAGTTCCGCTGGCGCTCGATCAGCTCGTTCAGCTCCCCCAGGGTGCGCGGCGCCAGCCCGCACTCGGCGGCCTCCCGGGCCACCGCCACCTCGACCGCCTCACGGACGAAACGCGCCTCGAGCACGGCCTGGCGGGAGATCCTCACCACGTAGGTACCGCGCTGTGGCCGCACCTCCACCAGGCCGGCTTCGGACAAGCGGATGAAGGCTTCCCTGACCGGCTGGCGGCTCACCGCGAAGGTCTCGGCGATCTCCTTTTCGGAGAGCGCCTGGCCCGGCGCCAGCACCATGCGAATGATCGACTGGCGCAGCACCTGATGAAGACGCTGGCGCACCGAGCCCTCGTCTCGTGTGTCCTGCCACAGGGCCTGCAAGCTGGTATTCATGGCGACTCCCCGACCATGTTGTGCGTTGCCGGTACTCATCGGCTGATATGACTAGTATGGTAGTATGGCGAAAAAAATAGAAGCCCGGATGAATTCGACCTTGGTCGCACCTTGAAGAACCGGGAAAATACGGCAATACTGTTTGGAAACAGCGTTCGTAAAGATATGTGGCGCACCAGCCCTCAATGAAAGCCGAGGCCTGCCGATATCAGTGACACTGTTTACTGTCCGTCCATGACCTGCGCGAGATGACCGGCGATGGCATACGCTCCCTGCCTGCTCTTCGATTGTGATGGCACCCTGGTCGACAGCGAACCGCTGCTGGCCGCCGAGATGGCCAACGCCCTGAGTGCCGTCGGCCTGCCCTTCCTCGCCAGCGACTACATGGGCGAATTCCGCGGCACCCGCTTCCGCCATATCGTCGCCGAGCTGCAGAGCCGCCATGGCCAGGTCGACCCCGACCACCTCGAGACCATGGAAGTCGAGATGCGCCGCAACCTGATGCGTCGCCTGGAGACCGAGCTGCTGCCGGTACCCGGTGCCCCCGAGGCCCTCGCCGCCCTGGCCGGCCACCCGATGGCGGTGGTCTCCAACGGCCCGGAAACCAAGATCCGCGCCTCGCTGAAGAGCAGCGGCCTGGCCGAATGCTTCGACGATCGCCTGTTCAGCGGCTACACCGCCAAGTGCTGGAAACCCGACCCCTGCCTCTTTCTGCATGCCGCCAGCGTGATGGGCCATGCGCCGGAAGACTGCGTGGCCATCGATGACTCCATCGTCGGCGTCAGGGCGGCACTGGCGGCCGGCATGACGGTGATCCACCTCAACCGCTACCCGGATGCGGAGGAGACCCCGGAGGGCGCCATCATGATCAGCAGCATGTTCCAGCTGCCGACGATCGTCGCCCGGCTGGTCAAGGCCCGCCGCATGGCCGTCTCGTTTTCCTGAGTGCCCGCACGCCATGCAAGCCGGCGCCGCGGGCGCTATCATCGGGCCGACACTCTCGAAGAAAGGAGCCCGGCATGGCCTCCCTGCAGGACCAGCTTCGCGGCCTGGTGTATTCCACCGAGCATGGCGACATCTGCCCCGACTGCCGCCACCCCCTGGATGACTGCCGCTGTGCCGAGCAGGCCGATGCGGCCCGCCTGGCGGCGCTCGACGGCATCGTGCGTATTCGCCGCGAGACCAGCGGTCGCAAGGGCAAGGGCGTGACCACCGTCTCGGGCGTGCCACTGGCGGAGGCCGAGCTCAAGGCACTGGCCAAGGCACTGAAGAAGCGCTGCGGCACCGGAGGAGCGGTCAAGGAGGGCATCATCGAGATCCAGGGCGACCACCGCGAGGTACTCAAGGCGGAGCTGGAAGGCCGCGGTTTCACCGTCAAGCTGGCCGGCGGCTGAGGAGGGTGCAGACCATGATAGCGACCCGATCCCTGACCCGGCCCCTCGTCATCGCCCTGGGGCTGGTGGCGACACTGGCACTCGCCGGCTGCGCCGGCACACCCGATTTCGAGCTGTTGCGTACCCAAGTGGCACCGGAAGCGCCGCTGTCACCGGCGGCCGATGCCGAGCTGAGGGTGCGCCTCGAGGCCAGCGATGGCAGCGGCACCCTGGCCGAGACCAGCGCCAGCGGGCTCGGGGGCTCTCCCTGGCCGGTGGTGCTGCAGGTCGACCGCCGCGCCCTGGAGCGGGCCGGTGCAGCACGGCTGCATGCGGAACTTCGCGAGGCGGGCCGGGTGACCCACGCCAGCCCGGAACCGGTATCACCGAGCGAGCGGGACGCCGAAGGCGTCATCGAGCTGCCGCTGGCACCGCGCCGCTGAGGGCCGCCACCAGCGCCGAGAGCCCCTCGTCGGCGGGCGCCTCGACCTTGAGTGCATAGAGGTCGTCCGCCCGGGTACGCCCCAGGTTGAGGCAGGCAACCGGCTTGCCGGCTCGGACCGCGGCCCGGGCGAAGCGAAATCCCGAATAGACCATCAGCGACGACCCCACCACCAGCAGGGCCTCGCTGGCGTCGAGCAGCGCCTGGGCCGCCGCCACCGTCGCCTGCGGCACGCTGTCACCGAAGAACACCACGTCCGGCTTCCAGATCCCGTCGCCGCAGCGCGTACAGCTCGGCACCTCGAAGCTCGAGAAGTCCCGCTCCAGGTCGGCATCGCCGTCCGGCCCGACGCTGCCCCCCGTGGTCGCCCAGCGAGGGTTGCAGCGCGCCAGCTCATCATGCAGGACATGGCGCATGCGCCGGGCGTTGCAGTTCATGCAGCGCACCAGGTCGGCCCGCCCGTGCAGGTCGATCACCCGGCGCGATCCGGCCGACTGGTGCAGGCCATCGACATTCTGGGTGATCACCCCCTCCACCAGCCCCATCGCCTCGAGCCGGGCCAGGGCCCGATGGGCCGCGTTGGGCCGCGCCTCGCTGAGCGCGCGGAAGCCCACCAGGGCCCGGGCCCAGTAGCGCTGCCGGGCCGCATGGCTGGTCATGAACCGCTGGTGCTGCATCGGCGGCGAACGCTTCCAATCGCCCCGCTCGTCGCGGTAGTCGGGGATGCCGCTGGCGGTACTGACACCGGCCCCGGTGAGCACCGCCAGGCGCGGGTGGCGCGACACGAAGGCGGTCAGCGCCGCCAGATCGGAGACCCTCGCCGCGGAGAGAGGCTGTTGCATGAAGACACCCTGCCGCTACCGTATGAGTCCCGAGCATGGCCCCGAGGGGGCGAGGTTGTCTAGAATGGGTGGGTCCCCCCCTTGGGCAAGGAAACCCGATGGCCTGGCTGGAATACCTGCTTCCCCTGATCTTCCTCTTCCCCCTGGCCGCCACGGCGGTGATCGTGCTGGCGCTGCGCAACCTGCATGACGCCCGGGTGCGCTCGCCCTTCGATGCCCACACCCTGCGCGAACCGGGCCAGGCACTGCGCGACCGGCTCGATCGCGCCTTCGCCGGGCTCTTCCTCGACGGCGCCCTCGGGCCCATCGTCACCCTGGCGCCGCTGGTCTACGGCATGGGCCGGATGCTCTTCGCCAGCCAGCAGAACTGGATCGAGTGGGCCCTCTACGGGGCGCTCAGCACCGTGCTGGTGCTGGTGTTCTGCCTGCTGCTGATCCGCGACTTCCAGCGTATCCGGCGGCTCAAGCTGGGGCTGGCCTGTGAACTGGCGGTGGGCCAGGAGCTCGAGACGCTGATCCGCCCCGAGGCCCATCCCTACTATGTCTTCCATGATGTCCCCACCGACAGCTACACCATCGACCATGTGGCGGTCACGCCCCACGGGGTCTTCGTGGTCGAGACCCGCGCCCGCACTCGTCCCTTCACCCCCGACGGCCGCGAGATCAACGTGGTCAGCGTAGAGCGCGAGCGCCTGCGCTTCCCGGGCTGGAGCGAGCGCCAGCCGCTGCTGAAGACCCGCCAGGCCACCCGCTGGCTGGCCGCCTGGCTGCAGAAGCGCACCGGCCGGCAGGTGGCGGTGATGGGTGTACTGACACTGCCCGGCTGGGACATCGACACCAGCGGGGCGGCGAGCGACTTGATGGTGATCAGTGGCGAGGACCTCTCGGCCCGACTCATCCGCACCCACCTGGGCGAGATCGACGACGCCACCCACGGCGCCGTGATCGCCGCGCTGCTGGAGCGGGCCGCCCAGCTCGACGACGGGCAGTTGCAGGGCCCATCGATCTGATCAGAACGTCGCGATACGCACCCGCGCCGCACAGCGCCCGCGGTCCTGGCGGGCCAGGCTCCCGGCGGCCGGAAAGTCCGCGAGGCGATCGGTCGCGATGGCGATACGCACCTCGGTCAGCAGGCGATTGCCGCGCCCGCGGCACTCCAGTCGCAGCGCCCGGCCGCTGCCCTCGCCGAAGGCCGCCTCGAAGGCGTGGATCAGGTCGTTGCGCCCTACCTCGCCGCCCTGGTTGAGCGCCACGAAGGCGCCGAAGGCACTCGCGTTGACCGCCTCGACCAGCGCCACGGAAGCGGCGAAGTAGTCCGCCTCGGGAAGGTCGAGGCAGGCGGCATGCTTGGCGAATTGATAGCGCTCCAGGCAGCTGGCACGCCCCGGCATGGCAGCATCGAGGGACTCGTCGAGCGCCTCGGGCAGCTCCAGCGGCGGGTGGGCCCGGCAGAAACTCCCGTCGGCACGTGGCCGCTCGAGGAAGCAGCCCTCCTGCCACCAGCGCCGCCGGTCGACGCCCTGGGCGGCGAAGCGCTCGGGCAGCGAGGGCCACAGGCCATGCAGCACGAAGCCCCGCTCGGCGCCCCGGCGCAGTGCGGGCTCGCGACACTCCCGTGGCGGACGCGAGCGGCTCTCGCAGAACCCGGGGTGCCAGGTCAGCGCCAGGGTGTAGTGTGCGAAGCCTTCGCCCTTGAGCGGGCTCTGCGGTGCGTCGGCCGCGGCGGCTACCGCCAGCAGCAGGATTGCCAGCGCGCCGAGCGTGCGCCGCATCCAGCTCGTCGCCATCGGCTCAGTCCCCCCTCAGCCGCCCGCCCATCTCCTGGGCCAGGTCCACGGCGTAGTGGTCGGTCATGCCACCGATGAAGTCGAGCATGCGCCGGTAGCTGTCGTACAGAGGCCAGGAGGGCCGCGGCGTGTTCTCGCCGATCAGTGCCAGCACCCGCTGGTGCTTGAAGGTGGAGCGGCCGGTGTGGTGCAGCTCATGGGCCGCGCCGATGAAGGCCTCGAGCAGAATCCCCAGCGTCGTGTAGGCGCCGATCTCCAGCTTGGCCTTGCGCTCGTTCTGGAAGATGCGCTCCCGGGCGAGCTGCTTGGCCGCCTTGACGCCCCAGCCCAGGTCCGGGTGGCAGAGTTCCAGCAGGTCCTCCTGCAGGCGCCCGCCCAGCAGCTCCGCCTCGTGCTGGACGAAGACCGCCCCCACGTCGTTCACCGCCCGCTCCATGGCCGCCCCGCGCAGGGCGGCGATGCGCCGCCGCTGGGAGACGCCGTCGCGCTGCATCTCGGCGTAGTCGGGCGGCGCGCCCCCGGCGATCTGGGTCAGCACCTCGGCCACCTCGTCGAAGCGCAGGATGCCCATCTCCAGGCCATCCTCCAGGTCGAGCAGGGCATAACAGATGTCGTCGGCGGCCTCCACCAGCCAGGCCAGCGGGTGGCGGCACCAGCGCCCCTCGCCGCGGGGCAGCAGGCCGAGGCGCTCGGCCACCTCGGCGAGCAGCGCCCGCTCGCTCTGGTAGCAGCCGAACTTGCCGGCCACCCCGCCGTGCTCCACGGTCCACGGATACTTGAGCAGGGTGCCCAGGGTCGCCGTGGTCAGGCGCATGCCGCCGCGAAACTGGTTGTACTCGACCTGGGTGACGATGCGGAAGCCCTGGGCGTTGCCCTCGTAGGTCAGCAGATCCTCGCGCTCGAGCTCGGAGAGCCCCTCGAGCAGCCCGCTGCCATCGGCCTCGGCACGCTTGAACCAGTCGCGGATGGCGTACTCGCCGGCATGACCGAAGGGCGGGTTGCCGATGTCGTGCCCCAGGCAGGCCGCCTGGACGATCACCCCCATGTCCGCCGGGGTGATCCAGTCGGGGAGCCGGTCGCGCAGCAGCTCGCCGACGATCATGCCCAGCGAGCGGCCCACGCAGCCCACCTCCAGCGAGTGGGTCAACCGGGTGTGGATATGATCGTTGTCGGTGAGGGGGTGAACCTGGGTCTTGCGCCCCAGGCGGCGGAAGGACCCGGCGAAGACGATCCGGTCGTGGTCCTTGTGGAAGGGGCTGCGGCCGATCTCGTCGCGGGCCCCGCCGGGGCGTTCGCCACGCTTGTCGTGCAGGCGACTCGGATCGAGCAGCCGCTCCCAGTTCATCTGCGTCATGGGCGGTCTCTCCTTGAGAGCCCCATTCTGGCAGCCCCGGCAGCCGTCGCCCAGCCCGATCGGCTCAGTCGCCGTCGGCCAGCGCCGGCAGCAGCGTCTTGAGCTTTCGCGTCAGGGTATTGCGCCCCCAGCCCAGCAGCTCGGCGGCCTCGCCCTTGCGCCCCCCGGTGTGCTTGAGCGCCGTCTCGATGAGGATCTTCTCGAAGTCCGGCACGGCTTCCTCGAGCAGGTGGGTGTGCCCCGCGGCCAGCGCCCGGTCGGCCCAGTCGCGGAAGGCCGCGCGCCAGTCGCCGGTGGCGGCCTCACCGCCGCCGTCGCGCAGCTCCGGCGGCAGGTCCTCGATCAGCACCTCACGGCCCGAGGCCATCACCGTCAGCCAGCGGCAGGTGTTCTCGAGCTGGCGCACGTTGCCCGGCCAGGAGAGCCGGGTCAGGTGCGCCTCGGCCTCGGCGGTCAGCACCTTGCCGTCGGTCGAGAGCTCCTTGGCCGCCTCGGCCAGGAAGTGGCGTGCCAGCCGCGGGATGTCCTCGCGCCGCTCGGCCAGCTTCGGCAGGTGCACCCGGATCACGTTGAGGCGGTGAAAGAGGTCCTCGCGGAAGCGACCATCGTCCACCAGCGTCTCCAGGTTCTGGTGGGTGGCGGCGATGATCCGCACGTCGACCTTCACCGGGGTGTGGCCACCGACCCGATAGAATTCGCCGTCGGCCAGCACCCGCAGCAGCCGGGTCTGGGTCTCGGCGGGCATGTCGCCGATCTCGTCGAGGAACAGGGTGCCGCCGTTGGCCTGCTCGAAGCGCCCCTGGCGGCTTGCCGTGGCACCGGTGAAGGCGCCCTTCTCGTGGCCGAACAGTTCGGACTCGATCAGGTCCCGGGGAATCGCCGCCATGTTCAGCGCAATGAAGGGCTGACCGGCACGCGGGCTGTGCTGGTGCAGGGCGCGCGCGACGCGCTCCTTGCCGGTCCCCGACTCGCCGTTGATCAGCACCGTGATGTGCGAGTGCGACAGCCGGCCGATGGCGCGGAACACCTCCTGCATCGCCGGCGCCTCGCCGATGATCTCGGCATCGAGCCCCTCGGGCACGCTCACCGGGCGCTTGCGTTCGCGGGCATGGGCCACGGCGCGGCGCACCAGGGCCAGCGCCTCGTCGACGTCGAAGGGCTTGGGCAGGTACTCGAAGGCGCCGCCCTGGTAGGAGGCGACGGCACTCTCGAGGTCGGAATGGGCGGTCATCACGATGACCGGCAGGTCGGGATGGGCCTCGCGCACCCGCGACATCAGGTCCAGGCCATCGATGCCCGGCATGCGGATATCGGTGACCAGCACGTCGGGGGGATCGTCGAGCAGGCGGCCGAGGGCGGTATCGGCGCGCTCGATGCACTCGACCTCCAGGTCGGGCTGGGCCAGGGCGCGCTCCAGCACCCAGCGAATGGCGCGATCGTCGTCGACGATCACGACACGTGCGACATCAGTCATGGCGCTTCTCCAGCGGAATCAGCAATCGGAATTCGGTATGGCCGGGCGAAGAGTCGCACTCGATCAGCCCCTGGTGCTGGTGCAGGATCGACTGGGCGATGGACAGCCCCAGGCCACTGCCGTCGGCCCGTCCCGAGACCATCGGGTAGAACAGCGTCTCGCGCAGCGCCTCGGGGATACCGGGGCCGTTGTCGATGATCGCCACCTCGCAGACCAGCCGGTGGCGTTCGGCGCCCAGGGTGAACTGGCGGCGGGCCCGGGTCCGCAGCACCAGCCGCGGCTCGGGAATGCCGGCCTCGGTCATCGCCTCCACGGCGTTGCGGGCCACGTTGAGCGTCGCCTGGATCATCTGTGCCTCGTCGCCGGCGAGATCGGGCAGGCTGGGGTCGTAGTCACGCTCGATCTCCACCCCGGGCTGCTCGACGGCCAGCAGCGAACGCACTCGCTCCAGCACCTTGTGGATGTTCAGCGGCTCATGGCGGGTCAGCCGGTTGGGGCCGAGCATGGAGTCGACCAGGTCGCGCAGGCGGTCGACCTCCTCGACGATGATATGGGTGAATTCCCTGAGCCCTGGATCGTCGAGGTCACGCTCCAGCAGCTGGGCGGCGCCACGGATGCCGCCCAGGGGGTTCTTGACCTCGTGGGCCAGCCCGCGGGCCAGCACCTTGATGGTCTCCTGGCGGGACAGCAGGGCCTCCTCCCGGGAGATACGCATCAACCGGTCACGCGGCTCGATCTCCAGCAGCAGCTCGTCGGCGCTGAGCGGCGTGACCGTGTAGTCCACCGTGAGCACCTCGCCCCCGACCACCAGCCGCGCCTCACGCTGGGTGAAGGGGTGGAACTCGTTGCGGGCCTTGCCCAGCACCTCGCCGATGCCCTCCTCGCTGCCCACCACGCTGGTGAACTCGATGCCCTCGACCCGGCTCAGGCTGACGGCCAGCAGGGCCTCGGCCGACGGGTTCATCCAGCACAGGCGCAACTGGCCATCCAGCAACAACACGGCCGTGGTCAGGTGCTCCATCAAGCGTTGATACATCGGGCCTTCTCGAATCATGGCGTTGTCCCGCTCACCGTCCATGGAAGGGCAGTGATCCTTCGACTCCCACCGCCCCGTCCGGACATGGCAGGGCGTGTTGCCAATAGCACTGCAAGAAGCGCGCCAGCACCAGAAAGGGCGCCCTGGCGCCGTTTCGGTGCCCTGATGCACCCCCTTAGTGCACCACAATAGTGCATGACACCAGGAGACGCACGAAAGCAGGCCAGACTGTCGCCCCGTTGCACCAGTAGCGGGAATGAAGGCTCGAGGCAGGCGACCGCCGTGGCCTCAGGGGTGATGGGGGGCGATGCGTCGTTGCCTGTCGAAGCGGGGAGGCGGGTGCCGCTTGAATTCGTCACGGACGGGCGAACGGCGCTCGAGGCGACGCCTCTCGCGACGCCGCTCCTGCGGGTCGAGGGATTGGAACTCCAGATCGACGCGGCGGCGAATCCGCTCGGCGCGATCCATGGGATCGACGACCCTGTCGTCACGGGACACGTCACGACAGGGCCTCGGGCTGCCGTCCGGGCACAACGGCCGGGGTGCCCGGCGAAGGGGCAGCTAATCGGGGCGGTTGGGGTTCTGGGGCAGGTTGACGCTGGCCCGCTGCACGTAGAGGGTCACCGGCGAGGTGCGGTGGCGGACTTCACCCCCGGCATCGAGCAGTTCGGCCTGCAACTGATGCTCACCGCGGTCGAGGTTGGTGAGCATGAAGGCGCTGGTGTGCATCGCCGACTGACTGACCTGGCCATTCAGCAGCAGCCGCACCCGGTGGTCCTCGCGCAGCTCGGGCACGATGCCGAGCTCGACCTCGACATTGCCGGCATGGCCGGTGGGCAGCGTCTCCTCATGGGCCGGCGCGAGGATCCGGAAGCTGTCGTAGGGCATGAAGGGCTGCCCCGGCGAGGCCGCCGCGGCACGGCTGCCGTCGACCCGCGGCACGACCTGCTCCTGGCGCACCTCGCGGGAGGGCACCACGGTGAGCGGCGTCAGTTCGACCTCTTCACCGCCGCGTTCGGGATTGTCGGTGAAGGTCACGTTGCCCTGGGCATCGGTGGTGCGGTAGATGGTCTGGGCCTGGGCCGCAAGACTCACCGCGAGCCCGAGCGCCAATACCCCGAGTACCTTGTTCATGCCTCTCCCCCTGCGTCGATGCCGATGTCATCCGGGGACACCGGCCTGGTCGCTCATTTGGGTTGCCCCTGCTGCTTCTTGGATAGTGTACGAAAGAAAGGGGTTCCGCCATGGCGGAACCCCTTTACGGTCAATGCATCAGGCGTCGTCGCACCGTCCGGCCCCGCAGGGCCGGACGGTCGGCCGCACGCCGTATCAGCAGCTGTAGTACATGTCGAACTCGACCGGATGGGTGGACATGCGGATGCGTTCCACGTCTTCCATCTTCAGTTCGATGTAGGCATCGATCATGTCGTCGGTGAAGACGCCACCCTCGGTGAGGAAGGCACGATCGGCGTCCAGCGCCTCCAGGGCCTGATCCAGGCTGTTGGCCACGGTCGGCACGGCCTTGCCCTCTTCCGGCGGCAGGTCATAGAGGTTCTTGTCCATGGCATCGCCAGGATGGATCTTGTTCTTGATGCCATCGATGCCGGCCATCAGCATCGCCGCGAAGCACAGATAGGGGTTGGCGGTCGGGTCCGGGAAGCGGCACTCGACGCGCTTGCCCTTGGGGCTGGCGGTGTAGGGAATGCGGATGGAAGCGGAACGGTTGCGGGCGCTGTAGGCCAGCATCACCGGCGCCTCGAAGCCCGGCACCAGACGCTTGTAGGAGTTGGTGGAGGCGTTGGTGAAGGCGTTCAGCGCACGGGCATGCTTGATGATGCCACCGATGTAGTAGAGCGCCATCTCGGAGAGACCGGCGTACTCGTCACCGGCGAACTGGTTGACGCCGTCCTTCCAGAACGACTGGTGGACGTGCATGCCGCTGCCGTTGTCGCCGACCAGCGGCTTGGGCATGAAGGTGGCGGTCTTGCCATAGGCGTGCGCCACGTTGTGCACGACGTACTTCATCTCCTGAAGCTCGTCGGCCTTCTTCACCAGGGTGTTGAACTTGACGCCGATCTCGTTCTGGCCGGCGTTGGCCACCTCGTGGTGATGCACCTCGACGCTCTGGCCGATGGCCTCCAGGGTGTTGCACATGGCGCCACGGATGTCGTGGAAGCTGTCCACCGGGGGCACCGGGAAGTAGCCACCCTTGACCCGCGGGCGGTGCGCCAGGTTGCCGCCCTCGACCTGGCGGTCGGTGGCCCAGGCACCTTCTTCGGAGGAGATCTTGTACATGGCGCCTTCGATGTCGGCCTTCCAGTGCACCTCGTCGAAGATGAAGAACTCGGGCTCCGGGCCGAAGAAGGCGGTATCGCCCAGGCCGCTGGACTGCAGGTAGGCCTCGGCCCGCTTGGCGATGGAGCGCGGGTCACGCTCGTAGCCCTGCATGGTAGCCGGCTCGATGATGTCACAGCGCAGCACCAGGGTGGCATCTTCGGTGAAGGGGTCGAGGAAGGCGGTACCGTCTTCCGGGCGCAGGATCATGTCCGACTCGTTGATTCCCTTCCAGCCGGAGATGGAAGAGCCGTCGAACATCTGCCCGTTCTCGAAGAACTCCTCGTCGACGTCACGGGACGGAATGGTGACGTGCTGCTCCTTGCCTTTGGTGTCGGTGAAGCGCAGGTCGACCCACTTGACGTCATGTTCTTCGATCAGGGCGAGAGTCTTGGCAGACATGTTGTCCTCCACTGTGAGCTTGGCTCGATATGTTGGGATGATGATCCACTGGCGCTGGTCGTCCCAGCGAGAGTTTTAGCACGTCGCAGGCCTACTGCCCACGACCGCCATGCGCGAACATGGCACTGGCCAAATCAATGCAGACAGCGTGCCAGAATTGCACCAGCATGGCGTGGGCAAATAGCAACCAGACGATTTCATTGAATATTTTTCCGAATCACGGAGCACGCCTCTGCACCAAGACAGCCACGCCCGCCCAGCAGAAGCCCCTTGAGCCCCCTCACAGGCACCAAATTGGCGCACAAAAGCACCCATGCGCACCAACATGGGGCGAGGCGCATTCCCAGCCGAAGCTGCCTTCTTCTGATGCCGCGGCTCATGCGACGACAGGGCAGAACTCCTGCTCGCTCTTCAGGATTTCCACCCAGAAAACACATTGATACGTTCAACAACCAAAAACTACACTCTATTACATGAAGGCACCGGTCAGGGAACGCCCGCGTTTCGACCCCGGCGCCATGGCATGGTGTCCAGCCCAGCGGAGCGCGCCCGAGCATGTTCGCCTGCAGCATTTTCCTCGATGCCCGCGCCACGGGCACCGTACTCCCTCGACGCCTGGCGGCTCTCCACAAGCTGCTGAAAGGCCGGGACGGTCGTATCGAGCTGTTGCTGGTCGACGACACCGGTGATCCGCGGCTACCGGGCCTCGCCTCTCGCTTCGGCGCCCGCCTGCTACCCCGCGAGGACGGGCCGTTGGGCGACCGCCTCAATGCCGCGGTGGCGCGCAGCCAGGGGGCGGTGCTGGTCTTTCTCGCGTCGGCCCTGCCCCTTCCTGCCGACTGGCTCGACGCGGTTGCCGAAGGGCTCGAGCATCACCGCTGGGATGTCCTGGTCTTGCCCGCACGGCCCCGCGGCCCGGCGCCCCGCCTCTGGCGATGGCTAAGCCGCTCGTCCCCCGCCGATACCCTGTGCGTGGCCCGGGAATGGTTCGACCGTATCGGCGGTTTCGACCCCTCCCTGGACGCCAAGGCCCTCCCCGAGCTGCTGGAGCGGCTGCACGCCTGCCAGGCTCGGGTCCAGTACCGATGAGGCTGACGCCGCGGCAGCGTCGGCGGGCGGCATGCACGGCCATCACTGATAGGTCACGACCAGGAAGCCCACCAGTTCCTCGTCGCTGATGTTCTCGATGGTGTGTTCCTGGTCGGCATGGTAGTGGGCCGAATCGCCGGGACTCAACGCACAGCGATTGTCGCCGGCCTGCACCCGGGCACAGCCTCGGGTGATCGTCAGCAGCTCGCGGGTGCCCTCGAAGTGCGGCGCGCTGTGCAGCCGGGCACCGGGCGCGATGCGCAGTTCGTAGAACTCCACGCTCTTCTCCAGATGCAGCGGGGACAGCGTGCGGATCCGGCACTCCTGGTCGTCACGAAACATCTGGTTGGCATCGTCACTGCGCACGATCTCGATCCGCGAGGCGGTCCAGGGCTGATCCACCAGGTCGCCGATGTTCAGGCCGAAGGCCTGGGCGATGCGCAGGGTCACCGCCAGGGTAGGGTTGGCCCGGCCACGCTCGATCTGGCTGAGCATCGAGCGGCTGACCCCCGAGGCGGCCGCCAGCTGCTCCAGGGTCAGGTTGCGTTTCTTGCGCAGCTCGGTCACGCGGCTGGAGAGCACCTGGCTGCCCGTCTCGCCGTGCTGATCCCGAGAGACTGTTCTACCGTTCAATCAAGGCACCTCTTGCTCGTGCGGCGCTTGCCTCATGCCGCAGGGTCTCGTGTCCGCAAGGCGCGGGCTCGTTCACGACGGAAATCCACTATGCAAGAAAATATTCTTGTATGTGATACTTATTCTGCGATACTGGAAACTGTTCCTTCATACTAAACGCCTTGCGACGGATTGCCAGGGCCCTGACGCACACACATCCAGGAAGGGGGTAGGGTCATGAAAGCACTGATCAAGCGAGAGGCCGCACCGGGCCTGTGGCTGGAGGAGGTCCCCGACCCCGAGATCGGCATCAACGACGTGCTGATCCGGGTCAAGCGCACCGCCATCTGTGGCACCGACGTGCACATCTACAACTGGGACAGCTGGGCGCAGAAGACCATCCCCGTGCCCATGGTGGTGGGCCATGAGTTCGTCGGCGAGATCGTCGAGGTCGGCTCCAACGTCAACGACTTCCATCCGGGGCAGACCGTCTCCGGTGAGGGCCACGTGGTCTGCGGGCGCTGCCGCAACTGCCTGGCCGGCCGCCGCCACCTGTGCGCCCATACCAGTGGCGTGGGGGTCAACCGCCCCGGCGCCTTCGCCGAGTACGTGGCCCTGCCGATGTCCAACGTCTGGGAGCACAAGCCGGGTATCGACCTCGACGTGGCCGCGCTGTTCGATCCGCTGGGCAATGCCGTGCATACCGCCCTGCAGTACGACCTGCTCGGCGAGGACGTGCTGATCACCGGCGCCGGGCCGATCGGTGCCATGGCCGCGGCGGTGTGCCGCCATGCCGGTGCGCGCCACGTGGTGGTCACCGACCTCAACCCGGGGCGCCTCGAACTGGCCAAGCGCCTGGGCGCCACTCGCACCGTGGACGTGCGCCACGAGAAGCTCCCCGACGTGCAGCGTGAACTGGGGCTCTCCGAGGGCTTCGACGTGGGCCTTGAGATGTCCGGCAGCCCCGCCGCCTTCCGCGACATGCTGGCCAACATGTGCCACGGCGGCAAGGTGGCCATGCTCGGCATTCCCACCGAGGAGATCGCCATCGACTGGAACACCGTGATCTTCAACATGCTGACGCTGAAGGGGATCTACGGCCGCGAGATGTACGAGACCTGGTACAAGATGTCGGTGATGGTCGAATCCGGGCTCGACATCTCGCCGGTGATCACCCATCGCCTGCCCTACACCGAGTTCCAGCGCGGCTTCGATGCCATGCTGAGCGGGGAAGCGAGCAAGGTCGTTCTCGACTGGGAGTCATGACATGTACGGATCCTTTCAACAGCACCTGCGCGATGAGCTCGACGCCATCGACGCGGCCGGGCTCTACAAGCACGAGCGCCAGCTGACCACCCCCCAGGGGGCCCATGTCGGCATCGATGCCGGCCAGGAGGTGCTCAACCTCTGCGCCAACAACTACCTGGGCCTGGCCCAGCACCCGGCGGTCAACGCCGCCGCCGCGGAGGGCCTCGCACGGTGGGGCTACGGCATGGCCTCGGTGCGCTTCATCTGCGGCACCCAGACCCTGCACAAGCAGCTGGAGCACAAGCTCAGCGAGTTCCTCGGCACCGAGGACACCATCCTCTACCCCTCCTGCTTCGACGCCAACGGCGGGCTGTTCGAGACCCTGCTCGGGCCGGAAGATGCGGTGATCTCCGACGAGCTCAACCACGCCAGCATCATCGACGGCGTACGGCTCTCGAAAGCCAGGCGCTACCGCTATCGCAACAGCGACATGGCCGACCTGGAAGCGCAGCTCCAGGCCGCCGACCGCGACGGGGCCCGCTTCAAGCTGATCACCACCGACGGCGTGTTCTCCATGGACGGCTACATCGCCCGGCTCGACGAGATCTGCGACCTGGCCGAGCGCCATGGCGCCCTGGTGCACTTCGACGACTGCCACGCCACCGGCTTCCTCGGCGAGGGCGGACGCGGCACGCACGAGTACCGCGGCTGCATGGATCGTATCGACATCACCACCGGCACCCTGGGCAAGGCACTGGGCGGCGCCAGCGGCGGCTACACCAGCGGCAAGCGCGAGGTGGTCGAGCTGCTGCGCCAGCGCTCACGCCCCTACCTGTTCTCCAACACCGTCGCGCCGCCGGTGGTGGCCGGCGCCCTGAAGGCGCTGGAGCTGGCCTCCGAGTCCGCTGAACTGCGCCGCCGGCTCAAGGACAACACCGCCTTCTTCCGCGAGGGGCTCGAGCGGCTCGGCTTCGAGCTGCTGCCCGGCGAGCATCCCATCGTGCCGGTGATGCTGCACGACGCCGCCGTCGCCGGCCGCTTCGCCGAGGCCATGCTCGAGGAGGGCATCTACGTCACCGCCTTCTCCTACCCCGTGGTCCCCAAGGGCAAGGCGCGCATCCGCACCCAGATGTCCGCCGCCCTGACCCGCGACGACCTGGAGTTCGCCCTGGCGGCCTTCGGCCGGGTCAAGCAGCGCCTGGCCATCGACGGCGGCTGACCCCGCGACTCCGCCCCCTCGGTGGGGCGGGGCGTTTTTCCTCGGCAGCGACATTTTCGGCCATCGCCAAGCCACTGAATTCCCGTGCCCCGGCCCTCGTGTCGCACGATTCACGCCGACAGAGCTGGTAGGGGCCACCGCCCTGGCTCTATAATGCGTCCCCACTTTTTCCCAGCAGGATCGCGTCGTGATCGAGAAACTTCGCAACATTGCCATCATCGCCCACGTCGACCACGGCAAGACCACCCTGGTCGACAAGCTGCTCAGCCAGTCCGGCACCCTGGACCGCAAGGCCGAGGGGCAGGAGCGCATCATGGACTCCAATGACCAGGAGAAGGAACGCGGCATCACCATCCTGGCGAAGAACACCGCGATCCGCTGGGAAGACGCCTCCGGCACCCCCTATCACATCAACATCGTCGACACCCCGGGACACGCCGACTTCGGCGGCGAGGTCGAGCGCGTCATGTCCATGGTCGACTCGGTACTGCTGCTGGTCGATGCCGTCGACGGCCCCATGCCGCAGACCCGCTTCGTGACCCAGAAGGCCTTCGACCAGGGCCTCAAGCCGATCGTGGTGGTCAACAAGATCGACCGCCCGGGCGCGCGCGCCGACTGGGTCGTCGACCAGATCTTCGACCTGTTCGACAACCTCGGCGCCACCGACGAGCAGCTCGACTTCCCGATCATCTACTGCTCGGCCCTCAACGGCATCGCCGGCATGGACCCCGAGGCGCTGGCCGACGACATGAGCCCCATGTTCCAGGCCATCGTCGACATCGTCGAACCGCCCAAGGTCGAGCTCGACGGCCCCTTCCAGATGCAGATCTCCGCACTGGACTACAACAGCTACGTCGGCGTCATCGGCCTCGGCCGCATCAAGCGCGGCGCGGTCAAGCCCAACCAGCAGGTCGTGATCGTGGGGACCGACGGCCAGACCCGCAAGGGCAAGGTCGGCCAGGTGATGACCCACATGGGCCTGGAGCGCGTGCAGACCGACGAGGCCACCGCCGGCGATATCGTCTGCATCACCGGCATCGACAACCTGTCGATCTCCGACACCCTCTGCGATCCGGCCGCCGTCGAGGCCCTGCCGCCGCTGTCCGTGGACGAACCCACCGTCTCCATGACCTTCCAGGTCAACGATTCACCGTTCGCCGGCAAGGACGGCAAGTTCGTCACCAGCCGCAATATCAAGGACCGCCTCGACCAGGAGCTGATCCACAACGTGGCACTGCGCGTCGAGCAGGGCGAGACGCCGGAGAAGTTCAAGGTCTCCGGCCGCGGCGAGCTGCACCTCTCGGTGCTGATCGAGACCATGCGCCGCGAAGGCTTCGAGCTGGCCGTGGGTCGCCCCGAGGTGATCATCCGCGAGATCGACGGCGTCAAGCAGGAGCCCTACGAGGAAGTCATCATCGACTGCGAGGAGCAGCACCAGGGCGCCATCATGGAGGAGCTCGGCTACCGCAAGGGCGAGCTGACCAACATGAACCCCGACGGCAAGGGCCGGGTGCGCCTGGACTTCATGATCCCGGCGCGCGGCCTGATCGGCTTCCGCGGCCAGTTCATGACCCTGACCTCGGGCACCGGCATCCTCACCAGCCGCTTCGACCACTACGGCCCGCTCAAGCCCGATGCCTCCATCGAGCGGCGCAACGGCGTGCTGGTCTCCATGGTCCCCGGCAAGGCGCTGGCCTACGCCCTCTACGCCCTGCAGGAGCGCGGCAAGCTGATCATCGACCACGCCACCGAGGTCTACGAAGGCATGCTGGTGGGCATCAACAGCCGCGCCAACGACATGGTGGTCAACCCCACCAAGGGCAAGAAGCTCGATAACATGCGCGCCTCGGGCAACGACGAGAACATCGTGCTGACGCCGCCGGTGAAGTTCACCCTGGAGCAGGCCATCGAGTTCCTCGACTCCGACGAGCTGGTCGAGGTCACCCCCAACCATATCCGCCTGCGCAAGAAGCACCTCACCGAGAACGAGCGCAAGCGCGCCAGCAAGAAGTAACGCTGGATACCCCGATAGGCCCGCCTCCCCGGCGGGCCTTTTGCTGTGCCCTACCGTAAGCGACGCCCCCTTGGCATTCCCGTCTGCTCGGCTAGGCTCAGGGAAGCGGGGTCGCATGGCCACCGCACGCCATCCGCCAGCAGAGGAGACCGCGTCATGCACAAGCATGTGGACTGGGACGACCCCGGTGCCGACAGCGTCATGCACCACTTCGAACGGGACCCCGCGGGCCACTCCGACCCGGGGCCCGGCGACATCCTCTCGGCCCGTCACGAGGGCGCCATCGTGCGGGTCAGGGTCGAGGCCTACGTCGACGGCACCAGCATCGGCGAGGTAGTCGCCATCATCGCCCTGGGCAACGGCCGGCGCATGAAGTCCCACGGCAAGCTCGCCCTGGGCGACACCGTGCGCCTGCCCGACGCCAGCCGTGCCCTGGAGCCGCATCGCGAGACCCGCGAGGGCGATGATGACGCACAGGACTGATCCCCGGGGCGATACCATAGCGTGCCCTTAACGCACCCTAAACGATCGGCCACTAGTCAGGCGCCCGGGTAATGCCGCAAAGTTGCGCCAACGTCGGGGCATGCCCCGCTGCGGAACGCTCCGGCCCACGAGGCCACCCCAGGGCCCACAAGGCCGATCAGGACACCCGGAATCCTCATGAGCACGCACAACGTCTGGACACACAAGGGCACCTTCCTGCTGGCCGCCGTCGGCTCGGCGGTGGGGCTCGGCAATCTATGGCGCTTTCCCTACCTCACCGGCGAGAACGGCGGCGGCGCCTTCATCCTGGTCTATGCCCTGACCATCTTCGCCGTCGGCATCCCGATCCTGATCGCCGAGACCATGCTCGGACGCAACAGTCGCCGCAGCCCGATCATGGGCATGCGCCACCTGACCGTGACCCACCGCACCTCCCGGGCCTGGGAGTCGATCGGCTGGCTGGGCGCCACCTCGGCGTTCCTGATTCTCAGTTTCTATTCGGTGATCGCCGGCTGGGCGCTCCACTACACCTGGCAGATGCTCACCGGCTCGCTCGCCGGGGCCGATGCCGAGACCATCGGCGCCGGCTTCGATGCCCTGCTCGCCTCGCCGGGCCTGCTGACCCTCTACCACACCCTGTTCATCATCGCCTCCGGCCTCATCGTCGGCATGGGCATCCACAAGGGCATCGAGAGCAGCCTGCGCATCATGATGCCCTCGCTGTTCGTGATCCTGCTGGTGGTGCTCGCCTATGGCATCGCCAACGGCGACTTCGGCGCCGCGGCCAGCTTCCTGTTCACCTTCAACATTGCCGACCTGAGCCTCGAGGGCTGGCTGCAGGCCATGGGCCAGTCGTTCTTCACCCTGAGCCTCGGCATGGGCGCGATCATGGCCTATGGCGCCTACATGTCCAGCGAGGCCTCGCTGACCCGCACCGCCATCGCCATCGCCATCGTCGACACCGCCGTGGCCATGGTCGCCGGCCTGGCGATCTTCTCGCTGGTGTTCGGCGCCGACCTGGCCCCGGGGCAGGGCCCCGGCCTGATGTTCGTCACCCTGCCGCTGGCCTTCGCCGAGATGCCCTTCGGTGCGCTGATCGGCGGCGTCTTCTTCATCCTGGTGCTGGGGGCGGCGATCAGCTCCTCGATCTCGCTGATCGAGCCGGTGGCCGCCTACCTGGTCGAGCGCTTCGACCTGACCCGCCCCCAGGCGGTGTTCGCCATGGTGGTGGCCAGCTGGGCACTGGGCCTGCTCACCGTGGTCAGCTTCAACCTCTGGGCCGAGGGCTCGCTGTTCCACGCCCTGTTCGGCCGCAGCGCCTTCGACTTCATCGAGCTGCTCACCAACATCTTCATGCCGCTGGGCGGCCTGCTGATCGCCCTGTTCGCCGGCTGGGCCCTGACCCCCTCCGAGGTGATGAAGGAGATGCGCACCAGCGAGACCTGGTTCACCGCCTGGCGCTTCCTGGTGCGCTTCGTGGCCCCGGCGGCGGTCTCCTTCGTGTTCCTGCGCACCATCCCGCAGGTCGACGGCTACCTGATCCCGACCATCGGCGCCCTGGTGATCGTCGGCGCCTTCGCCGCCGGCCGCACCTTCCTGACGGAGAGCAGCCAGGAACAGTGATCCGTCATGCCTGCGGTACGACAGCGACGCCCGGGTAGCGGACTCCGGGCTCGCCACAGAACAACAACGGAGCCGGTCATGGCAGCCATCATCGACGTTCGACACGTGCACAAGGCGTTCGGCGGCCTCAAGGTCATCGACGACTGCTCGCTCCGGGTGGAGGAGGGCTCGATCACCGGGCTCATCGGCCCCAACGGGGCCGGCAAGTCCACCCTGTTCAACATCATCGCCGGCGCCCTGCCGCTGGACAGCGGCCAGGTGCTGTTCGACGGCGAGGACATCACCGGCCTGCCCGCCAACACGCTCTTCCACAAGGGGCTGCTGCGCACCTTCCAGATCGCCCACGAATTCTCCCAGTTGACGGCGCTGGAGAACCTGATGATGGTGCCGTCCTCCCAGGCCGGCGAGAGTCTCTTCGATGCCTGGTTCAAGCCCGGCCTGGTGCGTCGGCAGGAAGACGAGGTGCGCCGCAAGGCGCTCGAGGTCGTCGACTTCATCGGCCTGCACCAGGTGCGCAATGAACTGGCCGGCAACCTCTCCGGCGGCCAGAAGAAGCTCCTCGAGCTCGGCCGCACCATGATGACCGACGCCAGGATAGTACTGCTCGACGAGATCGGCGCCGGGGTCAACCGCACCCTGCTGGGCGACCTGATGGGCAACATCGAGCGCCTCAACCGCGAACTCGGCTACACCTTCCTGGTCATCGAGCACGACATGGACATGATCGCGCGGCTCTGCAACCCGGTGATCGTGCTGGCCCAGGGCAGCGTGATGGTCGAGGGCACCATCGCCGAGATCCGCAACGACCCCCGGGTGATCGAGGCCTACTTCGGTTCCCGCGTGGCCTGAAGGGCGCCGGCGCCGCCTGACGGCCTCCCCAGGGCGATCCCCCCGGACAACAACAAGACAGACAGGACGCAGGGAACATCGATGCCACTACTCGAAGCACGCGACGTCTACGGCGGCTACGGCGGCATGAACATCCTCAACGGGGTGAACTTGGCGATCGAGGCCGACGAGATCGGCGTGATCGTCGGCCCCAACGGCGCCGGCAAGTCGACCATGCTCAAGGCCGTGTTCGGCCTGCTCGCCGTCAGCCAGGGCGAGATCCTGCTGCGCGGCGAGCCGATCCACAACCTGCCGGCCAACAAGCTGGTGCAGAAGGGCATGGGCTTCATCCCCCAGGAGCACAACGTCTTCCCGAGCCTGACGGTGCAGGAGAACCTGGAGATGGGGGCCTACCTCAAGCCCGAGAACGTCAAGCGCATGCTCGAGGAGGTCTACGCGTTCTTCCCGCCGCTCCGCGACAAGCGCCACCAGAGCGCCGGCGAACTCTCCGGCGGCCAGCGCCAGATGGTCGCCATGGGCCGGGCGCTGATGGCCGAGCCCAGCCTGCTGCTGCTCGACGAGCCCACCGCCGGCCTCTCGCCGCTCTACATGAACGAGATCTTCGAGCGCGTGAAGGAGATCAATGCCGCCGGCGTCGGCATCCTGATGGTGGAACAGAACGCCAAGCAGGCGCTGGCCATCGCCGACAAGGGCTTCGTGCTGGCCGCCGGCCAGAACCGCTTCACCGACACCGGCGCCGCCCTGCTGGCCGACCCCGAGGTCGCCAGAAGCTTCCTGGGTGGCTGAACGCCGATCCTAGCGTGGAGAGAACGCCTTGAACGAACTGGTCTTCTTCATCAACAACGTGATCGTCGCCGGCAGCGTGACCGGCTCGATCTACGCCATCGGGGCCGTCGGCGTGACGCTGATCTTCAGCATCATGCGCTTCGCCCACTTCGCCCATGCCGACATGATGACCTTCGGCGCCGCCATGGTGCTGCTGCTGACCCTGGCCTTTCCCGGTGTCGGCAGCGCCGTGGGGCTGCCCACCGCCGTCGTGATGCTGCCGCTGGCCATGGCGCTCACCGCCCTGCTGGCCGTGGGCGTCGACCGCGCCTTCTACAAGCCGCTGCGCGCCCATGGGGTCAAGCCGATCGTCATGGTGATCGCCTCGCTGGGCGTGACCCTGATGCTGCAGGGGGTGATCCGGCTGTTCGCCGGCACCAGCGGCCGGAGCCTCTACATCGGCGAGCGCAAGGAGATCTACCGGCTCGAGCTGCCCTTCGAGGCGATCACCCGCCCGGTGATCGTCACCGAACCGCAGGTGATCCTCTTCGTGCTGACCATTGCCGCGGTGGTCGGGCTGCACCTCTTCCTCAGTCGCTCGCGGCTGGGCAAGGCGATGCGCGCCATGTCCGACAACCCCGACCTGGCCCTGGCCTCGGGCATCAACACCAACACCATCGTGGCGGTGACCTGGGTGATCGCCGGGAGCCTGGCCGCCATCGCCGGCACCCTGCTGTCGCTGGACGTGACCTTCAAGCCCGACCTGAGCTTCTTCCTGCTGCTGCCGATCTTCGCCGCGGCCATCGTCGGTGGCGTGGGCCACCCCTATGGGGCCATCGCCGGCGGCTTCGTGGTCGGCTTCGCCGAGACGCTCGCGGTGTTCAACTGGACGGTGCTGCTGCGCCCCTTTCAGCAGCACTTCCCCGGGTGGCTGGAGCTGCCGCGCAACCTGGCCTTCGTCGGCACCGAGTACAAGATCGTGGTGCCCTTCTTCATCCTGGTCGCCATCCTGGTGTGGCGCCCCACCGGACTCTTCAAGGGCAAGGTGATCACATGACCGACACGCCCCGATCCCAGCCCCCCGCCCGCCGCTTCCCGCGGCGCGAGGTGATCCTGTTCGCCGCCCTGCTGGTGGCCGTGCTGGGCGTCTACGCCATGATGGGCGTCGCCTACAGTACCCGCATGCTGGTGGAAGCCGCCTGCTACGCCATCCTGGCGCTGGGGCTGACCATCCAGTGGGGCTATGCCGGCCAGTTCAACGCCGGGGTGATGGGCTTCGTCGCCCTGGGCGGCTTTGCCGCCATGTTCTTCAGCATACCGGTCAACGACGCCTTCTGGGACAGCGAGCTGCCCGGCGAGCTCGGCCTGGCGCTGCTCTATCTGCTCGGTGCCGCCCTGGTGGTCTATGGCGCCACCAAGCTCGACCGCCTCGGCGTGCCGAAACGGCTGCGCACGGTGATCGCCATCGTGCTGGCGGTGGTGCTGTATCTCGCGGTGATCAGCGTGCTGCGCGGGGTCACCGGCGAGATCGAGTCGCGCGCCGGCTTCATCGGCGGCCTGGGCCTGCCGGCCTGGACCGGCTGGATCGTCGGCGGGATGCTGGCCGGCGGCATCGGCTACTTCATCGGGCATATCTGCCTGGGACTGCGCAGCGACTATCTGGCCATCGCCACGCTCGGCATCGCCGAGATCATCAAGGCCTTCCTCAAGAACTCCGACTGGCTGACCCGCGGCACCGCCACCGTCTCGCCGCTGCCCTGGCCGACCCCCGGCGCCGGCGACCTCGGCTTCGTGTTGTCCCGCTCACTCTACCTGTCGGTCACCGCGGTGATGATCGCGGCGATCTTCTTCCTGCTGCACCGCGCCTATCACGCCCCCTGGGGCCGCATGATCCGCGCCATCCGCGACAACGAGGTCTCCGCCGCGGCCATGGGCAAGGACATCAACCGTCGCCGCCTGGAGATCTTCGTGCTCGGCTGCATCCTGATGGGCATCGGCGGGGCGGCGCTGACCAGCTTCAACGGCATCTTCGACCCCCAGGGTTTCCTGCCGCTCAACCACACCTTCCTGGTGCTGGTGATGGTGATCCTCGGCGGGCCGGGCAACAACCTCGGCACCATCTTCGGCGCCGTGGCGGTCTACCTCATCTGGATCATGTCCGAGCCGCTGGCACTCTTCCTGATGCAGCTGGCCGTCAGCTTCGGCGAGGGCGTCTTCGGCTGGGATGCCCCCGGCCACCTGGGAAGCCGCGCCCTGCAGGCCCGGGTATTCGTGATCGGCCTGCTGATCACCCTGGTGCTGCGCTTCGCACCCAAGGGGCTGTTGCCGGAGAAGGTCCGGCACCACGGGTAGCGAGTACGGAGTTATGCTCGCGTCACAACGCTGCACTCTCTACATGATGGCTGTATGAATAAAGGCCTCGGCAATGCCGAGGCCTCTCTGGTGACGAGGACTGGATCGGTCAGCGATCAGGGCTCGATGAAGCCCCGGCTGACGAAGGCGCCCCCCTCGACCGCCATCTCGACCACCACGCCGGGCACGTCGCCGTTCTCGTCGAACTCGTGGCTGCCGGAGGCGCCCTCGTAGTTGATCTCGGTGCCGGCGGCGATCAGCTCCACGGCCTTCTCCCACTCGCCGGGCAGGACCATCTCGCCGGGGGCGGAAGAGACGCTGCGCAGCGCCTCGGCGAGCCCCGCACGCTCGGCGCTGCCGTTCTGCTCGATGGCCAGGGCCAGCAGGAAGGCGGCATCGTAGGCCTGGGCGGCGAACACCGCGCTGGGGTCGAAGCCGGCCGCCTCGGCGGCCTCGTTGAAGATCTCGGTTCCCGGCAGGTCGGGGCTGCCCGGGCGGGTGGCGATCATGCCCTCGAGCACGTCGGCACCGACCGCCTCGACCAGCCTGTCGCCCACCATGCCGTCGGCGCCCACGTACTGGGTGAACATGCCGCCCTCGTAGGCCTGGCGCAGCACCGTCTGGCCGGAGCCGTCGGCATAGGCCAGCACCACCAGGGTCTCGGTGCCGGTGGCCGACAGCGAGCCCAGTTCCGAGCGGTAGTCGGCACGGCCATCCTCATGGGCCAGGTTCTCGGCCACCAGGCCGCCGCCGGCCTCGAAGGCCTCGCCGAAGGCATCCGCCAGGCCCCGGCCATAGTCGTTGTTGACGTAGGTGACCGCCACCTCCTCGATGCCCTGGTCGAGCAGCAGCTTGGCCAGCATCTCGCCCTGGAAGGCGTCGGAGGGCACGGTGCGGAACACCAGGTCGTTGTCGTCGAGCTCGCTCACCGCCGGGGCCGTGGAAGCCGGCGAGACCATCACCACGCCGCCGGGGATCGCCGCGTTGTTGGCCGCGGCGATGGTCGCCCCGGTGCACAGCGCCCCGACGATGGCGGTGACCTGCTCGGTGTTGACCATGCGGTCCGCCGCATTGGTCGCCGCCGAGGCGTCGGCACAGGTGGTATCACCGCTGGGCATCACCAGTTGCTGACCGCCCAGGATGCCGCCCTGCTCGTTGATCTGCTGTACCGCCAGCTGGGCGCCCTCGTAGATCGGCGGCGTCAGGCTCTCGATCGGCCCCGTGAAGCCGCCCAGGAAGCCGATCTTCACTTCGGCCTGGGCCGCTCCGGCCAGGGCCAGGGCGGAGGCCGCCACGGCCGTCACCAATACACGCTTCTTCATGGTGGTTCCCCTTCGTATGACTGCGTACATGATTGAAATTGTAGCGGGTGCACTGGAGTACGTGAGGATTCCGCGCACCGCGCAACGCAGCGATTTGCCCGCGCAGGCCTTTGTACAGCGTTTTCTAAATCTGGAAGGCAACGGCCCAAAATACAAGCTCTCGCTACCAACGTTAGGCCGCCCCGATGCCCCGCCACTCATACCCTTTTCCTACCGTGGCGAGCGCCTCAACCTTACAACGCTCATGGATCGCCGGCCGCGGCGGGTGCCTATACTGACAGGTCGGATCCTCACGCCCCCGACTGGAGTTCCCATGCGCCCCCCCATCGCTTTCGCCGTGCTGCTGGCCGCCCTCGGCCTGGCCGCCCATGCCCACGCCTTCACGCCCGCCGGCGACGACATCGTCTACGAGGTCGGCGACGAGGCCTTCGAAGGCTATCTCGCCAGCGCCGAGGGCGAGGCGCGGGGCACCGTACTGATCATTCACGACTGGGACGGCCTGGGTGACTATGAGCGCCAGCGCGCCGACATGCTCGCCGCCGAGGGCTATGACGCCTTCGCCGTCGACCTCTTCGGGCAGGGCAACCGCCCGGCGACCACCGAGGGCCGCCAGGCCGCCACCCGCGCGCTCTACGAGGACCGCGACCGCATGCGCTCGCTGACCCTGGCCGGCCTGGCCGAGGCCCGCAACCAGGGTGCCGCCGAGCCCACGGTGGTGATGGGCTACTGCTTCGGCGGTGCCGTGGTCCTGGAGATCGCCCGTTCCGGCGGGGCCGAGGGCGTGGCCGGCTACACCAGCTTCCATGGGGGGCTGGGCACCCCGGAGGGCCAGGCATGGCCGGAGGAGGTCCCACCGCTGCTGATCGCCCACGGCGGCGCCGACAGCGCCGTGCCCATGGGCGATGTCGTCACCCTGGCCGAGGAGCTCGAGGCCGCCGGCGCCACCTACGAGATCCAGGTCTACTCGGGGGCCCCCCACGGCTTCACGGAGTTCGACAGCGACCGCTACCAGGAACGCGCCGACGAGAAATCCTGGGCCGCCTTCCTCGCCGGCCTCGACGAATGGCTCTGACCGGAGGGTCCCGTGCCGGCCCGGCGCCGGCATGGTCCCGGACCCGCCGCATGCTAAAGTGACGGCATCGGGCACATCGACTCGCGAGGTCGTCATGCAACTCACCACGCTTTCCGGCAACCGCCACGAGATCGGCGAGGCCCATGGCCTGGCCCATGCACGGCTCATCCACCGCAGTATCGAAGTCTACGACCGCCTGTTTCTCGACTTCGTCGGCATCCGCTGGAAGGCGGCCCGGGAGGAGGCCGACCGCTTCTCCGCCATGATCGAGAGCGGCTTTCCCGAGATCCTCGACGAGATGGCGGGCATCGCCCGCGGCGCCGGGGTCGACCTCGCCGACATCCTGACCCTCAACTGCCGCAGCGAGATCTCGCTGACCCGGGCCAGCGGTGGCTGCTCGGCCTTCGCCCTGCAGCGCGCCGGCCAGCAGTGGCTGGCCCAGAACTGGGACTGGCGCACCGACCAGCTGCACAACGTCGTGGCGCTGAAGATCACCGGCGAGCAGGCCGCCCCGCTGCTCAGCATCGGCGAGGCCGGCATGGTGGCCAAGATCGGCATGAACGCCCACGGCATCGGCGTCTGCCTCAATGCCATCCGCTCCCGGACCTGTGGCGAGGGCCTGCCGATCCATGTCGCCCTGCGCAAGATCCTGGAGAGCCCCGACCTGAAGAGCGCCGTGGCCGTGGCCACCCGCGACCGGGTCTGTTCCCCCGCCCACTTCCTGATCGCCAGCGCCGACGGCCAGGCGGCCGGCCTCGAGGTCCACCCCGGCGAACCCGGCCGACTGGTCCCCGAACAAGGCGTGGTCACCCACACCAACCACCTCTACGCCCGCAGTGCCACCTGCCAGGTCGAGGACTTCCCGCGGCCCGACTCCCGGCCGCGCCTGGCGAGGCTCGACCAGCTGCTTCGCGACCAGTTGCCCGGCCAGCTCGAGGTCGACGAGGCCGCCCTGTTCGAGATCCTTAGCGACCACCACGGCGCCCCGCTGTCGATCTGCCGGCACTTCAACCCCGACCAGCCGCCGGAGGAGCGCATGGAGACGCTGTTCGCCGTGGTCATGAACCTCGGCGAGCGGCGCCTCACCCTGCGCCACGGCAAGCCCTGCGAGACCACCGACATCCTGAGCACCACCCTCGACCCCGCCTAGCTCAGCGGCGACCCGCGTGCCGCCAGCGCCAGGCACCCAGCGCCGGTGCCTCGTCCAGCTCGCCCTTGAGGTACTGCTCGGTGGTCAGCAGGAACAGGCGGCGGAAGAGGTCATGGATCGCCTCCTCGCGCCGGAGCTGCAGCAGCTCGAGTTCTTCCGCCGAGAGGTGGGGGTCGCGACGGGGGTACTCCCAGGCCACCCGCACGGAGCCCGAGCTGGCATCGCAGATCTGCAGGGTCGGGTTGGAGCCCTTGAGTCCGGTATTGATGCGGTACGGCATGCTGTCCTCCTTGATCACTCCGGCAAATGACAACAATTATCATTTGCAACTGGCAATCTAGGCGCCATGCCGCGCCTTGTCAAACCCTGCGCCGGGTCAACGAAACCGTTCGCGGTAACGCCTTCGCAGACGCGGCGCTTGCGGCGGGCGGGGGGAAGGGATAGCCTCACGAATGCTAATCACTATCATTTGCATGAGAGACCCCACCCCATGAAGCAACCGATCACCGCCCTGCTGCTCGCCGGCCTGCTGGCCACCACCGCCGTCCAGGCCGAGGAGCGTACCGACCACTTCGAGGGCGAAACCTCCGCGACGCTCGAACAGGCCGTCAGCAACTTCTCCGCGACCAACCGGCAACTGGCCGAACTGCTCGCCCAGCCGGAGCTCGAGCCGAGCGACCTCGGCACCATCCACGAGCTCACCTATACCCTCGAGAACGCCCTCGAGAAGATCAACGAGGAGGTGGCCGACATGGCCATCGCCCTGGAAGAGGTCCACCAGGGCTCGGAGACCGGCGACGTCGAGCTCGTACGCGCCAACGGCGAGACCTACCTCGGCGCCGCCCAGACCCTGGTGCCGTGACCCGCCCCGCCGCGGTGCCACCGGCACCGCGGCGATCTCCCGGCCCGCCAGGCCCCCCGACCGGCGCCCGCGCCATGGGCTGCCGGGTGCAGACAGCCAAGCCAACTTTTCGTATACTTTATGCAATCATGACGAAAAATTGGAACCGACAAGCATGTACAAGACTCGTGCGCAATTCGTGACCAACGACCTGCGACGGCGAATCCTCAGCGGCGAATTCCAGGGCGGTGCCCAGTTACGCCAGGATGGCCTGGCCAGCGACTACGACGTCAGCCGTATCCCGGTACGCGAGGCCCTGCTGAACCTGGAAGCCGAGGGGCTGGTCGAGTTCATTCCCCATCGGGGGGCCTTCGCCACCGAGCTGTCGGTGGACACCATACGCGAGCTGTTCGACCTGCGCGTGCTGCTGGAGAGCTACCTGCTGGAGCGCGCCATCCCCAACATGACCGAGGACAGCCTCACCACTGCCGCACATGTCCTCGCCGAGTACGATGCGGCCCTGGACAGCGGCAGCCAGATCGATAACTGGAGCGAGTACAACTTCGCTTTCCACAAGGCGCTGTATGCCCCCGCCTCGTTGCCCGAGACGATGAGCATGGTGACCCACCTCAACACCAAGTCGGACCGCTACATCCGCATGCAGCTGCTGTATACCAAGGGCATCGAGAAAGCCGAACGCGAGCACCACGCGCTGCTGGACCTGTGCCGCGAGCGCAAGGCCAAGGAAGCCTGCGAGCTGCTGCGTCAACATATCCTCGGCGCCTGCGAAGGCATCGCGACGCTGCTGGAGCAACAGCAGTTGGAGAGCGCGGCCGGTGCCGATCAGCGCTGATAGGGCACGACGCCCGACGACAGCGAACGTCGTACGTCATGGCCTCAGCGAGGTCAGAACCCGACGACCCTGTCGGGCAACCACGTGGCAATGGCCGGGAAGGACGCGACGATCGCCAGTGTCAGCAACTGCGCCATGATGAAGGGGACGACCCCGCGGCACATCTGCCCATAGGTGATATCGGCAGGCGCTATCGACTTCAAGTAGAAGATGGAGGACGCCATGGGCGGTGTCAGGTAGCTCGTCTGTATCGTCACCAGCACCATCACGGCAAACCATATCGGATCGATGCCGAGGCTGCGGACAATCGGAGTGAAGATCGGTACGCAGATCAGTACGATCGAGGTCCAGTCCAGCACGAAGCCAAGCACGAATGTCACCGCGAGAAAGAACAGGATCACGCTCAACTGCCCACCGCCGAAGCTCCCGGCGATCTCCGCCACCATCCTGTCGCCGCCATTGACGGCGAAGATGCCGGTGAACATGGTGCCGCCGGCGACGATCAGCAGGATCATCGCGGTGATTCTCACCGTCATGGCGAGGGAGTCGTTCAGCGACCTGGCACTCAACCCGCCATTGATCAGGGACAGGATCAAGGCCCCCGCCACGCCAACGGCCGCCGCCTCCGTCGGAGAGGCGATGCCACCGAGCAACGACCCCAGCACGGCAATCATCAGCACGATCGGCGGCACCAGGGCCTTGAACGTGATGCCGAGCTTCTCCCCGAGCGGACGCTCGACGTCCTGCGCAGCGACCGCAGGCCCGTCCTGGGGCCGGAGCAGGCACCGTCCAAGCACATAGAGGGCGAACAGGGACAGCATGATCAAGCCAGGGAAGATGATGGCGGCGAACAATGCACCGATGGAGAGCTGAGCCAGAGCCGCGTATACCACGACGATGACCGTCGGTGGAATGATCGTCCCCAGCGACCCGCCCGCGCATATGGTCCCCGAGATCAAGGCATTGTTGTATCGATATGCCTGCATCGCCGGGATCGCCATCAACCCGATCATGATCTCCACCGCACCGACCACGCCCGATGCCGCGGCAAACACAGCCGCCATCGCGATGGTCGTCAATGAAAGGCCGCCGGGCAACTTGCCCATCCACATCTGGATGGCATCGAACAGGTTCTTGGCGATCCCCGACTTCTCGAGTATCGCCCCCATCAGCACGAACAGCGGAATGGAGGAAAGCACATAGTTGGATGCCGCACTATAAATACTGCCATACAGTTGCTGAAACACCATCGGACCAAAAGCAAACCAGCCTGCCATCACGGATATGACAGCCAATGAAAAAGCAATGGGAATACCCAGGAATATCATCAGGAATAGCCCGGGAAACATCAAGGCGGCGATTATTATATCCATCAGCGCTGCTCTCCCGAGGCATTTTCTCCCTGCAGGAAGCGAATACCCTGCACCACGACCTGCAAGGTGAAGATCGTCAGCCCGACGGCGATCACCGAGTAGAAAGGCCACATCTTCGGCGCCCAGATGCTGACGGTTTCCACCTCACCGGACGTCAGCGCCCTGGCGGCGCGGCGCCAGCCATACCAGGTCATGCAGGCCATGATAGGGGCGACCATGCCCAGGTAGACGGCGGCGTTGATCGCGCGTGACATCCTCACGGGCAGCCTCTGGCTGAGAAAGTCGACACGAACATGGCCATCTATCCTGGCCGTCCACGCCACGCCGAGGATGAATGCCGCCCCAGTGGCCATATATGACAAATCGAAGGCCCAGATGGTCGAGGCATTGAAGACGTATCTCGCGACCACCTCGTAGAGCATGGCGACCACGAGGACAAGCAACAGCCCCCGACTCACCAGGGACAGCAACACGGAAACCCGGTCGATCAGTTTTATTATCATGTTTCCTCCTTCGGGGAGGCCCACGGGCCTCCCCACGGAACGAGTCATTCTGTAATCAAGTAACCGCTTTCCGAGATCCAGAGATCGCGATAGGTGAAATAGTCGTCGAGAATTTCCCCCATCAATGGCCTACCGTCGCCCTCCTCGGCTTGCGCTTTCGCCGTGATCCAGTCGCGGCCGCTGCTGCCGAGTTCGTCGACGAACGCCTCATCCAGGGCAATGACCTCATTGCGTCCCGAGCGATAGGTCACCATGGCCTCCCGATCATGACGGTAGAAATAGCTGAGCCCTTCGTAAGTCGTCAGCTTGGCCGCCGCCTCGAGCAGCGGCTTGAGCTCATCGGGCAGCTTCTCCCATGTGTCCTGCGTCACCACCACTTCCCACAGGAAGGTCGGCTGGTGGACACCTGGCACGACGATATAGCGGGCGGCCTCATGGAAGCCCTCCGGCAGGTTGCCGGAGGGCGTCGCCCATTCGACGGCATCGACGCCTTTGCGCTGGAGCAGGGTATAGGTGTCGCCGGGCGGGACGACGGTAGGCACGGCGTTGTAGTAATCCTTCATGACCTCGGCCCAGGGCCCCGAGGTACGATATTTCAGTCCATCGAGGTCTTCCGGACCGGTGATCGCGACGTTGGAGTGCGCGAAGATCTCCGTCGACCCGATACCGACCACCAGCGAATGGAGCCCTTCGCCTTCGCGAATCTCCTTGAGCCGTTGCTGGCCACCGCCTTCGTATATCCAGTTGATGTAAGCATCCGGGCCCATGCCACCCGGGAATCCGGCGAATATCGCATTGATCGGGTCCTGGTTGACCAGGTAACTAGGGGTCGAATGCCCCGCCTCTACCGTTCCTTCCTTGACCGCATCGTAGACTTGCAGGGCCGGCACGATGACGCCCGCGCCGAAGGGCCGGATATCGACCCTGCCCTCGGTGAGGGTGGCGACATTGTCGGCAAATCGCTCCAGGAAGTTCTCATAGAACGGGGAGCCCGCCGGAACCGATGTCGGCACCCGCCATGTCACCTCCGCCGCGACGGCATGGGTGCTGACGACGGCGGCCGCCGCCAGGGCTGCTACTGCTGTTTTCATTGTTCTCATTGTCTGATTACCTCGTCGTGCTTCTTGATTCAGCCAAGGCTGCCCAGCCGTCACGGCCGGGCCCCGAGGCGCGGATGGGTCAGTTCACGTACCACACCGTCTTGGTCTGCACGTACTGCTCGAAGGCTTCCAGCCCGTTGTCGCGCCCACCGAAACCGGAGAGCTTGTAGCCGCCGAACGGGGTGGTAATGTCACCCTCGGAGAAACCGTTCACCGAGACGGTGCCGGCGCGGATGCCGAATGCCAGGCGCTGGGCGCGCTTGATGTCGGCGGTATAGAGCGAGGCCGCCAGCCCGTAGGCGGTGTCGTTGGCGAGGCTCAGGGCTTCCTCCTCGCTGTCGAAGGCGGTCACCGCCAGCAGCGGACCGAACACCTCCTCCCGGAACAAGCGCATGGCGGGGGTCACGTCGGCGTAGATGGTCGGCTCCACGAACCAGCCACTGCCCTGGGCAAGGGTCCGGCCGCCATGCACCAAGCGGGCACCCTCTTCCCTGGCGGATTCGAGGAAGCCACGCACCTTGTCGAAGTGCACCTGCTCGATCATCGGGCCGATACGCGTGTCGGGGTCGGTGGGATCACCGACCTTCCAGGCCGCGAGCCCAGCGACCAGCTTCTCGATCAGGGCACCCTGGATACTGCGCTCGACGATCAGCCGCGAACCGCAGCTGCAGTTCTCGCCCATGTTCCAGAAGGCGGCGCCGAGCACGTCATCGACGATGGCATCCAGATCCGGCACGTCGGCGAACACGATCTGGGGGCTCTTGCCACCGCACTCGAGGACGATCTCCTTGAGATTGCTGCGCGCGGAATACTCGAGGAACTTGCGCCCGACCTCCGTGGAGCCGGTGAAGGACACCACATCCACGTCGGGATGCAGGCCCAGCGGCTGGCCGGCATCCTCGCCGTGGCCGGTCACCAGCAGCAGTGCCGATGCCGGCACGCCGGCCTGGTGGGCCAGTTGCACCATGCGGTAGGCGCTCAACGAGGTCTGCTCCGCCGGCTTGACGATCACCGAGTTGCCGCTGGCCAACGCCGGGCCGACCTTCCAGGCGAACATCTGGGCCGGGAAATTCCAGGGCAGCACGGCGCCCACCACGCCGACGGGTTCCTTGACGATCAAACCCAACGCATCACCGCCGGTGGGGGCAACCTTGCCGTAGAGTTTGTCGACGGCCTCGGCATACCAGACCAGGGTATTGAGGGTTTCGGGAATATCGGTCTCACGACATTCGGTGATCGGTTTGCCACCATCGATGCAGTCCAGCGCCGCCAGCTCCTCGGCATGCTGTTCGAGCAAGGCCACCCAACGCAGCATGACCCGCTTGCGCTCCGCGGGCGCCAGCCGCGACCACTCGCCGGCGACGAAGCCGGCTCGGGCGGTGCGCACGGCGGTGTCGACGATCTCGGCACCGCCATGGGCCACCTGGCCTATTTCCGAGCCATCATGCGGCGCCAGGGTAGCGAAGCTCGGCGGCGCTTCCGGTTGCAGGCCGGGCACCAGGTGACCGGCCCATAGCCGGCCTTCACGGGCACGTGCGAAGACCTGCTCCACCGTCAGAGGTTGATTGCTCATGGTCACGCTCCCTTCTGCTTGGTCTCGAAAGCGTCCAAGGCATCGAGGAATGCCTGGGCAGCGACTGGCGAGAGTGGGCGAAGCGGCGGGCGCACCTCACCGGCGTCGACGCCGTGGCGGCGGCAACCCAGCTTGGCCTTCTGGTTGTAGTCGGCCGCCTCCATGTTCTGGATCGCCGGCAACATGTCGCGCATCAGGTCGCGCACCCGATGCCAGTCTCCGTGCTTGGCGGCCTCGAGCATGGTGACCTGCTCGGCGGGGAAGACGTTGGCGCCGCCGCTGATCCAGGAGCGCGCGCCCCAGAACAGGTAGTCGGCGGCCTGATCGTCGGAGCCGCAGACGACCTGGAACGCCGGGCCGGCCATTTGCATCAGCGCCAGGGCACGGGTGAAGTCCCCGCTGCTCTCCTTGATGCCGATGATTCCTGGCATCCGCGCCAGGCTGGCGACGGTCTCCCGTTCGAGATTCACCCCGGTTCGGGCGGGGAAGTTGTAGAGGACGATCGGCAGGTCCGTGGCCGCCGCCACGTCGCGGTAGTGCGCGATGACTTCTTTCTGGTTGGGCAGGCTATACGCCGGTGGAGCCAACATCAGGGCCTGATAGCCCAGTGCCGCGGCCTGCTCCGCACGCTCGATCGCCGCGGCGGTGGAGAGCGAGTTGATCCCGGCGATCGCCAGTGCCTGATCGCCCAGCGACTCACGCACGGTGCGCAGGACCGCCTCGCGCTCCTGCTCATCGAGGGCGTAGTACTCGCCGGTAGTGCCACAGGCGACGATGCCGCGCACACCAGCGTCCATGAATCGGGCGACCAAGGCCCGTAGTCCCTCCAGGTCAACTCGCCCCTGGGCATCGAAGGGAGTGACGATCGGTACCAATACACCATCGAGTTGCATAAATGTCGCTTCCTGTCTTAGTGAATCGTCTTGGTGAGCCGTCCTGGCAAATGAGTCGCTCAGGAGTTGGCCGTCGAGATTGCGGCGCGGGAAGGCGCGTCTTGTGTGTCGTCACTGCTCGCCGTGCGCCAGATGGCGATATTGGCGAAGCCGTAGAACAGCGAGATCAGGATCACCAGCATGTGGTACCAGAGGAACGGTAGGTAACCGAGGGTGGAGACTCCGAGGGTGGTGGCCATGAATACCCCGCCATCGGTCCAGGGCACCATCGGCGTGGTGATGGTGCCGCCAGCCTCGGCGTTGCGTGACAGCACGCGACGATCGATGCCCTGCTGGTCGTAGTTCTTCTCGGTGATGGTGCTGGCCGTGATCAGTGAGACATAGGCCGCGCCACCGAAGAAGTTGCCGAAGAAGCCGCCCAGCATGGTGGAAACCGTCAGCCGGCCGGGATTGTTGGCCCAGCGCAGGAAGCCGTTGCAGATCGCCTGCAACACGCCGACTCGCTCCATCAGGCCACCGAGGCCCAAGGCAAACAGGATCAGTGCGATCACGCCCAGCATCGATTCGATGCCGCCGCGGTTGAGCAGGGTATTGAGGAAGTCGACATCCGACTGCATCGCATTGCCGAAATAGGCGGTACGCACCGCGTCCAGCAGTTCGACGCCCTGAGCCAGCCAGGCGCAGACCGCCCCCATCACCGCTCCCAGGGTGATCACCGGGATGGCGGGATAGCGGCGTATCAGCAGGGCGATGACCGCCGCCGCCGGCAGCAGCAGCCAGCCATTGATGGTGAAGTGGGCATTCAGCGCCTGCATGGCCTGCTCGGCGCGCTGAATATCGGCGCCCTCCTTGACATAGAAGAAGCCGACCACCAGGAACAGCAAGGCGGCGATCAGGGCTGCCGGCCCGCTGACCAGCGCCATGGAGCGAATATGGTCGACCAGGCTGACCTTGCACAGCGATGCCGTCATCACCGTGGTGTCCGACAGCGGGGACATCTTGTCGCCAACATAAGCACCGGAGATCACCGCACCGGCCACCAGAGGCAGCGGGATGCCGAAGCTGTAGCCGATCCCCATCATCGCGACCCCGGCGGTACCGGCGGTCCCGAAGGAAGTGCCGGTGGACAGGGAGGTGATGGCGCAGATCAGGAAGGCCGCGCAGAGGAAGATCTGCGGGTTCATTACCGAGAGGCCGTAGTAGATGATGCTCGGCACGATACCGCCGGCAATCCAGGTGCCGATCAGGGCACCCACAGTGATCAGGACCAGCACCGCTTCCATGCCGTTATGGATGCCGTCGATCAGCCCCTTCTGCATGCTGTCGTAGGAGAGCCCCAGCCTCAGCCCCAACGCCATCACCAGGAACCAGGAGGTGAACAGGGCCAGTTGGATGGGGAGATCGAAGACATTGATGTACAGGAACATGATGGCGATGAAGCCGACCATCAGCGCCAGCACTTCCTGCATGGTGGGTAGTCGGGTCGCTTGCCTTTCCTTCATGGTTCTCTCCGATTGTTGTTGTACCGCCTATGAATGAATTGGCTGCCGGAAGACCTTTCCGGCCATGTCAGGCAAAGCGTCCCAGCCGGTAAGGCACCAGGGACGGCAATGCCGAATCGATCGTGTCGTCGTGGAAATGGCGCACCAGGCGCGCGGTGATGGCCGCCTGGGTCAGGCCAAGGTGGTGATGACCGAACGCCAGCCATACCCGACCTTGGGGGCCGATCCGGTCGATGACCGGCAACGAGTCGGGCAGCGAGGGCCGAAAGCCCATCCAGGAAGTGGCGTCTTCGGTATTCAAGGGACGCCGGAACAGCCCCTGCGCCAGCCGCTCGAGTTGCCACGCGCGCTGCATGTTCGGTGGTCGTTGCAGGCCGGCGAATTCCACCGTACCGGCCAGCCGCAGCCCCTCGGCCATCGGCGTCATGATGAAGCGGCGCTCCAGGGAGGTGATGGCTACCGGCAGGCGCTCGACTTCCCGCGGCAACATCAGGTGGTAGCCACGCTCGGTATCCAGCGGCACAGGCTTGCGGCACGCCCCTTCGACGAGCGGGGCGGAGTGGGCACCGGCAGCCACCAGCACTCGTGGCACCGTCAACGCTCCCTCGGACGTTTCAAGCCGCACGCCCTCCTCGCTGGCCCGCACCGACGCCACCTTGCAGGTCGAGAAGCGCACCCCCTGCCGCTCGGCCGCCTCGCAAAGCGCCAACACCACCTGGTGGGGATCGCTGACATGGCCGGTGGCAGGGAAGAACAGCCCGCCTTGCACCTTTTCCGTCAGGGCCGGCACCTGGCTCAATACCGCCTGACGCGATAGCCGCTCGACCGGCACCCCCTGGGCTTGCATGCGTCGGGCCACGGCTTCCAGCGCCTCAGTCGTCACCGAGCGTTCATGGATCAGCAGCGACCCCTCGTCCTTGAGCAGCTCGCGCCTGCCGATGCTGTCGAGCAACGCCTGCCAGGCCGGCAGGCTGGCTTCGTTCAGCGCACGGAGTCCCGCCGTGCTGGCCTGGTAGGGAGCCTGGCGCATGTTCCACAGCAGCTTCACGAACCACGGCATGGCCCTGGGCAGGTAGCGCCAGTCCAGGCGCAACGGCCCCAGGGGGTCGAGCAACATGCCGGGAATACGCTTCAGCAGGCCGGCATCGGCGATCGGGAAGACCTGCTCGGTGGCCATATGACCGGCATTGCCGTAGGAAGCCCCCAGCCCCGGCGCCTGGCGATCCAGCACCAGCACCTTCATCCCGGCGCGTGCCAGTTCCAGCGCACAGGCTGCGCCGACGATGCCCGCACCGATCACGGCGATATCCGCTGCCGGCCGGTCGGTGGTGGTTGTCGGGGTGGTGGCTGAGGCCATCATCGGGGTCTCTCCATCTGGCGTTCCGTTGATTGTATAAAATATAAAATCTATATTGGCAAGTATCGAGAACCGGCTCCCCGACGGAATCACCACACCTCAAGAGGACGGCAGGCACATGAAACGAATCCAGGTCATCGACTCCCATACCGGTGGTGAACCCACCCGCCTGGTGCTGGATGGCTTCCCCGACGTGGGCCACGGCACCATGGCCGAGCGCCTGGCCACCCTGCGCGACCACCACGACCACTGGCGCCGCGCCTGCATGCTGGAACCGCGCGGACACGACGTGCTGGTCGGCGCCCTGCTCTGCCCCGCGGAGAGCGAAGACGCCACCTGCGGCGTGATCTTCTTCAACAACACCGGCTACCTGGGCATGTGCGGCCATGGCACCATCGGCGTGGTGGCATCATTGGCCCATCTCGGCGAGATCCAGCCCGGCCGGCACCGGATCGATACCCCGGTCGGCACGGTGGAGGCCACGCTGCACGAGGATGGCGAGGTGACGGTGCGCAACGTACCGGCCTACCGCCACCGCCAAGGCGTGACCCTGGACATACCGGGCCAGGGTCGCGTGACAGGCGATATCGCCTGGGGCGGGAACTGGTTTTTCCTGATCGCAGAGCATGGCCAGCGCATCGCGCTGGACAACGTGGAGGGCCTGACCGACTACGCCTGGGCGGTACGCCAGGCGTTGGAGGGGGAGGGAATCACGGGAGAGGAGGGTGGCGTCATCGACCATATCGAATTGTTCGCCGATGACCCGCGGGCGGACAGCCGCAACTTCGTGCTGTGCCCGGGCAAGGCCTACGACCGCTCCCCTTGCGGCACCGGCACCAGTGCCAAGCTGGCCTGCCTGGCGGCAGACGGCAAACTGAGCCCCGGCACGGTCTGGCGCCAGGCCAGCATCACCGGCAGCGAGTTCCAGGGGTACTACGAGTTAGAGGGCGACAGGATCCGGCCCTACCTTCGTGGCCGCGCCCATATCAGTGCCGAGGCCACGCTGGTCATCGACGCGGACGACCCGTTCGCCTGGGGGATCACCGGCGACTAGCCGCCTGCCATCACAAGGCACCGGCCCGGGAGGGGCCCTGCTCCACCGGCCTGGTGGCCTACCACTTATGTCGCATTGTCGCCGGCGGCCTGAACCAACATCCTACCCGCCAGCTTGAGCACATAAAAAAGGCCCCCCGAAGGGGACCAGGTGGAGCACGCCAGCTCACACGTTGCCTCGCCGCCGCCACAGCGGCGAGCCTACCAAAGACAATGCGAATCCCGCGCCAGGCCGCACAAACAACACCAATAACAATGGCTTGCCAATAACTACAATACCTGGCGGCCTGGATTTCGCAACGCCACTCCCTTATGTTGCACCACAGCAGCGCCTTCCGGTCGCGGCGTGCGCCATCCCTGCGCCGCCAGGCAACGCCACCTTCCGGCCTCGCCTCGGTCTGCCCGGCCACGACTCCGCTTGCCCGGCCCGGCTTTCGCCCATTGCCCACCTGCGCGACCTCGATCCGAGGTGTCATGTCGCTGCCAAGCCACTGTCATGGCGCCCTGCCAGGATGCCTGGGTCTTCCCCCATCCTCAGGAGCTAGCCATGCACTTGACGCGACGGAACCTGTTGGGCCTGGGCCTGAAGGGCGGTGCCGCCCTGGGCGCCACCCTGGCCGCCCCCTCCATCATCCTGGCCGAGAGCCGCCGCCCCCTGATCACCAGCGGCGTGATGAGCGGCGACATGCTCGCCGACCGCGCCATGCTCTGGTCGCAGGTCGACCGGCCGGCCCGCATGTTGCTCGAGATCGCCGACAACCCCGAGTTCCGGGGGGCTCGCCAGTTGCTTGGCCCCGAGGCCCTGCCGGTCACCGGCCTGACCGCCAAGCTCGACGCCACCGGGCTCTCCGGCATGGACACCGCCCACTATCGTGTCCGCTTCGAGGCGCTGGACGACCGCCGCGCCGTCAGCGAGCCGGTCACCGGCCAGCTGCGCCTGCCCCCGGCGACCCGCCGCGACGTGCGATTCGTCTGGTCCGGCGACACCGCCGGCCAGGGCTGGGGGATCGACGAATCCCGCGGCGGCATGACCACCTACGACACCATGCTGCGCCAGCGGCCGGACTTCTTCATCCACTCCGGCGACACCGTCTACGCCGACGGCCCCCTGGAGGAGCGCGTGGCGCTGCCCGACGGCGAGCTGTGGCGCAATCGGGTGACACCCGCCAAGGCCAAGGTGGCCGAGACCCTGGACGAGTTCCGCGGCCAGCACGCCTACAACCTGCTCGACGCCAACGTGCGCCGCTTCAATGCCGCCGTGCCCATGCTCGCCCAGTGGGACGACCACGAGGCCGTCAACAACTGGTACCCCGGCGAGCTCCTCGACGACGACCGCTACACCGAGAAGAACGTCTCGCTGCTCGCCGCCCGCGCCCGGCGCGCCTTCCTCGAATACATGCCGCTGCGCCAGCGCCCCGAGGCCCCCGGGCGGATCCATCGCCGCTTCGCCTACGGCCCCGGCCTGGAGATCTTCATGCTCGACATGCGCTCCTACCGCGCGGCCAACAGCCGCAACCAGCAGGCCGGCGGTGATGCGGCCACCTTCCTCGGGCAGGAACAGCTGCGCTGGCTGCTCGACGGCCTGCGCCGCTCCCCGGCGACCTGGAAGATCATCGCCTCGGACATGCCCATTGGCCTGGTCGTGCGCGACGGCGACGACTTCGAGGCCATCGCCAACGACCACCACGGCGACCCCCTGGGTCGGGAGCTGGAGATCGCCGAGCTGCTCAGGGCGATCCGCGACGACGCCATCCACAACGTGGTGTGGCTCACCGCCGACGTGCACTACACCGCCGCCCATCACTACTCGCCGGAGCGCGCCAGCTTCCAGGAGTTCGCCCCCTTCTGGGAGTTCGTCAGCGGCCCCCTGCACGCCGGCACCTTCGGCCCGGGCGAGCTCGACGACACCTTCGGCCCCCGGGTGGTCTTCCAGAAGGCACCGCCCGAGGGTCGCGCCAACCTGTCACCCGCCGAGGGCTACCAGTTCTTCGGCCAGGTCGACCTGGACGGCGAGAGCGAGACCCTCACCGTCACCCTGATGGACTCGGCCGGCGAGGCCCTGCATCGGCAGGTACTCGAGCCGCAGCGGGCTTGAGGCACAGGGCTTGAGGGCAGCGCAGTGCCTGGGCCGGCTACCCAGGCCGCGCGGTCACCCGGCCAGGGCTTCTTCCACCAGCGCCCGCGCCTCGGGCGCCATGGGCAGCCCCAGCGCCAGCTCGTGGGCCCGCGGCGACATCTTCTTCCAGGTCATCTGCACGATGCGGATCAGGTGGTCATGCTCCACCTGCTTCGAGAAGTCGGCGAAGTAGTTCTCCAGGAACACCAGGCAGGCGCAGTCCTCCACCGCCTGGGTGCCCTCGTCACGCCCCAGCCCCTGCTTGCGGATCAGCTGCGCCACCCGCTCGGCCTGCTCGGCCGCATAGCCGGCCTGCTGCATCAGCCGCGCCGTGGTCTCGCCGGCGCGCTTGCCCTGGTCGCGCCGCCAGGTGAGATAGCCCACCCGCCCCTCGGGGTAGTCGCCACGCGGCACCTGCCAGCGCTGCAGGTGCTGCGCCCGCACCGCCAGCTGCACCAGCTCGTCCGGAGCCTCCATCAGCCGCTCTAGCCAGGCGCTCATCCGCCGACCATGCCACAGCTCCAGCGGCAGCGACTCGCCCTCGACCTCGACGCGGCGCGGGTCCTCCGCGTGCAGGGCATCGAGGGCGGCGAGGGTCTTGTCGAAGGGGGTATCGGGGGTCATGGAACGGTTCCTTGCGATAGATGGGGCCTGCCCAGAGGGTAACAGCAACGGGGCTCCGCCGCCGGGGGCAGGAACCTAGCCGAAGAAGGCCAGGGTGCGGACCTCGATACTCTCGCGCGGCGGGGCGCCCGGAGGCGTAGTAGGGTCCTGGAAGGCGGTATGGGGGGTGAAGCGGGCACGGCCGTCGCGACGCGAGTCATACCCCTTGATCAGCAAGGCCTCGTCACGGCGCATGTCGGGAAAATAGTACCAGCGCTGGTGCGGATGGTAGGCCAGGTGGTAGATCTCGCCGAGGCGATCCGGGTAGACCAGATCGGTGGCCATCAGATCGCCGGGGGCGAGCGTCGAGGCGTCCAGCACGGCCAGCGGCGAACGCTTGACGGGCCCGCGGATCGGGCGCCACAGGTTGATCTGGGCCGCCGGCACCGCTGCCAGCGCGGCGGCCTCGTCCCTGCCCAGCACGTCGCGGATCCGCTCGGGGCCCGAGTGCTCGGTGTAGTCGTTGTGCACACGGCTGGCCGGGCCGCGGATATCGCGCTGCTCGGCGTCGCTGCGCCGGGTGTGATCGAAGATGACGACCCGGCTCGCGCCGGTCAGCTCCTTGATCAAGGCCTCGACCTCGGCATAGTAGGCGGTTTCGACCGACGCATCATCGTAGAGGTCGTCGACCGCCGTCTCCCGCCGGTGCAGCTCGAACCCCTGCCTATCCAGGGACAAGCCGTCCGCCAACGGACGGCCGTTGTGTAGCGTGACCTCGCGCGCCTCCTGCTCGGCAAAGTAGTGCGGCTCACTGTCACCGGTCAGCGCCTCGGTATGCACGTAGGGTTTCGCATCACCCTTGACCAGATAGGTGAGCGTCGCGGTGACGCTGGCGGGCATGTCGGTCGTACGCTGCATGGAATGCCTCCCGGTTGACCGCATCCGGTGGGGTATCACCGTGGCGGCGCGGTAGCTTGCCTGTCGGCTCCTTCCCTATCAGGTATATGGCTTCCAGCGGGCGCTTTCAAATGCGCCCGGAGGCGCATGGCCCCACCGGGGCGAGCGACGACGGCGCAGTGACATGCGGCTTGTTGTTATTCCCGAGGGTTGCGGGGGGTGCGGAGATCAGTTCATTCCCGTAGGCGTGGAGAACGCTGCTGAGCTGCCTAGGCCCTGGGGATCCCTCAGAGCCTGCCCCCAGGGCCTCCCGGCGCTGGCGGCCCGGCCGGAATCGCCCGGTCGGTAGGAGTCTCTGCCTTGCGATCCCCTACCCCGCCTCGGCATGATGAAGCGCTACCGCCACCGGCCCTGCCGGTGCGCCTTTTCCCTGCCCCCTGACCAGGAGTCTCCATGTCGACCGTCTTCGCTCGCTTGAAGGAAGTGGCCTCGCCCAGCATCGGCCTCGGCTGCATGAACCTCTCCCATGCCTACGGCAGCCCGGTGCCCGAGCCCGAGGCGCTACGTGCCCTGGATCAGGCGTTCGACATGGGCTATCGCCACTTCGATACCGCGACCCTGTACGGCAAGACGGCCAACGAGCGGCTGGTGGGCAAGGCCCTCGCGGGCAGGCGGGATCAGGTGCTGCTGGCCAGCAAGTGCGGCATGGCCTTCGATCCCGAGCTCGGCCGGAAGGCGATCGACGGGCGCCCCGAGACGCTGCGCCGGCAGTGCGAGGCGAGCCTCGCGCGCCTGGGCACCGACCACCTGGACCTCTACTACCTGCACCGCCTGGATCGCCGGGTGCCCATCGAGGAGAGCGTCGGGGCGCTGGGGCGCCTGGTGGAGGAGGGCAAGATCCGCGCGGTCGGGCTCTCCGAGGTCTCCGCGGCCACCCTGCGCCGCGCCCGGGTCGAGCGCCCCATCGCCGCGGTGCAGTCCGAGTACTCGCTGTGGACCCGCAACCCCGAGATCGCGCTGATCGAGGCGTGCCGGGAGGCGGACACGGCGCTGGTGGCCTTCAGCCCCCTGGGGCGCGGCTTCCTGACGGGCACCATCACCGAGGTGGAGAGCCTGGAAGCGAAGGACATTCGCCGGAACATGCCGCGCTTCAGCGCCGAGAACCTGCCCCGCAACCTGCGCCAACTGGAGGCGGTGCGGGCGGTGGCCGCGGAGCTGGAGGCGACCCCCGCGCAGCTGGCGCTGGCCTGGCTCAGGGCGCAGGGGGACGACGTCATCCCGATCCCCGGCTCCCGCTCCGTGGCGCATATGCGCGAGAACCTGGCCGCCGAGGAGCTGAGCCTGGAGGCCGCCACCGTCACCCGCTTGAACGCCATGATGACGCCGGAGCAGGTGGCGGGCGAGCGCTACAGCGAGGCCCTGCAGGGGGAAATCGATACCGAGGAGTTTGCCTAGGCATTGGCCTGGCCCGAAACCAGCGCCCCCGCCGACGGGCGGGGGCGTGCTGGTCGTCACGAAAGCGGCAGCGCCGCGTCGGGCGGGAATCTGGCCCCGCTTCAGTTGTGGTCGACCAGCCCGGTCTCACCGGCCATTTCGGCACAGTGGGCGCAGCAAAAGATCGTGTCGTCGTGCTGCACCCCGTGCCCGACCACCCGGCAGCCGCACTGCACACAGGTCGGCGCCAGCTTGTGGATGGCGCATTCGAAGGAGTCGAAATCGAAGCTCTCACCGTCCTTGCTGACCGTGAAAGTGTTGTCGTAGTGATTACCGCAAGTGGCACAGGTACCCATCACACACCTCCTGTCTTCGGCAAGTGAACCTGCACTCGAGCCCCGCCACCGCGACTTCCCACGCCGCGGCCTCCCCTGGCTCACCCTCAAGCCTAGTGGACAACAGGCGCGGTCGCGATCTCCCCTCGGCGGCGCGCGTGTCGGCACGCCCACGGGCCCCGTTCATCGAGTGCGCCGGGGCCCCAGGGGCCGATCGCTCACAGCACTTCCGCCACCTCATCGAAGGCCAGCCGCGGCGCCCGGGGGCGGGTCGCCTGGGGGTCGGCGACGCCCAGGTTGACCAGGAAGTTGCTCCGGTAGCGGCCGTCGGGGAAGAACTCCTCGTCGACCATGGCGTTGTCGAAGCCGCTCATGGGGCCGGCGTCCAGGCCCAGGGAGCGGGCGGCCAGAATCAGGTAGCCGCCCTGCAGGGTGGCATTGCGCAGGGCGGTTTCACGGGCCTTGTCGGGGTTGGCGGCGAAGCGCTCGCAGGCATTGGGCGAGTGGGGGTACTGGGTCGGCAGGTGCTCGTAGAAGCGGGTGTCGGTGGCCACGATCACGGTGGCGGCGGCCCGGACGCTCTTGTCGCGGTTGCCATCGGAAAGCGCCGGGACCAGCCGCGACTTGGCCTCGAGACTGGTGACGAAGACATAGCGCGCCGGCTGGCAGTTCATCGAGGTGGGGCCCCACTTCAGCAGGTCGTAGAGCCGCCGCCAGGTGGCCGGGTCGACGGGCTCGTCGAGAAAGTCGTGGGCGGTGTGCGCCTCTCGAAAGAGGGTATCGAGGGCAAGGTCGTCGAGAGACGGGCGCATGGGGTCCTCCTCGTGGCTGCGCCCCTCGACTCTACGACATCCGCCGGTGAGCGGTCACTTCCGCGCCCGGCGGTGTCGGCTCACTCCTCGTCGTCGCCCTCGAGGGGGAAGTCGAGGTCCTCCAGCCGCCCCGTCACGGCGGTGGCGATGTTGGCCAGGTGGGAGGCCACGCGCTTGTAGTGCCGCGCCAGCAGCGAGTAGGCCACGGCCTCGTGGAACTCGATCTGGCTCTCCTCGCGCAGCAGCGCCTCGATGAGCCGGTCGCAGTGGCTGCGGATCTCCCCCGTCGTCGCCAGTACCTGCTGGGCCTGGCCCTCGTCGCCGTCGCGGGTGGCCTCGATCAGCAGGTCGAACGTGCCGCTCAGCTGCTCGGCCATGCGGTCGAGCGGCTCCTGGTAGCCGGGCACATGGAAGCCCTCGGTGTAGAAGGCGCCCACCTCGAACACGTTCTTGCAGTAGTCGCCGATGCGCTCGGCGTCCTTGCCCACGCTCATCAGCGCCAGGCAGATGGCGACATCGTGCCCCGGATTGACGGTGAGGTGGCGCAGCACCTTGCGGCGGATCGAACGCTCGAGCTCGTTGATGGCGCGGTCGCGGTCGTAGAGCGGCTGGCGCACCTGCTCGGCCGACACGCTGCTGTTGAGCACCTCGTCGGCACGGGCGAACATCCAGGCGCCGTGTTCCAGCATCAGGGTCAGGTCCTCGAACGCCTTGTCGAGGGTGTTCTCGGAGGTCAGGGCGCTGTAGAGCTGTCGAAACATGAGGGGAACCTCCCGGTTGGCCGCGCTCAGCGCAGGCTAATGAACAGTTCGGTGGCGGCGATGCCGACGAGCGGTATCACCAGGAAGACGCCGAGCAGGAAGAGGAACGCGTAGCGCGTCTGCTTGCCGGCCAGGCGGCCATACCAGGTCGCCACCCTGAGGGGAATGCGCCGCAGCGGGTACCAGATGGCGGTGCCGGTCAGGTTGAAGATGACGTGGAACAACGCCACCGTCATCGCCGCGGCGACGGGGTTGGCGGTGGCGGCCAGCACGCTGGTGATGGTGGTGCCCAGGTTGGCCCCCATCATGAAGGGTAGCACCCGACGAATGCGCACCACCCCGGCCCCGGCCAGCGGCACCATCAAGCTGCTGGTGATGGTGCTCGACTGCACCAGCACGGTGGAGACCAGCCCCACGCCGTAGGCCCGCAGGTCGGTGCGGAAGAAGTAGGTGCGGAACAGGCCGTCCATGTGGCGCAGCAGCGCGCCGCGCAGGTTCTGCACCATGAACACCAGCGCCACGAACATCAGCAGCAGGCCGATACCGGCCACGAGCAGCCCCTGGGCGGCGGCGCCGGGCATCAGCGCCCCGCCCAGCCAGTCGGCGGCGTCGACCACCGGGGCGGTGATGACCTTGATCGGGCTGTTCGGCTGCGCCACCTCCTCCAGCCCGATCAGGTCGGCCAGCCAGCCAGCCAGGCGGGTGAAGATCCCGTGGCCGCTGGCGTGGAACAGGCCGCTGAGCCACTCCAGCGGGAACACCAGCGCCACGGTCAGGATATTGAAGAAGTCGTGCAGCAGCGCCGCGGTGAAGGAGCGGCGGAAGTTGCGCCGGATGCGCATGTTGGCCAGGGCCACGATCACTCCGGTGACCGCCGTGCCGATGTTGGCCCCCATGATGGCGAACACCGCGGTGCCGAGCGTCATCTCGCCGCTGGCCACCAGGGTCACGATCAGCGCCGAGGTGAACGACGAGCTCTGCACCACCATGGTCACCAGCACGCCGGCGAGCAGGGCGACGAAGGGGTTCTCGCCGTAGGCGAAGAGCTGGGTCAGCACGTCGCTGGCCTTGCCGAAGCCCCCCAGCCCGGCACCGAGCACGTTGAGGGCGGCCAGGAAGAGATAGAGACAGAACCCGGCATAGAGGCCGCGCAGCCAGGCGGGCGTTTCGCGTTGGGGCTGGCGGGCCAGGGCTCGGCTGTCGGCAGAAGTGGACAGATCGGTTCTCGACATGATGGGCCTGCTGAGTGGCGGCACGGGCATTGTGACGGTTGCATGACAACTTCGTGTCAGTGCGCGCACCGTAACGCCCCTTCATGACAATTTGGTTACAGCCTGGCGACTCCGTCCGTCTCGCGGCTCGATCGACCACGCCGCCCGGACGGCCCGCCGGTGCTACGCTTGGAAAGCCCACCCCAGCCCTGCGGAGACCACCATGCCATCGACTCGCCTGCTTGCCTGCCTGCTGGCCCTGCTGCTGACCGGGCTTGCCGCCCCTACCCTGGCCCAGACACCCGGGCAGGAGTTGCAGGCCTACGAGGACGCCCTGGCCCGGGGCGAGCGCCACGCCAACCTCTGGCAGGCGGGCTGGACCGGGGTCTATGCCACCAGCCTGGCGGTGAATGCCTGGCAGGCCAGCGAGGCGAGCGACCGCGACGACCGCTACGACGCCCGGGTGGGGGTGGTGAAGTCCGCCCTGGCGCTGGGCGGCATGTTCCTGGATCGTCAGCCGCACCCCCGGGCCCATCGCGAGCTGCGCGACGGCGGGGGCGATATCGAGAGCGCCCGACGGCTGCTCCAGGCCGTGGCCGAGGAGGAGCGCCAGCGGCGCAGCCTGGAGGCCCGCCTCGGGTCGCTGGCGGTGAACGCCGCGGCGGGGCTGCTGATCGCCGTGGGCGATGGCCGCGAGCGCGACGGGGCGATCAACTTCGCCACCGGCATGCTGGTCAGCGAGCTGCAACTGCAGACCCAGCCGCGCCAGGCCACGGCGGCGGTGAACCGCTTCCAGCCGGCGCGGGTATCGATCGGCGATATCCACCTCGAGGGCGAATACGCCTTCCTGGTGGGGCCCAATCAGTTGGGGGTGGCGCTGCGCTACTGACCGGCCCGGTGCCATTTTGCGCGAAATGCGGGATACTGCCGTTCCGGGCGGCCGTCTCGCCCGGGAAAATGATGCCCGCGTGGCTGTGCTCTCGCCGCGCATTTGTTATGTTATATCTTAATCCTGATACCAGATAGGAGCCGTGTCATGGCACACCGCTCACACACCCACCGGCATCGCCCGGAGGGACCTTGTCATTTCTCCCTGATGTCGCTGTCCGCCACGCGCCGGCTGCTGCTGGCAACGATGCCGCTCGCCCTGCTGTGGCTGACGGTATCCTGGGCGGCGGGCTGGTGGTCCTGATGTCCCGGACAGCGTCGACCCGACTGCGCCTGCACGACCTGCAGCTGGCCCAGGGCAACCGCACCGTGCTCGAGCATGTGGAGGGCAGCTTCCGCGACGGCGCCGTCACCGCATTGATCGGTGCCAACGGCACCGGCAAGAGCACCCTGATCCAGGGCATCATGGGCATGCTCAAGCCGATCACCGGCCGTGTCGAGTGCTCGGTGCCCAAGGAGCGGCGTGCCTGGCTGCCCCAGCAGTTGGCCCTGGACCTCAGCTTCCCGATGAGCGTGGAGGAGCTGGTGATGACCGGCAGCTGGCCCAGCCACGGGGCGCTGACCGGCTACTGCGCCTCGCACTATCGCCGCGGCCGCGAGATCATGGCGCGGCTGGGCATCTCCCACCTGGCCCATCGGCCGCTGGGCGAGCTCTCCGGTGGCCAGCGCCAGCGCGCGCTGATCGGCCGCACCCTGATGCAGGAAGCGGAGCTGCTGCTGCTCGACGAGCCCTTCGCCAACGTCGATGCCGAAACCGTCGACGTGCTGATGACCGTGCTGCGCGACATGGCCCAGGCCGGCGCCACCATCATCGTGGTGCTGCACGACATGGAGCAGCTCTCCCGGCTGGCCGACGAGGTCGTGGTGCTGGCCGGCGGCCACGTGCAGTGGTCATCCCCCGACGCCATCCTCAAGACCCAGGCACCGTTCCCGGCGGCCGCCTCGCTGTCGGTCGCGATTCCGGGGGTCGGCACATGCTAGCGCTGCTCCAGGAGTGGCTGATCGCCCCCTTCGACTACGGCTTCATGCGTCGCGCCCTGGTCGCCGGCCTGGCCCTCTCCCTGGCCGCCCCGCCCATGGGCGTGTTCCTGGTGCTGCGTGGCATGAGCCTGATCGGCGATGCCATGGCCCACGCCATCCTCCCCGGGGTGGCGCTGGGGTTCCTGGTCGCCGGCTTCTCGCTGCCGATCATGAGCCTCGGCGGCGTGCTCTCCGGGCTGCTGGTGGCGGTGCTGGCGGGCAGCGTGTCGCAGATGACCGGCCAGCGCGAGGACGCCGCCATGGCCAGCTTCTTCCTGATCTCGCTGGCCGCCGGGGTGATGCTGGTGTCGCTGGGCGGCAGCAGCGTCGACCTCACCCATGTGCTGTTCGGCTCGATCCTCGCCGTCAACAGCACCTCCCTGGTCCTGATCGCCGCCATCAGCAGCCTGATCGTGGTGATCCTCGCGGGCATCTTCCGCGCCCTGGTGGTGGAGTGTCTCGACCCGCTGTTCCTGCGCGGCCAGGGGATCCACGGCGGCCTGGTCCACGGCATCTTCCTCGGCCTGGTGGTGCTCAACCTCACCGCCGGCTTCCAGACCCTGGGCACGCTGATGGCGGTGGGCCTGATGATGCTGCCGGCCACCGCCGCACGGTTCTGGAGCAAGCGCCTGGAGGGACTGATCGGCGTCGCCATCGGCATCGCCATGGTCGCCAGCAGCGGCGGCCTGCTGCTCTCCTACCACCTCGGCATCCCCTCCGGCCCGGCGATCATCCTGCTGGCCGGCGTCGGCTACATGCTTTCCGCCCTGTTCGGGCGACATCACAGCCTGCTGGCGCGCCTGCGCCGGCAGGCCGCACCGCTGGGCGCCCCCGAACCCCACTGACCATCGTTACCGACCCCCACCGACATCATTCCAAGGAGCCCATTCATGCTGCGCAGTCTCAGACCCTCCACCCTGGTGATAGGCGCGTCCGCCATGCTGGCACTGCCGGCCGCCTTCGCGGCCGAACGCATCCAGGTGATCGCCAGCTTCAGCATCCTCGCCGACATGGTCGAGAATATCGGCGGTGAGCACGTCGACGTCATGTCGCTGGTCGGCCCCGACAGCGATACCCACGTCTACTCACCGAGCCCCGGCGACGCCAGGGCCCTGGCCGACGCCGACCTGGTGGTGTTCAACGGCCTGCGCTTCGAGGGGTGGATGGAGCGACTGATCGACTCCAGCGACTATGCCGGGCCGCGGGTGGTCGCCAGCGAGGGCGTCGACAAGCTGGACTATCACGGCCATGCCGCTGACCAGGCCCACGGCCATGACGACACCCCCGATGAGCACGGCCACGACGATCACGGCCATGGCCACGATGATGACGACCATGGCCACGATGATGACGATCACGGGCATGACGAGCATGGGGATGAGGGCCATGACGATCACGACCATGGCGACCAGGACCCCCACGCCTGGCAGGACCTGGCCATGGCCCAGGTCTACGTGGTCAATATCCGCGACGGCCTGATCGAGGCCGACCCGGCCAACGAGCCCACCTACAACGAGAACGCCGAGCGCTATATCAACGAGATCGAGGCCACCGAGGAGGAGATCCGCGAGCTGCTGACCGAGATTCCCGCCTCCACCAGCATGATCACCGGCCACGACTCCTTCGGCTACTTCTCCAATGCCTACGGCCTGCGCTTCCTCTCGCCGGTGGGGCTCTCCTCCGAGGCCGAGCCCAGCGCCGCCGACATGGCACGGCTGATCGACGTGATCCGCGAGCAGAACGTCCAGGCCCTGTTCCACGAGAACATGACCAGCCCGGCGATCATCAACCAGCTCGCCGAGGAGACCGGCCTGCCCGTCGCCGGCACCCTCTACGCCGACGCCCTGGCCGCCGAGGGCGAAGCGAGCACCTATCTGGGCATGATGCGCCACAACGCCAAGACCCTGCATGACGCCCTGGCCGAGCCGGGCCACGACGATCACGGCGATGACGACGACGACCATGGCCACAGCCACGGCCACGGCCACGGCCACGGCCACGGCCACGACGATCACGGCCATAGCCACTGACCCTCGTCCCCGACGACGGTTTTCGGCGCCACCTTCGGGTGGCGCCTTTTTTGTGGGACCATCGAAGCCTGAACACGACGGGAGCCCTTCATGCTCGAGTTCCACCGGGTCCGCAAGGCCTACGTCACGCCCCAGGGGCCGCTGACGGTGCTGGATGGCGTCGACCTGACGCTGGACGCCGGCGCGAGCCTGGCGCTGATGGGCGAGTCGGGCAGCGGCAAGTCGACCCTGCTGCACCTGGCCGCGGGGCTCGACCTGCCCGATGCCGGCGAGGTGCGGCTCGCCGGCCGCGCGCTCTCGACGCTTGCC
>NZ_PNRE01000005.1 GCF_002879645.1 Halomonas heilongjiangensis | reverse complement strand
GCTGCTGGCCAGCGACGCCACCACAACAACGACAACGACTCTCGAGAGGATCTCCTGATGACCATGACCCTCGGTAACCGACTGATGGCCGGACTGCAGCGGCTCGGTCGCTCCCTGATGCTGCCCATCGCGGTGCTGCCCATTGCCGGCCTGCTGCTGCGCCTGGGCCAGCCCGATCTGCTCGACATCGCCTTCATCGCCGGCGCCGGCGAGGCGATCTTCGCCAACCTGGCGCTGATCTTCGCCATCGGCCTGGCGGTGGGGTTCGCCGACGACGGCAACGGCGCCGCCGGCCTGGCCGGGGTGATCGGCTACCTGGTGCTGGATGCGGTGCTCACCGCCCTGAACCCCGAGATCGACATGGGGGTGCTGGCGGGAATCATCATCGGCAGCGTCGCGGGGCTGCTCTACAACCGCTACAAGGCGATCCGGCTGCCGGACTATCTGGCCTTCTTCGGCGGGCGGCGCTTCGTGCCCATCGCCACCGGGCTCGCCGCGGTGGCCCTGGGGGTGGTCTTCGGCCTGGCCTGGCCGCCGGTGCAGCACGGCATCGACGCGCTCGGCCGCTGGCTGATCGATGCCGGCGAACTGGGCCTGTTCGTCTACGGCACCCTCAACCGCCTGCTGATCGTCACCGGCCTGCACCATGTGCTCAACAGCCTGGTGTGGTTCGTGTTCGGCAGCTTCGAGGCGGCCTCCGGGACCCTGGCCAGCGGGGACCTCAACCGCTTCTTCGCCGGCGACCCGACGGCGGGCAGCTTCATGGCCGGCTTCTTCCCGGTGATGATGTTCGGCCTGCCGGCGGCGGCCCTGGCCATGTACCACGCCGCCCCCCGGGGGCGGCGTGCCCAGGTGGGCGGCCTGCTGCTGTCCCTGGCGCTGACCGCCTTCCTCACCGGGGTCACCGAGCCCATCGAGTTCACCTTCATGTTCCTGGCCCCGCTGCTCTACGGCCTGCATGCGCTGCTGACCGGGATCTCCATGGCGCTGATGCACTGGCTCGACGTCAAGCTGGGCTTCACCTTCTCCGCCGGCGCCTTCGACTTCGCCCTCTCCTACGGGCTCTCCACCAATGGCTGGCTGATGCTGCCGGTGGGCCTGGCCTACTTCGCCCTCTATTACACCGTGTTCCGCTGGGCCATCGCCCGCTTCGACCTGCCCACCCCGGGTCGCGAGCCCGAGACCGTGGCGCCGCGAAGCGGCAACGAGCCGTGCGGAGAACGCGGCCCGGCTTTCGTCGCGGCCCTGGGCGGGGCCGCCAACCTGGTCAGCGTCGGCGCCTGCACCACCCGGCTGCGCCTGGTGCTGAACGACCCCGCGCGGCTCGACGAGGCGGCCCTCAAGGCACTGGGGTCCCGGGGCCTGCTGCGCCTGCAGGGTGGCGGCGTACAGGTGATCCTGGGCCCGATCGCCGATGGGGTGGCCGATGAGATTCGTCAGGCGCTGAGCCAGGGCGATAGGGGGCCCATCGCCGCCTCTTCCCACGATCCGGTGGCCGACGAGATCCGCGGCGCCCTGGCCGCCCAGGGCACGACGCCGCAGGGCGCGCCGGCCACGCCGCAGGGGAGGGCGGCGGTGCCTGCCGAGGCCATCGATGCCGCTGCCCGCGGCGACTGGCTGCATGCCCTGGGGGGCGAGGCCAATGTCAGCGAGGCGGCGGCGGTGGCCACCACCCGGCTGCGTCTCGCGCTACGCGATGCCACGGTGCTGGACGAGGCGGCGCTGACCCGGCTCGGCGCCCACGGGGTACAACGCCTGGAGCACGGCGTGGTGCATGTGCTGCTGGGGCGGCACGCGGCCACCGTGGCCAGGGGGCTGCAGAACGGCTGAGGGTGGCGGGTGGGGCGGCATGGCCCCACCCGCCGGCGTCGCGAGCCAGGGTGGGACGACGCAGGCTGAATCGGTTAAGCTGGGCATCCACGAACAGGGAGAGCACCATGACCCCACGCCTGATCGTCTCCGATCTCGACGGCACCCTGCTGGGGGCCGATCACGATCTCCATGCGCACACCATCGAGACGCTACGGACGCTGGCCGGCCGGGGCCACCACCTGGCCTTCGCCTCGGGGCGGCACTTCCGCGACATGCTCGCCTTCCGCGAGCGGCTCGGGGTGCCGATCCATGTGATCAGCACCAACGGCGCCTACCTGCACGGCCCCGACGACCGGATGCTCGCCGCCCGGCACCTCGAGGCCGAGCTGGCCCGGGAGCTCATCGCCCTGGAGCGCCACCACAGCGTGCGGCTCAACCTCTACCGCGACGAGGAGTGGCTCATCGACGCCCCGGACCCGCGGCTGCTGGCGCTGCACGCCCATACCGGCTTCGGCTATCGGGTCGCCGGGCCCGGTGAGCTCGACGGCGAGGGGGTCGGCAAGGTGCTCTATATCGGCGAGCCGCGGCGCCTGGCCGGGCTCGAGGCCGCGGTCCGCGAGCGCCACGGCGAGCGGCTGCACGTGACCTACTCGACCGCCAACTCGCTGGAGGTCATGGCCGGCGGGGTCAACAAGGGCACCGCCCTGACCGCGCTGCTCGAGGCCCTCGGGCTCGCCCCCGAGGCCTGCCTGGCCTTCGGCGACAACCTCAACGACACCGAGATGCTGCGGCTCGCCGGCGAGGCCCATGTGATGGCCAACGCCCACCCCGACCTGTCGGCCCTGGTGCCCCGGGCGCGCGCCATCGGCCACCACGACGAGGCCGCCGTGGCCAAGTGGTTGCGCGAGCGCTTCGGCCTGTGAGCCGGCTGCTACCTTGGTCGCAAGCACCTTGCCGTCGTCCCCGCCCTTGACCATCATCGAGTCCCCATAACGACAACACGCTAGGGGCGGTGCCGGCATCGCCCCTGCCACCAGGCGACGATGACGACGACTCCTGCCACCCTGATCGTGGTCGACGACGATCCCGAGATCCGCGAGCTGCTGGCCGACTATCTCGGCCGCCACGGCTATCGCGCCCTGGTCGCCGAGGATGCCGAGGCGCTGCACCGCCTGCTGGCCCGGGAGACCCCCGACCTGCTGATCGTCGACATCATGCTGCCCGGCGACGACGGCTTCACCATCTGTCGCGAGGTACGCCGGACGAGCGAGGTGCCGATCATCATGCTCACCGCCAGCGCCGACGAGACCGACCGGATCCTCGGCCTGGAGCTGGGCGCCGACGACTACCTGGGCAAGCCCTTCAACCCCCGCGAGCTGCTGGCGCGCATCAAGGCGGTGCTGCGCCGGACCCGCACGTCGACCAGCGACCCCGAGCACGCCCGCCTGGTGGCCTTCGGCAACTGGCGGCTCGACCGGGTGACCCGCGAGCTGATCGACAGCGAGGGCGAACGCAGCCCGCTGTCGGGGGCCGACTTCCAGCTGCTGCAGGCGTTCCTCGAGCACCCCGAGCAGGTGCTGTCCCGTGACGGCCTGTACGAGCTGAGCCGTGGCCGGCCGGCCCCGCCGCTGGATCGCTCCATCGACGTGCACGTCTGCCGGTTGCGCCAGCGGCTCGGCGAGGATGCCCAGCACTCCCAGTTGATCCGCACCGTGCGTGGGGCCGGCTACGTGCTGGCCACCCGGGTGGACGTGCTGCCGTGAAGCGGGACGGGCCCTGGCGGCGCCTGCGTCGACGGCTGGCCCTCGCCTTGCCGCGTACCCTGCGCGGGCGCTTCGTGCTGATCATGGTCGTCGGGGTGCTGGGCGCACAGCTCGCCAGCTACGTCATCTGGACGACCCAGGCACGTTCCAGCCAGCTGGAACAGCTCGACGAACTGTCGCTCAACGTGGCCTACAGCGTCGCCTCCACGGTGCGGTTCTTCCGCTCGCTGCCCTACGACTACCGGCATATCGTGCTCGACCAGTTGCGCGACATGGGCGGCACGCGGTTCTTCGTCAGCGTCAACGATCACCGCATTCCGATCCTCGACACCGGCAATGGTCCCGGCAAGTCGCTGGTGGTCGACAACTTCCAGCGGGTGCTGGCCTCGGAGCTGGGCATCCGCGATGCCCTGGTGGAGTTCTCGCGCCCCGAGGAGCTGCGCCTGCTCAACAACGAGGTGCTGCTGCACGACCTGCCGCGCCGCTGGGGCCAGCACAGCCTGCTGATGGAGCCGCTGTCGCCACCGGTGCTGGTGGTGCAGATGGAGCTGGAGCCGGAGACCTGGCTGTATGTGGCGACGCTGCTGCCCATCCAGGACCTGTTCACCACCCAGGGCTGGCTGTCCGAGGAGCGCCTGCTGGCGGCACTGCTGGTGCTGCTGACCGTGATCGGGCTGTCGCTGGCGGGCATCCGCAGCGCCACCCTGCCGCTGGGGCGACTGTCGCGGGCGGCGCATCAGCTGGGCAATGACCTCGACGCGCCGCCGCTGCGCGAGAGCGGGCCGCGGGAGGTGGTGGCCACGGCGGTCGCCTTCAATCGCATGCAGCGGCGTATCCGCGAACAGGTGGAGGAGCGGGAGCGGTTGTTCTCGGCGATCTCCCACGACCTGAAGACGCCGATCACCCGCCTGCGGCTGCGTGCCGAGATGCTCGACGATCCGCTCCAGCGCGAGCGATTCTGCGCCTCCCTCGATGAGCTCGACCAACTGGTCAAGGGGGCGCTCGCCTCGGTCAAGGGGGTCGACCTCCATGAGCCGTTGCAGGAGATCTCGTTGCGCGACCTGCTCGAGGGGCTGGCCGAGGAGCTGAGCCTGCAGGGCGGCGAGGTCGCCATCGAGGGCAACGCCGCCCCGTTGACCGTCAAGCCATTGGCCATCAAGCGCTGCCTGGCCAATCTGCTCGAGAACGCCATCTTCTACGGGGGGCGAGCCGAGGTGTCCCTCGACGAGCAGGGCACGACGCTGCGCATCGCGATCCGTGACCACGGCCCCGGGATTCCCGACGCCGAGCAGGCGCGCGTCTTCGATCCCTTCGTCCGCCTGGAGCCGTCGCGCAGCCGGCATACCGGCGGCTCCGGCCTGGGGCTGGGCATCGCCCGGCATATCGTGCGTGCCCATGGCGGCGAGCTCACCCTGGCGAACCATCCCCGGGGCGGCCTGGTGGCGACGCTGGTGCTGCCCCGCGAGCCGGGCGGCAATGCGTTGCAGGCGACATGGGGCCCAGGGGCGATGGGCTAGGCTGAGGTCATCGCCTGCGTCCGAACGCCGAGAGTGCCGACCATGAACGTCCACGACATCGCCTTTCTCGAGGCCCATATCCGCAAGACCATGGGCTTCTATCACCCGCGCGCCATCGATTCCGAGGGCGGTTTCTTCCACTACCTGCGCGACGACGGCACGATCTACGATCGCCGCCATCGCCACCTGGTCTCCAGTGCCCGCTACGTCTTCACCTACGCGCGCTTCGCGGCCTACTTCCAGGCGCCGGAGTACCTGGCCTGGGCCCGTCACGGCCTGCGCTACCTGGAAGAGCGGCACTTCCAGCCCGACTACCAGGGCTATGCCTGGACGCTGCGCGACGGCCGGGTCGAGGACGACACCAACCACTGCTATGGCCTGGCCTTCGTGCTGCTGGCCCATGCCACGGCCCTCGAGGCCGGCATCGATGAGGCCCGAGAGGGGCTCTATCGGGTTCACGAGCTGCAGACGCGGCGCTTCTGGGAGCCCCGCTGGCGGCGTTATGCCGACGAGGCCGATCGCCACTGGCAGGTGTCCGACTATCGCGGCCAGAACGCCAACATGCACAGCTGCGAGGCGCTGATCGCGGCCTTCGATGCCACCGGCGATGCCGAGTTCCTGGAGCGTGCCCTGCAGGTCGCCGAGGCGATCTGCCTGGGCCAGGCGGAGCGGGGCAGGGGCTGGATCTGGGAGCACTACGATCGCCACTGGCGGCCCGACCCGGACTATCATCGTGACGATCCGAAACACCTGTTTCGCCCCTGGGGCTACCAGGTCGGCCATCAGACCGAGTGGGCCAAGCTGTTGCTGATGCTGGAACGGCGCCGTCCCGCGCCCTGGCTGCTGCCCAGGGCCCGTGAGTTGTTTCTCGGCAGCGTGGAGGCCGGCTGGCATCCCGAGCACGGCGGCCTGGTCTACGGCCTCGACCTCGACGGCGCGATCTTCGACGGCGACAAGTACTTCTGGGTGCAGGCCGAGAGCCTGGCCGCCGCGGCGATGCTCGGCAGCCGCACCGGCGAGCGGCGTTTCTGGCGCTGGTACGAGCGGCTGTGGGACTTCAGCTGGCGGCACATGATCGACCATGAGCACGGTGCCTGGTATCGCATCCTGACCCCCGACAATCGCCGCTACTCCGACGAGAAGAGCCCCGCCGGCAAGGTCGACTACCACACCATGGGGGCCTGCTACGACGCCATCGAGGCCCTGCGCCGCGGCAATGTTTCACCCTCGTAAGAAACCGGCAACACTATCCAGCACTAGGTAACCCCAGCAGGGGCGGGGAATGGGCTAGCTTTGCTTCCAGGCCGTCGCAACCCGCGGCCGACGAGACCCATAACAAGACGGAGACACGCCCATGCACGCATTCACGCACCCCCCGCTACTGCGCAGGACCCTGCTCGGCCTGGCCGTGGCGACGGCGCTGGGGGCTTCCCAGGCCCCGGCCGGCGAGGTCGAGGTCCTGCACTGGTGGACCTCCGGCGGCGAGGCGCGGGCCGCCAACGTGCTCAAGGAGCTGATGGAGGCCGAGGGGCACGGCTGGCAGGACTTCGCGGTGGCCGGGGGCGGCGGCGAGACGGCGATGACCGTGCTCAAGTCGCGCGCCATGTCGGGCAACCCGCCCTCCGCGGCGCAGATCAAGGGGCCGGAGATCCAGGAGTGGGGCGAGCTCGGGTTGCTCGGCAACCTCGACGACGTGGCCGAGCAGGGGGGATGGAATGCGCTGCTGCCCGAGACCGTCGCCGATGTCATGCGCCACGACGGCCAGTACGTGGCGGTGCCGGTCAACGTCCATCGGGTCAACTGGCTGTGGGCCAACCCGGCGGTGCTCGAGGCCGCCGGCGTCGAGATGCCCACCAGCCTCGACGAGCTGTTCGCCGCGGGCGAGGCGATCCGCGAGGCCGGCTATGTGCCCCTGGCCCACGGCGGCCAGGCCTGGCAGGACGCCACGGTGTTCGAGTCCGTGCTGCTGGCCACCGGAGGTGTCGACTTCTACCGTCAGGCGCTGGTCGAGCTCGATCCCGAGGCCCTGGGCGGTGACGAGATGGTCGAGGCCCTGACGACCTTCAAGCGGCTGCGCGAGCTGATGGACGACGACATGTCCGGTCGCGACTGGAACATCGCCACCTCCATGGTGATCGAGGGCGATGCCGCCATGCAGCTGATGGGCGACTGGGCCAAGGGCGAGTTCACCGCCGCCGGCCTGACGGCGGGCGAGGACTATCTGTGTGCCGCGGCGCCGGGGACCGGGGAGGCCTTCACCTACAACATCGACAGCCTGGCGATGTTCCGGGTCACCGACGAGGCCGAGCACGAGGCCCAGCAGACCCTGGCGCGGCTGGTGCTCGAACCCACCTTCCAGGAGGCCTTCAACCTGGCCAAGGGGTCGATCCCGGCCCGTCCCGACCTCGACATGGGCGCCTTCGACCAGTGCGCGCAGCAGTCGCTGGCCGACTTCCAGCGCACCGCGGAGGCGGGCGGCCTGGTGCCCAGCATGGCCCACGGCATGGCGGTGCGCGCCGACGTCCAGGGCGCCATCTTCGATGTCGTGACCAACTACTTCAATGCCCGTGACATGGAGGCCGAGGAGGCCGCTCGGCGCATGGTGAACACGGCCCAGGCGGCGCTGTAACGCTTGCTGGCCAAGGCGTCGTCTCTCGGCGGCGCCTCCGTTCCCCTTCGAGGACTCCTGTCATGACCCATTCGACTTCCGTGGCGCGCCCGGCACGGGCCGCTGCCCGGCGCTCCTCCGCCGGTCACCTGCAGGCATGGCTGCCGCGGCTGGTGCTGGCGCCGTCCGTCGCCGTCTCGCTGTTCTTCGTCTACGGCTTCATGCTGTGGACCTTCATTCTCTCGTTGACCAACTCGCGCATGCTGCCGAGCTACGACCTCGTCGGCTTCGCCCAGTATGCGCGGCTGATGACCAACGACCGCTGGTGGGTGGCCTCGACCAACCTGGTGGTGTTCGGCGCCCTGTTCGTCGGCATCTGCCTGGTGGTGGGGGCGCTGCTGGCCATCCTGCTCGACCAGCGCATCCGCCAGGAGGGGGCGCTGCGCACCCTCTACCTCTATCCCATGGCGCTGTCGTTCATCGTCACCGGGGTGGTGTGGAAGTGGCTGCTCAACCCCGGGCTCGGCATCCAGGCCATGGTGCGCTCCTGGGGCTTCGAGGGCTTCACCTTCGACTGGCTGGTGAACCCCGACATGGCGGTCTACACCCTGGTGATCGCCGCCGTGTGGCAGGCCTCGGGCTTCGTCATGGCGCTGTTCCTGGCCGGGTTGCGCGGCATCGACGACAGCATCATCAAGGCCGCCCAGCTCGACGGCGCCAGCCTGCCGCGCATCTACTGGCGCGTGGTGTTGCCCTGCCTGCGGCCGGTGGTGTTCAGCGCGGTGATGATCCTCTCGCATATCGCCATCAAGAGCTTCGACCTGGTGGTGGCGCTCACCGGCGGCGGGCCCGGCTATGCCTCGGACCTGCCGGCCACCTTCATGTACGCCCATGCCTTCACCCGGGCGCAGATAGGCCTGGGCTCGGCCAGCGCCATGCTGATGCTGGGCGGCGTGCTGGCGATCCTGATCCCCTATCTCTACTCGGAACTGCGGAGCCGCCAGCATGGATAACGTGATTCGTCGCCGCACGCCCGCGGCCCGGTGCTGGCGCCTGGCGCTCCACGCCGTGTTGATCCTGGCCGCGCTCTTCTACCTGCTGCCGCTCGCCGTGATGCTGATCACCTCGGTGAAACCCCTGGACGAGATCACTGCCGGTACCCTGCTGGCGCTGCCTCAGTCGCCGACCCTGGCGCCCTGGGCCAAGGCCTGGGGCGAGGCCTGCACCGGCATGCGCTGCGAGGGGGTGGGCGGCTATTTCTTCAACTCCATCGCCATCGTCGTCCCCGCGGTGCTGATTTCCACCGTCGTCGGCGCCCTCAATGGCTATGCCCTGACCAAGTGGCGCTTCAAGGGGTCGGAGCTCGTCTTCGCGCTGATGCTGTTCGGCTGCTTCATCCCCTTCCAGGTGGTGCTGCTGCCCATGGCCCAGACGCTGGGCTGGCTGGGGCTGTCGAGCTCCCGGGCGGGCTTGATCCTGGTGCACGTGGTGTTCGGCATCGCCTTCACCACCCTGTTCTTCCGCAACTTCTACGTGGCGGTGCCCACCGAGCTGGTCTCGGCGGCCAAGCTCGACGGGGCGGGGTTCTTCCGCATCTTCTGGCGCATCCTGCTGCCGGTGTCGGCGCCGATCATCGTGGTCTCGGTGATCTGGCAGTTCACCCAGATCTGGAACGACTTCCTGTTCGGCGTGGCCTTCTCGGCCCACGACACCCAACCGGTGACGGTGGCGCTCAACAACCTGGTCAATACCTCCACCGGCGTGCGCGAGTACAACGTCGACATGGCGGCGGCGATGATCGCCGCGCTGCCGACCCTGGTGGTCTACGTGCTGGCCGGCAAATATTTCGTGCGCGGGCTCACCGCGGGTTCCGTCAAGGGGTAGGGAAACACCGCTTTCCCATGCATAAGATAACGAAGAGGTAACTCCTCATGTCTGCGTTGGAAATTCGTAACGTCTGCAAGGACTTCGGCAACGAGCAGGTGCTCAAGGATGTCAGCCTGGCCATCGACTCCGGCGAGTTCCTGATCCTGGTCGGGCCCTCGGGATGCGGCAAGTCGACGCTGATGAACGCCATCGCGGGGCTCGAGCCGGTGACCTCCGGGGAGATCCTGATCGCCGGCGAGGCGGTCACCTGGAAGACCCCGGCGGAGCGCGACATCGCCATGGTGTTCCAGTCCTATGCGCTCTACCCGAGCATGACGGTGCGCGGCAACATCAGCTTCGGCCTGGAGATGCGCAAGGTGCCCAGGGCGGAGCGCGAGGCTGCCGTCGAGCGGGTCGCCGACCTGCTGCAGATCTCCCATCTGCTGGAGCGCAAGCCGGCGCAGCTCTCCGGCGGCCAGCGCCAGCGGGTGGCCATGGGCCGCGCGCTCGCCCGTGAGCCCAAGGTCTACCTGTTCGACGAGCCGCTCTCCAACCTCGACGCCAAGCTGCGCGTCGACATGCGCACCGAGATCAAGAAGCTGCACCAGCGGCTCGGCACCACCATCGTCTACGTGACCCACGACCAGATCGAGGCGATGACCCTGGCCGACTGCATCGCGGTGATGCGCGACGGTCGCATCCTGCAGCTGGGCACGCCGGACGAGGTCTACAACGACCCGGTGGACATCTTCGTCGCCGGCTTCATGGGCTCGCCGTCGATGAACTTCATCGCCGCCACCCTGGAGGGCGGCGAGGGCGGTTACCGCCTGCGCATCGTCACCCCGGACGAGGAGGACCTGGTGTTGCCCTGGCCGGTATCCCGGGAGACCCCGGACCTGGCCCGGCGGGTGGGGCAGCAGGTGGTGCTGGGGCTGCGCCCGGAGCACTTCAGTGAGGAGGATCTGCGCCTGACTGACCAGGCCGAGGGCACCCTGCTCGAAGCAAGGGTCACGGTGGCCGAGCCGACCGGTGCGGATATCCTGCTGCGCCTGCCGCTGGGCGCGGGCGAGGTGACGGCCCGGGTCGGGCCCAAGTGTCGGGTGGCCGCCGGTGAACGGCTGGCGCTGCGGGTCGACATGGGCCGCGCGGTGCTCTTCGACAGCGAGACGGAACGCCGCCTGGCCTGAGGCGTGACCGGTGTGTCGCGCCGGTGCAGCGAGGTGACCCGAACGCACCGCGGCGCCCGAGAGGCGCCGTGGTGCGTATCGGTGGGGGGGACGAACGGCTCAGCGCACGGTGATCACGGTGCACTCGGCGGCGTGGCTCACCTTGTGGGAGACGCTGCCGACCACGAAGCCCTGCAGGTCGCTGAGGCCGCGGCTGCCCATGACGATGGCGTCGACATGGTGCTTGCGGGCCTCACTGAGGATGGTACGGACCGGATCGCCCTGGGCAAGCTGCGTCTCGACCCGGGGGGCGCCCTGCTCCCGGGCGGCCTCGGCGGCGCGGGTAATCAGCTGCCGGCCGACCCGCTCTCGCTCCTCCTCGGAGGCCTCGAGGGTCACGGGACCGATGCCCCACACCAGGGGGGTCTCGTGGGAGAGCGACTCGGGGATGTGCAGCAGGTGCAGGGTGCTGCCCTCATGGACCAGTCGGCAGGCCACGGCGAGGGCCTTCTTGGCGTGTTCCGAACCGTCGACGGGGACCAGGATGGAGCTGAACATGGTGAATTTCCTTCTCGCGGATGTATGCCGTTACTTTCCGAGCCTAGCCCCTTGGAGCAGCCGTGTCATGACCGGGGTCAAGGGCGGTGTCGTTTCTCATCGCCGGCCTTGGTCTCCAGGCGTCGCAGCTGCTGCCAGAGCTCGCCGCGCAGGTCGCTCATGCGGGGCATCTCGTCGTCGCGGAAGGCCAGCGGCCGGGTCAGCCGCTGGGTACGCAGCCCGAGCCGGGCGCTGAGCAGGCCGACGCCGAGCCCCTGGCCGGCGCGGGCCGAGAGCCGCCCGGCGAGGTTCAACGACAGCACCTGCATGCTCGCCTCGCTGGCCATCTCGGTGGCCCCGGCGAAGGCCATGTTATAGAGCACGCTCCGCAGTAGCCGCAGCCGGCTGGCGTAGCCCAGCTCCAGGCCGTAGAGCCGGCAGAGCCGGTCGATCATCGCCAGATTGCGCCAGGCGACCAGCGCCATGTCGACCAGGGTCAGGGGGCTGACCGCCACCATCACCGCGGTCTCGCCGGACATCCGCGAGATCAGCCGGCGCGCCTCCCGGTCCCGCGGGGCGAGCAGGTGGTGGGCGAGCAGCAACTGGATGTCATGGCCGTCGTGGTGGGGCTGACGGGCGGCGACATCCAGGTGGTGGGCGAGCAGCAACTGGATGTCATGGCCGTCG
>NZ_PNRE01000030.1 GCF_002879645.1 Halomonas heilongjiangensis | reverse complement strand
GTGCTGGACGACGTGCCCAGCGCCGAGGACGTCGGCGCCGAGCTGGGCGAGGGCGTCTACGACGCCATCACCGGCAACGTGATGACCGACGGCGAGACCCCGGACGCCGAGGGGGCCGACACTGCGCGGGTGACCGAAGTGGTGGTCGGCGACGATGCCCCGGTGGCGGTGCCCGCAAGCGGCACGGTCGAGGTGGCCGGCGAGTACGGGGTGCTGACCATCGCCGCCGACGGCAGCTACAGCTATGTGCGCAACGCCGGCACCCCGGGCGGGGTGAGCGACGTCTTCACCTACACCCTGACCGATGCCGACGGCGACAGCGACACCGCCACCCTGACCATCGCCATTGCCGATGCCGGGGTCAGCATCGACGACCTGATCCCGGAAGGGGCCGAGGCCAGCCTCGTGGTCAATGAGGCCCACCTGGCGGTGGGCAGCGACCCGACGCCGGATGCCCTGACCCAGACCGGCAGTTTTACCATCAGCGCGCCGGACGGTGTGAAGAGCCTGAGCGTGGGCGGTGAATCCATTGTCCAGGACGGCGCGGTGGCGGACACGCTGCCGACGATCACCACCGACGCCGGCAACGTGCTGGCCATCACCGGCTACACCGACAACGGTGACGGCACCTACACGGTGAGCTACAGCTACACGCTGAACGGCGCCAAGGATCACTCCGACCCGGCAGAAGACGCCTCACTGGATCAGCAGTTCCTGGTTGAACTGGAAGACATGGACGGTGATACGGCCACGGGCAACCTGGTCGTCACGGTGCTGGATGACATCCCAGTATCGGACGTACGGAATGTCATTTTTCAGAACGGTGGTGACTTCTCGTTTGTAGGGACTGCCGTTCAGATGGGGGCTGACCAAGAAGGTGCGGAGGTGATCTGGACTCAGGCACCAGAAGGACTTTTCTATCAGGGGGCTTTACTCCAGTATGACGGAGTGGGTACCAATACGCTGGTCGCTTACGTCGGAGAAGGTGATGAGCGGATCGATGTTTTCAAGCTCGTTGGAAACTCTGATGGCAGCTACGTTTACGAGCAGTTCCAGCCCATCGACCTGGTTACTACGGAAATTCGGGACTTCACAGCCGGTGATTTCAATGAGGCTGGTGGACCTGAGCCGAACATCTATATTCTGGAGGATGGTTCGATAACACGCACCGAGCCGGGGGCGGGGAGCCCTTGGGCTGTGGAAATATCAGGTATCGGTGGTTCTGGAGGAAATGCTGATCAGATAAACTCCAATGCCAATGGCTTTGGCGTTGGAAACCCTTCCTTCGACAAAGGGGAATCTATCACCTTCGATTTTGACCTGGCGGCCGAAAGTGGTGGAGTGGACCTCTTTTCTTCCGCGAGCATCAAGTTCTCGGCGACATCCGGAATCGTCATGGATTACGTCGTAACCTATTCCGATGGCTCTAAGGCGATTGGCACCTTCACTCAAGGAGACTTGATTAATCAGGCAATGTCATTCGATGCGCCCAGCGGCCTGTTCCTTGATTCAATAGAGCTTTATAACCAAGGGTCGGGAACTCAGATCACCGGTTTTGGCGTTTCCCAGATCGTTGAGCTGATCGATGAGGGCCTGCCATTCGACATCGGCTTTGAAGCGATCGATGGCGATGGTGATATGCAAGGTGGCGTAATTGATTTCTTCGCCGAGCCCGGTCAGACACTGGATGCCTCGGGGACGCTGGACGGTGTCATTCTGGTGGGCAGCGAAGCTGATAACGAGCTGATAGGTGGTGCCGGCGACGACATCCTCACCGGCGGGGCCGGCGACGACATCCTCTACGGGGGACTGGGCGATGACGTGTTCAAATGGAACTTCGGTGACCAGGGCGAGGAGGATGCCGCGGCCACCGATGTCGTCAAGGACTTCGGCACCGGGGAGAATGTCCTGGATATCGCCGATCTGCTGCAGGGCATGGACGAGGGAGCAGATCTCGCCAGCTACCTCCATGCTACCGAGGAGGGTGGCAATACGCTCCTGCACATCAGCACCGGGGGCAACCTGGCCGTCGATGGCTCCGGGGTCTCCGGCGCCGATCAGGTAATCGTTCTGGAAGGCATCGGGTACAGCGCGGATATCATTCAGCAGCTCATGGCTGACGGTCAGCTGCAGATCGACTGATAGCGACATGCCTGACAACCAGCGCCCGGCCTTGCCGGGCGCTTTTCTTGATGCCGGCCTCATGCGTCCAACGCGGCTCTGCCCTATGATGGCAGGCAAGAGGCTTCAGCGGAGACACCCCATGTACATCAAGCGCAACGACGATGGCCACATCGAGCTGGTCAGTCGCGAGGCGACGCCGGACTGCAAGGAGTTCCTGGCCGCGGATTCCCCGGAGTTGCTGGCCTTCCTGATGGAGGGCGAGGGCGGTGAAGGGGCTGCGCATTTCCATGCCTCGGACCTGGCCTTCGTCCGCGTGCTGGAGGACGTGATCGAGCTGCTCATGGACAAGGGGGTGATCAGCTTCACCGACCTGCCCGAGGCGGCGCAGCAGAAGGTCATGGAGCGTCAGTCGCTGCGTCGCCGGCTCAATGGCCTGAACCTGGTGTCGGGCTCGGACGACGAGAGTGGCGGGGTGATCTAGGCGAAGGCCGCGAGCCTAGCGCCTGGCGCTGTCTGAGTACCGGTGTGATTCGCTGCCGGCCCGCCTCCTCAGGCGGGCTTGTCGTGCTGGCGTACGCCGGGGCCGGTGACGCCATCGAGGCCCAGCTCGAACAGCACCCGGGTCTCCGCGACGCTGTCGACCCCCTCGGCGATGGCCAGTATGCCTAGCGAGTGGCAGAGCGTGGCCATGCCGCGCAGGATGGTCTGCTGCTCGGCACTGGTATCGACCCCCTTGACCAGGGAGTCATCGATCTTGAGGTAGGCGAGCCCCAGGTCGTGCAGGTCGGCGATGTGGTTGAACTCGGCGCCTACGTGCTCCAGGCCGATCCGGCAACCGAGCGGCTGCAGCTCGCGACACAGGCTGCGGAAGCCCGCCAGGTTGTGAATCGCCATCGATTCGGGCAGTTCCAGCCAGAGCTTCTCGGCGGCTTCGGGGTGTGAGCGGAGCAGGGCGCGCAGGTCCAGCACGAAGCGCGAGTCGCGGATCGAGGCCGGCGACAGGTTGATGCCGACCGGCTTGCCCCGCTGGGCGATGTCCTTGATCGCGGCGCGGGCCACCGCCAGGTCCAGTTCGGTATCGAGTTCCAGGCGCGAGATCCAGGGCAGGAAGACCCCCGCCGGCCGCCACTCCCCTTTCAGGCGCAGCCGGGCAGGGCACTCGTGGTGCAGCAGCCTGTCCTGGGTGTCGAGCACCGGGTAGTGGCCCAGGTAGACGCCCTGTTCCATGGCCTGGTGGAGGGCATCCCGCCAGTCGGCATGGCTGGCGTAGAGGGTCTCGCGCGCGGCGCCCTGGGCGATGGACTGGCCGTGGTCGCCCTTGGCCTCGGCGCCGGCCAGGGCGCCGTCCAGGCTCGCCAGCAGTTCGTTGCGGTGGTCGCCCTGGGCGTAGTCGATCAACGCCGAGGGCAGGCCGAGCGTCAACGACTTCTCCTCCTCCTGCAGGGTCTGGAGTCGCTGCGAGAGCTCGTGGCCGAGCTCCTCCAGGTCGCCGCTGCCCGGCAGCAGGAGGGCGAAGTCGCTGCCGTTCAGGCGCCCGACCAGGCCGCCGCCGCGTACCTTGCCGAGCTGGTCGAGGCTGTGGGCCAGGTCCTTGAGCAGGGCGTCGGTGCGTGGGCGCCCCAGGCGCTGGTTCACCTCGGTGAGCCGCGCGAGGCGCACCATGGCCAGGCTGCCGCTGGCCCGGTGGCCGTTGCTCTCCAGGCTGGCCCGCAGCTGGGCGAGGAAGGCGTCGCGGTCCAGCACGCCGGTCACCGGGTCGTGCTGCAGGCGGCGGCGCAACAGGTCGAGCTTTTCGCTCTCCTGGCTCAGCATCTCCCGCACCGCCCCCGACAGCTGGTTCATGGCCTGCACCACCTCGCGCAGTTCCCGGGTACGGGGCTCCTTGGAGGTGGTGAAGCGCCGGACGCCGATGTCGCGGGCCTGGGCGACCACCGAGTGGAGCGGCTGGCGGATGGTGCGCACGATCCACCAGGCCATCAGCAGGCTGATCGCGCCGGCCACGGCGAACCAGCCCGCCAGGTTCCGGGCGCTATGCCACAGTGAACGGTAAGCGAAGCTGTGGTGGCTCTGCAGGGTCAGGGTGCCGTACTGGCGCCAGCCGTCCTGCACCACCGCCTGGCCGTGCGGGACCTCGAAACGCACCAGGTCGACGAACCAGCCGGGCAGGTCCCCGATGTGTTCGCCGCTCTCGCGCCGCTCGAGAATCTCGCCATCCGGGGCGCGCAGCTCGATCAGCCGATAGTGGCCGGTGTCGAACTGGGCCGCCATCAGCAGCTCGATGGTGACCGGGTCCTTGTCGAGCTGGCTCATCGACAGCGCCAGGGCATTGGCGTTGTCGGCGTTCTTGATGCGCACTTCCTGCTCGATGTAATGCCGACTGGTGCTCACACCGATGAACAGGCTGCCGACGAAGGCCAGCAGCAGCAGTACCACGATGGTCAGCCAGAGCTGCTTGATGAGCGACATCTCGGTGTTCCCCCCATGGGTTCAAGACCCGAATCAGATGAATCCCTGCTGTTGCATGCGGTCGATCACGTTGCGCCAGCGCGACAGCCGAGCCAGCGGGTCGGCCCGCGACTCGGTGGAGCCACCGGCCCAGAGCCCGCTGCTGTTGAAGCTGAACAAGGGATCGAGGTCGGTACGCTGCGAGGCCGGGGTGATCGTTGGCACCAGGTTGTCGAGCACCAGCGGCTCGGCGGCGGGTGTCTCGTAGTAGCCCAGCACCATGTGGGCCTGGGTGATCCGGCTGCGGCCGATGCGCGCGCGGACATAGATCATGCGCAGCTGGGCGCCGGGCACGCCCAGTTGCTTGAGGGTCACGTACTTGGCGATGGAGTAGTCCTCGCAATCGCCCTGGCCCTGGCCCATGGTCTCCAGCGGCGTGGCCCAGAAATCCTCGTGCCCCCAGTTGTCGATGTCATCCACCCAGCGCACGCGGCGATTGAAGAAGTCGTTGACGTCGCGGAGCTGGGTGCGGAGCTCCGCCCCGGCGAGGCGATCGAGCAGCGCGAACCACTCCTCGAGCACGGCCAGCCCGCGCGGGCCGTAGAGGCGCTGCATGTTCTCGCGCAGTCGCGGCGGGTCCAGGCTGGCCCCGACGCGCGATGCCTGAAGCCCCAGGCCGGCGGCCAGCGCCAGGCAGCCCAGGCTCGCCAGGAAGCGGCGGCGCCCGGGCGAGGCGAGGGTCCTGTGGCGAGGCTTGGGCATCGTGACTCGAGAAAAGATGAGCGATCGCTCAAGTTTAGGGGGATGAACTCTCTAATGCGAGGGGAATGGGGAATCTGCTACCAACGGAACTACGCTTAGTCTGAAAACTGCCTGCGCTCGGTCATACGGCGTTAAAAATCGGCTCAAAGTACTCATTTACACTGCGTAAACTCGCGTGCGAGCCCAGTCCGCCTTCTCGCGATTTTTGCCTTGTCTGACCATCGCTCGGCGACTTTTCGGCCAAAGCTCAGCCCTTGCCCGGGCCCTTCCAGACCCGCAATCGGCCGACCCACGCGAGGCCGCGCGCCGCCTGGCGCAGCTCGTCGGCGGCCTCGTCGAGGCTCTGGCCATGGGGCAGTTCGTTGACATAGATCGACACGTCCACCTGATTGTCCAGGTAGTGCAGGTCGAGCGCCACCCGGGCGTTCCAGACCCGAATCTCGCCCCAGATACCGTCGAGCATCCCCTCGACGTCGCCGCGCAGCGGCATGCCGGGGCGCAGGCTGTGCTCGGTCTCGCCGGAGTCGTCCTCCGGGTCGATATGGAACGTCACGTCGGAGAGGTTGGGGAAGGCCTCACGCAGTCGGCGGCTGACCTCGTTGCCGATCTCGTGGGCCTCGGAGACCGTGACCCGCGGGGGCACCACGATATGCAGGTCGAGCAGCGCCTGGCTGCCCAGGGTGCGCGTGCGCAGGTCGTGCACGCCGTTGACGCCGGGCACCCGCTCGGCGATCTGCTGCATCCGGTCACGCTCCTCCGCCGGCAGGGCGGTATCGATCAGCTCCTGGCTCGACTCCCACAGCAGGCGGCCGCCCACCTGGCCGACCATCACCCCGACCACGGTCGCCGCCACCGCGTCCATCCAGCCGGCCCCGAACTGGGCGGCCACCAGGCCGATCAGCACCACCACGGTGGACAGGGCATCCGAGCGGGAGTGCCAGGCGTTGGCCTCGAGCAGGCGCGACTTGACCCGTTTGGCCACGCGCAGGGTGTAGCGGAAGATCCACTCCTTGGCGAGCAGGGCCACCACCGCGATGCCGATGGCCCACAGGCCGGGCGCGGGAATGGGGTCGCCGCCGATCAGCCGGGACAGGCTGGCCCAGGCGATACCGCCGGCGACGAAGATCAGCACGCTGCCGAGCCACAGGGTGGCCAGGGTCTCGATGCGGCCGTGGCCGTAGGGATGGTTGCTGTCGGGTTCCTGGCGACCGAAGTGGGTCGCCGTGATCACGAAGACGTCGGTGACGATGTCCGAGAAGGAGTGGATGCCGTCGGCCACCAGGGCCGCCGAACCGACCATGAAGCCGGTGACCATCTTCGCCACCCCGACCACGAAGTCGATCAGCGCCCCGATCAGCGTGACCTTGTGGGCCTCGCGGGTCTGGGCGCCGCGATCCGTCGGCAGGGAGTGGTGAGGTGCGTGGGAGTGGCCCATGGTGGTCATCATCCGGTTGATATGGGAGACCGGCAGCGCCGGGCCAGGCATCGGCCACCTTGGCGGCCTCCACCGGGGCGCCTGCGGCGCCAATCGCTCGGCGGAGCCAAGCTCCCACAGGGGCGGGGATCTGCCTCCCTGTAGGAGCCACGCTCTGCGGGGCGATGCGGCGCGAAGCGGCGCCAGAGGGCGGCCGGCTAGTCGCCTACTCTGCCCGCCCGGTTGCGCACCGGGTTGGCGTACTGGGCCAGCCACCACTCGCGCAGCTCGGCCGGCACCTGCTGCAGCCTGGCCTGGAAGGTCGCCCTGTCGGCATCGGTGACCTCCGAGAGGTCGAGCAGTTCCGGGGCATCGCCCAGCGTTTCCAGGGCCAGGTAGTGGCTGGGGAAGAGGTGGTAGCCCTCGAGCACCTGGCGGTCGATCTCCGCGGCCACCTCATCGGCGCTGTCGAAGTCCGCCGGCAGCGGCGAGCCGAAGCGCAGGTGCACCCGCCCCTTGTGGCCGGTGATGCCGGCGACGATCGACATGATGTCCTCGAACTCGCCCTTCTCGTAGTTGCCGCAGGCGTGCACGGCATGCAGCTCGCGGGCCTTCTGCACGTCGCAGGGGTCGTACTCGTAGCTGATCGACACCGGTACCAGGCGCAGCTCGCGGATCGCCTCGCCGACCGGCAGGTCGCGGTCTCGCGAACGTCGCGACATGGTCATCATCTTGATGATGGCGGGATCGGTGCGATCGATGCCGTCCTTGGCGCGGCCTTCCCGCTGGGCCATCCAGATCGAGTGATTGTCCGCGAGGATGGAGTGGTGAATATAGGCGGACAGGTTGTGGTACGCCGCCAGCATGGCGCGCTTGCCGCGGGCACTGCGCGGCACGATGAAGCTCTTGTTCAGCCGCATCAGGTCGGTGACATAGGGCTTCTTGAGCAGGTTGTCGCCGATGGCGATGCGCACCGTGTCGCGCCCGGCGAGATACAGCGCATAGTTGACGAAGGCCGGGTCGAGCGAGATGTCGCGGTGGTTGCCGATGAACAGGTAGGCGGTGTCATGGTCGAGCGCCTCCAGCCCATCGACCCGGAAGTCGTCGGTGGTGGTGCGGATCATGCGCTCCATGTAGCCGGCGATGCGCTGCTGGAAGTCGCGCACGCTGGTCACGTCGCGCACCTCGCGGCGGATCACGATGCTGGCCAGTGTCTGCGACAGGCGCGGCATGAAGCGCGACAGCCGCGGCAGCCGAAAGCGGGTCAGGGCATCCAGCAGCTCGGGATCGTGGGCCAGGCGCGCCAGCACCTCGGCGACCTCGTCGTCGTGATAGGGGCGAATCTCGGCCCAAGGATCGGCCTGCTGCTCGTCGGTTCGGGGTTCGGTCATGCGCTTGTGGTGGTGGTTGTCGGGAACATGGTCGGGCGTGTCGCCATTGGGGAGATCGCCGGACACGGTCATGCGACCCTCTGGTCGCTCGTGGTGCCGGCCTCGCCACCGAGCCAGCCGATCAGCCGATCGACGTTCTCGCCGAGTGCCTGCGACATCAGCAGGAAGTCGGTCTCCAGGCGCACCAGGGCATCGTCGCCGTCGTCGCTGTTGGTGGCCTCGTCGACCAGCGCATCGCCGAAGCGCAGCGACTTGAGGGCGAGGTCGTCGTGCAGCACGAAGCTTAACCGGCCTTCGATCTCCAGTGCCAGCTTGCTCGCCTGGCGGCCGCTCTCCAGCAGCCGCTGGATCTCGTCGCTGTCGAGGTCGACCTGGCGGGCGCGCAGCACGCCGTCGTCGCCCTTGGCCTTGAGCTCCACCTGGTCGCCCAGCACCATGTCGGCCGGGCGCTCGCCGGGCTCGACCAGCCAGCCGGTCATCGCCCGCATCGGCAGGGTCTGGCTCGAGAGCGGGGTGACCTTGAGGCTGCCCAGGGTCTCGCGCAGCAGGTCCAGCACCTCCTCGGCACGCTTGCGTGAACTCGAGTTCACGCCGATCAGGCCCCGGCGGGTATCCCACCACAGGTCGACCTTCTGGGTGCGCACGAAGGCCCGCGGCAGCAGCTCCTCATAGACCTGCTCCTTGATCCCGAGCTTCTCCTGGCGGCGCAGCTTGCGCCCCTCGCGGGCCTCGAGTTCGGCGCTGCGCTCCTCGACCTCCTCGCGCACCACCGAGGCGGGCAGCAGGCGTTCCTGGCGCAGGGCGGTGATCAGCCGCTGGCCCTGCAGCTCATGGAGCAGCTGGGTGCCGGCGCGGCCGGCGGGGGCACACCAGCCCAGGCGGCGCGGCTCGCTGCCGCCCAGGGGGCGAAACGCCTGCTCGGACAGGGCGGCTTCCAGGGCGGCCGCGTCGAGCGCCGGCGCGCCGTGCAGACGGTATAGGTGCAAGTGCTTGAACCACATGACGCATTTCTCGAGCGAAAAGGAGGCACATTATGGACAAAGGGAGGCGGGGGTGCCAGTGAAAGCCCGCACTCCCCGAGCTGCCTTTGCGCGGCCCACGGTGATATGATGTGAGGCTGTTGTGGTGCCCCCCGCCGAGGCGGGCCGCGGCGCCAACCCGTTGCAGTGCAAAGGATTCGACGACCCATGGGTGACATCGCCAGAGAGATTCTGCCAGTCAACATCGAGGACGAACTCAAGCAGTCGTACCTCGATTACGCGATGAGCGTGATCATCGGCCGTGCGCTGCCCGACGTGCGCGATGGCCTCAAGCCGGTCCACCGGCGCGTGCTGTTCGCCATGCACGAGCTCGGCAACGACTGGAACAAGGCCTACAAGAAGTCCGCCCGTGTGGTGGGCGATGTCATCGGTAAGTATCACCCCCACGGTGACAGTGCCGTCTATGACACCATCGTGCGCATGGCCCAGGACTTCTCCATGCGCCACGTGCTGGTCGACGGCCAGGGCAACTTCGGCTCCATCGACGGCGACAGCGCCGCCGCCATGCGTTACACCGAGGTGCGCATGGCCCGGCTCGCCCACGAGCTGCTCGCCGACCTCGAGAAGGACACCGTCGACTGGGTCGACAACTACGACGGCACCGAACGCATTCCCGACGTGCTGCCGACCAAGGTGCCCAACCTGCTGATCAACGGCTCCTCGGGCATCGCCGTGGGCATGGCGACCAATATTCCGCCGCACAACATGGTCGAGGTGATCAACGCCTGCCTGGCACTGATCGACGACTACACCCTCAGCGTCGACGACCTGATGGCGCATATCCCCGGGCCCGACTTCCCCACCGGGGGCATCATCAACGGTCGCGCCGGGATCCTCGAGGCCTACCGCACCGGGCGGGGCAGGGTCTATGTGCGTGCCTGCCACACCATCGAGCACGACGACAAGAGCGGCCGCGACCACATCATCGTCAGCGAGCTGCCCTACCAGGTGAACAAGGCGCGGCTGATCGAGAAGATCGCCGAGCTGGTCAAGGACAAGAAGATCGAGGGCATCGCCGAGCTGCGCGACGAGTCCGACAAGGACGGCCTGCGCGTGGTGATCGAGGTCAAGCGCGGCGAGAGCGGCGAGGTGGTGGTCAACAACCTCTTCGCCCAGACCCAGTTGCAGAACGTCTTCGGCATCAACATGGTCGCCATCGAGGACGGCCAGCCGAAGATCATGAACCTCAAGGAGATCCTCGAGGCCTTCATCCGCCACCGCCGCGAGGTGGTGACCCGGCGCACCCTGTTCGAGCTGAAGAAGGCCCGCGAGCGTGGCCATATCCTCGAGGGCCTGACCGTCGCCATCTCCAACATCGACGAGGTGATCGAGCTGATCAAGGCCTCGCCGAATGCCGCCGAGGCCAAGGAGAAGCTGCTGGCCCGCACCTGGCCGCCGGGGCAGGTCACCGGCATGCTCGAGCGCGCCGGCGCCACCTCCTGCAAGCCCGAGGAGCTCGAGGAGGGCTTCGGTCTCGATCAGGCCGGCAGCCAGTACCGCCTCTCGCCGGCCCAGGCCCAGGCCATCCTCGAGCTGCGCCTGCACCGCCTGACCGGCCTCGAGACCGAGAAGCTGCTCGACGAGTACCTGAAGATCCTCGAGCAGATCGCCGAGCTCACCGCCATCCTGGCCTCCGCCGACCGCCTGCTCGAGGTGATCCGCGAGGAGCTGACCGCCGTGCGCGACCAGTTCGGCGACCCGCGCCGCACCGAGATCCAGGCCAGCCACCTCGACCTGCGCCTCGAGGACCTGATCGCCGAGGAGGACATGGTGGTCACCGTGTCGCGCTCGGGCTACGCCAAGACCCAGCCGCTCTCCGACTACCAGGCCCAGCGTCGTGGCGGCCGCGGCAAGTCCGCCACCGCCATGAAGGACGAGGACGTCATCGAGCACCTGCTGGTGGCCTCGACCCACGACACCGTGCTGCTGTTCTCCAACAAGGGCAAGGTCTACTGGCTCAAGGTCTACGAGATGCCCAACGCCAGCCGCGGCTCCCGCGGCAAGCCGCTGGTCAACCTGCTGCCGCTCGACGAGGGCGAGGCGATCAACGCCATCCTGCCGGTGCGCGACTACGACCCCGAGAGCTACATCTTCTTCGCCACCTCCCGCGGCACCGTCAAGCGCACCAGCCTCGAGCAGTTCTCGCGGCCGCGCAGCGTCGGCCTGATCGCCATCGACCTGGAGGAGGGCGACCGCCTGGTGGGCGCCGCCATCACCAGCGGCACCGACCACGTCATGCTGCTGTCGTCCAACGGCAAGGCGATCCGCTTCGAGGAAGGCAACGTGCGTGCCATGGGCCGTACCGCCCGCGGCGTGCGCGGCATGCGCCTGCTCGACGACGCCGAGGTGATCAGCCTGATCATTCCCCAGAGCCAGCAGATCGACGCCGAGGCCGATCTCGAGGCCGAGGACGAGGAGGGCACCGCCCTCCCGGCCGGCAACGGCAATGGAAACGGCAACGGCGGCCAGATCTACATCCTCACCGCCAGCGAGAACGGCTACGGCAAGCGTACCCGCCTGGAGGAGTTCCCGCTGCGCGGCCGCGGCGGCCAGGGCGTCATCGCCATGCAGACCAGCGAGCGCAACGGCTCGCTGGTCGCCGCCATGCAGGTCTACTCCTCTGATGAGATGATGCTGATCACCGACCGCGGCACCCTGGTGCGCACCCGCGTCGACGAGGTCTCGATCACCTCGCGCAACACCCAGGGCGTGATGCTGATCCGCCTGGGCAACGACGAGAAGCTGGTCAAGACCGTGCGCGTCGACGAGCCGGAGGACATCGACGACGTGGTCGATGCCGAAGGCGAGGGCGACGGCGAGGCGGGCCCCGAGGGCACCGAAGAATAGAATGGGGTCAGACCCCTCGGAATACTTTGGGGTCAGACCCCACAGGATGCTTAGGAATACGACGCTGATGACACGCCATTACAACTTCTGCGCCGGCCCGGCCGCGCTGCCCGCCACGGTGCTGGAACGGGCCCGCGAGGAGCTGCTCGACTACCGCGGGCGCGGGCTCTCGGTGATGGAGATGAGCCATCGTGCCGAGGAGTACCTCGCCATCGCCGAACAGGCCGAGGCCGACCTGCGCGAGCTGCTGGCCATTCCGGCCAACTACAGGGTGCTGTTCACCCAGGGCGGGGCCACCCTGCAGTTCGCCGCGGTGCCCTACAACCTGCTCGGCGCCGGCGGCACGGCCAACTTCCTCTACACCGGCATCTGGGGCAAGAAGGCGATCGGTGAGGCGCGCCATCTGTTCGGGAGCGCCCATATCGCCGCCAGCAGCGAGGAGAGCGGCCACAGCGCCGTGCCGCGGCCGTCGGACATCGCCCTCTCGGCCGACGCCGCCTACCTGCACTACACCGCCAACGAGACCATCGGCGGGCTGGAGTTCGACTACATCCCCGAGGCGGTACGCCCCGACGGCAGCGAGGTGCCGCTGGTCTGCGACATGTCCTCGTCGATCCTCTCGGGTCCGCTGGACGTGTCCAGGTTCGGGGTCATCTACGCCGGCGCCCAGAAGAACATCGGCCCCGCCGGCCTGGTGGTGGTGATCGTGCGCGACGACCTGCTCGAGCGCGCCCGGCCCGACATGCCTTCGCTGTTCGGCTACAAGGCGCTGAGCGATGCCGGTTCCATGATCAACACCCCGGCCACCTACAGCTGGTACCTGGCCGGCCTGGTGTTCCAGTGGCTGAAGGAGGACATCGGTGGCCTGGCCGCCATGGACGCCATCAACGCCCGCAAGGCCGAGAAGCTCTATGCGGCCATCGACGGCAGCGGCCTCTACGCCAACCCGATCGTGCTGCGCAACCGCTCGCGCATGAACGTGCCCTTCGTGCTCGCCGACGACCGCCTCGACAAGCCGTTCCTGGCCGAGGCCGAAGCGGCCGGCCTGCTCAACCTCCAGGGCCACCGCAGCGTCGGCGGCATGCGCGCCAGCCTCTACAACGCCGTGCCCGAGGAAGCCGTGGACGCGCTGATCGCCTTCATGGCCGATTTCGAGCAGCGGCGGGGGTAGGGTGGAGACACTGCCGGGGCGCCTGCGGCGCCAATCGCTCGGCGCAGCCAAGCTCCACCAGGCAGGGAATCTACCTCCCTGTGGGAGCCACGCTTCGCGGGGCGATGGCGGCGCGAAGCGGCGCTGGGCAGTCATCCACCAGGTTAGAGGCCGCCGCCGGGGCGCCTACGGCGCCAATCGCTCGGCGGAGCCAAGCTCCCACAGGGGGCGCGGGATCGGATCTCGGCACTGGATGGATGACTGGACACCAAACGATAACTCAGGGGACAACGCATGACCGACACCCCCATCGATCTCGAGGCGCTGCGGCAGCGCATCGATGAGCTGGATGGCGATATCCTGCGGCTGATTAGCGAGCGCGCGGCCTGCGCCCAGCGGGTCGCCCAGGTCAAGACCGCCGAGGACCCCCAGGCGGTCTTCTATCGCCCCGAGCGCGAGGCCCAGGTGCTGCGCCGGATCATGGCGCTCAACCAGGGCCCGCTCGACAGCGAGGAGATGGCGCGGCTGTTCCGCGAGATCATGTCCGCCTGCCTGGCGCTGGAGCAGCCGATCAAGGTGGCCTATCTCGGCCCCGAGGGCACCTTCACCCAGCAGGCCGCGCTCAAGCACTTCGGCGAGAGCGCCCAGAGCATGCCCATGGCCGCCATCGACGAGGTGTTCCGCGAGGTCGAGGCGGGGGCGGTCAACTACGGCGTGGTGCCGGTGGAGAACTCCACCGAGGGCGTGGTCAACCACACCCTCGACTCCTTCATGGACTCCTCGATGCGCATCTGCGGCGAGGTGGTGCTGCGCATCCATCACCACCTGCTGGTGGCCGAGACCACCCGCCAGGACAAGGTCTCGCGGATCTACTCGCACCCGCAGTCCTTCGCCCAGTGCCGCAAGTGGCTCGATGCCCACTTTCCCCATGCCGAGCGGGTGCCGGTGTCGTCCAACGCCGAGGCCGCGCGCCTGGTCAAGACCGAGTGGCACAGTGCGGCCATCGCCGGCGACATGGCCGCCAAGCTCTACGGCCTGACCCGGCTCGCCGAGAAGATCGAGGACCGCCCGGACAACTCCACGCGCTTCCTGATCATCGGCTACCAGGACGTGCCCATGTCCGGCGAGGACAAGACCTCCATCGTCGTCGCCATGCGCAACCAGCCCGGTGCCCTGCACGACCTGCTCGAGCCCTTCCATCGCCACCAGATCGACCTGACGCGCCTGGAGACCCGGCCGTCGCGTACCGGGGTGTGGAACTACGTCTTCTTCATCGACTTCAAGGGCCACCGCGATGAACCCCGGGTCGCCGCCGTGCTGGAGGAAGTCCAGCTGCGTGCCGCCGAGGTCAAGGTGCTCGGCTCCTACCCGGTGGGCGTGCTCTAGGCATGCGCAAGAGGTGGGGCATGAAGGTCAATGAATCGCGGATCCTGATCGTCGGCCTGGGGCTGATCGGCGGCTCGCTCGCCGCGGCCCTTCGGGCGAGTGGCTACGGTCGTCGCGATAGCGACGATGCCGGCGGGGGCGGGCCGGTGAAGAGAGCCGAAATCGTCGCCTGCGACCCCAACCCGGACGAGATCGCCCTGGGCATCGAGAGGGGCCTGATCGACCGCGGCGACACCCGGCTCGCGCCGCTGGTCGAGGGCGCCTCGCTGATCGTGCTGGCGGTGCCGGTGCTGGCCATGGCGGGCGTGATGCGCGAGCTGGCCGGGTGTCTCGGCACGGCCGCGCCGAACGTGGTGATCACCGACGTGGGCAGCACCAAGGCCGCCATCCGCGACTGCGCGGTCGACGCCTTCGGCCGGTTGCCCGCCAACCTGGTGCTCGGCCATCCCATCGCCGGCTCCGAGAAGAGCGGCGTGGCCGCCGCCGACCCGCGCCTCTACGCCAACCACAAGGTGATCCTCACCCCCGAGCCGGACACCGACCCCGCGGCCCTGGCCCGGGTGCGGGCGCTGTGGGCGGCCTGCGACGCCGAGGTGCTGGAGATGGACGTGGCGCGCCACGACCAGGTGCTCGCCCGCACCAGCCACCTGCCGCACCTGCTGGCCTTCTCGCTGGTCGATACCCTGGCGCGCCAGGACGAGCGGCTCGACATCTTCCGCTACGCCGCCGGCGGCTTTCGCGACTTCACCCGCATCGCCGGCAGCGACCCGGTGATGTGGCGCGACATCTTCGTCGCCAACCGCGATGCCGTGCTCGCCTCGCTCGACGACTTCGAGGCCGGCGTGGCGCGGCTCAGGCGTGCCGTCGAGGCCGGCGACACCGATGCCATGCTGGCGATCTTCGACCGCGCCAGCCATGCGCGACACTATTTCGACTCCCTGCTCAACCAGACCAGTTATCAGGCGGAATACCAGATGCAAGCACAAGGCAAGAAGCTGCGCTACCGGGTCGCCCCCGGCGGCGGCGTCACCGGCCGGATCCGCGTGCCCGGCGACAAGTCGATCTCCCACCGCTCGATCATGCTCGGTGCGCTCGCCGAGGGCGTCACCGAGGTCAAGGGCTTCCTCGAGGGCGAGGACAGCCTGGCCACCCTGCAGGCCTTCCGCGAGATGGGCGTGGCCATCGAGGGCCCGCACCAGGGCCGGGTGACCATCCACGGGGTCGGCATGCACGGCCTCCAGGCGCCCGCCGGGCCCCTCTACGTGGGCAACGCCGGCACCGCCATGCGGCTGTTCGCCGGGCTGCTGGCCGGCCAGGCCTTCGACACCGAGCTCACCGGCGACGCCTCGCTGACCAAGCGCCCCATGGGCCGGGTGGCCGACCCGCTGCGCCTGATGGGCGCCGAGATCGAGACCGCCGAGGGCGGCCGCCCGCCGCTCAGGATCAAGGGCGGCAAGACGCTCACCGGCATCCGCTACGACATGCCCATGGCCAGCGCCCAGGTGAAGTCCTGCCTGCTGCTCGCCGGGCTCTACGCCGAGGGCGAGACCCGGGTGCGCGAGCCGGCACCGACCCGCGACCACACCGAGCGCATGCTCGCCGGCTTCGGCTATGACGTCGGCCGCGAGGGCGATACCTGCTGGCTGTCGGGCGGCGGCAGGCTCACCAGCGCGCCCATCGACGTGCCCTCCGACATCTCCTCGGCGACCTTCTTCCTGGTCGCCGCGGCGATCACCCCGGGCTCGGACCTGGTGCTCGAGCACGTCGGCATCAACCCGACCCGCATCGGCGTGATCAACATCCTCACGCTGATGGGCGCCGACCTGCGCCTCGCGAACGAGCGCGAGGTGGGCGGCGAGCCGGTGGCCGACCTGCACATCCGCTACGCCCCGCTCAGGGGCATCGAGATCCCCGTCGACCAGGTGCCGCTGGCCATCGACGAGTTTCCGGCGCTGTTCGTCGCCGCCGCCAACGCCGAAGGCACGACCCGGCTGCGGGAGGCCTCCGAGCTGCGCGTCAAGGAGTCCGACCGGCTGCAGGCCATGGCCGACGGCCTCACCGCCCTGGGGGTCGAGAACACCCTGTATCCGGACGGCATCGATATCGTCGGCAGTGGAGACGACGGCGTGAGCTACGGCGGCGGCCGGATCGACAGCCTGGGCGATCACCGCATCGCGATGGCCTTCGCCGTGGCCGCGCTGCGCGCCGGCGGCGAGATCGTCATCGACGACTGCGCCAACGTCGCCACCTCCTTCCCGGGCTTCATCGACCTGGCGCGCCGGGTCGGCATGAGCCTCGCGGAGGAGCAGGCCAACGGGGAGGGCGCATGAGCACGACTCCCTCGCCGAACGCGGCCCCGGTCGTCACCATCGACGGACCCGGCGGGGCCGGCAAGGGCACCATCAGCCGGCTGATCGCCGAGCGGCTCGGCTGGCACCTGCTCGACTCCGGCGCCCTCTATCGCCTCACCGCCCTGGCCGCCGCCAAGCACGAGGTCGCCCTGGACGACGAGGCCACCCTGGCCGAGGTGGCGCGCGACCTCGACGTGGTCTTCGTCGCCGAGGGCGAGGCCACCACCGTGCTGCTGGAAGGGCGCGACGCCACCACCACCATCCGCACCGAGCAGATCGGCGACGCGGCCTCCCAGGTCGCCGCGCTGCCGGCGGTGCGCCAGGCGCTGCTGCAGCGTCAGCGCGACTTCCAGCAGGCCCCCGGCTTGGTCGCCGACGGCCGCGACATGGGCACCGTGGTATTCGTGGATGCGCCGCTGAAGATCTTCCTCACCGCCAGTGCCGAGGAGCGCGCCCGGCGGCGCCACCTCCAGTTGCAGGAGGCCGGGGTGAATGCTAATCTATCGAGTCTTTTGAAGGAGATTCAGGCACGCGATGCGCGCGACATGCAGCGCAGCGTGGCACCGCTCAAGCCGGCCGATGACGCCATCACGCTTGACACCACGCGCCTGACGATACCGGAAGTGGTGGATCGGCTGACGGAGCTGCTGACCGAACGCGGTCTGGCAACCGCCACCTGACACTCCCTTGCGGCGCCTCCGGCAGGATGTGATGACGTGGTCCGGCACTTCGACTTTCCGTGAGCCTGGCCAGGTCGAACCAGCGTTAACATCTCCGGAGGCATGGTGAATAAGGCCCGCACTCGCTGGTGGTGCGGAGAAGGCGGCAACGCCGTACTCAACGTTGATCACGTAGGAACATCATGAGCGAAAGCTTTGCTGAACTGTTTGAACAATCTCTCCAGGACATCAACATGGAGCCGGGCGCCATCGTCGCGGCTACCGTCGTCGACATCGATGGTGACTGGGTCACCGTCAATGCCGGCCTGAAGTCGGAAGGTCAGATCCCCGCGGCGCAGTTCCGCGACGACAACGGCGAGCTGAACATCGCCGTCGGCGACGAGGTCCACGTCGCCCTGGAAGCCGTCGAGGACGGTTTCGGCGAGACCCGCCTGTCCCGCGAGAAGGCCAAGCGTGCCGAAGCGTGGAAGATTCTGGAAGCGGCCTTCGAAAAGGACGAGATCGTCAAGGGCGTGATCAACGGCAAGGTCAAGGGCGGCTTCACCGTCGACGTCGACTCCATCCGTGCTTTCCTCCCGGGTTCCCTGGTCGACGTGCGTCCGGTGCGCGACACCACGCACCTCGAGAACAAGGAACTCGACTTCAAGGTCATCAAGCTCGACCCGAAGCGCAACAACGTCGTCGTGTCCCGCCGCGCCGTGCTCGAGGCCGAGAACAGCGCCGAGCGTGAGGCCCTGCTCGCCACCCTGCAGGAAGGCCAGCAGATCACCGGTATCGTCAAGAACCTCACCGACTACGGCGCCTTCGTCGACCTCGGTGGCGTCGACGGCCTGCTGCACATCACCGACATGGCCTGGAAGCGCATCAAGCACCCGAGCGAGATCGTCGCCGTGGGCGACGAGATCAACGTCAAGGTGCTCAAGTTCGACCGCGAGCGCAACCGCGTCTCCCTGGGCCTGAAGCAGCTGGGCGAGGATCCCTGGGTCAACATCAAGGATCGCTACCCGGAAGGCACCAAGGTGCACGCCACCGTCACCAACCTCACCGACTACGGCTGCTTCGCCGAGCTGGAAGAGGGTGTCGAGGGCCTGGTCCACGTCTCCGAGATGGACTGGACCAACAAGAACATCCACCCGTCCAAGGTGGTGCAGGTCGGCGACGATGTCGACGTCATGATCCTCGACATCGACGAGGAGCGTCGTCGTATCTCCCTGGGTATCAAGCAGTGCACCGCCAACCCGTGGGAGACCTTCAACGCCGAGTACAACAAGGGCGACCGTGTCTCCGGTACCATCAAGTCGATCACCGACTTCGGTATCTTCATCGGCCTGGAAGGCGGCATCGATGGCCTGGTGCACCTCTCCGACATCTCCTGGACCGAGACCGGCGAAGAGGCCGTGCGCCAGTTCAAGAAGGGCGACGAGGCCGAGGCCGTGATCCTCTCCATCGATCCGGAGCGTGAGCGCATCTCGCTGGGCGTCAAGCAGCTCGATACCGACCCGGTCGCCGAGTTCCTGGCCGTCAACGACAAGGGCACCATCGTCACCGGCCGCGTGGTCGAGGTCGATGCCAAGGAAGCCCACGTCGAGCTGGCGACCGATGTCATCGCCGTGCTCAAGGCCTCCGAGATCAGCGCCGACCGTGTCGAGGACGCCCGCAACGTCCTCAACGAAGGCGACAGTGTCGAGGCCCGCATCATCGGTGTCGATCGCAAGAACCGTGCGATCAACCTCTCCATCAAGGCCAAGGAGCAGGACGACACCCGCCAGAACCTCAAGAAGCTGCGCGAAGAGAGCCCCGAGAGCGGTGGTCCGACCACCATCGGCGACCTCATCAAGCAGCAGATGGGTCAGGACTGAGCAGCGGGCGCGGCAGCCAGGCGCACGCCGGCTTCCGGTTCATTTGCCAGCCATGAGAAACGCCGCCCCTCCGGGGCGGCGTTTTTTTGCGTGCCATTTTATCGCCGTGGTTAAATCGTGCACTTGTGGCGATGGTTTCATCATTAACGCTACTTCGAGTGAAACGCCCCTAGGATAAGTTTTCCTTGATATACATGACTTGATTCTTGATATTAAACACGTCCGACTCCACACTATTGTCATGAACCAATCAAGCGTTCATAATCGCTCTCGCATCCTGAAACCCGTAGAAGGAAGATCTATATGTCACTGCTCAGCGAATACATGCAGATGGAACAGCAGCTCAAGCAACTCCAGGACAACATGGAGAAGCTGCAGAACGACAAGCGCCTCAAGGCCGAACTCGAGTTCAAGGAAAAACTCGAGGCGCTGATGCGTGAGTTCGACAAGAGCGCCGCCGATGTGATTTCCCTGCTCGATCCCAAGTCTGCCAAGACTGCCGCACCGAAGGCCGCGGTGGCCGGTGGTCGTCGCAAGCGCAAGCTGAAGATCTACAAGAACCCCAAGACCGGTGAAGTCGTCGAGACTCGCGGTGGTAATCAGAAGACCCTCAAGGCCTGGAAGGACGAGCACGGCAACGACACCGTCGAGTCCTGGCTGGTGCGCGTCGAGGAGTGATCCTCCGCCCCGCCCGTAATGAGTCAGCGCCGCCCATGAGGCGGCGCTGTCGTGTCAGCTCGTGGCGTCGCCGGGTTCCAGCAGTGGCAGTTGAAGCTCCAGACCCGCCGGCGTATGCAGCAGGCGGGCGGCCTCGCCATTGAGGTGCTCGCCCCGCTGGGGCAGCGAGTGGCCGACCAGGAAGTGTATGGCCTCGGGCAGTTGCGCCATGTCGCTGATGGTGACGCAGGCACAGCGCCTGGCCGGCAGTTCGATCAGGCGGAAGGGCAGCGGCAGGGCCATGTCGGTGGTGGTGCCATGGGCCACCTGAACGCCGAGGTCGGTGCGCGGCATGTCGCTGGCCAGGGGCTGGTCGTGAAGGATGGCGATGGGCGTGGCCTCGCCCAGGCGGTTGGGCAGCATGTCGTTGCCCTCCAGGTGCTGCCGCCACTCGCTGGGCGCATCGATCGCCGTGCTCGGCGCGTAGCGCCGGGTCACGACGGCTTCCCGCGGGGGGGTGCGGCGAAGCTCGACGGGAAAGGCCTGAGCCGCGCCCGGCTCGGCCTTGCGCAGTTGCAGCCGCTCGGCCCGGCGGTAGTCGCGTGGCGAACGCCGGTAACGGCGCTGGAAGGCGCGACTGAACGCCGAGTGGTTGCGATACCCGCATCGCTCGGCGATCTGCCTGATGCCATGGGGAGTGTGCACCAGCAGCCGGGCGGCCTTCTCGAGGCGCAGCATGTCGCGGTAGGCGCCGGGTGACATGCCGAAGCTCTGGCGGAAGCGGCGCCGGATCTGGGAGGAGGAGTAGCCGAGTCGCCGGGCCAGATCCTCGATGCCCAACTGGCTCTCCAGGGTTTCCTGCAGCCAGATCTCTGCTCGCATCATTTCGTTGAACATTGCCTGGCCTTATCCCTTGAGATGACGTTCCCGGGCCGGCCTCATGCCGAGCCCGCCGACAGGTATCCCCCGCCTGTCGCAGTTCGCAAGGGCCCCGAACGGCTATGCGCCGGCAGCCGGTCCCGGGGCCGTTGCCTTCTTCCATTTCATTAGTTCTTTATGCTTGTTGTAGCGGACCAAAGGCAAGTTCGAGGCTGCGTGATGATCGATTGGGCACATTACGGCAGCCGCGGAGCCGACGCTGGTGGCCGCTGATGACTGGCGCGAACCGCCGCGTGGGGAGAATGCCACTTCGCCACGAGCGCCAATGGCGGTATACTCAGGGTAGTTCATCATGCGTGAGCGTCGACCCAGAGTCCTCCCCACCCCGTCGGCCTCCTGACACCACTGGTAGCGAATGAAACAGCAGACTTTTCGAAAGCCCATGGACGAGCGCGAGAAATTGCGCAAGTTCCGCGAACTCGACGACGCCTTCGCCGAAGCGCTTCGTGAGCTCGAAAGCCCCGACAGCAAGCTCGATATTCCCACCGGGCCGCCGGTCCGCTCCCTGGAAGAGCGGGAGCAGGACGACGAAGAGACCCGCCAGCAGGCCTTCGAGCAGCGCCTCAAGACGCTGATGAGCGAATACGCTCAACCCGCCGAGAGCGTCAGCCACCTCTTGCAGACGCTGAAGTCCCTGGGACATATCGCCTGACACGCGTTAGCCAGCCACCCGGTGCCGCATCCCCCCTGTGGGAACGCAGAGTTTCTGCGCGATTGGCGCCGCAGGCGCCCCGGCGGTGGCCGCTGGCGCGGCCGATAGCCACCATCGCCCCTGTGGGAGCTTGGCTCCGCCGAGCGATTGGCGCCGATAGGCGCCCCGGCGGATGCCGCCAGCGTGGCCGATACCCACCATCCCCTGTGGGAGCTTGGCTCCGCCGAGCGATTGGCGCCGCAGGCGCCTTGGCGGATGCCGCCAGCGTGGCCGATACCCACCATTCCCTGTGGGAGCTTGGCTGCGCCGAGCGATTGGCGCCGATAGGC
>NZ_PNRE01000083.1 GCF_002879645.1 Halomonas heilongjiangensis | reverse complement strand
ATCGAGACCGACAAGGTGGTGCTCGAGGTGGTGGCGCCGGAAGCCGGCACCCTCTCCGAGGTGCTGGCCGAGGAGGGCGACACCGTGGCGTCCGAGCAGGTACTGGGGCGCATCGGCAAAGGCGCGGCCAAGGGCGGCGAGCAAGCGGTCGAGCAGAAGGTCAATGCCAAGGCCGAGCAGAAGAGCGACGTCAAGCCCGCCGGCGGCGGCAAGCAGCACGAGGTGAAGGCGCCGACCTTCCCCGAGTCGATCCAGGAGGGCACCGTGGCCACCTGGCACAAGCAGGTCGGCGAGGCGGTCAAGCGAGACGAGGTGCTGGCCGATATCGAGACCGACAAGGTGGTGCTCGAGGTGGTGGCGCCGGCCGATGGCTCGCTCGCCGAGATCAAGGCGGAAGAGGGCAGCCAGGTCGAGTCCGAGGCGCTGCTGGCGCTCTTCACCGAGGGCGCGGGGGGCGCCGCCACGGCGGCCGACGAACCCCCGGCGGCTTCCGCCGACGACGGTGCCGGCGACGAGAAGGTCGGCGACAAGATCCTCGCCCCGGCCGCCCGCAAGCTGGTCGCCGAGCACGACCTCGACGTGAGCCGGATCGAGGGCACCGGCAAGGGTGGCCGGATCCTCAAGGAGGACGTCCAGAAGGCCGTGAAGGAGGGCTCCGCGAAGAAGGCCGCCAAGCCGGCCAGCGCGCCGAAGCAGGCCGCCGCTGCGCCGGCCGTCGAGGGCGAGCGTCCCGAGAAGCGCGTGCCGATGAGTCGCCTGCGCCAGACCATCGCCAAGCGTCTGGTCCAGGCCCAGCAGACCGCCGCCATGCTCACCACCTACAACGAGGTGGACATGGGCGCGGTGATGGATCTGCGGGCCCAGTACAAGGACACCTTCCTCAAGGCCCACGACACCAAGCTCGGCTTCATGGGCTTCTTCGTCAAGGCGGCAAGCGAAGCCCTCAAGCGCTTCCCCGACGTCAACGCCTCCATCGACGGCACCGATATCGTCTATCACGGCTATCAGGACATCGGCGTGGCGGTGTCCACCGACCGCGGCCTGGTGGTGCCGGTGCTGCGTGATACCGACAGCATGAAGATCGCCGATGTCGAGAAGGGCATCGTCGACTTCGGCAAGCGCGCCCGTGACGGCAAGCTCGGCATCGACGAGATGCAGGGCGGCACCTTCACCATCACCAACGGCGGCATCTTCGGCTCGCTGATGTCCACGCCGATCCTCAACCCGCCGCAGACCGCCATCCTGGGCATGCACAAGATCCAGGAGCGCCCCATGGCGGTGAACGGCAAGGTCGAGATCCGCCCGATGATGTACCTGGCGCTGTCCTACGATCACCGCATGATCGACGGCAAGGACGCGGTGCAGTTCCTGGTGACCCTCAAGGAACTGCTCGAGGATCCCGCACGCCTGCTGCTGGACGTCTAGGCGCCGCCCGATTCAACGGACTCAAACGCGAACCGATCAACAGGAAGAACCACATGGCCGATAAATTTGATGTGATCGTCATCGGTGCGGGCCCCGGGGGCTACGTGGCCGCCATCCGTGCCGCCCAGCTGGGGCTGAAGACCGCCTGTGTCGAGAAGTGGGTCAACAAGGCAGGCAAGACCGTCCACGGCGGCACCTGCCTGAACGTGGGCTGCATTCCCTCCAAGGCCTTGCTCGAGACCTCCCACAAGTTCGTCGAAGCGCGCGACCACTTCGCCGAGATCGGCATCGATCTGGAAGCACCCAAGGCCAACGTGGCCAAGATGCTGGAGTTCAAGAACTCCGTCATCGCCAAGAACGTCGGCGGCATCAGCGCCCTGTTCAAGGCCAACGGTGTCACGGCGCTGGACGGCACCGGCAAGGTGGTCTCCAGCACTCAGGTGGAGGTGACCGGCCACGATGGCAAGACGGCCACCTATGAGGCCGACAACATCGTCATCGCCGCCGGCTCGGTACCGGTGGAGATTCCGCCGACCCCGCTGACCGAGGGCTTGATCGTCGACTCCTCCGGTGCGCTGGAGTTCGAGGAAGTGCCCGAGCGCCTGGGCGTGATCGGCGCCGGTGTCATCGGCCTGGAGCTGGGCAGCGTCTGGAGCCGCCTGGGCAGCAAGGTGACCGTGCTCGAGGCCATGGACTCCTTCCTGCCGATGGTCGATACCGCCATCGCCAAGGAGACCCAGAAGCTGCTCAAGAAGCAGGGCCTGGACATCCAGCTCGGCGCCCGTGTCACCGGCTCCGAGGTCAAGGGCAAGGAAGTCGTCGTCAAGTACACCGACGCCAAGGGTGAGCAGGAGCTGACCGTCGACAAGCTGATCGTCTGCGTCGGCCGTCGCCCCTATACCCAGGGCGTGGTGGGCGAGGGCGTGGGGGTCAAGCTCGACGAGCGCGGCTTCATCTTCGTCGACGACCAGTGCCGCACCAATGTGCCGAGCGTCTACGCCATCGGCGACTGCGTGCGCGGCCCGATGCTGGCCCACAAGGCCTCCGAAGAGGGCGTGATGGTCGCCGACATCATCGCCGGCCACAAGGCCGAGATGAACTATGATGCTATTCCCAGCGTGATCTACACCTCGCCGGAAGTGGCCTGGGTCGGCATGAACGAGCAGGAAGCCAAGGCCAAGGGCATCGAGGTCAAGACCGGTTCCTTCCCGTTCTCGGCCAACGGCCGGGCACTCGCCAACAATGCACCCGAGGGCATGGCCAAGATCATCGCCGATGCCGAGACCGATCGCATCCTGGGCATGCATATCGTCAGCCAGCACGCCGGTGAGTTGATCGCCCAGGGCGTGATCGCCATGGAGTTCGGCTCCAGTGCCGAGGACCTGGCGCTGACCTGCTACGCCCACCCGAGCACCTCGGAGGCGATCCACGAGGCGGCCCTGGCGGTGGACGGTCACGCCATCCACATGGCGAATCGCAAGAAGCGCAAGTAGGACAAGAAGCGCTGCCTGCGGGCAGCGCGTCCCTTCCGGCCATGTACCGGAAGGGGTCGGTGGTAGCCTGAGCGCCGCGCCACGCGAGTGCAGGCGAGGTTACCGTTCGAGTCACATGCAACCAATGGCATGAATCGATGAACCTTCACGAGTATCAGGGCAAACAGCTGTTTGCCGACTATGGTCTGCCGGTGTCCAAGGGCTTCGCCGTCGACACCCCCGAAGAAGCCGCCGACGCCTGCAAGAAGATCGGTGGCGACATGTGGGTCGTCAAGGCCCAGGTCCATGCCGGAGGCCGCGGCAAGGCCGGTGGCGTCAAGCTGATCAAGAGCCCGGAGGAGGCCAAGGCCTTCGCCGAGCAGTGGCTGGGCAAGAACCTGGTGACCTACCAGACCGACGAGAACGGTCAGCCGGTCGCCAAGATCCTGGTCGAGAACTGCACCGACATCGCCTCCGAGCTCTACCTGGGCGCCGTGGTCGATCGCACCACTCGTCGCGTGGTCTTCATGGCCTCCACCGAGGGCGGCGTCGAGATCGAGAAGGTCGCCGAGGAGACCCCCGAGAAGATCCTCAAGGCCGAGATCGACCCGCTGGTCGGCGCCCAGCCCTACCAGGCGCGTGAGCTGGCCTTCGCCCTGGGCCTCTCCGGCGACCAGGTGAAGCAGTTCACCAAGATCTTCCTGGGCCTCTCCAAGCTGTTCCATGACAAGGACCTGGCGCTGCTCGAGATCAACCCGCTGGTGATCACCGACGAAGGCAACCTCCACTGCCTCGACGCCAAGATCAACCTGGACAGCAACGCCCTCTATCGTCATCCGGACCTGCAGGCGATGCGTGATCCGTCCCAGGAAGACGAGCGTGAAGCCGAGGCGGCCGCCTGGGAGCTGAACTACGTGGCCCTCGACGGCAACATCGGCTGCATGGTCAACGGTGCCGGTCTGGCCATGGGCACCATGGACATCGTCAACCTCAACGGCGGCAAGCCGGCCAACTTCCTCGATGTCGGCGGCGGTGCGACCAAGGAACGGGTGGCCGAGGCGTTCAAGCTCATCCTCTCCGACGACAACGTCAAGGCCGTGCTGGTCAACATCTTCGGCGGCATCGTGCGCTGCGACATGATCGCCGAGGGCATCATCGGTGCCGTCGAGCAGGTCGGCGTCAACGTGCCGGTCGTGGTGCGCCTGGAAGGTAACAACGCCGAGCTGGGTGCCGAGAAGCTGGCCTCCAGCGGTCTGAACATCATCGCTGCTACCAGCCTGACCGATGCGGCTCAGCAGGTCGTCAAGGCAGCGGAGGGCAAGTAATGAGTATCCTGATCGACAAGAACACCAAGGTCATCTGCCAGGGCTTCACCGGTGGCCAGGGGACCTTCCACTCCGAGCAGGCGATCGCCTACGGCACCCAGATGGTCGGCGGCGTGACCCCGGGCAAGGGCGGCCAGATGCACCTGGGCCTGCCGGTGTTCAACACCGTCAAGGAAGCCGTGAAGGAGACCGGAGCCGAGGCCAGCGTGATCTACGTGCCGGCCCCGTTCTGCAAGGACTCCATCCTCGAGGCCGCCAACGCCGGGATCAAGCTGATCGTCTGCATCACCGAGGGCATCCCGACGCTGGACATGCTCGACGCCAAGGTGAAGTGCGACGAGCTGGGCGTGCGCTTGATCGGCCCGAACTGCCCCGGCGTGATCACCCCGGGCGAGTGCAAGATCGGCATCATGCCGGGGCACATCCACCAGCCGGGCCGGGTCGGCATCGTCTCGCGTTCCGGCACCCTGACCTATGAAGCGGTCAAGCAGACCACCGACCACGGCTTCGGCCAGTCCACCTGCGTGGGCATCGGCGGCGATCCGATTCCGGGCTCCAACTTCATCGACATCCTCGAGATGTTCGAGAAGGATCCGGCCACCGAGGCGATCGTGATGATCGGCGAGATCGGCGGCACCGCCGAGGAAGAGGCGGCGGCCTACATCAAGGCCAACGTCTCCAAGCCGGTGGTCTCCTACATCGCCGGCGTCACCGCCCCTCCGGGCAAGCGCATGGGCCACGCCGGGGCGATCATCTCCGGCGGCAAGGGCACCGCCGACGAGAAGTTCGCCGCCCTCGAGGACGCCGGTGTGAAGACCGTGCGTTCGCTGGCCGAGATCGGCGATGCGCTGAAGGAAGTCACCGGCTGGTAAGCCGCGCTTTCGACAGCCGGGCAGTACGAAAGGGGCACCCTCGGGTGCCCCTTTCGTTCGTCTGCCGGTGGCGTGTGTCCGGCCGCCGGCGCCTCAGCCGACCATGTCATCGGCCGAGGCGTCGCCGAGGCCCAGCAACTGCACCTGGAGATCACTGCCGCCGGCCACGGCCGTCATGTCGTCGGGCAGCGACGAGTCGTCACCGTCGGCCTTGTAGGCGAAGCGCCAGGCCTCGCCGGGCTCGAGAACCCGCGGGGCGTCGTCGGTGACGCGGTAGCCAAGGTCGTTCCGGGTGAGCTCGCCGTTCCACAGGGTGTCGATATCGGCGGTCAGGTCGAAGCGCACCTCGGGGTCGATGATGTCGCTGTCCGAGGCGTTCTCGATGAAGATCTCGGCGACATGGCCCGTCGACCAGGTGCTGGTGGTGTTGCCGGTGACGACCAGCTCGGTGGTCTCGTCGATCAGTCCCGGCAGCACGCCGTTGCCGTCGAGGATCTCCTCGGGCGAGGGCGTCGCGAGCGGCTCACCCTCGAAGGCGTTGCCCGAGGCGAGATGCAGGGTGGTGCCATCGCCGAAGACCGCGTACTGCATGTCGACCAGGGTATCGACGCTGCCCTTGCCCTCGATGACGACGTGGTCGTCGGCGAAGGCGATGTCGTACTGGTCGTAGCCCTGGGTATAGCGGGCGGTGTCGGTGCCCTTGCCGCCCTCGAGCCGGTCCTCGCCGTCATGCCAGTCGTCGCCGGGCCCGCCCTGCAGGAGATCGTTGCCGTCGCCGCCGACCAGGGTGTCGTGGCCCAGGCCGCCATCGAGGAAGACGCCGTCGTCCGAGCCCTGGAGGTCGTCGTCGCGACGCGAGCCGATGACATAGTCGAAGGCCACGTCATTGGCCTCGGCATCGGTGATGGCACCGAAACTCTCGCCGCCGGCATTGACCCACAGCGAGGGCGACATCAGGTCGGCATCGGGGTCACGGATGGACTGCTCGACCCGCACGCTGTTGTCATGGTCCAGGCCACCATGGAAGTTGATGTCGCGGTCGGTGAAGGCAACTTCGATATCGTTGCCCACCGACGACCGCCAGGAGTCGAACAGCAGGCCATGGCGCATGCCGCTGTCCTCGAGCCCGCTGAAGGTGCCGTCGTAGCTCTCCCGCAACTCATAGGCATAGCCGTTGCCGCCACTGCCCTTGTTGAAGGCGCCGTGCGCCTGCAGGTCGGTGGCCTCGATATCGAGCGACCTGGCGAAATGGAAGGCCTTGGAGGGGCCGTCGAGGACCTGGATATCGGCCAACCCGGCATCGACCGTACCGTCGAGGGCGACGGCCTGGTAGCCCGTCAGCTCCTCCCGGGTATTCTCGAAGGCGGCGTTGTCGGGCGTGCCCAGCTCGAAGTCGATGCTGAAGCCGCTCAGAGTGACGCCATCGGCCGTGTCGAGGCGCTCGACCCGTGTCTTGCCGCCCTCGAAATCGAAGTGCAGACCGCGGTCGAGGGTGATGTCGTTGCCGTCGACGGCTTCCACCCGGGCCATGCTGGTGCGCAACTCGGCATGCTGCACCTGGCGCCAGGAGGTATCGCCGATCTCGTCGAAGAGGGCGTCGTCGTTGTTCTGCCAGACCCGAATGCTGTCGCCGGGGGCCAGATCGTGATCTCGGTCGAGGGTCACCTGGTGCGTACCTTCGCGGTGGTCCAGTGATAGCTGGCCGATGGGTTCTCTCTCGCTGCCATCCACCCGGAGACCGTAGTCGTCGTTGCGTGCCAGTGCCGTGTCGCTGAAGGTGAGGGTGGTCTGGCCGGAGCCCGCGCCGGTCAGGGTGACATCGGAGCGCGTAATGGTGATGGCATCATCCAGCAGGTACCGCCCGGCCGCGAGTTCGAGGGTGGCGCCGGGAGGGGCGCCGTCGATCAATTCCTCGAGTTCCCTGGCGGTAGTGTCGGTGCCAACACGGATAACATCGTTCTGCTCGCTCATGCAGTCTCTCCGGAAAATCAACGGTCACGACAGCGGGACATCGTCACCGAAGACGCGGCGATGTCCGGGTGTCGGTCAGGGCGAAAGGGAGATGCTAAAGGTCGAAAAGCGCGGCGTACAGCGGGGGATTGGATCGCTTTCGACGGTGGCAATGGGCCATGTTACCGACCCGAAATGTCGGGCGAGGGCGCTATTCATTCACACGGCTTTGATTCTCCTGTCGTTTTATAACGTCGCTAGGACGGGCCATGATGGCTCATGGAAAAATGCTCAACATGGCGATTACAAAAGTTCCATAAAAGTAATCATTATGTATCGTCTCGGCTGGTACTCTGGCGCCTCGTGAGGCGGGCATGACGGGGTCTGGCTCGTTGTGATCGCGTCCTTCCGCCTACGATTTCAAGGGTGTGCCATGGCGTCAAGCAGCGAACCATCCGATTTGCCGAAGGCACTGAAGGGGTGTCGTGCCACGCTTATCTCGGTGGCCGGGTTCAGCCTATTCATCAACCTGCTGATGCTGAGCCCGGCCCTCTACATGCTCCAGGTCTATGACCGGGTCATTCCCACGCGCAGCGCTGAGACCCTGCTCATGCTGACGCTGGTCGTGCTGTTGCTGTTCGCGGTGCTGGGCGGGCTGGAGATGGTGCGTTCTCGTATCATGGTCCGTCTCGGCAACCGTCTCGATGCCCGACTCGGGCACAGCCTCTATCGCGCCATATTTCGACGCAATATTCTTGCCGCGGGGCAGCAGACGGCCCGGCCACTCGATGATCTCGCCACGCTGCGTCAGTTTCTCGCCGGAGGCGGGCTTTTCGCCTTCTTCGATGCCGCCTGGGTGCCGGTCTACCTGGCCGTGATGTTCCTGTTCCATGTCTGGTTCGGGGTCTTTGCCAGCGTCGCCGGTGTCGCGCTGCTGGGTCTGGCGATCGCCAATGAGAAGGCCACCGGAAGGCTGCTGGCCGAGGCCGAGAACGAGCAGGTCAAGGCGCGTGAACTGGCCGACAGCAACCTGCGCAATGCCGAGGTGCTGCATGCCATGGGCATGTTGCCGGGGATCATGCAGCGCTGGTCGGCCAGGCATCTCGGCTATCTGCTCAAGCAGTCCCGGGCGAGCGATCGTGCCGGGGTGCTCGCCAACCTGACCAGGACCCTGCGCCTGCTCAGCCAGTCGCTGGTGCTGGGACTGGGCGCGCTGCTGGTGCTGGAGGGCCGCATGACGCCGGGCATGATGATCGCCGGTTCCCTGCTCCTGGGGCGCGCCCTGGCGCCGATCGACCAGATGATCGGCAGCTGGAAGGGCTTCGTCGGGGCGCGCGACGCCTACCGGCGCCTCGATCGCCTGTTCACCGACGCCCCGGCCGAGCCGCGGCGGATGTCGCTGCCGGCGCCACGCGGCGCCATCGCCATCGAGGGGGTGTCGGCCGGGCCGCCGGGGGCCTCGTTGCCGGTGCTGCGGGGGATCGACCTCAGGATCGAGCGGGGCGAGCAGGTGGGCATCATCGGGCCCAGTGCCTCGGGCAAGTCGACCCTGGCCCGGGTGCTGCTGGGCGTCTGGCCGGCCCAGGTGGGAACGGTGCGACTCGATGGCGCGGACATCGCGCGCTGGAACCGTGACGACCTGGGCCCCTTCCTGGGCTACCTGCCCCAGGACATCGAGTTGTTCGACGGCACCATCAGTGACAACATCGCCCGCTTCGGCAGCGTCGACGCCGACCGGGTGGTCGAGGCGGCCAGGCGGGCCGGGGTCCATGACATGATCCTGCGGCTGCCCGAGGGCTATGACACCCGGCTCGCCGCCGGCGGCCAGGCGCTCTCCGGCGGGCAGCGCCAGCGCATCGGCCTGGCACGGGCCCTCTATGGCGATCCCGTGGTCGTGGTGCTCGACGAGCCCAACTCGAACCTGGATGACGGCGGCGAGCGAGCCCTGGGCGAGACGCTGACCCGCCTGCGGGAGGAGGGGGTGACCGTGCTGGTCATCAGCCACCGAACCGGCGTGCTCAAGCGGGTCGACAAGTTGCTGGTGCTCAGGGAGGGCCGCATCGGCCTGTTCGGGGCGCGAGACCGCGTGCTGGCCCGGCTGGCGCGGCCGGTAGCTGGGCGTGCACACTCGGAGGTGCAGGCCTGATGGTCGATCGGCTGCGACTCACCGACGGCGAGGCCGCGATGCGTCCGCCGGTGGATGACCGGGCATGCCGTCGGCTCGGGATCGCCCTGGTGCTGCTCTGTTTCGGTGGCTTCGGTGGCTGGGCATTGGCGGCCAGCCTGGCGGTGGCGGTGGTGGCCCCGGGCAAGGTGTCGGTGGTCTCCTTCAAGAAGACGATCCAGCACTACGAGGGCGGCATCGTCGGCGATATCCGTGTCGAGGACGGCGACCATGTCGAGACCGGCGATGTCCTGCTGGTGCTCGACGATACCCAGGCGCTCTCCCGACTGAAGATCGCCCAGTCACAGTACCTGGTCGAGCGCGCCAGCGAGGCCCGGCTGCTGGCCGAGTTGTCCGGTCGCGAGCGACTGGCGTTTCCCGACGAACTGCGTGACAGCGACTCGCCTCGGGTCGCCGACGTCATCGCCGTTCAGCGGGGACTGTTCATCGCCCGCCGCCAGGCATTGCAGGGGGCGCTCGATGCCATCGACCAGCAGGTGCGGCAGCTGCACGAGCAGCGCGATGGCCTCGGGGCCCTGGTGGAGATCAATCGTCAACGGGTCGCCTCGTTGAACAAGGAGGTCGAGGATCACCGCTCGCTGTACGAACAAGGGCAGGGCGACAACCAGCGGGTACGCGAGCTGGAGCGGGAGGTGCTGGAGGCCCGCGGCGAGATCGCCGAACAGCGGTCCAGGATGGCGCAGGTCCAGGCGCAGATCAGCGAGAGCGAGCTGCAGAAACAGACGCGGGTCCAGGAGTTCCATCAGGAGATCGGCGAGCGGCTGCGCCAGGCCCAGGCCGGCATCGCCGATGCCGAGGAGCGCATCACGGCCCTCGGCGACCAGGTCCGACGCACCACGGTGACGGCGCCGGTGGCGGGCACCGTGGTCGGGCTGCAGACCCGGACCCGCGGTGCGGTGATCGGCCCGGGAGACACGGTGATGGAGATCGTTCCCAGCGGCGAGGGCTTCATGGTCGAGGCCCGCATCGCGGACCATGACATCAACAGCGTCTACCCGGGCCAGCAGGCGGAGATCCGCTTCACGGCCTTCGACCAGCAACGCAGCGACAGCGTCGAGGGCGAGGTGGTCCACGTCTCGGCCGACAGCTTCGAGGACGAGACGAACGGCACGAGCTACTACCAGGCGCGTATCAGGGTCGACGAATCGGGAGGGCCGACGGTGCCCGAGGGGCGGCGGCTGCTCGCCGGCATGCCGGCCGAGGTCATGATCCGGACCGGGGAACGCACCTTCGCCAGTTATCTGGCCAAGCCGATCACCGACATGCTGGCGCGCGCCCTGCAGGGGGAGTGAGACCGACTGGGCGTTGATCGTGGGGTCGTCCGGCGCCGGGTGGATCCGCTATGCTCAGGCACGGCTGCCATCGAACATTGACTCCCCCAGGAGGCCCCATGGCCAAGGTACCCGCCGCCTATCAGGCGACACGTGGCTCGGTGCTGGATATCGACCGCGATTTCTATGCCGGGCTCACCGACCCCGCCGCCCGCACCCGCGTCGAGTCGCTGGTGGTGCCGATCCGTGACGGGCGGGCCTGGAAGGTCCCGGCCGGGCACGTGCTGCGCCTCTCGACCCTGGAGGGGCCCCAGGTGGGCGACGTCAACCTCTGGCACCTGCACAATCCCCGCGAGCGCTTCTGGGCCTCGCGCACCCGCCAGTTGCAGCGGGCCCATGTCTCGACCTTCGATCGCCTGTGGTCGACGCTGCCCTACCTGCGCCCCATGGCGACGATCATCGACGATACCCTGGCCGGTTATGGCATCGATGGGAGCGGTGTCGATGAGGAGGGTGGGCGGGTCCACGACCTGCTGGGGACCCGCTGCGACCCCTACGTCAATCGCCTGCTGACCGGCGAGGACTTCGACCACCATTGCCACTCCAACCTGGTGCGGGCGGTCTTGCCGCATGGCCTCACCGAGTTCGACGTCCACGACGTGCTCAACGTCTTCCAGTGCACCGGACTCAACGACGACGACCAGTACTTCATGAAGGCATGCCCGGCGCGGGAGGGCGACTACCTCGAGTTGTTCGCCGAGATCGACCTGCTGTGTGCGCTGTCCTGCTGTCCCGGTGGCGACCTCTCGGTGGACCTGTGGGGGCCGAAGGCGCAGGATCCGCTGGCCACCTGTCACCCCATCGGCGTCGAGGTGTTCCGCCTCGATGCGCGGTTGCTCGAGGGCTGGCGGCCGCCGGTACCTTCCCCCTATGCCGGTTGGCATGGCCTGCGCGGCCCGGTAATCGACTGGGCGGAGGAGAAACGTCAGCGCGGCTTCTGATCCATCCCTGCTGCCGCACCGTGGTCGATGGCCCGCTATCAGGCGGGTCATTTTTTTGCGTGCTCGTTGACTATTCACCCGACAGGCCTACTATACCATCCATATGGATGGTATATGGATGGTATATGGATGGTATATGGATGGTATATGGATGGTATATGGATGGTATATGGATCCCTTCGGGATGGTTGGAGTTTGCCGAAGATTCTATTTTCAGGGCAACGAGGCATAACACATGAGCGTGCATGAACTGCGCCGCAAGACCGGCGACTCCAGCGAGAAGATCACCATCAACCTGGGGGTGGTCGACCTGGGGCAGATCGACCTGCTGGTCCAGGAAGGGTTCTATTCCAATCGCACCGATCTGATCCGCACGGCCATCCGTAACCAGCTGTCGACCCATGCCGAGGTGGTCAAGGAGACCGTGACTCGCAAGGCCTTCGTGCTGGGGCTCGAGCATTACAGCCGCACGGAGCTGGAAGCGCTGCAGTCGGCGGGAGAGACGTTACAGATTCAGGTCCTGGGCATGGCCAGCATTGCCGACGACGTATCACCGGAGCTGGCCCGCGCCACCATCGAGTCGGTGGTCGTCCTGGGCGCCCTGCATGCCAGCAAGGCGGTCAAGGCGGCCCTGGCGGATCGAATCCACTGAATCACTGAACAGGGACATTGACGATGATCGACGCGCGGCGAATGGAAGAAGCGACGCGGCTCACCCGCGCCGGGAAGCTGCATGAGGCCATGGCCATCCTCCAGGGCGCGTTGCCTGGCGGGAAGAGCGGGACGAGAGGCGAGGAAAGGCCGGGTACCTCCGACTCTGCGCGTAACACCTTCGAGGGGAACACCTTCGAGGGGAGCTGGCAGGTCGTTGACGAGGAGGTGTCGGCGTCAAGGCCAACGTCTGCCGAGTCGGGTTCGCAACGGACAGGTGCATCGTCAGCGGGAGGGGCGCCATCCTCGGCGTTTGGCCATACCCGACAGGCGGCCTCTGGGACAATACCGAGCGGTGATATCGGACTGCTTTCTGCCTGGCGCGACAAGTGGCGACAGTGGCGTGAATCCATGGCCCAGCCCGAGCAGGTACGGGGCACCAACGAGGCAGCACAGCCCGGCGCGTTCACCGCGGGTTGCTTTACCAACCAGGCCGGCTCGCGCGATTACAAGCTGTATCTACCCAGCGGCTATCACGGTCAGGCACTACCGCTGGTGGTCATGCTGCATGGCTGCACGCAGAACCCCGATGACTTCGCTGCCGGGACCAACATGAACCGGCTGGCCGAAGAGCAACGGTTTTGCGTGCTCTATCCGGCCCAGCCGGTGACCGCCAACAGGTCCAAGTGCTGGAACTGGTTCAAGGCCGAAGACCAGCAGCGCGAGGGAGGTGAGCCGGCGATCCTTGCCGGCATGACCCGCCAGGTGATCGATACGTACGGGCTCGATGCGAGCCGGGTCTATGTCGCAGGACTATCGGCCGGTGGCGCCATGGCAACGACACTGGCGATGACCTATCCGGACCTCTATGCGGCGGTGGGCGTGCACTCCGGTCTGCCTCACGGCGTGGCCCGGAGTCTCCCCGATGCATTGGGGGCGATGCAGGGTGGCACAGGCCCCATGGCCAACGCCTCATCGGCACGAGTGTCTGCATCGGTGTCGCGGGTGCCCGCCATCGTCTTCCACGGTGATCGCGACACCACGGTGCATCCCAGCAATGCGGATCGCGTTGCCGCTCAGTACGCCGCCTCGCGTGCGGCTGGCGAGTCGGCAAACGGTCGTCAGGACAGTGCCGGGAAGACGGTGGAGCGGGGGCAGGTCCCCAATGGCTACGCCTATACGCAAACCAGCCATCAGGATGCGGATGGGCGGTCGTGTCTCGAGCAGTGGGTGATCCACGGTGCCGGCCATGCCTGGTCGGGTGGCGATGCACGCGGCTCCTACACGGATCCCAAGGGACCCGATGCGGCCAAGGAGATGCTGCGTTTCTTCCAGTCGCATGCCAAGGCCAGTCCTTGATGCCGCGCTCGGCCATGCGGGTGGCCATGGACTCTCGGGGGCCGGCCATCGACTGGACGGCGGAGAAGGCGCGGCGCTTCGGGCGGTAGGGCGAGGGGGCCACGGCGGCCCTCGTCATCCCCGGGTGGGGGTGATGCAGCAGCGGTTGCGACCGCTCTGCTTGGCCTGCAGCAGTGCCTGGTCGGCCCGCTGGAGCGTGTCGTCGAGCGGATCCTCGCCCGCTCGGTGCTCGCTCAGTCCGGCACTGGCGGTGATCGATAGCGTGGTATCGCCGACCTCGATCGAGACGGCGGCCAGGCGTCGGAGGAGGCGAGTCAGGATGGTCCGGGCCTCCTCTAGCCGGGTCTCGGCCAGCAGCAGCAGAAATTCTTCGCCTCCCCAGCGGGCGCAGAGGTCATACTCCCGCAGTTCTCCCTGCATGACCCGCGCGATGGCCACCAGGACCCGATCGCCGATTTCATGGCCATGACGGTCGTTGATGCGCTTGAAGTGATCGATATCGAGAATGGCCAGGGTATAGGGGGCAGCGTGTCGCGTGGCACGCTGCGCTTCCTGTTTCAGGTGCTCATTGACCATGCGCCGGTTGGGCAGGCCGGTCAGCGAGTCGTGGGTCGAGTCGCGCGCCAGGGCGAGATTGTGCTCGCGCATGAGCTGCTGGTAACCGTCCGAGATGCGCGACAGTTTTTCCTGGCGTCTGCGGATCTTGTCATAACCTTGCCGGGCGGATTGCTGGTTCTCGACGGCGAGACGCTGGTAACCGTCGGAGATGCTGACCAGGCGCTCGAGGCGCGCCTTCTCCTCGAGGTGGTGGTGGTAAAGCGCTTCGAGTGCCTGGTGCAGTGGGTGCCGGGCATGGGCCGGGTCGGCGAGCAGCGACTCGACCCGGGACAGCAGCGCCGCGTCCTCCCGGGTCATGCCTCGCTCCGTGCCGGGGTGATCGCGAACGGAAAGGTGCAGTCCTCGCGGAACTCCTCGGCCAGCTCGGCGATGCGTTCGTTTCGCGGGTCGTAGCGCCAGGTTACGCCGATCTCGCGGCCGGCGAGGTGCGCCTCCTCGAGGTGGTCGAAGATATCCATCATGGCCTTGACCGAGCTGGTGTTGAGATAGACGAGTGCCAGATCCAGCCGGAGCGGCCGCGACTCGCGGTCGAGGAAACGCTCGACCCAGCCGATCACCTGATCGAAGAGTTCGTAGGAGTTCTCGGGGTAGGAGTCGCCCTGCATGGCGAGACGGCCCGACTGCCAGTCGCCGAGAATGGTCGGCGTGGATTGGCTGCCGGGAATGTTCAGGTCGGTGGTCATGGGCTTACTCGGCAGGATCAGATGATGGCTGTAAGGCTAAGGAATCCGCGCCCGTCGGGCAACGGCTCGAGTGACGCCTCCATGGGCTCGCTCGACTTGCGTGCGATATCGAGCAGTCCCAGGCCGGCGCCGGTGCGTGACGCCGCGTCACGCGGCTGGCGGAGCTGCTGCTTGTAGGCCTGCTTCAACGCCTGCTTGTCGAGGCCGCGCAGCGTCTCGATGGTCGCGATCACGCGCTCGCCATCCTCCCGCTCGACGAGGTTGCCGGCCGAGACGACATAGTGTCCCCGCTCGTTTCTGGCGACCGCGACCGTGGCCGAGGCGCCTTCCTCGTCGTAACCCTGGCGCAGCGCATAGTGGCGGATGTTCTGGGTCATCTCGATATAGGCGGCGAAGACGTCCATGGCGGCGGAGGGGGCCGCGTCCTGGGAGTGCAGGTAGTTGCGCAGGGCATTGCCGATCTCCTCGATCAGGCTGCGCGATATGGGGCCGTTGAAACACAGCATGATGCGCTGTCGCAGGTAGCTTTCGCGCATGCCTAACAGGTCCATGACACCTCCTATTGCGGTCGTCCCGTCCCGGCGGGGGAATCGGTGGGTGGTTCCCGGTGGCTGTCGTGCTCCCGGTTGCGCTGTCTGACGTCGGTGTCCCGGGTGAAACGGAATCCCAGCAGGGTGATGTCATCGCGCTGCGGCAGGCTGCCCTGGTAGGCGCGCAGCTCGGTCTCGAAGGCGGCCATCTGCTCGTCGATGGGGCGCCGGGCCTGGGCCTTGAGCATCGCCTCGAAACGGCGGGTGCCGAACCCGAAGCCGTCATCGCCTCCCGCCTGGTCGAGGAAGCCGTCGGTACACAGCGAGTAGGTCCAGCCCAGGTGCAGCGGTGCGCTCTGGTTCTGATAGGTGACGGGGCGCCGGTGCCCCAGGGCCTGTCTGTGGCCCGGCAGTCGTTCCAGGGTGGCGCCATCCGTGGCATAGAGGCCGATCTTGGCGCCGGAGAAGGTCAGCCGCTGTTCCCGCAGGTCCACCCAGACCAGGCCGATATCCATGTTGGTGGCGATCGAGGCGGGCAACTGGTCGGGGCGCAGCGTGTCACGGCTCTGGCGGTCGGTTTCGATCAGGAGGGCGGCGGGGTCCTCGGGGCCGACCTGCAGGATGGCGTGGTCGATGATGGCACGGGCCAGCATGGTCATCAGCGAGCCCGGCACGCCATGGCCGGCACAGTCGACGACCCCCATCAGGTAGCCGCGGTCGGTGGCCCGGAAGACGTAGAAATCGCCGCCGACCGTATCCCGGGGCTTCCACAGCACGCCGTGGGCATGCTCGAGGTGGAGCTCGAGCTGGCGGTCGGGGAGGATGGCCCGCTGGATGATGCTGGCGTATTGCAGCGAGTCGCCGATCTGCTGGTGCGCCGCCGCCATCTCGGCATTCGCCTGCTCCAGGGCCCGGGTGCGTTCGCGCACCTTGCCCTCGAGCTCCTGGGTATGGCGCTCGACCTGGTCCGCCATGCGGGAAAAGGCCTGGGACAGTTCGCCGATCTCGTCGTTGCGGGACGTCGGAAGCCGCGAGTCGTAGTGCCCGTCGGCGATGGCCTGGGCCGAGAGCTTGAGGCGATTCAGCGGGGCGAGGATCAGCCGATCGATGGCGTAGGCGAAGGCCACCAGGAGGATGCCCAAAACCAGGGTCAAGGCGATGAACAGCGACCACAGCCAGCGCCGTTCGAGGATCGGGGCGACGCCGAGGTCGAGGGCGGTGATCAGGTGCCAGTCGACCTCGGGAATATAGCCGACCGAGAGCAGGCGCTCACGGCCCTCGAGGGTCGCCCATAGCGTCTCGACACGCTCGGGAGACCGTCGCGAGGCCTGCATGGCGTCGGTGAGGCGCTGCCGCTGCTCGGCCTCGCCGAGCAGGGCGTGGATGGTCTGCCCCTCGTCGATGACGCCGTCGCCGGCCCCGGAGCTGAAGGCGATGTGCTCCTGGGAGGGGTGGGCCTGCAGGGCCCCCTGGCGGTCGACGATCATCGGGGTCAGCCCCGGGGCTTCATCGCGGACGAAGGCATCGAGAAAGTCGCTGAGGTCGAGCCCGGTACCGGCGAGGCCGAGCGGGCCCTGGCCGTTGCGCACCACGATGTTGAACCAGACCTTGGTGACGCCGAGCTTGCGGTCGATATTGACGTTGAGGTTGTAGGGCTCGTCGCTGGCGATGGTGCCGAAGTACCAGGCATCGTCCGGGTCCTCGGCGTCGAGCCGATAGCGGGGCTGGCGCTGGTCGGGCTGGTCGGCGTCGCTGAAATAGTAATCGCCGCCGGCGTCGGTGATGACGAAGTAGGAGCGGTCGGCGAAGGCGTGGCGAAAGCCTTCGGCCTCCTCGAAGAAACGAGCCCGCTTGTCGGGGTCCGCTTCGTCCTCGAGCCACTGGCGCGTCACGACGGAGTCGGCGAGGCGTCGTGACAGGGCGAGTTCCCGCGATACCGGCGCCAGGATCTTCTGCATGTGCAACAGGGTGTAGTTTTCGGCGTAGGCGTTGGCGAAATGACGGCGAATGTCGTCGATCGCCTGCCAGCCGATCAGGGCGGCGGGGATCAGTGACAGTAGGCAGGCCAATAGCAAGGTCGCGGCCGACTTGCCTCTCAGCCCCCAGCGTGCGGCCATGGTGACGGTTCCCCAGGAATCCCGATGCAGCGTCGGGGTTATCATTGTCATACCGCGGGACTAGTCGCGGGCTGATGCTTTCGTATCATTAGAGTGGCATAAAGGGGGCGCCATGGCGAGGTGGTCGCGACCAACGAAAACGCCCCGGCCACTCGGGTGGCCGGGGCGCATTTTCGCCATGCGGTCGAGACGCCTCAGACCGCGGGGCGGCCGACCAGCGAGCGGGTCTCCTCGCGGGCCTCGGTCAGCGCCACGCGGAGGTGGTCGCCGAGCTTGAAGCGCTCCTCGCCCTCGATCTGGATGCGGCCCTCCTTGTCGTCGATCACCACCTTGTCGCGGTCGCTGTGCATCAGCGGGGCCGGGACGAAGGCGGTGGCGCCGTTGGCGGTCAGCCGCACGCGCATGCCGCCGCGGTTGATGGCGATGATCTCGGCGTCGAAGGTCTCCTGGGCCTCGGCGGCGGGGGTCAGGTAGCGCACATAGAGCCAGTCCTTGACGTCGCGCTCGGCCATGCGATTGAGCCGGCGGCGCTCGGTGAGCTGCTCGGTGAGCTCGAGGCTGGCCTCGGCCGGCGCCTGCTCGCCCTTGAGCACGCGCTTGATCAGCCGATGATTGACCATGTCGCCGTACTTGCGGATCGGCGAGGTCCAGGTCGCGTAGGCGGCCAGGCCCAGGCCGAAGTGGGGGCCGGGGAGGGCGGACATGCTGGTGAAGCCCTGGAAGCGACGCAGGCGGGCGTCGAGCCAGGCATCCTCGCGCCCCTCGAGCTTGCGCTTGAGCTCCCGGTAGCGGGGCAGCTCGGTGAGCGCCTCGGGCTCCACCTGGATCTGCTGGGCGGCGAGGAACTCGTGGGCCGCTTCGGCCTTCTCGGGCTCGAAGGCGCGATGCACGTTGAAGATGCCGTGACCCACATGCTCGGCCAGCAGGTGCGCGCAGCAGGCGTTGGCGGCGATCATCGACTCCTCGATCATGCGGTTGGCGATGCGCCGCTCCTCGGTACGGATGTCCAGCACGTTGCCGGCCTCGTCGAGGTCGAAGACGTAGTCGGGGCGGTCCTTGAACACCAGGGCGTGCTCGGCGCGCCAGGCGCTGCGCGCCTCGGTCATGGCCGCGAGGGCCTTGAGCTGCTCGCCGATCTCGTCTGCTGGCGCCCAGTCGCCCTGGCCCTCGAGCCAGTCGGAGACCCGGTCATAGGCCAGCTTGGCCTGCGAACGGGCGGTGGCGGCGAAGAAGCGGTAGTCGCCGAGGCTGCCGTCGGCCCCGATCTCCAGGGTACAGGCCAGCACCGGGCGCTCCTGGCCCTCCCACAGCGAGCAGAGGTCGTCGGCCAGCTGCTCGGGGAGCATGGTGACGTTCTGGCCCGGCAGGTAGACGGTGAAGGCGCGGGTGCGCGCCTCCAGGTCCGCCGCATGGCCCTCCTCGACGTAGGCGGTGGGGTCGGCGATGGCCACCGTCAGGCGCCAGCCGCCGTTCTCGCCGGTCTCGATGCGCAGGGCATCGTCCATGTCGCGGGTCTTCTCGCCGTCGATGGTGAAGAAGGGCTCGGCGGTCAGGTCCTCGCGCGCGAGGCCCTCGTCGCGCAGCGGCCAGTCGTCGCCGGCGTCCGGGCACTCCTGCTCCAGGGCGTGGCGGGCCAGGGTCACGCGCCACGGCACGGCCGGGTCGTCGGCCTTGGCCACCAGCTCGTCGATCTGGGTGAAGAAGGCACGGTCGTCGGGCTTGAGCGGATGGCGCACCAGGCGAGCCACCACCCAGTCACCGTCGCCGACGCTCTCCTCGTCGAGGCTGCGCTTGATGCGCGCCTTGAGCACGTTCTTGATCGAGGGGTGGTCGGGCACCACGGCGAGGCGTCCCTCGCGCTTTTGGACCCGGGCGATGAAGCGTTGCAACCCGATCTCCAGCAGGGCGGTCGGCTCCACGGACTTCTTGTCGCCCTCCTCGTGGACGACGGCCTCGACGCGATCGCCGTGCAGCACCAGCTTCATGGCGGGCGGCGGCACGAACCAGGATTCGCCGTCGTCGGTCTCGAGGAAGCCGAAGCCCCTGTCGGTGGCCTTGATCACGCCCTCGACACGGGGCGTGTTGTCACGGATCTGTTGCTTGAGCTGAGCAAGCACCGAGTTGTTCTGCAGCATGGATCACGATCGGGTGGCGGGAGTAAGGGAGCCACTATACGGATTCGCACCCGCGGCGCCAAACACTGCCGCCGGCCCCACGACGAATCAGCCGGTTGCGCGGTCCTGGCCAGGATGTCCGGGCCCCGGTCCCTGGTGCCGATACCGGGCGTCATCCCGTGGCCATGGCATGCGGCCGGTCGATCGACCGGCAACGACCCGGTGGCCTGCGACCATGGTCGTAGCCATGTGGTATTTAATTGGTATTCATGTGGGTCTATAGTGGTCTTATATTGGTAAGGCCAGGAGAGATCCATGGATGTTCGTTTTCAGCAGTTGCGGCTCGACCCCCAGGGGGCGACGCCGCTCTACCAGCAGTTGGCCAGCCAGTTGGAGCGCGCCATCGAGGCCGGCGCCTGGGAGGCCGGCGAGGCGTTGCCCTCGGAACGCAACCTGGCCGAGTCGCTGGCGGTCTCGCGGATCACCGCTCGCAAGGCACTGGACCGCCTGGCGGAGCTGGGCTTGATCCGCCGCAGCCACGGCTCCGGGACCTTCATCACGCCGCGGCTCAACCAGTCCCTGACCCGGCTGGTGAGCTTCACCGAGATGCTGACCCAGCGCGGCTTCACCCCGCGCTCCCACTGGCTCTCCCGCCGCCTCTCGTCGCCCAGTGCCGAGGAGGGCATGCGCCTGGGGCTGGGCGCCGATGCCAGGGTGGCGCGGCTCAGGCGGCTGCGCCTGGCCGACGACGTGGTCATGGCGGTGGAAGAGAGCTGCCTGCCGACCGCCGTCCTGCCCGACCCGATGGCGGTGGAGACTTCCCTCTATGCGGTGCTGGAGGCGGCGGGCAAGCCGGTGGCCCGGGCCCTGCAGCACGTCACCGCGATCAACGCCGATGCCGAGCTCGCCGGCCTCGCCGAGGTGCCCGAGGGCCAGGCGCTGCTCAAGGTGACCCGGCTGGGCTATCTGGGCGATGGCACCCCGGCGGAGCTCACCGTCACCTACTGCCGCACCGACTACTACGACTTCATGGTCGAGCTGACCCGCTGAGGAGGAACGACCATGCTCCATGGCAATGTCCTGACCCCCGAAGGCTGGCGCCTGGGCGAACTCCACTGGCAGGCGGGGCGCATCACTCGCCTCGGCGGCGAGCCGGTGGACCCGGCGACCAACGACCATCCGCGGATCCTGCCCGGCTTCATCGACCTGCACGTGCACGGCGGCGGCGGCGCCGACGCCATGGAGGGCGGCGCGGCCCTGGCGACCCTGGCCCGCACCCATGCGCGCTTCGGTACCACCAGCCTGCTGGCCACCACCATGACCGCGCCGGACGCCGAGATCCGCCGGGTGCTGGGCGAGATCGCCGCCTATATGGCCGACCCCGATCCCCGGGCCGCGGGGGTGCTGGGCGTGCATCTGGAGGGGCCCTACATCAACCCCGGCAAGCTCGGCGCCCAGCCGGCCCACGCCCGCAACGGGATGATCGAGGAGGTGGACGACCTCTGCGCGCTGGCGCCGATCCGCCTGGTGACCCTGGCTCCGGAGCTCTCCGGCCACTTCGCGCTGATTCGCCACCTGACTGCCCGGGGGATCCGGGTGCAACTCGGTCACACCCTGGGCAGCTACGAGGAGGGGGTGGCGGCGCTGGAGCACGGCGCCTGCGGCTTCACCCACCTGTTCAATGCCATGACCGGGCTGCACCACCGCAAGCCGGGCATGGTGGGGGCGGCCCTGGCCCACGCCGACTACGCCGAGCTGATCCCTGACCTGCTGCACGTGCATCCCGGCGCCATTCGCGCCGCGCTGCGCTGCATTCCCCGTCTCTATGCGGTCACCGACTCCACCGCCGCCGCCGGCATGCCGGACGGCGACTACCGGCTGGGCGAGCAGACCGTGACCAAGTGCCTGGGCGGCGTGCGCCTGTCCGACGGCACCCTGGCCGGCAGCACCCTGACCATGGACCAGGCGCTACGCAACCTGGTCGGCCTGGGGCTGAGCCTGGCCGAGGCCTCCGACCGCCTGTCGCGCTTTCCGGCCGACTTCCTCGGACTCCCCGAGCGGGGACGCCTGGCCGAGGGCGCCCCCGCCGACCTGGTGGTCCTCGATCCCCGACTCAACCTGCAAGCGGTCTTCGTCGAGGGCCGTGCCATCGAAGGAGAGCCCCCATGTCCCTGATGCTCGAGGAAGCCCGCAATGCCCCGGAGCGCATCCGCGGCCAGCTGCAGCGCAACGCCGTCATGCTTGCCGAGCTCGGCGAGCAACTGCGCCTGGCGCCGCCGGCGGCGGCGGTGACCGTGGCTCGCGGCAGTTCCGACCACGCCGCCAGCTACTTTGCCTACCTCTGCATGAAGCACCGCGGCATCCCGGTGGCTTCGCTGCCGCCGTCGCTGACCACCCTGGCCGAGGCCCCCTGGCGGCTCACCGGTCAGCTGGCGGTGGCGGTCTCCCAGTCGGGCCAGAGCCCGGACCTGGTGGCCACCCAGCGCGCCCTGGCCGCGGCCGGTGCCCGCAGCCTGGCGCTGGTCAACACCCCGCAGTCGCCGCTCGGCGCGGCCAGCGACCGGGAGGTGCCGCTCTACGCCGGCGAGGAGCGCAGCGTCGCCGCCACCAAGAGTTACCTGGCCACCCTCTCCGCGATGGCCCAGTTACTGGGTCACTGGAACGAGGATCACGACCTGCTCGCCGCCCTGGACGCCCTGCCGGCCCGGCTCGCCCAGGCCGCCGAGCGCGACTGGTCGCCGGCCATCGAGGCGCTGGCCGGCGCCGACAGGATGATGGTGATCGGCCGGGGCGCCGGCCTGGCGGTGGCCCAGGAGGCGGCGCTCAAGTTCAAGGAGACCTGTGCCATCCAGGCCGAGCCCTTCAGCGGCGCCGAAGTGCGCCACGGCCCCATGGCGCTGATCGGCCCGGACTACCCGGTGCTGGTGTTCGCCCCACCTGGGCCGGAGCAGGCCGGGCTGCTGGAGCTGGCCGAGTGGCTAGAGGGCGTCGGCGCCCGGGTGCTGCTGGCCGCCGACGACGGCGTGGCCCGGCGCCACTTGCCGCTGGTGGACGCCGGCCACGAGGCGCTGCAGCCGCTCGCGGCGATCCAGAGCTTCTACGTGATGGTGGCCGGCCTGGCGGCGGCCCGGGGCAGCGACCCGGACCACCCCCGCCACCTCAACAAGGTGACCCGCACCCTCTGAGTCACGCCGCCATCCGGCGATAACAACAACTCGGGAGTTTCCCATGACGACTGCTACACGCCTGACCCTGCAGGCCCCCATCGATGGGGTGGTGATCCCCCTCGCCGAGGTACCCGACCCGGTCTTCGCCGAGGGCACCCTGGGCGAGGGCATCGCCCTGGACCCCCTGGGCGAGTGCCTGTATGCCCCCTGTGACGGCGAAGTGGTGCAGTGCGCCCGCACCGGCCACGCCGTGACCCTCAGAAGCAATGCCGGCCCGGAGCTGCTGCTCCACCTGGGCCTGGATACCGTCAACCTGGGCGGGGAGGGCATCGAGCTGCTGGTGGCGGTGGGCGACCGGCTGCGTGCCGGCGACCCGCTGTGTCGCTTCGATGCCGACCGCCTGGCCCGGGGCGCGAGCGCCCTGAT
>NZ_PNRE01000041.1 GCF_002879645.1 Halomonas heilongjiangensis | reverse complement strand
GCGCCACGTGCTCGCGCAGGCGCTGGCCCTGGTCGGCCAGGCGCTGGGAGGCGACGGTGTGCTCCTCGACCAGGCCGGCGTTCTGCTGGGTCATGCGATCCATCTGGGAGACCGCCTCGTTGACCTGCTCGATACCGTGGCTCTGCTCCCGGGAGGCGGCGGAGATCTCGTCGACCAGGGTGCTGAGCTGGGTGATCTCCCGGGCGATGCCGGCGATGATCTTGCCGGTCGCCTCCACCTGACGGGTGCCCTCGGCGACCTGGCCGTCCGAGGTCTCGATCAACCCCTTGATCTCCTGGGCCGCTTCGGCACTGCGGCTGGCCAGCTTGCGCACCTCCTCGGCGACCACGGCGAAGCCGCGGCCATGCTCGCCGGCCCTGGCGGCCTCGACGGAGGCATTCAGCGCCAGGATGTTGGTCTGGAAGGCGATGGCGTCGATGGTCTCGACGATGGTGGTCATCTGGCCGGCGCTCGCGTTGATCGCCGACATGGAGTCGATCACGCTGGTCATGGCCTGGCGGCCCCGTTCGGCGTTCTGCGCCGTGCTGCCGGCCAGCTCACGGGCCTGTTCGCCGTGATCGGCGTTCTGCTTCACGGTGGCGGTCAGCTGCTCCATGCTCGAGGCGGTCTCGGCCAGCGACGCCGCCTGCTGCTCGGTGCGGGTGGCCAGCTCGTCGTTGCCCGCGCCGAGCTCGCCCACGGCGTGGTTGAGCTCGTCGGCGCTGTGGTGGATCTCGCCGATGGTCGAGGCCAGCGCGGCGCGCATGCGGTCGATGTCGTAGAGCAGGCTCTGCCGGTCGCCCGCGGTAAGGCGCACGTCACGGGTCAGGTCGCCATCGGCGATATGGCTCACCACCTCCGCGGCATAGCGCGGGTCGCCGCCGAGGCGCCGGGAGATGTCGCGGATCGTCAGGCCCATCAACCCCGTCAGCGGCAGCCCCACCGCCAGCAGCGCGAGCAGGTTGCCGACCAGCGAGGCGCGGAAGGCGGCGTCGATGTCGTCGATGTAGACCCCGGTACCCACGACCCAGCCCCAGGGGGCGTAGTAGGCGTGGAACGAGGACTTCTCCGCCAGGCCGCCCTGCTCATCGTGGGCCCAGAGATAGTCGACGAAGCCGTCGTCATGGTGCACGGACTCGACGAACTCCCGGAACAGGTAGCGTCCCTCGTCGTTCTGGAAGTCACCGACGGAGGTGCCCACGGGCAGGCGCGGGTGGGCCAGCAGTTCGTAGTCCTCGTTGAAGACATAGAGATAGCCGCGGCCCTGGTCATAGGTCATGTCGCGCACCATGGCCGCCGCCAGGGTCCTGGCCTCGGCCTCCTCGAGCTCGCCGTCGGCGACCCGCTCGGCCTGGCCGGCGATGGCGTTCATCGCGATGTCGATGGTGTCACCGAGCGCCGCCTTGCGCTCGCTGAGCATGGTCTGGCGGTTCTCCCAGGCGCCCCAGCCGACCAGCAGCAGCATGGCCAGCCAGATGATGCCCAACAGTCCCCACAGTCTTTTCGTCGTCGACAGTCCCCGCATGGTGTCCTCGGTCGTCCTCATCTGGTGGTGTGGTGGTCGCGGTGCATCCTGCCTCGCACCGGCACTCGTGGCTGGATATCGGCCCGTGTCGCCGGCGCTTGAGGCCGAAGGGAGGCGCCGTTCACTCGCTGACGCGCTCGACCAGCGCCATCTCGTCGCTGGTCAGCAGCTTGTCGATGTCCACCAGCACCAGCATGCGATCCTCGAGGCTGCCCAGGCCGCTGAGGAAGTCGGAGGAGAGCGTGACCCCGAACTCGGGGGCCGGCTTGATCTGATCGGGCGACAGGGTCATCACGTCGGAGACGCCGTCGACCACGATGCCGACGATCCGGTCCTCGACGTTGACCACGATCACCACCGTCTGGCCGCCGTACTCGACCCTGTCGAGGTGGAACTTGATGCGCAGGTCGACGATCGGCACGATTACCCCGCGCAGGTTGGTGACGCCCTTGATGAAGTCGGGGGCGTTGGCGATCCGCGTGACGTTCTCGTACCCGCGGATCTCCTGCACCTTGAGGATATCGACGGCGTACTCCTCCTCGCCCAGCGAGAACACCAGGAACTCACGGTGGTGGGCGTCGGCCGCCGTCAGGGCCGCGTCATTCGTCTGGTTCATGATGAGGTCTCCAGCGGGTTGTCGGATAAGGCTTCGAGAGAGTGAGCGGCACGCACGGGCCGGCGCGCCTCCTTCTTGCTGCGGCTGAGGCGATGCAGGCCGGTGATATCCAGGATCAGGGCCACGCTGCCGTCCCCGAGGATGGTCGCCGCCGACACCCCCGGCACCTTGCGATAGTTGGTTTCCAGGTTCTTCACCACCACCTGCTGCTGGCCGACCAGGTCGTCCACCAGCAGGGCATAGCGGCGTCCCTCGCCCTGCACGATCACCGCGATGGTCTCGGTGAGCTCGGTCCTGGCGTCGGGCACGTCAAGGGCCTCGTGGACCGCCACCACCGGCAGGTACTCGTCGCGGACCTTGAGCACCACGTCGTCACCGGCCATGGCATAGAGGTCCTCCCGGGCCGGCTGCAGCGACTCGAGCACCGCCGACAGCGGCAGGATGAACATCTCGCCGCCCACCTTGATCGACATGCCGTCGAGGATCGCCAGGGTCAGCGGCAGCACGATGCGGATCGTCGTCCCTTCGCCCGGCGTCGACATGATCTGCACATGCCCGCCCATGCCCTGGATGTTGCGCTTGACCACGTCCATGCCGACGCCACGGCCGGAGACGTCGGTGACCTCCCTGGCGGTGGAGAAGCCGGGGGCGAAGATCAGCTGCCACACCTCGTCGTCGCTCATGGCGTCCGAGACGTTCAGGCCGTTCTCGCGGGCCTTGGCCAGCAGCCTGTCGCGATCGAGGCCGGCACCGTCGTCGATCACCTCGATGAGGATGTTGCCGCCCTGGTGCTTGGCCGACAGCACCAGCCTGCCGGTGCGCGGCTTGCCCGCCGCCTCGCGCGCCCCGGGCGGTTCGATGCCATGGTCGAGGCTGTTGCGCACCAGGTGGGTGAGGGGGTCGATGATGCGTTCGGTGAGGCTCTTGTCGAGCTCGGTGGACTCGCCCTCGGTGACCAGTTCGATCTCCTTGCCGAGCTTGCCCGAGGTCTCGCGCACCACGCGCGGAAAGCGGCTGAACACGAAATCCATGGGGATCATGCGGATCGACATCACCGCTTCCTGCAGGTCCCGGGCGTTGCGCTGCAGCAGGTTCATGCCGTTGACCAGCGAGCCGTCGGTCACGCCTTCGAGTTCACTGACGGTCTGGTCGAGCATCGACTGGGTGATGATCAACTCGCCCACCAGGTTGATGATCTGGTCCACCTTGTCCACCGCGACCCGGATGGAGGTCGACTCCCCGGCCCCCTTGGCGACGGGCCTGGGCTTGGCCGGTGGCGTCGTCTTCGCGGCCACGACCGGCTCGGCAGGGGCATCGGCGATGGCGGCCGGCGCTTCCTGGCCGATCGCGGCCCGCGCGCGCACCGCGATCTGCTCGGGCTCGATGATGAAGCACATCACCGCCTCGATGTCGTCGGCGCTGGCCGTGGTCTCGAGCGTCACTTCGTAGCGGGCCTGGTCGCCGGACTGACCACGCACCTCGCCGAGCTGGGCGAGCTCTTCCACCAGCAGTTGACGGTTCTCGTCGTTCACCCCCAGCAGGGCCACCACCAGTTGGCAGCCGTCACCGCCGGCCGGTGTCGGGTCGGCGGGAGGCGCCTCCGGGGCCGGTTCGGGCGCCGGCGTCGCGACGGCCCCTGCCGCGGGAGGGCCGCCGTCGAGGTCCTGGCCGATCTCCTCCAGCGCCAGCCGCTGCAGGGTCCTGCAGATGCGCTCGAAGGCCTCCTGATCCGGCTCGGTGCCGCTGCGATAGGCATCCAGCTGATCGTGAAGCATGTCCTTGGTTTCCAGAAAGGTGTCGACGATGTCGCGGCGCAGGGCGAGCTCGCCGCGCCGGGCATGGTCGAGCAGGTTCTCGAACAGGTGGGTCGTCTTCTGCAGCACGTCGAAACCGAAGGTCCCGGCACCGCCCTTGATCGAATGCGCGGCCCGGAAGATCGCATTGAGCTGTTCGGCATCCGGCTCCTCGACATCCAGCTCGAGGAGATAGCGCTCCATGTCGGCGAGCAGCTCCTCGGCTTCCTCGAAGAAGGTGTCGTAGAAATCGGTGATATCCATCCGCGTCTTCCACCCTGGAGTAGTGTTGACGGGCCTCAGGGCCCCTGATCGCCACCGAGGGCCTGGCGCAGGCTGTCGGTGAACCGCTCCACCGGCGCCGGGTCGACGGGGCCGGTGTCTCGCTGTCTCAGCAGTGACGGCATGCCGGGGCCGTCCAGCAGGCTGGGCGAACGGATCCGCTCGCTCACCTGGGGGAAGAGCACCAGCAGTTCGATGCGCCGATTCATCGGGTCGGCCGGGTCGGTGTCCGGCATCGGCACCCGGTCGGCGAGGCCCGACACCCGCAGCAGCTTGTCCGGCTCCAGCCCCCCGCTCACCAGCTCGCGGCGCGAGGCATTGGCCCGACCGCTGGCGAGCTCCCAGTTGCTGTAGCCCCGGTAACCGTTGAGATAGGCCAGGCTGTCGGTGTGGCCGCTGAGGCTCAGGTCGTTGGGCAGCTCGTTGAGCAGCGGGGCGATGGCCCGCAACAGGTCGCGCATGTAGGGCGCCACCCGGTCGCTGCCGAGATCGAACATTGGGCGCTGCTCGGTATCCAGCAGCTGGATCCGCAACCCCTCCTGGGTGAGGTCGAAGCGCAGCTGCGGCCTCAGCTGGCGCAGCTCGGGGTCGGCCTCGATCACCGCCTCGATGCGCCGCTGCAGGTCCCTGAAGAAGCGCCGCTGCTCGTCGCTGGGCCGGGTCTGGGTGCGCATGTCGATGCGCGCCCGCTCGCCGTCGGTGTGCGCCGGATCCGGCCCGCCGCCGGGAATCGGGCGAGTGCTGCCGGTGGCTCGCTCGCCACCGGTGGTGATCGCCCCCACCAGCGGGGTGCTGAAATAGTCGGCGACCCCCTCGCGCTGCTCCGGGCTTGCCGCGGAGAGGATCCACATCACCAGGAACAGCGCCATCAACGCCGTCATGAAGTCGGCCAGGGCGATCTTCCAGCTGCCGCCATGGTGACGGTGGACCACCTTCTTGCGGCGGATGATGATCGGCCGCCGCTCCCCCGCCGCACTCATGCGCTACCCGTACCCGACCTGGCGTTGCGCACGTACTCCTCGAGTTCGCTGAAGCCGGGACGCTCGGCGGTATGCAGCGCCTTGCGGCCGAACTCCACCGCCAGTTGCGGGGCATAGCCGTGCAGGCTGGCCAGCAGGGTCACGCGGATGCACTGCAGCATCTTCTCCGCCTCCTTGGCCTGGCGCTCGATGCGACTCGCCACCGGATTGATGAAGCCGTAGCCGAGGAGAATGCCCAGGAAGGTGCCGACCAGGGCATGGGCGATCATCTCGCCCATCTCGTCGGGGGCGGCATCGGCGGTACTGAGGGCCTTCACCACCCCCATCACCGCCGCCACGATGCCGAAGGCGGGCATGGCGTCGCCCACCTTGGCGATGGCATCGGCGGGGATGTGCGCCTCCTGCTCGAAGGCCTCGATCTCGTGGAGCATCAGCTCGTCGATCTCCATGGGATCCATGCTGCCGCTGACCATCAGGCGCAGGTAGTCGGTGAGGAAGTTCATGATCATGGGATCGGCGAGCACCTGGGGATGCTCGTTGAACAGGGCGCTCTCCTGGGGGGTGTCGATGTCGCGCTCGATCCCCAGCATCCCCTCGCGGCGCACCTTCGAGAGCAGCTTGAACTGCAGCGCCATCAGCTCCATGTAGAGCGCCTTGTCGTACTTCTTGGAGCGGCGCAGCCTCGGGAAGATCCGGAAGGAGGCCTTGATCGCCTTGCCGTTGTTGGCGGCGATGAAGGCGCCGACGCCGGCCCCGCCGATCATCAGGAACTCGGTGGGCTGGTAGAGGGGGCCCAGGTTGCCGCCGGCCAGCACGAAGCCACCGAACACGCAGAGGATGACGACGATATATCCAAGGGGTATCAGCACTGCCGGTGTCCTCTTCTCGCAACGTTGCATGTCCCGCGGCTGGCACTGGGCCATCGAGTCCCCGCCGCACCAGGCACACGCCATGGCGGCGGGAGCGTCATCTCCGTTATCGGCAGGGACGAGTCGGACTTGAGGAGGGCGGCGGGAAAAAATCGGGTGGCAGGGCCAGACAGCAAGACGCCCCGGTGCGGGGCGTCTGGGGGTATCAGGGGGGCTCAGGCCCGGTGGCGAATGGCCGGTTTCGGCCCATGGCCGCTGGCCACGGCCGGGACCGGGGCCTTCTGCCGCTTGCGAGTCTTGCCGGCCCGGGAGGGAGGCTGGCAGAGGCCGCACACATAGTCGTGGGAGGGGCTATGGGCATGGGCGACGAAGTGGCCGCCACAGCGGGTGCACCCGGAGAGCTGCAACAGGTCGCTCTCGAAGAAGCGCACCAGGGTCCAGGCCCGGGTCAGCCCCAGCACCATCTCGGCGCCATCGATCTGGACCTGCTCCCGATAGAGCCGGAAGGCCCGCACGAAGGCCTCCATGCGCTCACAGCCATGATCCTCCCGCAGCCGCAGGTAGATGTTGTAGAACAGCGAGGAGTGGATGTTGGGCAGCCAGGTGATGAACCAGTCGGTGGAGAACGGCAACATCCCCTTGGGCGGCGACATGCCGCGGACTTCCTTGTAGAGCCTGATCAACCGGGCGCGGCTGATGTCGGTTTCGGTTTCCAGCACCTGCAGCCGGGCGCCGAGCTCGATCAGCTCGATGGCCAGTTGGACCTGCTCCATTTCGGTGACCAGACTCTTCTGCGACATGACTCAGGCCCCCATCGCCAGCTCGTCCGGGCGAGTCGCCATCAGCAGGGCGGCGTGGAAACGGGACAGGCCCTGCTCGCGCTGGTTATGGGTCACCTGGCGCAGCCGCTCGGCGCTCACGTGGCCGAAGTGGCACAGCAACTGGTTGGTCCGCGCCAGCTTCGCCAGCTGCCGGGCATTCAGCGACAGCAGTAGATCCGCCATCTCGTCGTCGATCTTCAGGCGGAACATCGCCGAGGTACGATCGCCGTGCAGCATGCGCTGCGCGAGAAGGAGGTAGGCGAGGTTGAGCTCCTCGATCTCGTCCAGAAGACTGGTATCGTTCATGGTTCCCTGCGCCAAGGTATGGGTCGTGAAAAATCGACACACGACGTCATTGTTATTTCCGCCCGGCCATGCTCTTGCGACACGGTCGTCGTCGCGGACGTCAGTTCCGTTGACAGATTGTGTACATTTATTACCACCTTGCAATCCTACGAAACTCCACCTCCGAAGGTCGCCAAGAGACCATCAGCAACAGGGTCCAAAAAAAGACCAGGAAAAACATGCTTCTGACGTAAGGGGAAAGGCTTAGTGTCTATAATACGACAAAGCTTACTTTGGTTTTTTACAAATAAATAACATTTTTTTACAAATACAAACAGCTATCTGGCCCCATCCCTCGCCTCCTCGGCGATCTCGCGCACCCAGACCAGCAACTCGGCGATGACCCGGTAGAGACTCGGCGGGATCCGTTCGTCCAGATCCAGATGCATCAACAGCGCCACCAGCTCCGGCGCATCGTGCACGTGGATGCCCTGGCGCTTCGCCTCGGCCATGATCCGTTCGGCGAGCTCGCCATAGCCCTTGGCCACCACCCGCGGCGCATCGTCGCCGTCGCGATAGGCCAGCGCCACGGCACGCTTGCGACGCTCCGGCGGCGTGTCGCTCATGACACCTCCCCGGGGCCGGGTGGCCCGACCCGCACCCGGACATCCACCAGGCCGCAGGCCTCGAGGCGCGCCGTCAGCCGGCCGGCCCCCCGCTCCAGCGCTCGCAACACGCCGGGCTCGCGGGCCCCGAGATCGAGATCCAGCCGGTCGCCACGCAGCCAGAGGTCGACCCCCACCTCACCCAGGCCGGCCACCTGCAGCGTCATCCCGGAGCGCCAGCCACGGGACTCCCGCTCCTGGCGACCGGCCTCATCGTCAGGTGCCTCCTCCTCCCGCTGGCCAGCGGGCAGATGCAGCACCAGCGCCATGAAGATGCCCGTCCAGACGTCACCTTCCCAGCGCAGCACCGGCATGGACAGCATCTCCAATTGATGGCGCACGATACCCTGCAGGCTCTCGTGCAACGGCTCCCGTGCCACGCGCACCTGCCGATCCGCCTCCTCGGCCGGCACCGGCTGACCCGCCGCCGGCAGGCCGGGGTCACGCCCCTCGACGCCACCGTCGGCAGTTGCCGTTAGG
>NZ_PNRE01000074.1 GCF_002879645.1 Halomonas heilongjiangensis | reverse complement strand
TTTCTGGAAGACGTGCCGACCTTCCGGGAAGAGGGTTACGACGTGGTCGAGGCGATCTACCGCGGCGTGCTGGTGCCGGCTGACACTCCGGACGACATAGTGGCGACGCTGGCGGAGGGGTTCGATGCCGTGAACCAGCAGATTACGACACGGCAGCAGGACATGGGCATGTTCGTGCACAACTGGGGCCCGGAGGAGAGTGCCGAGTTGGTGGAACGCCTGAAGGGAGAGTATGCCGAGATTCTCGGTGACGAAGGTTAACGGGAAATGGCCACCCTGCCAATTGATGGTGGGGTGGCCTTTCGGTGTCGAAACATTTCTGTCCAACTTCAGGTGATTACATGGACTTATTGTACAAAGGTCTTGTCGGGATCTTGACTATCGATACGTTTTTTCTGATTGCTCTGGGCACAATAATAGGCCTTGTCATCGGCACCATTCCGGGTCTGACCGCCACTATGGCACTGGCGTTGCTAGTTCCCTTCACTTTCGCGATGGACGCCCTGAATGGCCTGGTCATGTTAGGGGCAGTCTACACTGCCGCTATGTATGGCGGGGCCTTCACGGCTATCCTGATCAACACGCCTGGGACGCCAGGCGCCATCGCCACTATGCTGGACGGACACCCCATGGCGGCCAAGGGCGAGGCGGAGAGGGCGATTGTCGGGGCTACTGTGGCATCAGTGTGCGGCGGCGTGGCGGGGTTCGTGGCACTGTTGTTCCTGGCCCCGGTGCTGAGCCTGTTCGCCCTGAGGTTTGGCCCGCCGGAATACTTTTGGGTAGCCGTACTGGGCCTGGCACTGATTGCCGGGTTATCCACCGGCTCGATATTCAAGGGATTGCTGGGTGGCGGCATCGGCATGCTTCTCGGCACCATCGGCATCTCCCCGGTGGGCGGTGAAGCCCGCTTCCTTTTTGGCACGTCGCAGCTGCAGGGCGGGGTCGAGCTGATTGTAGCTTTGATAGGCTTGTTTGCCGTGCCTGAGTATATTCGCTTGACAGCCACAGCCGTGCGGGCTGTCAAGCCTAACGAAAACTCCAAGCCGCAATCCTTACTGAGCGTAACTAAGGAGGTAATATATAAGCCGATCAATATCATCCGCTCCTCCATCATCGGCGTGATCATCGGTCTAATCCCAGGGGCCGGTAACAATGTGGCGGGTCTGCTCGCCTATAGTGAGGCCAAGCGAAGTTCGCGTACGCCGGAAATGTTCGGCAAGGGCAGCATGGAGGGGCTGGTCGCCTCTGAGTCGAGCAACAACGCCGCGGTGCCCGGCAGCATGGTGCCGTTACTGACGCTGGGTGTGCCAGGTTCACCGCCTGCCGCCGTGCTGTTCGGTGCGCTGATGATGCACGGGCTAACTCCTGGCACCCGGCTATTCACCGACAGCGGTGTGTTGACCTACGGCTTCATCTTCTCGCTGGGGCTGGCGGCACTGGCGCTGCTACCGGTGGGTATGATCTTCGGGCGGCTGATCTTTCGAGCTGTCACCAAGGTGCCATTAGGCTTCCTAATCCCCACCATCGCCATGATGACGATTCTCGGCGCTTACTCCATGCGCAATAGCATGACAGACGTCTTTATTATGGTGGGAGTTGGCATCTTCGGCTATGTGATGCGCAATTTTGGCGTTAGTCCTGCCACCATCGCGCTGGGCCTTATCCTAGGGCCGATAGCTGAGCAGGGCTTCGCCCAAGCGATGCTGATCGGCCGGGCCTATGATTATCCGTTTCTCGTGTTGCTTCAGAGCCCCCTGTCGATCACGCTGGCTATCATCGTAGCCATCACCCTGATCGGCCCCTTCGTAATGAAGGTTGTGCGTAGGAAGCTGAATGCTAGGAAAACCATTTTGGGGTGATTGCTATGTTGGTTCGAGTGAATACTCACTTTCTTGTAGCGCTGACGGGGTTCATCCTGTTTGCGGTGTTTTGGTTCGCCCAGGACGAGAACTGGCAGCGACCGAGTGCCGCCTGGCCTGAGACGATCCTCTACGGAATTGCCATCCTCAGCGCTATCCTTGTGGTGCAAGGCTCTATCCTAAAGTCCCGTGAGAAAATCTTTGCCGATGGCAGCAAGAAGCGCGCGCTGATTGCATGCGTAGCGCTGATAGCTTGGAGCCTGATAATCCAGGGGCTGGGCTTTGTGGTTGGCAGCGTGCTGGTCTTCATGGTGATGGCCTTCTATGTAGCTGCGGTGGAGAAGAAGGTCTCACCTAAGACAGCGATAACAATGTCCCCGGGCAAAGTAGTGCTCTGGCTTGTGGCGATTGTCTGCGAGGTGCTGGTGCTCTACTCCGTCTTTTCCAAAGTTCTACTGGTGCCCTTGCCGAAAGGGTTGTTCTTCTGAGAAGAACCGAGCCATAACTTTGCCGTCCTCACAAGTCTGTGGGGCGGTGGTGGATGGTGAAGGGCCGTGCTACTGCTTTCACAACAATAGGAAGCCGGGCTACCCCGGCGCTAGAGGAGGCCCAATGGCCAAAATCGTTATATCCGAATTTATGGATGAGGAAGCCGCCAAATCGCTGAAAGCGCGTTTCGATGTGACCTTCGACGTGGGCCTGGTCGATGATCGCCAGGCCCTGCTGGCTGCCGTAGCCGATGCAGACGGCATCATCGTGCGCAATCGCAGCCGGGTGGACCCAGAGCTGCTGGCTGCCGCGCCGCGGCTGAAGGTAGTCGGGCGCCTGGGGGTCGGACTCGACAACATCGACCTGGCCGCCTGCGAGTCCCGGGGAGTGATCGTCAAGCCCGCCCATGGCGGCAACGGAAGCTCGGTGGCCGAGTACGTACTGACCGGTGCGCTGTTGCTGCGTCGCCAGGCCTACTTCTCCAGTGCGGCCATGCTGGCGGGGCAGTGGCCCCGCCAGGCGCTCATCGGCCGTGAGGTGGCCGACAGTACCCTCGGCTTGGTGGGCTTCGGCGCCATCGCCCGGGAGACCGCCCGGCGCGCCCGGGCCCTGGGCATGTCGGTGGCCGCCTTCGATCCCCACTTGGCGTCGAATGCCCCGGAGTGGTCGGACGTGACCCGTCACGAGAGCCTCGCCTCGCTGCTCGCCGCCTCGGACGTGGTGAGCCTCCATGTGCCGCTGACCAAGGCCACTCACCATCTCCTCGACGCGGCCGCCCTGGCCCAGATGAAAGCCGGTGCCGTGCTGATCAACGCCGCCCGGGGCGGTACCGTCGATGAGGACGCCCTGGCTATGGCCTTGCGGGAAGGACGACTGGCCGGCGCCATGTTGGACGTCTTCGAGCAAGAACCCCTGCCCGCGGATTCGGGGCTTGAGGGCGTGCCGAACCTGATCCTGACGCCGCATATCGCCGGTGTCACCGATGAGTCCAATGCCCGCATCAGCCGGATGACCGCCGACAATGTTCGTGCGGTCCTGGAAAGGGCGAAGGTGTACGCATGAAAGAGAACGTCGAGTTGGATATCAGGCAGGCCCGGGAGCTGGCCATGGCCGCCATGCGAGGGCAGGGCTTTGGCGAGGTCGAGGCTGGGGCCACCGTCGAGGCCTTGCTGGCGGCGGAGCGCGACGGCTTGCCGTCTCATGGCCTGTCGCGGTTGCCCTTCTACCTGGATCAGGCCGCCAGTGGCAAGGTCGACGCCTCGGCGGTGCCCCGGGTGGAGAGCGACGGCGCCGTGGTGCGCGTCGATGCCGGGCATGGCCTGGCTTTCCCCGCCGTGGCCCAGGGGCTCGAGGCCGGCTATGACTGTGTGGCGCGACTTGGGGTGGCGGCGGTGTCCATCACCCGGTCCCATCACTTCGGCGTGGCCGGGGCCCCGGTCGAGGCCGCGGCCCGTCGTGGCTACCTGGCCCTGGCCTTCAGTAATGCGCCCTCGGCCATGGCTCCCTGGGGGGGCAACCGCCCGCTGTTCGGCACCAACCCCATCGCCTTCGCCTGCCCGCGACGGGACGGCGATCCGCTGCTGCTGGACTTGTCGCTGTCTAAGGTGGCCCGCGGCAAGGTGATGCTGGCCAGGAAGCAGGGCGAGTCGATCCCCGAGGGCTGGGCCCTGGACACCGAGGGGCGGCCGACCACTGATCCCGAGGCGGCGCTGGCGGGCAGCATGGTCCCGGCTGGCGATGCCAAGGGGGCTGCCCTGGCGCTGATGGTGGAGCTGCTCACCGCGGGGCTCGCCGGCAGCCACTTCGGTTTCCAGGCCTCGTCCTTCTTCGACGCCGAGGGCGAGCCGCCAGGGATCGGCCAACTGATCCTGCTCTTCGATCCGGCCCGTTTCTCGCCGGACTTCGTGGAGCACGCCGAAGAGCTGTTCGCAGCAATGCAGGATCAGCCCGGTGTCCGGTTGCCCGGGGACCGACGCTACGCGCTGCGCCGTGAGGGCAGGGACCGCCTGACCCTGCCCGAGGCTTTGCTCGCGGAGCTGGAGACCCACTCCGCGTCGGGCTGACTGCTTAGCCGCTTGCTGGTGCCGGTCCGGTGGATTCCCGAAGCACCAGGGACGATTCCAGCAGGCGGCGGTGTGGCCTGGTTTCGCCGTCGATTCGCGCGATCAAGTCATCGGCTACCCGACGGCCGATCTCGCTCGACGGCACGGCGACCGTAGTCAACGGCGGCCTCATGAAGCGCGCCTGAGACAGATCATCGTAGTCGGTGATGGAATGTTCATCTGGGACGCGCACGTACGCTGGGCGCCCAGCATGCCCTCGAAGGCGAGCGTGCCATTGCCGATCACCCTCAAGGAAGTGGCCTTTCTGGGGGGGCTGCATGTATACGGTCCTGGACCTGCGAGCTACCTTCGCCCTGCTGGATTCCGAGGCCCTGGGCAATCTCAATTGAGTGGAAACCTGCCGCTTGATAGAGGGAGCGCAGGTGTTCGCCGACGGTTACTGCTGCGGAGTGGAGTTACCCCGATTCAGTGGACGGTACACGGCTTTAG
>NZ_PNRE01000096.1 GCF_002879645.1 Halomonas heilongjiangensis | reverse complement strand
GGCGACGACCACCTGATCGTCGGCTCCACGCGCCACGAGAAGACCGCCCGCGCCCAGCTCATCGAAGCCGGCCAGGAAGTGCACCACAAGGCCGGCAGCAAGACCGTCATCGACGCCGGCGCCGAGATCACGCTGAGGGCCGGCGGCAGCTTCATCAAGCTCGACCCCAGCGGCATCACCATCGTCGGCGCCCAGGTCAAGATCAACTCCGGCGGCAGCCCGGGCTCGGGGAGTGGGCAGGGGGCGCAGTCCCCGGAACTACCCCAGCGCGCAATGGCTGAAGCGCATCAGCGCATCGAGGGCGTTACGCAAGATGCGCTGCTGACCACGCGTCTCCAACTGCCGGAGATCTGCGAGGAGTGCTGGCAGGAGGCTCTGGCCTCGGGGCAAACGATGATCCAGGCAGGACGATAGCGTATGGCTGAGATCGCCCACATCCCCGCCGACTGGCAACGGCAGTCCTGGCCAGCGGAAGAGGAATTCAAGCGCACGGCACTGGTCGAGTTGGGCCTTCTCGAACCCGCTTCGCGCACTGCTCTATTCGAGACACCGGGCGTCACGGCCTGCCCCTTGCTGCAGGATGACCGGCAGCCGCATCTGGCTGCCGAAGGTCCATGGTTATTCGAGGTAACGTTCGAGTCGATGGCTGAGCTGTCAGCACAGGATAAGCTTGGTTGCGGCCTTCAAGCCTGGATCGAAAGCCGCATGGCGATCTCTCGCTTGGCCGGCCAACTGGCGCCTGCCATGGTGGCGTATCCGGCTGGTGAGCCGCCGGCCCTATTGCGGTTCTACCTGTCCCGGGTCATCCGGCAATTGCATGCCGAGACCCAAGCCGATTGGCATCGCTCTCTGTTCGGTGGCATCGAGCAGTGGTGGCAGCGGGGCGATGATCGGGGCTGGCAGGCACTGGGTGCCATGCCGGTGCAGGAGCCTCTCGAATCGCCATGGCAGTTGACATTGTCCTCCTCGCTTTACCAAGCGCTGCATGGCGACCCTGAGGTACGCACCGCTACTCGCTTGCTCACCCAGCAGCATCCGGACCTTTTTGCCGGCGTGTGCGCTTGTGCTCGCTCGCAGCGAGTGGAAGCAGCACTCTTGGCCGCGACCGAAGCGGGATTGGTTCATCGCAGTGAGCGCCTGGCCTATGTCTACCGCCGCTTACTTGACCAAGTACGCTAGGGAGAATTTTGTGACCTACAGATCCCTTAGCCGATATATCAACCTTGCCCCATTGTGGGTGTGGTGGACATTTTTTGGTATTTTTTTTGCTTTTCTATCTTGGCTTATTTTTCATGTTCCAAAGGCTACTCTTGTAGGCCATAACCATACCCACAACCCCGTTGTCACGTACTGGGTGAACGACAGCTGGGGTGGTAATCGAGAGCTAGACGACGAAGGTTGGAAAGACGTCGAGAGGCGGCAATATATCAAGGGCCATTGGGATGACTGGTATGGCATGACATGCTGCTGGTCATTCAGAAGGGATGAGGAAGAAATCTTGTGGTATGTCGATGTCACCACAAAAGAAGAATATGAAGAGTACGAGGAAAGAAGACGATCTGACACCTCACTGGCGGTACTTACGTTACACCCACCTCGGAATGAGGAGGAGCACACCCTACACGTTATTATTCCGGAGCGCACCCGGGAAGACCGCTACCTGCACGTGCATTTTCTTCCCAATCATGAGGTCAGGCTAGGCTGGAGCCCGGATTTGATTTCGCCCTATGCTGATCTGCCAAACCGCCCCGACGTGGCCCGCTATCAGGAGCAATAAATGCTGGTGAATTGGATCTGGAACTGGCTGGTCGACAATATCTGGTACGGCCTGCCCAAGAGAGTGCGCTGGGGGCTGGGGGCACTGCTTGCCGGTTATGTCGTGTGGTTGTTCTTCTTGCCTGACTTGCACCCCATGCCCACGGACACCTCCATTCGTGGGCATAGCCATATCGATCGTCCTATCCACCGCTTTTGGGTCAATGGTCGCTGGGGGGGGAATCTTGGTCCTTATGGAGGGGGGGGGACCGTGTGCTGCCAGCGTATCAGCGGCGATACCGCCGAAGTGGAGTGGGTTTATGGGCGGACCGTCGAGGAGTTCGAGCGTGGCGATGAGCCCGAAGGACACCGTGTGACACTACCCATGCCGGAGCGCACGCGGGAAGACCGCTACCTGCACGTGCATTTCCTGCCCAATCACGAGGTCAAGCTGGGCTGGAGCCCTAATCTAGTGTCTCCCTATGACCATTTGCCGAAGCGCTTGGACCAAGTCGAAGAAGGAGCTCACCCGTGACCGAAGAGGAAATCTTGGCCAACTGCGAGGCGCTGAGCGCTGCCGCCGAGGATCTAACCGCTATGGACGCCATGACGTGTCATAGCGTCTTGGAGGTAGGGGTATTCTTCGATGGCTCAGGGCGCCACGCTGAGCGAGATGAGCCCGAGGGGCGGTTTAGCAATGTAGCGCGTCTCTACGAAACGTTCCCTGACCAGACGAGCGATCAACCCGGTCGACGTTTTCGTAAGCTATATCTTCCCGGCCTGGGCACACCGCTGGAGAGTGGAGCGTCCGAGAGCCTGGCAACGGTGGGTCGAATGGCGCCCGATGAGGTTGGCAACACCCTCAAGAAGCAGATGAGTGGTAGCGTCCGCGAAGCGGTCGGGAGTGGTCTGCTGGAAGAGAGCGGTCGTGCCTGGTGGGAGACCTCCCGGCGTACCCTGGCCCAGCAGTTCAGCTCGCTCAAGGGCTGGGTGAAAGCACCGCGCGACAGCGTCGCGCGCCTTGGCGTCGAATCCTGGTCACCGCTGCGCGACAGACCCTTGATGGCGCACCTGTTGACCAGCGGCGCGGCATCGCGGCTGACCAAGGCGATGCGCGAGTTCGAGGAAGAAGTTGCGCTAGCAAATTCGGCCGGTATGCCGCTGCGCACCATTCGTGTCTCGGTGTTCGGCTTCGATTTCGGTGCGGCCCTGGCCAAGGCCTTTATCCGCGAGCTTCTCGACAAGAGATGCGAACGCCAGGCCGATACCTACCGCTACCAGGACGCCGAAGTGGTGGTCGCCTTCGTCGGTCTGTTCGATTGCGTGCACCGCACCCATCCCGATATGGGGTTATTGGAAGCGCCGTTGCCCACGGTCACGGTCATTGAAGATGGTGGCCCGTTGCATCCCGCCTGCCGCCGTGCTGTGCACCTGATCGCCGCTCACGAACGGCGGATCACCCGCCGCTGCCGGCCGCTTGGGGGGCAGCGGGCCAATTGGCGTGAGGAGCTGCTGCCGGGCATCAGCGAGGATGTCGGCGGAGGCCTCAAACCCGGTGAGCAGAAGGTTAGCGCCGAGCTGTCGCGCTATGCGCTGCATCGGATGTACCGTATGGCGCATCGGGCTGGTGTTCCAGTGCCCAGTCTGGAACAGCTCTACCAACGCAACCCTGATGTGGCAGCTTATTTCATGGTCGATGACGAGATCGATGGCCATACGCTGCCTTCGCTGGCGGGGGCCTACGTCGAAGCGACCCGCGGGCACCGGGAGCCAAGCACCGAGAGCTTTCTCTCTCACGCCGAGCTGTACCTATCCTGGCTGGCCAAGCGTTACCTGATCTACCGCGATACTAAGGCCACGCTGGAGGCCCGTCTCGACGCGTTGCCGAGCCGTACGCCAAGCGGTGTGCTGGGCGTGCCTACGGCCTCGTTGACCCAGCCGGCCGAGTGGGGGGATATCGTCGCTACCGCCGAGGAAGTCGAGCAGGCACTGGCGGAGCTTGAAGCACAGTGGGGCTGGCTGAAGGAGGTCGACCGGGAAGCGCGGGCCATCAATCGCCAGCATTATGCAGCGAACAATGAGATCAGCAGCTATACACGACGACAGCTGGCGACAGAAGGAAAGCTCGCCGAGCTGTGGATGGCCCGTGTTGGCTCACAGTCGGCGCGTGACGCGCTCGAGGCCACCTTCACGCGAAATAGTGATGTCGCATACCTGTTCCGCTATGGCATTCATGACCGCCATGCTGACGATCAGGAACTGCAATTCCAGGCCGGGGGCGCGAATGCCAGCGTGGGCAGCCGGCGCTATCGCTTCTTTGCCTGGCGCGGTGTGGACATGCCTGTCGAGACGAACTCATCACCAGAAGAGCGTCCCACCCGACACCCTAGGGGGGCCATGGAGCGCTGGACCATGCGCTGAGCGGGCGCTTCCCGCTCGTTCGTTTCACTAGGCGATGGCTACCGCCAACCAGAGCTTGGCCGGGTTCGGACAGGCAAAAAAGAAAAACGGATCATAGGAGATATCCATGCGCCACTTCATCGCCATGACATTCGGTGGCCTTTCACCGCGCTACTACCTGCGTCAGCTGTTCTTCGGTGCCGGCATGTCGGCCTTGCTCCTGTTTGTGGTCATGCAGGGAGAAGCGCCACTTCGGATGGATCTCGTGGTGCTGCTGCTAGTCAACGCCTTGCTGTACCCCTACTCACGCTTCGTCTATGAACAGGCGATGGGATTCCTGATGGGGGATAACATGTTCTTCGTCAACGCCATGCTACTGCTGAGTGTCAAGCTATTCACGATGATGCTTTGCTGGGGGTTCGCCATCTTCATCGCACCGCTTGGACTTGCCTATCTGTTTTTTTACCATCGCCGCGGCCAGAGTCGTGACAGTGTCGAGGGCTAGGAGATGATCAGGTCGCCCCTGGCATCCAGTTCAGTGTGATCCATCACGGCACGCAGCCCCAGGCGCTGGAAGAGGACGGTGTCACTCAGGCGGATAGCGCCGGCATGACCAAGTACCATAACGAGCTGGTGCTGACCCCCGCCGATACCGCCTGGCGCCCTGTGCCCGACCCCAAGCCGAGGGTCGACGGCCCCCAGGTCGCCTTCGTGGTCGGCCCCGAGGGCGAGGAGATCCACTGCGACGAGCACGGCCGGGTCAAGGTGCAGTTCCCCTGGGACCGCTACGCCGAGCCCAACGAAACCGCCAGCGCCTGGCTGAGAGTGAGCCAGGGCTGGGCCGGCGGCG
>NZ_PNRE01000080.1 GCF_002879645.1 Halomonas heilongjiangensis | reverse complement strand
GCTGCTCCTGGGCGGCCTTGGGGCCGACGGTCACGGCCACGACCTCGGTGGCCACCCCGCGCTCCTTGAGGCGCACCGCCTCTTCCACGGCGATCTCGCAGAAGGGGTTCATGGCCATCTTGACGTTGGTGAGGTCGACATCACTGTTGTCCGGCTTGACCCGGATCTTGACGTTGTAGTCGATGACGCGTTTGACCGCGACGAGTACTTTCATGGTGTCCTCGCTTGGTTCACTCTAACGAACCGTCTGGTTAGGAACATACCGACCATGTCGGCTCGGCAGCGAGCGCATCAGCGTTCCTTTAGAACCGGTTGATATGATCTTATGGGTTTCATGCAAGCGTTTGATAGGCGCCGCACCCGAAAAACTCACCCAATTTGCCACAGCCGGGACCATGGCAACAATCCCCCCCGCATGGCGGGCCAGAGGCGGTACGACCGCACATTGCCCATCGTAGGGGTGACCCGAGTCGTCTATTATGCCTATCATGGAGAATATCGAGAAGCAAACGACCGTTTAAAAACCTTCCGACGCTGGTGGCATTCGCTGGAACCCTGCGTCGGTGGCGAGGGAGGAGAGTGCTGGTGGAACAAGTAGAACGTGAATCCATGGATTTCGACGTGGTCATCGTCGGCGCCGGGCCCGCGGGGCTGTCGGCCGCCTGCCGTCTCATGCAGCAGGCCAATGAGGCCGGCCATGAGTTGAGCGTCTGCGTGGTGGAGAAGGGCTCCGAGGTCGGCGCCCATATCCTCTCCGGGGCGGTCTTCGAGCCCCGCGCCCTGCAGGAGCTGTTCCCCGACTGGGAGCAGCGCGGCGCGCCCCTGACCACCCCGGCGATTCGCGACGAGCTCTACCTGCTCAAGGACGGCGCGAAGGCCCAGAAGCTGCCCAACGCCCTGGTGCCGAAGAGCATGCACAATACCGGCGGCGACCTCACGCGCTACGTGATCAGCGCCGGCAACCTGTGCCGCTGGCTGGCCGAACAGGCCGAAGGCCTCGGCGTGGAGATCTTCCCCGGCTTCGCCGCCCAGGAGGTGATCATCGACGACGACAACGTGGTGCGCGGCATCCTGATCGGCGATATGGGCGTGGGTGCCGATGGTCAGCCCAAGGATGGCCATATGCCGGGCATGGAGCTGCGTGCCAAGTACACCCTGTTCGCCGAGGGCTGCCGCGGGCACCTGGGCAAGCGGCTGATCAGCCGCTTCCAGCTCGACGCGGGCAAGGACCCGCAGCACTACGGCATCGGCCTCAAGGAGCTATGGGACGTGCCCGCCGACGGGCACGAGCCGGGGCTGGTGCTGCACGGCTCCGGCTGGCCGCTCGACAAGCACACCCATGGCGGCTGGTTCCTCTACCATGCCGAGAACCAGCAGGTCGTGGTCGGCCTGATCATGGACCTCTCCTACCGGAATCCCTGGCTGGCGCCGTTCGACGAGTTCCAGCGCATGAAGCACCACCCGGTGCTCAAGCAGTACCTGGAGGGCGGCAAGCGGGTGGCCTACGGTGCCCGGGCCATCACCAAGGGCGGGCTCAACTGCCTGCCGAAGATGACCTTCCCCGGCGGCCTGCTGATCGGTTGCGACGCCGGCACCCTGAACTTCGCCAAGATCAAGGGCCTGCACACCGCCATGAAGTCGGGCCTGGTGGCCGCCGAGGCGGTGTTCGAGGCGATCGCGTCTGGCGATGAAGGCGGCCACGAGCTGACCGCCTTCACCGCGAAGTGGGAGTCGAGCTGGGCCTATGCCGAGCTCAAGGAGAGCGCCAGCTTCGGCCCGGCGATCCACAAGTACGGCACCGTGGGCGGTGGCGCCTACAACTTCCTCGACCAGCTGCTCGGCGGCAGGCTGCCCAACGTCCACGACACCACCCCGGACCACGCCGCCCTCAAGCCGGCCAGCGAGTTCGAGAAGATCGACTACCCCAGGCCCGACGGCAAGCTCTCCTTCGACAAACTCTCCTCGGTGTTCCTGTCGAACACCAACCACGAGGAGGACCAGCCCTGCCACCTGAAGCTCGAGGATCCGGAACTGCCGATCCGCGACAACCTGCCGACCTACGCCGAGCCGGCAAGCCGCTACTGCCCGGCGGGGGTCTACGAGGTGGTCGAGGGGGACGACGGCAAGCCCAGGTTCCAGATCAATTTCCAGAACTGCGTGCACTGCAAGACCTGCGACATCAAGGACCCGGCCCAGAACATCACCTGGGTAGCGCCGGAGGGCGGCGGCGGGCCCAACTATCCCAACATGTGATTCCCCCGCCACGCCGACGGAAGGGCATGCCGGAGGCATGCCCTTCTGCTTGCCCCTCGGCTACTCCGACAGCGGCGGCGAGATCGGTGACCTGCCTGCTGCCTCCTAGCCGCCGTCCAGGTCGAGCGCCAGCAACCGGGGGTGTGCCTCGCCTTCGCGGGGCGGTTCGGGGCGCGCCAGCCGCAGGCTGTGCACGGTTTCCAGGCAGTGGCGCACGGTATCGATACCGAAGCCCCGCCCCGCCAGGATCTCGCGATAGCTGACGGAATGCAGATCGTCGAAGCCATTGGAGAACTCGAAGGCCTCACCGTCGCAGGTGATGCTGCGATAGGTCGATTGCCGTCCACGAACGCTCTCCGGGAGGTCCTCGGCATCGATGGAGAGGAACCAGCGGACCCGCGCCTTCTCGTACTCCAGGAAGCCGGCGGCCTTGTGGTCGTCGCTGTAGTGCAGCACCTGGCGCTGCAGCTCACCGAAGACCAGGTGCAGCATGTCGAAGAAGTGCACACCGATCTCGGCCACCACACCGAAGGACTTGCGCGGATCGCCCTTCCAACTGGCCAGGTACCATGGCCCCCGCACGGTGATGTAGGTGAGCTCCACCTCGTACCTGGTCTGGCGTGCCTCCGCGATCACCTTGTCGCGCAGTTCGTGGATCGCCGGGTGATGGCGCAACTGCATGATGCTGTAGACGCGACGTCCGGTCTCTCCCTCGACGGAGCGCAGCTCGTCGAGCAGCGCCGGCGTCGGCACCAGCGGCTTCTCGCAGATGACATCGCAGCCCAATTGCAGGCCGGCGGTGATATGGGCGCTATGCAGGTGGTTCGGCGAGCACACTGCCATATAGTCCAGCGCCCCCTCTCCTCGGCGCCGGAGTCGCCAGGCATGCTCGAGGAAATACTCGAACTCGGTGAAGAAGGCACAGTCGGGCGAGATGGAGTCGATGATGCCGACCGAGTCGTTGATGTCGTAGGCGGCGACCAGCTCGTTGCCGGTCTCCTTGATGGCCTGCATATGGCGGGGCGCGATATAGCCGGCCGCGCCGATCAATGCAAAGTTCATCGCCGCCCTCCTCGGCTCCCCATCCATCCCGTCATGGTAAGCGTAGCGGTGGACGCGCTCCCCTGCCCGCGCGGCGGAAACGAGCCCCCTATCCCCGGGCAACCGGACGCGATGGATCACGGATCCACTCGCTCCAGGAGCCGGCATAGAGCCGCGGCAGGGGCTTGCCGGCCACGGCATAGGCGAGGATGTTGTGACAGGCGGTGACGCCGGAACCGCAGTAGGCGATCACCTCCGGGGCGTCGGGCAGTTCCGCGGCCAGAATCTCGGCGGCCTTGAAGCGGCCGTGCTCGGTGAGGTTGGCAGCGCTGGGGTGACAGACCGCCCCGGGAACATGACCGGCGACCGGGTCGATCGGCTCGGCGTCGCCACGGAACCGCTCGTGGCTGCGCGCATCGACCTTGAGCTCACGACCGGAGAAGACCTGGTCGGCCGAGACCCGCGCCCCCTCGTCGTAGGCCGGGTGCCAGGCCTCGGGGGGCGGCGGCACCACCGCGTCGCTATCGGACAGTTCACCCCCCGTCGCCTGCCAGGCAGCGAGGCCGCCATCGAGCACCCGCACATCGGGATGGCCGGCCCAGACGGCGAGCATCCACCAGGCCCGGGCCGCCGCCAGCTGGCCGCCCATGTCGTCATAGACCACCACCGGCTGCCCGGGCGTGATGCCGAGGCGCTGCACCGTCGCCGTGAAGGTCTCGGGTGTGGGCAGCGGGTGTCGCCCACCCTCGCCGGCCGGTGCCGCCAGGTCGCGGTCGAGATCGAGGTGGAGGGCACCCGGCAGGTGCGCCTCCCGCCATAGTCGCCGTCCCGCTTCCGGCTCCCCCAACCGGGCGCGACAGTCGAGAAGCCGCGGAGGGTTGGCCCCGCCGAGGGCCTCGGCCAGCTCGGTGGCAGTGATCAGTGCGCGTGTCATGCCTGGACTCCTTCGAGCAGTTCAATGGGCGCCCGGCGCGCGATCAGTCGTCGCCGACCGGCCTGCCGGAAACGCACCTCGATCACCGGGTTGTCCGGATCGCCCTCCACCACGGCGATCTCGCCCTCGCCGAAGACCGCGTGGCGCAAGCGTCGGCCGACGCTGAACTCGACGTCAGCGGGCGGTGGCTCGGCGCTGCCGCCCGGCTCGGGGGTCGCCGCGGTCAACGGCAGGGACCGGCCGAGCATCGCCAGGTAGCGCCCGACCAGTTCGGGAGACGCGACCGGCAGCGGCGTCGGATAGTCACCCTCCCCCTCCCGGCTCAGGCGCTCGGTGATCCGCTGGCAATCCTGCCAGGCGGTCTCGGCGATGAAGCGGCTGGGGCGGTGGTCGCCGCCGTCATGAACGATCAGCAGCCGCTCCCGGGCCCGGGTGATGGCCACATAGAAGAGTCGCCGCTCCTCCTCGAGGCGCCGAGGGGTGAGCGGGTTGTCACGGCTGTAGTGGGGGAAGTCCTCCTCGTTGGTGCCGCCAAGCAGCACCAGCGGCCACTCCAGCCCCTTGGCACCGTGCACGGTGGTGATCAGCACCCCGTCGTCTCGGTTCGCCACCGGCCGGCGCAACAGCTCGACGAACGCCTCGGTGTCGCTACCCAGCTCGGCGGCCTGCTCGATCAGCACATCGAGCAGGCGCACGTCCTCCTCGCCCTTGTCGCGCCGGGCGGCGGCCCGCTTGAGCACCTTCTCGGCCTCGACGCTCTCGACCACGTGCTCGAGCAGCCGGGCCGGCGGCCAGCCGGAATGCCTCGGCAGCTCGCAGAGCAGGGCCCAGCGGCGCTTGAGGGTACGCCGCTGGTGGGGCTTGAGGCCCTCGAGCAGCGGGTCGTGGCGCTCCGGCCAGCGCTGGCTCTCGGCCAGGCGCACGGCCAGGGCCTGGATCCGCTCCCGGGCCACGAAGGGGGTCGGCTGGGACAGCAGCAGCTGCAGGTGGCCCGGGTCCTGCAACAGGCCCGGCGCCCGAGCCAGCATCAGGTAGCCGGCCAGGGCCTGCACCAGCGGCAGGCGGAAGACGAAGCGGTCCTCCCGGGCGAGGCGGAACGGCAGCCCGGCCTTGAGCAGCGCCAGCTGCAGCGGTACCGACAGCGCCCAGCTGCGTACCATCAGGCAGGCCTCGTCGAGCCGGCGCCCCTCCCGCTGCCAGGCCTCGAGGGCCTCGAGCAGCGCCCGCCCGCCCTGCCCGACCGCCAGGCGGGTCGCCGGGTTGCCGGGGGCCGCCAGGCAGAGCTGGTCGGGGCGCCGGCGGTTGGCGGCGATGGCGTGATTGGCGGCCAGGGCCAGGGCATGGCCATGGCGGAAGGTGGTGGAGAGCGGGTAGTCGCGGGCCTCGCCGAAAGTGGCAGTGAAGCGCTCGAGCATGGTGTCGGGATGAGCACCGCGCCACTCGTAGATGCACTGGTTGGCGTCACCCACCGCCATCACCGCGGCGTCACGGCCGGCGAGCTGCGCCAGCAGCCGCTGCTGGGCCACGTTGATGTCCTGGTACTCGTCGATGATCACGTGGTCGAGGAAGCCCTGAACCCGACGACTCAGGCCGGCGTCGCCCTCCAGCACCTCGAGCGGGCGGTAGAGCAGGTCCGCATAGCTCATCAGCCCCTGGTCGGCGAGCAGCCGTTCGGCATGGACGAAGGCCGCCGGGAAGTGGTCGGTCTGCTCGCCGAAGTCGAGCCGCGCGAAGAGCTCGGCGGGACTGACCATCTCGGCCTTCACCAGCGAACAGAAATGCGCCAGTGCCTCGAGGCGTTCGCCGTCCAGCGCCGCCTCCCGGGCCTCGGGCTCGTCGGCCAGCGCCGCCAGGGTGGCCTGGCGCAGCAACCGCTCCAGTTGCCAGTCGGCGGTGAGCAGTTCCCGCGGCGCCAGCACTCCCCAGCGGGTCAGGCTCCCGGTCAGCCGGTGGCCCAGCGAGTGGAAGGTGCGCACGTCGGGCAGCGGCTGCCCGGGCGGCGCCATGGCGGCCAGGCGGGCCTGGAAGTCCTCGCGGGCCGAGCGGTTGAACATCAGCACCAGGATCCGCGATGGCGGCACGCCCTGGCCGAGCAGGTGGAGCACCCGAGCCACCATGGTGGTGGTCTTGCCGGAGCCGGCCACGGCGGCGACCCGGGCGTGGCCGCCGCCGTGCTCGACCACGGCCCGCTGTTCGGCGGTCAGCTGCATGCCGCCCCGCCGTCGAGCCGCTCGCTCTCCTCCAGCCGACCGAGGGGGTGCCAGACACCGGCGCTCACCAGGCCCAGCTCCTGGCCGCCACCAGGCAGGTCACGGGTCTCGGCCAGTTCCACCAGGCGATAGTAGACGTTGCGGCCCAACCGGGCGGCGAGCCCGAAGCGCACCGGCACCTCGGGCACCAGCTCGCCACGTGGGGTCTCGCTCAGGCTCAGCGGATGCTGTCCGTCGAGCCCCAGCCGGTCGCCGACATTGGTGGTCAACCACCAGCCGCCGGCCCCGTCGGGTTCGGCACCGACGACCAGGAAGGGGCGATCCTCGACCCGGATGCGCTGCTTCTCCGCCGGGGTCACCAACCAGTAGCCACCGTCCTCCTCGCGCCGGAGGATCGTGGAGAGCAGCCGCACCAGCCGCGGCCGGGCGATGGCCACGCCCTCGTGGATCCAGCGGCCGTCGGCGGCGATCACCAGGTCCATCTCGCCCTGATGCTCGGGGTGCCAGGACGCCACCGGCGGGATCTCGCCCTCCGGGTCGATATGGGCCAGCAGCGGATCGAGGGTCATGGCAATGCTCTCCGGACGATATTCCCCCATAGCTTAGATCAGCCCGGCCCGGGCCAGGGTCTCGCGCATCGCGTCGGGAGCCCGGGGCGCCGCGGCGCGGAACAGCTGGTAGAAGTTGGCGGTGGTCTGCATGGCCACCTCGTCGACGCTGATGCCGCGCTCGGCGGCGATACACTCGGCGACCTCCACCACCCAGGCCGGCTCATTGGGCTTGCCGCGGTGCGGTACCGGCGCCAGGTAGGGGCTGTCGGTCTCGATCAGCAGGCGATCCAGGGGAATGCGCCGGGCCAGCTCGCGGATCGACGCGGCGTTGCGGAAGGTGACGATGCCGGAGAGCGAGACGTAGAAGCCGTGGCGCACCGCCTCCCGGGCCATGTCCAGGTCCTCGGTGAAGCAGTGCAGCACGCCGCCCACTCGGGGGTCGGTGTGCTCGCGGATCAGCGCCAGGGTGTCCTCGCGCGCCTCGCGGGTGTGGACGATCACCGGCAGTTCCAGCTCGCGGGCGGCGATCAGCTGGCGACGGAAGCGCTCGAGCTGCACGTCGCGCGAGGGCACCGCCTCCGCGCCCTTGCCAGGTGCGCTGTCGAGATAGTGGTAGTCGAGCCCGGTCTCGCCGATGGCCACCGCCTCGAAGCGCTCGGCCACTTCCTTGATCGCCGCCACGGTCGGCTCCTCGGGCACCCGATGGAGAGGATGAAGCCCGGCGGAGATCACCACGTCGTCATGCGCGCGGGCCATGGCGGCGAGGGGGGCGACGTCCTCCAGGGTCACGGCGATGGCCAGGAACTGGCGCACGTCCCGGGCGCGGGCGGCCGCGAGGGTCGCCGCCAGGTCGCCGTCATGGGTACGAGGGTCGAGGCGGTCGAGATGACAGTGGGAATCGACAAACATGGAATGACATACCAGGTGAATGAATTCAGCCCGAAGCCCGAAGCCCGAAGCCCTCAGAGCGTATAGGTGGGCGTACCCTTGTCCAGTTGCCCGGCCAGCAGGCTTTCCATGCGGGCACGGACCGCCTGGTCCTCGGCACTGAAGTGGATGCCGATGCCGGGCACGCGGCGCCCGGCGACCCCCTCCGGGGAGACCCAGACCACCTGGCCGGTGACCGGGACGCGCTCGCTCTCGCCGGGCAGCATCAGCAGCAGGAAGACCTCCTGGCCCAGTTCGTAGCGCTCGCGGGTGGGCACGAAGATCCCCCCCCGCTCCAGCGACGGCATGTAGGCCGAAAGCAGGGTCGGCACATCCTGGATGGTCAGGGAGAGGGCTTTCTGGGCGGCCATGGGCGACACCTCGTGAAATGGATCCGTGATGGAATGATCAGGAACGCAGCAGCGTGGACCAGCGCACCAGCCAGGCCTCGAGCACCAGCTGCGGATTGGGGTTGCCGCCCACGGCGAGCAGCCGCCGCTGTTCCCGGGCATAGTCGAGCAGGCGAAACCAGTCCTGTACCCGGCCATTCTTGACGGCCTGGCGATAGAGAGGCAACAGGTCCGGGTTGCGCAGGTCGTCTCCCCTCCCGGAGAGCCCCAGGCGGATCAGGTCCTCCAGCCAGGCGATACCGTACCACAGGATCGCCTCGGTGGACTGCCGATCCAGCCGCGACGCCTCGGCCACTGGCTCGCCGCCGCGTACCAGCGCCTCGAAGGTCTCGACGAGCTGCTGGCGAAGCGTGCGGGCATCCGGTTCGGCCTGGGCCAGGGCCTCCAGCGGCAGGCCGCCGGCCACCCGCCACCAGAAGCGCGCCTCCTCCTCGCTCCCCAGGTGCTCGGCCAACCAGGCGGTGCAGTCGGCCTCGGCTGGCGGGGCCAGGGTCCAGTGCTGGCAGCGTGAGCGGATGGTCGGCGGCATCCGCGAGGGGATAGCGGAAAGCAGCACGAAGAGGGTGCGGTCACCCGGCTCCTCCAGGCTCTTGAGCAGGGCATTGGCGGCGGCCACGTTCATCGCCTCCGCCGGCGAGATCACGATCACCCGATACCCGCCCTGCTGGGCGGTCTGGCCGACGAAGTCGTTGACCTCACGGATCGGGCCGATGCGGATCTGCCGCTTGCCCTCCTCGGGGCCGACCCTCAGCAGGTCGGGATGATAGCCGGCGGCCAGCATGCGACAGCCGTGACACCGGCCACAGGCGGTCGCGCCGGGCTCGGCACAGAGCACCCAACCGATCAGCGCCTCGGCCAGCGACTGCTTGCCCACGCCCCGCGGGCCAGAGAGCAGCAGGGCATGGGGCAGGCGCCCGACCCGTGCGAGCTCGGTCAGGGCCCGGAAGCGTGGCATCAGCCACGGCAGCGGCGAGATGGAGTCCGGCATCGTCACTGCCATGCCGCCACCCGTGCCTCGAGTTCCCGAACCAACTGCGCCTGTACCGACGGCAGGTCGGCGGAGGCATCGATCACCGCCACACGCCCGGGCGCCGCGGCCGCCCGCGCCAGGTAGGCGCGACGCACCGCCTCGAAGAAGCTCGCGCGCTCGCGTTCGAAGCGGTCGCGCTCTCCCCCCTCCCGGCCGAGCCGCCCCTCCAGGCGCTGCTGGGCAGCCGCCATGGGCATGTCGAGCAGCAGGGTCAGATCGGGCCCGAGGCCGCGCTGGACGAAGGTCTCCAGCTCGGCGATCCGCGCATCCTCGATGCCGCGCCCCCCGCCCTGGTAGGCGAAGGTGGCGTCGGTGAAACGATCGCAGACTACCCAGGCCCCGCGCGCCAGTGCCGGTCGAATCACCCGGGCCAGGTGCTGGGCCCGGGCGGCGAACACCAGCAGCAGCTCGGCATCGGTATCGAGCGGCTCCTCGCCGTCGGGGTCGAGCAGCAGCGTTCGGATCGCCTCGGCGCGGGGGGTGCCGCCGGGCTCGCGGGTGCGGATCACCTCGAGGCCGCGCGCCTCGAGCCAGTCGGCCACCAGGGCCAGGTTGGTGGACTTGCCCACCCCCTCGCCGCCTTCCAGGGTGATGAAACGTCCGCGCTCGTTCATGACAGATGCCGCTCCAGGATCAGCGATTGCGGATATACCGGTTCACCGCATTGTTGTGCTCACGCAGGGTTCGCGAGAAGTGATGGGTACCGTCGCCACGGGAGACGAAATAGAGGGTCTCGCCGGGCAGCGGGTTCACCGCGGCCTCCAGGGAGGCACGCCCCGGCATGGCGATGGGCGTCGGCGGCATGCCGTCGATGACGTAGGTGTTGTAGGATGTCGCCTCCTGCAGGTCGGCGCGGGTGATGCGCCCCTCGTAGCGCTCACCCATGCCATAGATCACTGTGGGGTCGGTCTGCAAGCGCATGCCCCGCTCCATGCGCCGCTTGAACACGCCGGCGATCTCGCGGCGCTCCTCGGGCGCACCGGTCTCGCGCTCGATCAGCGAGGCCAGGATCAGCGCCTCGTAGGGAGAGTCGATGGGCAGGTCCTCGTCGCGCTCGTCCCACACCTCCTCGAGGATGCCCTCCATGCGGACCAAGGCCTGGCGCAGGATCTCCAGGTCGCTCATCCCCTTGTGATACCGGTAGGTGTCCGGGAAGAACCAGCCTTCCGGGAAGACGTCCTCGCGATCCAGCAATGCCATCACCTCCTCGTCGGAGAGCCCGGCGGTGCGGTTGTCGAGCTTGGGCGCCTGGTCGAGCAGCTCGCGCATCTGACGGAAGGTCCAGCCCTCGGGGATGGTCAGTGGGTAGGTGACCACCCGGTCACTGCCGAGCAGCGCGATCATCTCACGCCCACTCATCCCCGGCTCGAGCATGTACTCGCCGGCGCGCAGACGTGGCACCGACTCGGGCTCGAGCCGGGTGAGCAGGCGGAAGGCCCAGTCGTCCTCGATGACACCGCGGCTGGCCAGGTCGACCACCACTCGATTGTAGCCGGCACCGCGCGGTACCTCGTAGAGGGTCGGCTCGTCCACGGCGATCGGCGCCGCGAGCCTGGACTCCCAGTACCGGTAGCCAGCGAACAGCGCCACCCCGGCCAGGACGGCCGACACCAGCAGGATCTTCACCACACGCAACATGCACTTCCTCGTTCAGTCAGGCTCCCGGTACACGCCTTGCGCTCATGCCGGGAGGGGGTGGCCCAACAGGTCGTGGGCCTCGGCCTGCAGTGCCCGATGATCGGGCGTGATCGTCCAGTGCCGGAGCGCCCGGCCCCGGGCGTCATCGAGCCGGATCACCGGCCACAGGCCCTGTACCGAGTTGCCGAGCCACAGCGCCTCGACGCTCCCCAGCGTCTCGGGGCGGGCATCGACCTCGTGGATCGGCAGCCGGGCCAGCAGCGCCTCGCGCAGGGTGCCCGCCACCCCGCAGCGATCGAGCCGTGGGGTTTCCAGCCGCCCATCGTGCCGCCAGAACAGATTCATGCAGGTGGCCTCCACCAGGCACCCTTCGCTGTCGCAGAGCAGCCCCTCGGCGGTATCGGCATCCGACCATTCGGCCCGGGCCAGGACGTTCTCCAGGCGATTGAGATGCTTGAGGCCGGCGAGGGCCGGCTGGAGGCCGAGGCGCAATCGGCAGTGACGCACCCGCACGCCCGCCTCCCAGCGCTCGGCTGCCGGTGAGAAGGGAAGGAGCTGCCAGCGCAACCGCGGCTCGGGCTCCGCCGGCGGCAGATACCCTCGGCCGCCACTGCCGCGGGTCAGGATCAACTTGAGCACCGCCAGCCCCTCGCCGGCCTCGCCCAGCGGGCGCTCCAGCTCGGCCAGGGTCGGCAGGGGGATGCCGAGGACCCGACAACCGCGGGCGAGCCGGGCCAGGTGCTCGGCCCACAACCGTGGCTCGCCGTCGCGCAGCAGCACGGTCTCGAACAACCCGTCGCCATAGGCCGGGCCACGATCATCCAGCGGCCAGCCGTTCGGGGCCCTCGCTGCGTCCATCACACCTTCGAAAAGACCAGGGTGCCGTTGGTGCCGCCGAAGCCGAAGGAGTTGGACAGCGCCACCTCGATCTTCATCTCGCGGGCGGTGTGCGGCACGTAGTCCAGCCGGCACCCTTCCTGGGGGTTGTCCAGGTTGATCGTCGGCGGCGCCACCTGGTCACGGATCGCCAGCACGCTGAACACCGCCTCCACCGCACCGGCGGCGCCGAGCAGATGACCGATCATCGACTTGGTCGAGCTGACCGCCACGGACCTGGCGGCCTCGCCCATTACTCGCTCCACCGCACGACTCTCGGCCAGGTCACCGGCCGGGGTCGAGGTGCCGTGGGCATTGATGTAGTCGATCACCTCGGGATCCAGGCCCGCATCGCGGATGGCATTGCTCATGGACATCGCCGCGCCCCTTCCATCCTCGGGCGGCAAGGTCATGTGGTAGGCGTCGTCGCTCATGCCGAAACCGACCAGCTCGGCATAGATGGTCGCCCCACGGGCCCGGGCGTGCTCGTAGGCCTCCAGCACCATGACGCCGGCGCCATCGGAGAGCACGAAGCCATCACGGTCGCGATCCCAGGGGCGGCTGGCCGCGGCTGGATCGTCGTTGCGCGTGGAGAGCGCCCGGGCGGCGGAGAAGCCGCCGAGCCCCAGCGGCGTGGTGGCCATCTCGGCGCCACCACAGACCATCACGTCGGCGTCGCCGTAGGCGATGGTGCGTGCGCTGTAGCCGATGTTGTGGGTCCCCGTGGTGCAGGCCGTGGTGATGGCGATGTTGGGGCCACGGAAGCCGTGCTGGATCGCCAGGTTGCCCGAGATCATGTTGATGATCGAGCCGGGCACGAAGAACGGCGAGATGCGCCGCGCCCCGCTCTTGAGCAGCGCATTGTGGTTGTGCTCGATCATCGGCAACCCGCCGATGCCGGAGCCGATCGCCACCCCGATGCGACCGGCATTCTCCTCGGTGCATTCGATCCCGGCATCGGCAATCGCCTGGGCACCCGCCGCCACCCCATACTGGATGAACAGGTCCATCTTGCGGGCGTCCTTGGGATTGAGATAGGGGCTGATATCGAAGCCCTTCACCGAACCGCCGAAGCGCGTGTTGAAGCCGCTGACATCGAAGTGCTCGATGGGGGCGATGCCGCTCTTGCCGGCCAGGATGCTGGTCCAGCTCTCCTCCACGGAATTCCCCACCGGTGTGACCAGACCGAGCCCGGTCACTACAACCCTTCTACGAGCCATCAGCTTTCCTCCAGACAAACTTGGTGACGCGACCCCCGATCACCCGGGGCCGCCATTGCGCGCATTATACCCGAGTCTCCCCGCCCTGTGCCGCCATGGCAAGACGTCCACTGCCGCGGCATAGATACGCGAAAGCCGCCCTGGGGTCAGGGCGGCTTTCGTGGGAGGCCGTGCCTCCGGCACGTCAGCAAGCGGTGTCGACCGCCACCGGCTTACTGGTGGGCGTTGACGTAGTCGATGGCTTCCTGGACGGTGGTGATCTTCTCGGCTTCCTCGTCGGGAATCTCGGTGTCGAACTCCTCTTCGAGCGCCATGACCAGCTCGACGGTATCCAGGGAATCGGCTCCCAGATCCTCGGTGAAGGAAGAGGAGTTCTGGATATCTTCTTCCTTGACGTTCAGGCGCTCGGCCACAACCTTCTTCACGCGCTCTTCAATGGTGCTCATTATGACGTACTCCAGTCGTTCACGTTAGCCGTTCTGATAACCAGCCGTTTCAAAACCGCAAGCCAAAAGCTGCGGGGTAGTTTATAGACGCCCTCGGGCCGGCGCAACCGCCGAACCACGCGGCCGTCAACGCATGTTCATGCCGCCGTTCACGTGCAGGGTCTCGCCGGTGATGTAGCCCGCCGACTCGCCGGTGAGAAAGCCCACCGCCGCCGCGATCTCTGCGGGCTGGCCGAGACGCGCCAGGGGAATCTGGCCGAGCAGCGCCTCGTGCTGCGCCTCGGGCAGCGCCTCGGTCATGTCGGTGGCGATGAAGCCCGGCGCCACCGAATTGACGGTGATGGCGCGAGACGCCACCTCACGGGCCAGGGCCCGGGTGAAGCCCTCCATGCCGGCCTTGGCCGCAGCATAGTTGGTCTGCCCGAGGTTGCCCATGGTGGCCACCACCGAGCTGATGCAGACGATACGCCCGAAGCGGGCCTTGGTCATGCCGCGTAGGCAGGCCTTGCTGACGCGGTAGACCGACTTGAGGTTGGTGTCGATCACCGCATCCCACTCGTCTTCCTTCATGCGCATCAGCAGATTGTCACGGGTGATGCCGGCGTTGTTGACGAGGATGGTCGGCGCCCCGAACTCCTCGCCGATCGCCTTGACCAGGGCATCGACGCTGGCCTGGTCGGTGACGTCCAGCTTGCGACCTGCGCCCTCGATGCCCTGGGCCTTGAGGTCGGCATCGATGCGCTCGGCACCGGCATCGCTGGTCGCGGTGCCGATCACGACGCGTCCCTGGCGACCCAGTTCGTGGGCGATGGCCCGGCCGATGCCGCGACTCGCGCCGGTGACCAGGGCAACTCTACGCTCGCTTGTCATGGTGATTCCGCCTTCGTCCTGGATGGGGGTGGCGTCAGCCATCGGCTGACGGTGACTGTCCGGCCACGTCACGGGCCAGCTCCAGGGCCGCATCCAGGCTGTCCGGGTCATTGACCGCCAGCCCCTTGCTGCCCCGCGCAATCCGCTTGTTGAGACCGGTCAGCACCTTGCCCGGCCCGCACTCGATGAACACTTCGGCACCGCGCTCGACCATGGCCTCGACGCAGGCGGTCCAGCGCACCGGCTGATAGAGCTGCTCGAGCAGCCGCGTGCGCAGGGTGTCCACGTCGGCATGGGCCTGGGCATCGACGTTCTGGATCACCGTGTAGCGCGGCGCGCGCAGTTCGATCTCGTTCATGGCCGCGGCCAGGCGCTCGGCGGCCGGGCGCATCAGGGCACAGTGCGACGGGACCGAGACCGGCAGCGGCATGGCGCGCTTGGCCCCGGCCTCCTGGCACGCCACGATGGCCCGCTCCACGGCCGCCTTCGCGCCGGCGATCACCACCTGCCCCGGGGCATTGTAGTTGACCGCCGAGACCACATCACCCTTGGCGGCGTCGGCACAGGCCTGCTCCACGACGGCGTCGTCGAGGCCGAGGATCGCCGCCATGGCGCCCTCGCCCATCGGCACCGCCTGTTGCATCGCTTCGCCGCGCAGCTTCACCAGGCGCACCCCCTGGGCGAAGGACAAGGCGCCGGCACAGACCATGGCGCTGTACTCGCCCAGGCTGTGACCGGCCATGGCGCCGGGGCGCGGCCCCTCCAGCTCCTGCCAGACTCGCCAGATCGCCACGCTGGCACTGAGCAGCGCCGGCTGTGTGCAGGCGGTGGCATTGAGGGCCTCCTCCGGCCCCTCCTGAACCACCTGCCAGAGATCGTAACCCAGGGCGTCCGCGGCCTCCTCGAAGGTGGTCCGCACCACGCTGTAGCGTTCCGCCAGCTCCCGCAGCATGCCGATCTGCTGGGAACCCTGCCCGGGGAACACGAGGGCAAGGGGTTGAGTCATGTCTATCACCTTTGCTCTTGTTGGCTTTCATCGTCACCGGCCGAGCCTGGCTCGTCCGGTGCGAGGATCATGGATCCGCTGTCGGCTCGACCGGCATCGCCGATCGAGGCGACAGCCGACCGTCGCTGGCCGAGCTCGGCGGCGAGCCGGCTGGGCAGGTCCCGACTCACCTCCTGCACCGCACGGGCCACCGCATAATGGAAACCGGTGGCATCGGCACTGCCGTGGCTCTTGACCACGATGCCGGCCAGGCCGAGCAGGCTGGCGCCATTGTAGCGCACCGGGTCCAGTTCGTTCTTCAAGCGCCGCAGCGTCGGTCGCGCCAGGGCACCCACCAAACGGCTGCTCCAGTGGGCATCGAAGGCGACCTGCACCCGCTCCACCAGCATCCTCGCCAGCCCCTCGCTGGCCTTGAGCACCGCATTGCCGACGAAGCCATCGCAGACCACCACGTCGGCGGCACCGCTGAAGACCCCATCACCTTCCACGAAGCCACAATAGGCGATGCCCGGCAGCCGGCGCAGCCGGGCATCGGCCTCGCGCACGCTGGCCGTGCCCTTGGTACCCTCGACCCCGATATTGAGCAGCGCCACCCGCGGCGAAGCCACGCCATCCACGTGCCGCGCCATCACCTCGCCCATCAGGGCGAAGTCCACCAGACGCTCGGCGGAGGCCTCGACATTGGCCCCCAGGTCGAGCAGATAGCAGCGCCCCTCGTCACGGGTGGGGATGGCGGTACTGATGGCCGGCCGCGGGATCCCCGCCACCGTCCCCAGGGCGCGCCGAGCCAGGGCCATCAACGCCCCGGTATTGCCGGCACTGACACCGGCCACGGCCTCACCGCTGGCGACGCAGTCGAGCATCCTGGCCATGCTGGTATCGCGACCGTGGCGCAGGGCATCGGAAGGCCGCTGCGCCTGGCCAATGGCCGAGCCGGCATCTGCGACGTCCAGACGCGAGCCCGCCGCGGCGAGCTGCCGCGGCAGGCGAGAGATCTCGTCTTGCAGCTGCCGGCGTGGGCCGAACAGCCGGATCTCGAGGCGAGGGTCCTGGATGGCCGCGCTGGCCGCCCCCTGCACGGTGGCACGGGGACCGAGGTCGCCGCCCATCGCGTCGATGGCAATCCGCACGTCAGCGGCCAGCTGTCACCGGGGAAGTCGTCGTCGCCTCAGGCGTCGACGACCTTGCGACCCCGGTAGAAGCCATCCGGTGCCACGTGGTGGCGCAGGTGGGTGGTGCCGGTTTCCTTGTCCTGGGCCAGGGCCGGAGCGCTGAGGGCGTCGTGGCTGCGACGCATGCCGCGCTTGGAACGGGTCTTGCGGTTCTGTTGAACTGCCATGGGATGTCACTCCAGAGTGCAATCGATGATGAATCAGTGTTTGCCCTTGAGGCGCTTGAGCACCTCGAACGGGCTCGCAGCGGGCTCGCGTGCCGCCTCGGCATCCGCCCCGCTGGTCAGCTGGTCGCGAGAGACCTCACAGTCGGCCTCGTCGTGGTAAACCACCTGAGGCAGGCTGAGGATCAGTTCATCCTCGACCACCGTCAGCAGGTTCAGCTGTTCGTTTTCCACCAGCACCGGCTCGTGGGTGCTCGGCAGCTCGGCCGCCAGAGCGTCGCTCGTGACCATGCCCAGCAGGAATTCGCTCTCGACGTGCTGCGCCAGGGGCGAGAGGCAGCGTCGGCACGGCAACTGCAGCTCGGCCTCGAGGCGTCCACGGATCACCCGGCGCCCCTGGGCGTCGATGCCGAAATCGAGCCAGACGCGGCAGTCGCCGCCCTGGGCCCCGACCTCGTCGGTGAGGCGTGCGAAGCCGTCGAGGGCCATCAGCCCTTCGAGGTGCTCGGCGCGGGCGGCGAGCTTGTAGGGCTCGACCCTGCTGGGGAGTCGTGTGGTCAACATAGGCGCGCAATGATAGGCACTCGCCCAGCCCCTGTCAAAGCCACCGTCACCCGGTATTACAATGGGTCACCATCATTCCTTCACTGCCCGGGAGTACGCCCATGCCACGCCTCGTCCTCGCCTCAGGTTCCCGCTGGCGCCGCCAGCTTCTCGACCGCCTGGAAATCCCCTACGCCTGGGCCAGCCCCGACATCGACGAGACCCCGCGACCCGACGAATCGCCCGAGGCACTGGTGCACCGCCTGGCACTGGCCAAGGCCAGCCGCTTGGCCGACGACTGGCCGGACCATCTGATCATCGGCTCCGATCAGGTGGCGGTCTTCGCGGGCGAGATCCTCGGCAAGCCGGGCGACGCGGCCACGGCTCGGGCCAACCTGACGCGCTTCTCGGGCCAGCGGGTGCGCTTTGTCACCGGCCTGGCGCTGGTCGATACCGCCCGCGGCCGGCACCGAGTCTGCCACGAGCGCTACGAGGTGGTGTTCCGCGCACTGAGCCAGGACGAGATCGCCCGCTACGTGGAGCGCGAACAACCACTGGACAGCGCCGGCAGCTTCCGCGTGGAGGGGCTGGGCATCGCCCTCTTCGAGAAGCTCGAGGGGGACGACCCCAACACCCTGATCGGCCTGCCGCTGATCCGCCTCTGCGCCCTGCTGCGCGAGGCGGGGCTGGATCCGCTGAGGTAGTGCCAACCAGGTGAGCGGCGCCGGGGACAGGCCGAAGCGGAGGTCCTTTTCCAGGGATGGAAAAGGTAGCGCCCAGGGAAGGGTTCACAGCGCCTCAGCGATGGTCCGGCACCCCGGGGCCTGTCGCCGGGTAAGCCGCGACTCCAGACTCCAGACTCCAGGCGCTGGCGCTTCAGGGCAACTGATAGCGCAGCGGCGACTGGCCGGTGGGCACCCCCAGCCACTCCATGGCGACCCGGCCGAACTGCCGAGAGATCCGCTCGAAGGGGTCGAGGCGCGGCGTGTAGTCGCGCACCCGCGGCTCGGGCAGTCGCTCCCGGGCCAGGCTGTCGAGGCTGCCGATGGTATCGACCAACCCCAGCTCGAGAGCCTGCTCGCCACTCCATATCAGCCCGCTGAACAACCGCTCGTCATCGGTCAGGCGATCGCCGCGCCCCTGGCGCACGTCGTCGATGAACTGGCGATGGGTGGTCTCCAGCACCGCCTGCCAGAAGGCACGCTGCTCCGGCGCCACCGACGAGAAGGGATCGAGGAAGGCCTTGTTCTCCCCCGCGGCATAGACCCGGCGCTCGACGCCCAGCCGCTCGATGGCCTCCTCGAAGCCGAAGCTGGCGGAGATCACGCCGATCGAGCCGACCAGACTGGCCGGCGCGGCGATCACCTCGTCCGCCGCCGCGGCGATGTAATAGGCGCCGCTGGCCCCGACATCCTCGATCACCGCGACGATCGGCTTGTCACCCTCGCCGCGCAGACGCATCACCTCATCGAAGATGCGCCGGGACTGCACCGGGCTACCACCGGGGCTGTCGATGTGCAGCACCACCACCGCGGCCCCCTCGGCATCCCAGGCGCGGTTAAGCCCCTCGATGATGCGCTCGGCACTGGCCGGTGACTCGCTGTCGATCGCCCCCTTCACCTTGACCACGCCGAGGTGGGGGCCCGCCGGCGCCCCGGGGCTCGGCGTCCCGAAGACTCCGTAGAGAGTGGCGGCCAGCGATGCCAGGATCAGCAGCGCGAAGAAGAAGCGGAAGAACAGCTTCCAGCGCCGTGAGCGGCGCTGCTCCACCAGCACCCCACCGATCCAGCGATCCATCATCTCCATCTGGGCCAGGCGCTGGCGCTCGCGCAGCGTCTCGGCATCCTCGACCGGCGGCGCAGGCGGTGCCTCGCGCTGCCGACGCACCTCGCGGGCCTCGTCCGGCTCCAGCTCCGGCCCATCGGTCCAGCGGTCTTCTCGCTTGTCGTCGCTCATGATCACCCTGTCCTTGAAGTCCTGCCTAGGCTCCGTGAAGCCAGTCGAAGAGCTCGGGGGCCGCCTCGGCGGTGAACACCGGGCGGCTGGCGGCCAGCCGCGCCGGGGCGTGGACGCCATAGGTCACCGCCACCCGGTCCATGCCCAGGGCCCGGGCCATCTCCAGGTCGTACTCGGTATCGCCGACCATCACCGCCTCGCCGACATCGACGCCGAGCTCGGCGAGGAGTTCCTCGAGCATCAGCGGATGAGGCTTCGAGCGGGTCTCGTCGGCGGTTCGACTGGCATGGAACCAGCGCCCGCTACCGCTCTCGCGAAAGACCCGATCGAGCCCCCGGCGGCTCTTGCCGGTGGCCACCGCCAGGCGCTGGTCGGCGTTGCCGAGGAGCCGGACGAGCCCCGCCTCCACACCGGGGAAGAAGCGCATGGGCGTGGTGTCGCCCTCGACGAAATGGAAGGCATAGCGGCTGCGCAGCCGCTCGGCGCGCTCGACGTCGATGCCGGGGCAGAGGGCGGCGATCGCCTCGGGCAAGCCCAGGCCGATGATGTTGCGCACGCTCTCGGCAGAGAGCTCCCCCCATTCGGCATCCCGCGCCGCGGCCTGCATGCAGGAGACGATACGGGCGGCGGAGTCCATCAGGGTGCCGTCCCAGTCGAAGATCACCAGTCGATAACGCATGCGCGCTCCTGCTCAGGAAGTTCGCCGGGCCCGGGCGAGCACCGCCTCGAGCTCGTCGGGCAGCGGGGCCTTGATCTGCACCGGACGCCCGCTGGTGGGCTCGGGGAAGGTCAGGGCGGCGGCATGCAGGAACAGCCGCGACAGGCCGAGACCGGCGGCCAGCCGCTCGCCCTCGCGCGAGCCGTACTTGTCGTCGCCCAGCAGCGGGTGGCCGGCATGGGCGGCATGCACGCGGATCTGGTGGGTCCGGCCGGTGACCGGCTCGGCCTCGACCAGGGTGGCCTTCTCGAAGGCCTCGCGCACCGCGAAGCGGGTGCGGGCGACCTTGCCGGCCGGGTCGACACGCACCCGGCGCTCACCGTTGGCGAGCTCGAAGCGCTCCAGGCGAGCGGCGACGAAGTCGCGCCGCGCCGGCCAGCGCCCCGCCACCAGCGCGAGGTACCGCTTGTCCATCCGGTGCTGCTTGAGCGACTCGTTGAGGGCGAGCAGCGCCGGGCGCGACTTGGCCAGCAACAGGCAGCCCGAGGTGTCACGATCCAGGCGGTGGACCAGCTCGAGAAAGTCGAGATCCTCGCGCACCTGGCGCAGCGCCTCGATCAGACCGATCTTCACCCCGCTACCGCCGTGCACGGCGAGCCCCGCCGGCTTGTTGATCACCAGCCAGTCGCGCCCCTCCACCAGGACGCTACCGGCGAGCAGGTTGCGCAGGTTGTCGCTGACCTCGCGCACCGCTTCACGCGGGGTCAGCCTGAGGGGGGGAATACGCACCATGTCGCCCAGCGCCAGGCGCGTGTCGGCCTTGACGCGCTTCTTGTTCACCCGTACCTCGCCCTTGCGGACGATGCGGTAGACGAGCGCCCGCGGCACGCCCTTGATGCGCGTCATCAGGAAATTATCGACCCGCTGGCCCACCTGGCCCTCGGTCACTTCCACCCACTGCACGTCGCGCCCTTCGGCCATGCCGAGTCTCCACTGCCAACCAGCCGTAAAAGCCGCATTCTATCGCACCGGGGAGCGTCCTGCGCCAATTGCTGCTCCCTCCCCTTTACTGTTATATTGCTGACTCGCCTCAATGGGCCCGATTGGCCCGATGGTGCGCCTGCACGACAGACACGCAGGCCGGAGCGAAAAGATCAGGCCGCGACGACGCCCGCTACCATGACGTCCCGCCGCCGAGCAGCGAAAGCAAGAAACGAGAAAGCGATACTCACGCCACGCCCGGATCCCCGTTCTCCCCGCTGTCATGGGGCGAACGCAGGCCACGGGAAACGTTCAACATCGTGCCGGAGGCCGGCGTTGGCGAATCGATGAATGCCAGGTGTTGGCGGTGACCGCAGGGCCGGATGGGTGATATCCCACCGAAACATGTCCTGCCTCCGCCCCGTACTCAACATGGTCATGCCGTACCGGAACCGCTCATGTGCCTCGTTCCGGCACGGCCGGGCGCTACTGCGCATCCGCGACATGCGCTGAGCACAAGCACGCAGCACCCAGAGGTTCGCCTACGTCGACGACCGCCCCCGGCGCGTCAAGACTAGCGAGACACTATGAAACGGATGCTCATCAATGCGACCCAGCCCGAAGAGCTGCGCGTCGCACTGGTCGATGGTCAGCGCCTCTACGATCTGGACATCGAGTCCGGTGCCCGGGAACAGAAGAAAGCCAACATCTATCGAGGCAAGATCACCCGCATCGAACCTTCCCTGGAAGCCGCCTTCGTCGACTTCGGCGCCGACCGCCATGGCTTCCTGCCGCTGAAGGAGATCTCCCGCGAGTACTTCGTCAAGGAGCCTGCCGGCCGCCCCAGCATCAAGGAGGTCCTCAAGGAGGGCCAGGAAGTCATCGTCCAGGTCGACAAGGAGGAGCGTGGCAACAAGGGGGCGGCACTCACCACCTTCATCAGCCTCGCCGGCCGTTTCCTGGTCCTGATGCCCAACAACCCCAAGGCCGGCGGCATCTCCCGGCGTATCGAGGGCGATGAGCGCAGCCAGCTCAAGGACGCCATGGGCCAGCTCACGGTGCCCGACAAGATGGGCCTGATCGTGCGCACCGCCGGCATCGGCCGCTCCCCCGAAGAGTTGCAGTGGGACCTGGACTACCTGGTCCAGGTGTGGGAGTCGATCACCGCCGAAGCCGGCAAGCGCCCCGCCCCCTTCCTGATCTACCGCGAGTCCAACGTCATCATCCGCGCCATGCGCGACTACCTGCGCCAGGACATCGGCGAGGTGCTGATCGACAGCGAAAAGGTCCATCAGGATGCCCTGGGCTTCATCCGCCAGGTGATGCCTTCCTACCAGCAGAAGATCAAGCTCTACGCCGACGAGGTGCCGCTGTTCTCGCGCTTCCAGATCGAGTCGCAGATCGAGACCGCCTACGAGCGCGAGGTCAAGCTGCCCTCCGGCGGCTCCATCGTCATCGACCACACCGAGGCACTGGTCTCCATCGACATCAACTCGGCCCGGGCCACCCGCGGCAGCGACATCGAGGAGACCGCCCTGCAGACCAACCTGGAGGCGGCCGACGAGATCGCCCGCCAGTTGCGCCTGCGCGATATCGGCGGCCTGGTGGTGATCGACTTCATCGACATGAGCCCGGCGCGCAACCAGCGCGAGGTCGAGAACCGCATGCGCGACGCCCTCAAGCTCGACCGTGCCCGGGTGCAGATCGGCCGCATCTCGCGCTTCGGCCTGATGGAGATGTCGCGTCAGCGCCTGCGCCCCTCGCTGGGCGAGACCAGCGGCGTGGTCTGCCCGCGCTGCGACGGCCAGGGCACCATCCGCGACGTACGCTCCCTGGCCCTCTCGATCATGCGCCTGATCGAGGAAGAGGCGATGAAGGAGCGCAGCGCCCAGATCCGCGCCATCCTGCCGGTCCCGGTGGCCACCTACCTGCTCAACGAGAAGCGCAACGTGCTGGCCGACATCGAGCGTCGCCAGGGCGTTCGCGTGGTGCTGCTGCCGAGCCCGGACATGGACACGCCCCACTACGACGTGCAGCGGCTACGCGACGATCATGTGGATGAAGAAGGGGCGGCGAACCTGTCCAGCTTCGAACTCTCCACCGACACCGAGGTGGGCAAGGAGCCCGACGCCACCTTCGGCAAGCCGATGCAGCGTGCCGAGGCCGCCGTCAAGACCGTGATCCACCACGAGCCGGCGCCCGCCTCGCTGCAACAGGAAGAGCCCCCCGCTCCCGCGCCGAGCCCGGTCACCAAGGCCGCCCCTCCCGCCCCCGAGCCCCAGGCCGGTGTGCTGGGTCGTCTGGTGAAGGGGCTGGCCAAGCTGCTCGGCAGCGACGAAGCGCCCGACGGCGTGGGCGAGAAATCGCCCGCACGCGACAGCGTCACGCAGCGCGCCGGCCAGGACTCGCGCAAGCCCGCCCCGAGTGACGAGGAGCGTGGCGATCGCAGTGGCCGTGGCGGTCGACAGCGCCGCCCACGCAGCGACGAGCGCCGCGGCGATGACCGTCGTTCGCCCCGCCAGGAAGGCGAGCGCGGCGAGGGCAAGGCCGAGACCACCGAGGGCCGTGGCGGACGCGGTGGACGTGGCCGCGGGCGCCAGGACGGCGATCGCCAGCAGGGCCGCGGACAGCAGCAGGAGGCCGCCAAGCCGCGCGAGGAGGCTCCCCGGCGCCAGAGGGGAGGCGACAGGCCCGCCGACAAGCCGGTCGAGAAGCCCGTCGAGAAACCCGTCGAGAAGAGTGCCGAGAAGCCGGCGGACCCCGTGGATGACGGCAAGCCCAGGCGTACCCGCAACAACCCGCGCAGCCGGACTCGCCAGCACGCCATCAATCCCAGGGCCGAGGCCGAGCAGAAACGCCTGCAGGCAGAGGCCACCGAGGCGCCGGCAGCAACCGATGCGCACGGCGTCCAGCCCGCTCGGGGCGAGGCAAAGGCGGAACCCGCCGAGACGGCAGCCAAGCCGGCCGAGGCCGCGAAGCCGATAGCCGATCA
>NZ_PNRE01000062.1 GCF_002879645.1 Halomonas heilongjiangensis | reverse complement strand
CGACCTGGCCCGCTGGATGCCGGCGCTGATGTCGTCGCGCAAGGACGGGGCGCGCCAGGAGTCCGCCCGGCGCCTCGGCCACGATGAAGAGTGGGAAGCCTTCTAGCACGGAACGACCACCCTAACGACAACCCATCGACAAGCGCGGTGCCGACAGTCGCCACCAGGGGAAACGACGATGCGCAACAATCAGCCTGTCACCCGGCAGGAGTATCAGCTCGAGGACGATCACTTCCTGATCTCCCGCACCGACCTCAAGGGGCGGATCACCTATGCCAACCCGGCCTTCGCCGAGGTCAGCGGCTTCAGCCACGACGAGTTGATCGGGGCGCCGCACAACCTGGTACGCCACCCGGACATGCCGCCGGAGGCCTTCGCCGACCTCTGGGAGACCCTCGCCGCCGGCGAGAGCTGGCGCGGATTGGTCAAGAACCGGCGCAAGGACGGCGACCACTACTGGGTCGACGCCAACGTCACCCCCATCGTCGAGGATGACCGGGTGGTGGGCTACGCGTCCGTCAGGATCAAGGCGACCCGCGAGGCGGTCGAGCGGGCCGAGGTGGCTTATGCGCAGATGCGGGCCGGCAAGGGCAAGCACCTGCGCCTCGACCGTGGCCGCCTGCGCCGCCGCGGCCTGCGCGGCGCCCTGGCGCGCCTCAACCTCGGCACCATGCGTGCGCGAATCGCCGTGATGGTCGGCGTGGCGGCGTTGCTGCTGCTGGCCAGCGGCGGCATGGGGCTGTTCGGCCTCCAGGCCTCCGGCGAGCGCCTGGCGGAACTCAACCGCGACGGCCTCGAGGATGTGGTACGCCTGCAGCAGATCGGTCAGCTGGTGACCGAGGCGCCCCAGAGCCTCTCGGGCCAGGACCGCATGTCGGTGATGAACGTGCGCGAGGAGCGCGCCGCCGACCTGCAGCAGAGCGTCGAGCGGCTCGAGGCGATCTGGGCCGACTTCGTGGCCCGCGAGGTCAACCAGGCGCCCGAGACCCGCGCCTTCGGCGAGGCACTGGATGCCTTCATGCAGGACGGCCTGCTGCCGATGGCCGCCTCGCTCACCGGCGAACCCTTCGATGCGTTGATGGCGCTCAACAAACAGCTGGCGCCGCTGCTGGAGTCGTCAGGCGAGCTGGTGGGGTCGGTCAATGAGCTCATCGAGCACAAGCGCCAGGCCGCCGAGGCGATGGCCGCCGCCGCCCAGGTCGGTCAGCGGCAGATGCTGCTGGCCCAGGCCGGGGTACTGGCCGTCGGCCTGCTGCTGCTGGTGCTGCTGGGCGTCATGACCCTGAGGGCGGTGGCCCGGCCGCTGCGCGACGCCCTGGCCTTCACCCTGCAGATCGCCGCCGGCAACCTGGCGGCTCGGGTGCCGGCTCGTCGTCGCGACGAGGTCGGTGAACTGCTGGGTGGCCTGGATACCATGCGCAAGAGCCTGGGCAGCATCGTCGGCGACGTCCATGGCGGCATCGAGGTGGTGACCCCGGCGGCCCGCGACATCGCGGCGGGCAACGACGACCTCTCCTCGCGCACCGAGCAGCAGGCGGCGTCGCTGCAGCAGACCGCCTCGAGCATGGAGGAGATGACCACCACGGTGCAGCAGAACACCGACAACGCCCGCCAGGCCAGCGGCCTGGCCACCGAGAACGCCGGCCGGGTCCGCGAGACCGGCGAGCTGATGCACGAGGTGGTGGCGACCATGGGGCGCATCACCGAGAGCTCGCGCAAGATGGCGGAGATCATCGACGTCATCGACTCGATCGCCTTCCAGACCAATATCCTGGCGCTGAATGCCTCCGTCGAGGCGGCCCGGGCCGGCGAGCAGGGCCGCGGCTTCGCGGTGGTGGCCGGCGAGGTGCGCAACCTGGCCGGACGCTCGGCCTCCGCCGCCAAGGAGATCCGCACGCTCATCGACGGCTCCTCCCGGGAGATCGGCACCGGCGCCGAGGTGGTGAAGCGGGCGGAGGGCGCCATCGCGGAGGTGGTGTCGGCGACCACCCGCGTCAACGACATCATGGGCGAGATCACCGCGGCCTCCGAGGAGCAGAGCGGCGGCATCGGCCAGATCAACCAGGCCATCGCCGAGATGGACCAGGTCACACAGCAGAACGCCGCGCGGGTCCAGGCCAGCGCCCGGGCCTCGGCCGAGCTCGAGCACCAGGCGCAACGGCTGTCGATCGCCGTCACGGCCTTCCGCCTGCGCGGCGCCGGCATGGAGAAGGCGCCGAGCCTTGAGGAGCGACGCGGCGAGGGAGGCGAGGGTACTGACCGGCCGACGCCGGCCTTGCCGGCCTCCGCGCGGCAGCCGGTGCGCCGCCAGGCCACCGACGTCGAGGAGTGGGAGGAGTTTTGATCGAGCCACGGGAACCACCGGCCTGCATCGCCGGCGGCTGGTCATCCGCCAGCGGCCTGGAGCGGGACCTGGAGCTGACCGATGCCGACTTCGCACGGATTCGCGAGCTGATCTACCGGCGCGCCGGCATCGTGCTCGCCGAGCACAAGCGCGAGATGGTCTACAGCCGGCTCGCCAAGCGCCTGCGCCATCACGGCCTGACCCGCTTCGGCGACTATCTGGCGCGGCTCGAGCGCCAGCCCGAGGCCCGCGAGTGGGAGGCCTTCACCAACGCCCTGACCACCAACCTCACGGCCTTCTTCCGCGAGGCGCACCACTTCCCGCTACTGGGCGAGCACCTGCGCGGCCGGACGGGACCGGTGCGCATCTGGAGCGCGGCGGCGTCCACCGGTGAGGAGCCCTACTCCATCGCCATGACCCTGGCCGAGACCCTGGGCCCCCGGGCCCAGCCGGCCCGGGTGATCGGTACCGACATCGACACCGACGCCCTGGCCCGGGCGCGGGCCGGCGTCTATCCCCTGGAGCAGGTGCACAAGCTGGAGGAGGCGAGGGTCAAGCGCTTCTTCCAGAAGGGCACGGGGCGCCAGGCGGGGCTGGCCCGGGTGCGGCCCGACATCCGGGCGATGGTGGAGTTCGAGTCGCTCAACCTGCTCGCCCCGGGCTGGGCCCTCAAGGGCCCCTTCGATGCGATCTTCTGCCGCAACGTGATGATCTACTTCGACAAGGAGACCCAGGCACGGATCCTCGAGCGCTTCGCCCCGCTGCTCAAGCCCGATGGCCTGCTGTTCGCCGGTCATTCCGAGAACTTCTCCTATATCACCAGGGCGTTCCGTCTCCGCGGACAGACGGTCTACACGCTGGCCTGAAGGGAAGTGAACGACCGGGCGCGGGTCGCCTAAAGTCCCGCGGCGACCCGCCGATACAAGTAACAGAATCCAGAACTCGAGGCGGTGCCATCCAGCGCCGTCGCGCCGAAGGGAGAGGAGGCCTGCCTTGAGTGCAGCCAGGATAAGGGTGCTCTGCGTCGATGACTCGGCACTGATTCGCGATCTGCTCAGCGAGATCATCAACAGCCAGCCCGACATGGAAGTGGTGGCCGTGGCACCGGACCCGATCGCCGCCAGGGACCTGATCAAGCGGCACGATCCCGATGTGCTGACCCTGGACGTGGAGATGCCGCGCATGGACGGCCTCGACTTCCTCGAGCGCCTGATGCGGCTGCGCCCGATGCCGGTACTGATGGTCTCCTCGCTGACCCAGGCCGGCTCCGAGGTGACCCTGCGGGCCCTGGAGCTGGGCGCCCTGGACTTCGTCGCCAAGCCCTCGCTGGGCATCCGCCACGGCATGCTGGAGTACGCCGAGGAGATCGCCGAGAAGATCCGCGCCGCCTCGCGCTCGCGGCCGCGCCAGGCGACCCGCCGCGATGCCCCGCCACCGGTGCGGCTCGAGGCGCCGCTGGTCTCCAGCGAGAAGCTGGTCATCATCGGCGCCTCCACCGGCGGTACCGAGGCGATCCGTCGGGTGCTGGAGCCGCTGCCGGCCAACAGCCCGGCGCTCCTGATCACCCAGCACATGCCGGGGGGCTTCACCCGCTCCTTCGCCGAGCGGCTCGACCGGCTGTGCCAGATCAGCGTCAAGGAGGCCGAGGACGGCGAGCGGGTGCTCCCGGGCCACGCCTACATCGCCCCGGGGGATGCCCACCTGAAGCTGGCGCGCAGCGGTGCCAACTACGTGGCGCGGCTGGACGACGGGCCGCCGGTCAATCGGCACCGCCCCTCGGTCGACGTGCTCTTCCACTCGGCGGCGACCCAGGCCGGGCGCAACGCCATCGGCGTGCTGCTCACCGGCATGGGCAAGGATGGGGCGGCGGGGCTGGTCGAGATGCGCCAGGCCGGTGCCCCGACCCTCGCCCAGGACGAGGCCAGTTGCGTGGTCTTCGGCATGCCGCGGGAGGCCATCGCCCTGGGCGGGGCCGGCGAGGTGGTGGCGCTCGACGACATCGCGCCACGGTTGATGGCGCTGGTGGCGGCCTCCGGCCGGGCCCAGCGGGTGTAGGACCGTTGCACGGGAAACCCCGGGGAAGCCACAAGATACTGACTTCTATATGAGGAAATGCCGGCATGACACGACTATTGCGTAATATCAGCATCCATGCGGCGATGGTCGTCGTCCTGGGCTGCTTCGTGGCGTTCATCGCGGTGATCGCCGCCATGGGCTTCGTGGCGGAGCGCAACGGCGACCGCGCGCTGACCTCCCTCAACCAGATCAGCGTCGGCCAGCTCACCGAGATCAACCGCGCCGACGCCCTGCTCAGCGAGGCCCGGGTCAGCCTCGAGGTCGCCTCCAACCTGATCATGATCGGCCGCATGGGCGAGGCCAACGAGCAGACCGCCGTGGCGGCGGATCAGCTCGAGCGTGCCGAGCAGCACTTCGCGAGCTTTGCCGGCGTGCCCAAGTCCGACCGGGCCCAGGCCCTGGCCGAGCCCCTCGGCGACGACTTCGATGCCGTGCTCTCCCTGGTCCGCCAGCAGCACGACAGGCTCGACCAGCTCGACACCCCCGGATTCAACCGGCTGCGCGAGGGGCTCGCGTCGCCCTCGGCGGCACTGGCGGAGAGCATGACGGCCTTCGTCAGGCACGGGGTCGAGAGCGCCGAGGCCATGGTGGCCGACTTCCACGACCAGGCCCAACGCTTCGAATGGATCGGGCTAGGGGTGCTGGCGCTGATCGGCCTGCTGGTGGTGCTGATCTACCTGGGGCTGCGCACCATCGTCATTCGTCCGCTCGACGAGGCGGTGGGGGCCTTGCAGGCCATCGCCAAGGCGGATCTCTCCCGCGAGGTCAAGGTCCTGGGCCGCAACGAGATCAGCAAGCTGTTCGCCGCCATGCGCGACATGCAGCAGAGCCTGACGCGGATCGTCAGCGACGTGCGCGGCAGCAGCGGCTCGATCCATGTCGGCAGTCGCGAGATCGCCGGCGGCAACGCCGACCTCTCCTCGCGCACCGAGCAGCAGGCCGCCTCCCTCGAGGAGACCGCGGCGAGCATGGAGCAGCTCACCGCGACCGTGAAGCAGAACGCCGACAACGCCCGCCAGGCCAGCGGCCTGGCGCTGGACGCCTCCTCCACCGCCGAGCGCGGCGGCGAAGTGGTGGATCGCGTGGTCAAGACCATGCACGGCATCTCCACCAGCTCGCAGAAGATCGCCGACATCACCGGGGTGATCGACTCGATCGCCTTCCAGACCAATATCCTGGCGCTCAACGCCTCCGTGGAAGCGGCCCGGGCCGGCGAGCAGGGCCGCGGCTTCGCGGTGGTGGCCGGCGAGGTGCGCAACCTGGCCAGCCGCAGCGCCGATGCCGCCAGGGAGATCAAGGCACTGATCGAGGGCTCGGTGGCCCAGGTGCAGGAGGGCTCGACGCTGGTCGAGCAGGCCGGCGCGACCATGGACGAGGTGGTCACCGCGGTACGCCGGGTCACCGACATCATGGACGAGATCTCCGCCGCCTCCCAGGAGCAGAGCGACGGCATCGAGCAGGTCAGCCAGGCGGTGGGGCAGATGGACCAGGTGACCCAGCAGAACGCGGCGCTGGTGCAGCAGGCGTCGGCCGCCGCGGCCTCCCTGGAGGAGCAGGCGAGCCGCCTGGAGCAGGCCGTGGCGGTATTCCGCCTGGCCGGAGTGGCGAGCCAGCCCTCGCTGCCGCAGGCCGACCGCTCTCCCGCCGCCCTGCCGCAGGCCAGCCAGCCACCCGCCGGCCGGCAGGCGCCGGCCCCTCGTCCGGCACGCCGCGAGGCGGTCACCGAGGACGAGTGGGAAGAGTTCTGACGCGAGATCTACCGAACCCGACCGGCGGCCCGGCCGCCGGTCGTCCCGAATGCCGTGAACCGATAGAGGAATCCCGATGGCAGACAAGAACATGAGCATCCTGGTGGTGGACGACTTCCCGACCATGCGCCGCATCGTGCGCAGCCTGCTCAAGGAGCTCGGCTTCACCAACGTGGAGGAGGCCGAGGATGGCCAGGACGCCCTGGCCAAGCTCAAGACCGGCGGCTTCGAGTTCGTGGTCTCCGACTGGAACATGCCCAACCTCGATGGCCTGGAGATGCTCAAGCAGATCCGCGCCGATGACGGCCTCAAGCACCTGCCGGTGCTGATGGTGACCGCCGAGGCCAAGAAGGAGAACATCATCGCCGCGGCCCAGGCCGGTGCCAGCGGCTATGTGGTCAAGCCCTTCACCGCCGCCACCCTGGAAGAGAAGCTCAACAAGATCTTCGAAAAACTGGGCATGTGAGGCCGCCGGGGCGACCCGAGGCGAAGGAGACCGAACCATGAGCACGAACGAGCAGCCCGAGATCGCCAAGGCGGCGGCCAGCGACGACCTGGTGCAGCGCATCGGGCACCTGACCCGCATGCTGCGCGAGAGCATGCGCGAGCTGGGGCTCGACAAGGAGATCGAGCGGGCCGCCGAGGCCATTCCCGATGCCCGGGACCGTCTCAACTACGTGGGCGCGATGACCGAGCAGGCCGCCGAGCGGGCACTCAATGCCATCGACCGGGCGCAGCCGCTGCAGGACCGTCTCAGCGAGCGGGCCGAGGCGCTGGACCGGCGCTGGGCCGAGTGGTTCGCCGAGCCCAAGGAACTGGACGAGGCCCGGGAGCTGGTCACCGCGACCCGCGCGTACCTGGCCGAGGTGCCCGAGACGACCCAGGCGACCAGCAAGGAGCTGCTGGAGATCATGATGGCCCAGGACTTCCAGGACCTGACCGGCCAGGTGATCAAGAAGATGATGGACGTCATCCACGAGATCGAGAGCCAGCTGGTGCAGGTGCTGATCGACAGCGTGCCCGAGGGCGAGAAGCGCGACGACATGCAGCGCCGGGCCGACGGCCAGCGTCAGACCGGCGCCCGCAAGCGCGAGGAGGGCCTGCTCAATGGCCCCCAGGTCAAGCCGGAGGCCGCCGACGTGGTGAGCAGCCAGGATCAGGTCGACGACCTGCTCGACCAGTTGGGTTTCTGACCGACACCTCCCTCTGCCGTCGATAGTCGTGAACAGGACACGATTATCGGCGCTTTTTGGCGTATCGCCCCTTCCCCTTCCTCCCCACAATGGCCAGGGTCCGCACGACTGTCCCGATGAGTGGCCATGGCCGACGAGAGCAGCGATCAGGAAAAGACCGAAGAGGCCACGCCGCGCCGCCTGGAGAAGGCCCGCGAGGAGGGCCAGGTCGCCCGTTCCCGCGAGTTGACCACCTTCATGCTGCTGCTCGGCGGCGTGGGCGGGCTGTGGGCCATGGGCGCGATGCTCTACGACCAGCTGGGCCTGGTGATGGAGCAGGCCTTCCTGTTCGAACGGCGCCATGCGCTGGAAACCACGCCGATGCTCAGCCACGCCCTGGACCTCGGGGAGCGCACCCTGCTGGCGATGCTGCCGCTGTTCCTGCTGCTGACCGTGGTGGCGCTGACGGCCCCGGCGCTGCTCGGCGGCTGGTTGATCTCGGCCAAGTCATTGAAGCCGCAGCTCTCCAAGCTCAACCCGCTGAAGGGGCTCAAGCGCATGTTCGGTGTCCAGGCGCTGGTGGAGCTGGCCAAGGCGATCGCCAAGTCGCTGCTGGTGGGCGGCATCGCGATGGCCTTCCTGTGGAGCAACCGCGGCACCTACATGAGCCTGATGGACCAGCCGATCCAGCAGGCCCTGGCCAGTGCCCTGGAGCTGGCGGCCCTGGCCTGCGGGCTGATCGTGCTGACCCTGCTGGTGGTGATCCTGATCGACGTGCCCTACCAGCTCTGGAGCCATGCCAAGAAGCTGCGCATGAGCAAGGAGGAGGTCAAGCGCGAGCACAAGGAGTCGGAGGGCGACCCCCATGTGAAGGCGCGGATCCGCCAGCAGCAGCAGGCCATGGCCCGGGGGCGGATGATGAGCCAGGTGCCCGAGGCGGACGTGATCATCACCAACCCGACCCACTACGCCGTGGCGCTGAAGTACGAGGAGGCCGGCATGGCCGCCCCCCGGGTGGTGGCCAAGGGCGCCGACCAGGTCGCCGCGCGGATCCGCGAACTGGGCGAGGCGCACGCGGTACCGCGGCTCGAGGCGCCGCCGCTGGCCCGCGCGCTCTATCACCACGTGGACCTCGACGCCGAGGTCCCCGAAGCACTCTATACCGCCGTGGCGGAGGTCCTGGCCTGGGCCTTCCGGCTGCGGCGGGTGTCACAGGAGGGGGGCGAGGTGCCACCGACACCCGAGGACCTGCCGGTCCCGGACTCCCTGGGGGTTCCGGGCCGCCACGGCGAGGCTGAGACATGAAGGCCTGGAGCGACTACCTGGGGCGCCGCGACTGGATGGGCGACGTGCGCATGAAGCTGCTGGCCGGGCCGCTGCTGATCCTGCTGGTCATGTCGATGCTGATCCTGCCGCTGCCGCCCTTCGCGCTGGATCTGTTCTTCACCTTCAACATCGCGCTGGCGGTGATGGTGCTGCTGGTCAGCATGTTCACCCAGAAGCCGCTGGACTTCGCCGCCTTCCCGGCGGTGCTGCTGTTCACCACCCTGCTGCGGCTGTCGCTCAACGTGGCCTCGACCCGGGTCATCCTGATGGAGGGCCACCAGGGCGGCGATGCCGCCGGCAAGGTGATCGAGGCCTTCGGCCAGTTCCTGGTCGGCGGCAACTTCGCCGTGGGCCTGGTGGTGTTCCTGATCCTCATCGTCATCAACTTCATGGTCATCACCAAGGGTGCGGGGCGTATCGCCGAGGTGGGCGCGCGCTTCATGCTCGACGCCATGCCCGGCAAGCAGATGGCCATCGACGCCGACCTCAACGCCGGGCTGATCGGCGAGGACGACGCCCGGCAGCGCCGCGCCGAGGTCGCCCAGGAGGCCGACTTCTACGGCTCCATGGACGGTGCCAGCAAGTTCGTGCGCGGCGACGCCATGGCCGGCCTCGTCATCATGGTGGTCAACATCATCGGCGGGCTGCTGATCGGCATGCTGCAGCACGGCATGGACTTCGGCAGCGCCGCGCGCACCTACACCCTGATGACCATCGGCGACGGCCTGGTGGCGCAGATCCCGGCGCTGGTGATCTCCACCGCCGCCGGCGTCACCGTCTCCCGGGTCAACACCGACCAGGACGTCGGCCAGCAGATGATCAGCCAGCTGTTCGTCAACCCCCAGGTGATGATCCTGGCGGCGGCGGTCATGGGGTTGCTGGGGCTGGTGCCGGGCATGCCCAACGTCGTGTTCCTGATCTTCACCGTGCTGCTCGGCGGCCTGGCCTGGTGGCTGATCCGCCAAAAGGAGCAGCGCCAGGTGGAGGAGGCGCTCTCCGCCGACCCCTTGCCGGCGCCGGAGGCCCCCGAAGCGAGCTGGGACGACGTCCAACTGGTCGATACCCTGGGCCTCGAGGTGGGGCACCGGCTGATCCCGCTGGTCGACCAGCGTCAGGAGGGCGAGCTGCTCGGCCGCATCAAGAGCGTGCGCAAGAAGTTCGCCCAGGAGGTGGGCTTCCTGCCGCCGGTGGTGCATATCCGCGACAACCTGGAGCTCGGCCCCAACACCTACGTGATCACCCTCAAGGGCGCCGAGATCGGCCGTGCCGAGGCCCACCCCGGCAAGTGGCTGGCGATCGATCCGGGCCAGGTGTCGGGCGAGCTCCAGGGCACCCGGACCCGGGATCCGGCCTTCGGCCTGCCGGCGGTGTGGATCGACGCCGGTCAGCGTGAACACGCCCAGGTCTACGGCTACACCGTGGTCGACGCCAGCACCGTGGTGGCCACCCACCTCAACCACCTGCTGCATCACCATGCCGCCGAGATGCTGGGGCGTGTGGAGGTGCAGAAGTTGCTCGACAAGCTCGGCGAGGAGAACAAGTCGCTGGTCGAGGAGGTGGTGCCCAAGGCGATCTCGCTCACCGTGTTCCAGCGCATCCTGCAGAACCTGCTCGACGAGGAGGTCTCGATCCGTGACCTGCGCTCCATCCTCGATACCCTGGCCGAACACGCCGGCCAGCAGCAGGACGCCGGCGAGCTGACCGCCCTGGTGCGGATTGCCCTGGGCCGCAGCATCGTCCAGCAGTGGTTCCCCGGCGACGACGAGCTGAAGGTGATCGGGTTGGAGGCCCAGCTCGAGCAGGTGCTGATGCAGGCGATGCATGGCAGCGGTGCCCTGGAGCCGGGCCTGGCCGAGACCCTGATGAGCCAGGCCGAGCAGGCGCTGGCGCGCCAGGAGGCCAGCGGCGAGCCCCCGGTGCTGGTGGTACAGCACACCCTGCGCCCGGTGCTGGCGCGCTTCCTGCGCCGACGGCTGCGCCACCTGGTGGTGATGTCCCAGGCCGAGATTCCCGACGACCGGACCCTGCGGGTCACCCAGCTGGTGGGGGGGCGCTGACAGGTGGGAGGAGACTGAGTAGATGAGCGTGATGCGATTCACCGGGGCCAACGGTCGCGAGGCGATGCGCCAGGTGCGCGCCGCCCTGGGCGATGACGCCCTGATCCTGGCCAACCGGCACACCGAGGCCGGGGTCGAGATCCTCGCCCAGGCCGATCAGGCCGCCCCGCCTCGCCGTGCGCCGGCGGCGGCACCCGTCCCGGACCGATCGATCCCGTCCCCGGCGGCACCGGCCGGCGAGGGCGATGCCTTCCAGGCCATGAGCGCCCAGTTGCTCAAGGAGATGCAGGACATGCGGGCCCTGCTGTCCCGGGCCCGGGCGGCGCCGTCGCCACCGGATGACTGCCGCCAGCGACTGGCCCGGTGGCTGGCCGAGGCCGGCTTCGGCGAGGCGATCGCCGAGGAGCTGCTCGCCGGCCTGCCCGAGGAGCTCGAGGCGGCCGACGACGAGTCCCGGCAGGCCTGGCTGGTGCGTCAGCTGGCGGCCCGCCTGGCGGTGCTCGACGACGAGCAGGCGTTGCTCGAGCGGGGCGGCATCCTGGCCCTGGTGGGACCGACCGGGGTCGGCAAGACCACCACCACCGCCAAGCTGGCGGCCCGCTACGTGATGCGCCATGGCCCCGGTCAGGTGGCGCTGGTCACCACCGACGGCTTCCGTATCGGCGCCCACGAGCAGCTGCGCATCTATGCCGAGCTGCTGGACATCCCCATGCATGCCCTGGATGCCGAGCAGCCGCTGGACGCACTGTTGTCGAGGCTGGCCGACAAGCGCTTCGTGATCATCGATACCGTGGGCATGAGCCAGCGCGACCGCGGCATCATCGCCCAGGTGGCGCGACTGCGGGGCGGCCCGGTGCGCCTGGCGCTGCTGCTCAACGCCGCCAGCCAGCCGGAGACCCTGGAGGAGGTGATCACCAACTACCGTCAGGCGGCCCACGCGTCGGGGGCCTCGCTGGACGACTGCGTGATCAGCAAGCACGACGAGGCGGGGCGCACCGGGCCGCTGCTCGATGCCCTGATGCGTCACGGCCTGCGACTGCTGTTCGTGGCCCATGGCCAGCGGGTGCCCGAGGACCTGATGGTGGCCGACGCCGCCGACCTGGTCCACCAGGCGCTGGCGACCCGCCGTGCCACCCCGGCACCAGTGCCGGCAGCGTCGAGCGGTGCTCGGGGGCTGCTCGGCGAGGGGCGGCGGGTGTCGGTGATACTCGACGAACTGCGTCGCCGCCTCACCGGCTTCACCGCCCTGGAGGCCGCCTGGGCGCTCTCGGCGCTGCCGCCGAGTCTGCAGGGCGAGCGTCTCGACGCCCTGCTCGACCGGGCGCATGACGCGGCCGCCGGCATGCTCTGGATGCCCCGCGCCCGGGTGCGCGGCCACGACTGGTCGTCGCCCGATCTGCTGCTCGACGACCGGGGCGGCTGGGCGGCCATGCCGC
>NZ_PNRE01000061.1 GCF_002879645.1 Halomonas heilongjiangensis | reverse complement strand
GCTGACCGCCTGGCCGTCGACGCCGCCCTCGGTGACCGCCTCGCGCGCCGTCTCCAGGCCGAAGACGGCGGCATCCGGGTTCTGCTCGATGGCGGTATCGAGATTCTCCTGGGCCTGCCCGGTGGCGGCGGGTTCGCTCTCCTCGACGATCACCTCGCCGTCGGCGTCCTGGGCCATCACGGCCAGGGGCAGCAGCCCGATGGCCAGGGCCAGGGGAATCAGGGTGCGAGTCTTCATGTCATGTCCTCCTTCGGTAAGGCATCGCATCCGCTGCGATGGGCATGAGTCTGCCCTCGACAACGTCTCTCCCTTCGGACACCTGCAGCCGGCCTCTTGTCGATCGGGCCTTGGTGGCAGGATGCGGCACAACCGGGCGGCCGGCAAGTCCCGCTCTGCGTGCCCGGAGGCTGGAGCAGGGGATCAGAACGCCCGGGCCGGGGTCGCGCAGCTGACCAGGCGGCAGGGGGCCTCGCCGGGGTTGCGGAAGCGGTGGGGAACATTGGTCTCGAAGTAGTAGGCCTCGCCGGGGCCGAGTCGCCGGGTGTCGGCGCCGATGGTGATCTCGATCTCGCCCTCCAGCACCACCCCGGCTTCCTCGCCCTGGTGGGTGATCATCTCGCGGCCGGTGTCGGCGCCGGCCGGGTAGGTCTCGATCATGAACGACAGGGCGCGGTCGTGGCGGTTGGCGCCCACCAGCTTGTAGATGACGTCGCCGCTGCCGACGTCGGCCAGCTCGTCGGCCGAGTAGAACACCTGCCGGCGGCTCTCCAGGTCCATGGTGAAGAAGTCCCCGACGCTCATGGGAATGGCATCGAGGATCTTCTTCAGCGAGCTGACCGAGGGGCTGACCTTGCCCTGTTCGATCAGCGACAGGCTGGAGTGGGTGACGCCACAACGCTTGGCCAGCTCGCGCTGGGAGATCCCGCGCAGGGTGCGCAGGGCGCGCAAGCGGGCGCCCACATCGTCCGACATCCGAATGTCCTCTTGTTCCGGCGGTGGCCGTCGCCCGGACGCTGCCGGGCGACACTCCTCCCGTCGCGTCTCAGCAGAGCGCGTCGAGCTTCTCCTTGAGAAGCGCGTTGACCTGCTGCGGGTTGGCGGTGCCGCGCGAGGCCTTCATCACCTGGCCGACGAAGTAGCCGATCATCTTGCCGCGCTTGTCGGGCTCGGCATCACGGTACTGGGCCACCTGGGCGGGACTCTCCGCGATCACCCGGTCGATCATCGCCTCGATGGCGCCGCTGTCGGTGACCTGCTTGAGGCCCTTGGCCGCGATCACCTCGTCGGCGCTGGCCCCCTCGCCGTTCCACAACGCCTGGAAGACCTGCTTGGCGGCCTTGCCGTTGATGGTGTCGTCGATCACCCGCGCGATCAGCTCGCCGAGTCGGTCGGCGGAGACGGGGCTGTGCTGGATCGGCAGGCCCTCGCGGTTCAGGGCGCCCGAGAGTTCGCCCTGCACCCAGTTGGCGGCCTGCTTGGCGTCGCCGCAGACCTCCCTGACCCGCTCGAAGTATTCGGCCATCTCGCGGCTCGCCGAGAGCACCCCGGCATCGTAGGCGGAGAGACCCAGCTCGCCCTCGAAGCGCGCGCGCTTGTCGGCGGGCAGTTCCGGCAGGGTCTCGCGCAGGTGGTCGACATAGGCCCGGTCGAGCACCACCGGCAGCAGGTCGGGGCAGGGGAAGTAACGGTAGTCGTTGGCCTCCTCCTTGGTGCGCATGCTGCGGGTCTCGTCGCGCTCGGGATCGAACAGGCGAGTCTCCTGGATCACCTGGCCGCCGTCCTCGAGGAGCTCGACCTGGCGCTCCACCTCGAAGGCGATGGCGCGTTCGACGAAGCGGAAGGAGTTGACGTTCTTGATCTCGGCGCGGGTGCCGAAGGCCTCCTGGCCGACCGGACGCACCGAGACGTTGACGTCGCAGCGCATCGATCCCTCGGCCATGTTGCCGTCGGAAATCCCCAGATAGGTGACGATCGAATGGATCGCCTTGAGGTAGGCGGCGGCTTCCTTGGCGCTGCGCAGGTCCGGCTCGGAGACGATCTCCAGCAGCGGGGTGCCGGCGCGGTTGAGGTCGACCCCGGTCATGCCGTGAAAGTCCTCGTGCAGCGACTTGCCGGCGTCCTCCTCGAGGTGGGCGTGATGCACCCGGATCCGCTTGGTGCTGCCGTCGTCGAGGGTGATCTCCACCTCGCCGGCGCCGACGATGGGGTGGTACATCTGGCTGGTCTGGTAGCCCTTGGGCAGGTCGGGATAGAAGTAGTTCTTGCGATCGAACACCGAGACCTCGGGGATCTCGGCGTGGATCGCCAGGCCGAACTGCACCGCCATGGCGACCGCGGCCTCGTTGAGCACCGGCAGCACGCCGGGCAGCCCCAGGTCGACGGCGCAGGCCTGGGTGTTGGGCTCGGCGCCGAAGGCGGTGGAGGCGCCGGAGAAGATCTTGGAGCGGGTGGCGAGCTGGACGTGCACCTCCAGCCCGATCACGGTTTCCCATTGCATCAGACGGTCTCCTCGGCGATGGCCGGACGGCGGCAGTGCCAGTCGGTGGCCTGCTGGAAGCGGTGCGCGACGTTGAGCAGGCGCGCCTCGGCGAAGTGGGTGCCGAGGATCTGCAGCCCCACCGGGCGACGCCCCGCGAAGCCGGCCGGCACGCTGATGCCGGGGATGCCGGCCAGGTTGACGGCGATGGTGTAGATGTCCTGCAGGTACATCGACACCGGGTCCTTGTTGGCGCCCAGGTCGAAGGCCGGGGTCGGCGAGGCCGGCCCCATCAGCACGTCGACCTCCTCGAAGGCGTCGAGGAAGTCCTGGCGGATCAACCGGCGGACCTGCTGGGCCTTCTTGTAGTAGGCGTCGAAGAAGCCCTCGGAGAGGGTGTGGGTGCCGATCAGGATGCGTCGCTTGACCTCCTCGCCGAAGCCCTCGGCCCGCGACCGCTTGTAGAGGTCGATCAGGTCCTGCGGGTTGTCGCAGCGATGCCCGAAGCGCACCCCGTCGTAGCGCGACAGGTTGGAGGAGGCCTCGGCCGGGGCGATCACGTAGTAGGCCGGTATCGCGTAGTGGGTATGCGGCAGGCTGACCTCGCGCACGCTGGCCCCCAGCGACTCGTAGACCTTCACCGCCTCGCGCACCGCGGCTTCCACCTCGGGGTCGAGGCCGTCGCCGAAGTATTCGCGCGGCAGGCCGATCTTCAGGCCGGTCAGGGGGGCCTCGAGCTCCCCGGTGTAGTCGGGCACGCCGCGGGCCACGCTGGTGGAGTCCCGCAGGTCATGGCCGGCGATGGCGCCGAGCAGCCGGGCGCAGTCCTCGGCCGTGCGCGCCATGGGGCCGGCCTGATCGAGGCTCGAGGCGTAGGCGATGATGCCGTAGCGCGAGACCCGGCCGTAGGTGGGCTTGAGGCCGGTGATGCCGCAGAAGGCCGCCGGCTGGCGGATCGAGCCGCCGGTGTCGGTGCCCATGGCGGCGGGTACCAGGCCGGCGGCCACCGCGGCGGCGCTGCCGCCGGAGGAGCCGCCGGGCACCGCGGCGGGGTCCCAGGGGTTCTTCACCGGGCCGTAGTAGCTGTTCTCGTTGGAGGAGCCCATGGCGAACTCGTCCATGTTGGTCTTGCCCAGGCTCACGGTGCCGGCGGCCTTGAGCCTCTCGACCACGGTGGCGTCGTAGGGGGCGACGAAGGTGTCGAGCATCCGCGAGCCGGCGCTGGTCTTGACGCCGGTGGTGCAGAAGATGTCCTTGAGCGCCAGGGGCAGGCCGGTGAGCGGGCCGGCCTTGCCCGCCGCGCGGGCGGCATCGGCCCGGTCCGCCGCCTCCAGCGCGGGTTCCGGTGTAATGGTGATAAAGCTGTTGAGGTCGTCGTCGAAGCGCTCGATGCGGGCGAGCAGGTGCGCCGTCAACTCGCGGCTCGAGAACTCGCCGGCCTCGAGGGCGGCGGCGAGTTCGCTGAGTGTCTTGTCATGCATGGGCCAAGGGCTCCGTCAAAGCTTGCCGGGAACGGAAGGTGCCGGGAGAGTCATTCCACTACCCGGGGGACCAGGTAGAGGCCCTTCTCGACCGCCGGAGCGCAGCGCTGGAAATCGTCGCGGCGGTTTGGCTCGGTGACCTCGTCGGCGCGCAGGCGCTGGGTGGCGTCCAGTGGGTGGGCGAGGGGGGCGACGTCGGCGGTGTCCAGGCTCTGCAACTGGTCGACCATCGCGAGGATGCGGCCGAGGTCGTCCACATAACGGGCCGCCTCGTCGTCGTTCAGGCCGAGCCGGGCCAGGTGGGCGGCCCGCATCACCTCTGCGTGTTCAAGCGCCATGATCAGGGTTCCTCGAACGGGGTGGGTCATGGAAATGACCGCAAAAGGTACCACATCCGGCGCCTCGCGGGCAGGTCCGGCGGGCGCCCATGCCGGGGGCTTTCGCTTGCTGCTGGGGGGCCGCGGTGATACCGTTTGCATCCGCATAGGGTTCCCGGACTGCACTAGGTAACGACTTCCATGTTCAAACGCTTGAGGGGGCTGTTTTCCAGCGATCTGTCGATCGACCTGGGCACGGCCAATACGCTGATTTACGTGCGCGGTCGCGGCATCGTGCTCGATGAGCCATCGGTCGTGGCGATTCGCCAGTCCGGCAACATGCGCAGCGTGGCCGCGGTCGGTTCCGACGCCAAGCGCATGCTGGGCCGTACCCCCGGCAACATCACCGCCATCCGCCCGATGAAGGACGGGGTGATCGCCGACTTCACCGTCACCGAGCAGATGCTCCAGCACTTCATCCGCAAGGTGCACCAGAGCACCTTCCTGACCCCGAGCCCGCGGGTGCTGGTCTGCGTGCCCTGCATGTCGACCCAGGTCGAGCGCCGCGCCATCAAGGAGTCGGCCGAAGGCGCCGGGGCACGTGAGGTGTTCCTGATCGAGGAGCCCATGGCGGCGGCCATCGGTGCCGGCCTGCCCGTCGAGGAGGCCCAGGGCTCGATGGTGGTGGACATCGGCGGCGGTACCAGCGAGATCGCCATCATCTCGCTCAACGGCATCGTCTACTCCGAGTCGATCCGTGTCGGCGGCGACCGCTTCGACGAGGCGATCACCGCCTACGTGCGACGCCACTACGGTAGCCTGATCGGCGAAGCCACCGCCGAGCGCATCAAGGAGGAGATCGGCTGTGCCTATCCGGGCGGCGAGCTGCGCGAGATCGACGTGCGCGGCCGCAACCTGGCGGAAGGCATCCCGCGCAGCTTCACCCTCAACTCCCACGAGATCCTCGATGCGTTGCAGGAGACGCTGGCCTCCATCGTCTCGGCGGTGAAGAACGCCCTCGAGCAGTCACCCCCCGAGCTCGCCTCCGACATCGCCGAACGGGGCCTGGTGCTGACCGGTGGCGGCGCGCTGCTGCGCGACCTGGACAAGCTGATCGCCGAGGAGACCGGGTTGCCGGTGATCGTCGCCGAGGATCCGCTGACCTGTGTGGCACGGGGGGGTGGCAAGGCCCTGGAGATGATCGACCAGCATACCTTCGAACTGCTGTCCAGCGACTGACGCTCTGAGCAGGACGCAGGCCTGGTGCGGGGGGATCGACTATTAAACCGCTGTTCTCGCACGGACCGCTGCCCGTCTATCGCATGCTGCTGTGCGCGCTGGTGGCGTCCGTGCTGATGTTCGTCGACACACGATTCACGCGCATGGAGGCCGTCCGTGCCCAGCTTTCCACCCTGGTGGCGCCCATCCAGTGGGTAGTCAGCGTCCCGAGTGACGTCCTCAACTGGGGCTCGCTGGCGCTCTCCGACCAGCGGGCACTGGTGGACGAGAATCGTCGACTGCGCGAACAGATCCTGACGCTCTCGCATCGGGTGCAGCGCATGGCCAGCCTGACCGCCGAGAACGTGCGCCTGCGCGAACTGCTGGCGGCCTCGGGTCAGAACGACGTGCCCTTCATCACCGGCGAGCTGCTGTCGCTGGACTCCGATCCCTTCTCCCACCAGATGGTGATCGACCGGGGGCGACGCAACGGCGTCTATGTGGGCCAGCCGGTGATGGACGCCTCGGGGCTGGTCGGCCAGGTCACGGCGGTATCGGCCTACTCCAGCCGCGTGCTGTTGCTGGCTGATGCCAGCCATGCGCTGCCGGTGCAGGTCAATCGCAACGGCCTGCGCTTCATCGTCCAGGGCACCGGCAACTACCAGGGCCTGAACGTGTTGCATGTCCCCGACACCGCCGACATCCGCGAGGGCGACCTGCTGGTCACCTCGGGCCTGGCTGGCCGCTTTCCCGCCGGTTATCCGGTGGCGCGGGTCGCCGAGGTCGTCCACGATCCCGGTCAGCCCTTCGCCCGCGTCACGGCCACGCCGGTGGCCCAGCTACAGCGCTCGCGTCACTTCCTGCTGCTCTTCCCGCCGCCCGCGGCCCCGGTGCCGGACGAGGACGGCTGGGAGCTGGAGCTCTCCGTGGAGGCGCGGGAAGCGGCCCGCCGGCTCGTTGGCCTGCCCGACGACGAGGAGGAGCCCTGATGCCCACCTCGTCGTCTGCCAGCCTGCTCTGGATCTGGCTGACCCTGCTGCTGGCGCTCTGCCTGCAGGTGATGCCGCTGGCCGATGGCTGGCAGATCTGGCGCCCGGACTGGCTGGGCCTGATGCTGATCTACTGGTGCATGAAGGCACCGCTCAGGGTCGGCGTGCTGCACGGCTTCACGCTGGGTATCCTGCTCGACCTGATCGAAGGCGTCACGCTTGGGCAGAACGCGCTGATCTTCTCGCTGCTGGCCTTCCTCTGTGCGCTGGTCTACCCGCGTTTCCGGGCCTATTCGCTGCTCCAGCAGGCGGTGCTGATCTTCGTCCTGCTCGGTACCGTGCAGCTCGCCGAGCAGTGGCTGCGCACCCTGCTGGGCCCCTTTTCCATTCACCTGTCGTTCCTGCTGCCGTCGCTGATCGGCGCGGCGCTCTGGCCCTGGCTGACCACGCTGTTCGAGGCCCTGGGCCGCCGGCTGGCCAGGGAGTGATGGAGGCGCCATGACCGCTCACCTCTGCCTCGCCTCCGCCTCGCCCCGCCGCCGCGCGCTGCTGGGTTCGATCGGCGTGCCGGTGGAGGTGTGCCCGGTGGACGTCGACGAGACGCCGCTGCCCGGTGAGGCGCCCGCCGACTATGTGGTCCGTCTGGCACGAGCCAAGGCCCAGGCCGGGGCGCGACACTCGCCGCTACCGACGCTCGGCGCCGACACCGCCGTGGTGCGCGACGGCGAGGTCCTCGGCAAGCCCCGCGACCGGGAGCACGCCGCCGCCATGCTGCGTTCGCTGTCGGGGCGCGACCACGAGGTGCTCACCGCGGCGGCGGTGACTGGACCGGCGGGGCTGCTCGAGACCTGTGTCTCGTCACGCGTCGTCATGCGCGCGATCGGCGCTGCCGAGATCGATGCCTACTGGGACACCGGAGAACCCGCGGACAAGGCGGGAGGGTACGCCATCCAGGGCCTCGCGGCGGTGTTCGTCGCGTGCATCGAGGGCAGCCATTCGGCGGTGGTGGGGCTGCCGCTGTTCGAGGTCGCGGCCCTGCTGGTACGTCAGGGCGTGCCGATCTGGGGCGGGGCCTTCCGGGACGGGGCTATGTCATAATGTTTTCAGAGACCTCTGGACAAGGATTTCCGCATGAGCGGTGAAGTACTCATCAACCTGACGCCGATGGAAACCCGAGTGGCCGTGGTGGAGAACGGCGTGCTGCAGGAGGCCTTCATCGAGCGCTCGCGACGCCGGGGCATCGTCGGCAATATCTACAAGGGGCGGGTGGTGCGCGTGTTGCCCGGGATGCAGGCGGCCTTCGTCGACATCGGCCTGGACCGGGCGGCCTTCATCCATGCTCACGAGGTGATGCCGCCGGGTACCCCGGCCGAGGAGCAGGTCGCCATCGGGGCGCTGCTTCACGAAGGGCAGGCCCTGGTGGTGCAGGTGACCAAGGATCCCATCGGTTCCAAGGGCGCGCGGCTGACCACCCATCTCTCGGTGCCCTCCCGCTACCTGGTCTATATGCCCGACTCGCCCCATCACGGGGTCTCCCAGCGCATTGAGGACGAGCGCGAGCGCGAACGGTTACGCGGAGCGCTCGAGGAGGCCCAGTCCGGCCAGCAACTGGAGGTCACCGGGGGCTTCATCGTGCGCACCGCCGCCGAGGGGGTCGGGGAGGAGGAGCTCACCAGCGACATGCACTTCCTCCTGCGACTGTGGCGCAAGGTGAGCGAACGCAAGGTCACCGCCCCGGCGCCCAGCGTGATCTACGATGACCTGCCACTGTTCATGCGGACCCTGCGCGACGTGATGCGCGACGAGATCGAGAAGGTGCGCATCGACTCCCGGGAGAACTACGTCAAGCTGGTCGAGTTCGCCGAGGAGTTCATGCCCGATTCGGTGGGGCGCATCGAGCACTATGCCGGCGAGCGCCCGATCTTCGACCTCTACAGCGTCGAGGACGAGATCCAGAAGGCGCTGGGGCGCAAGGTGCAGCTGAAATCGGGAGGCTATCTGGTCATCGATCCCACCGAGGCGATGACCACCATCGATGTCAATACCGGCGGCTACGTGGGGCACCGCAACCTCGAGGAGACGATCTTCAAGACCAACCTCGAGGCCGCCACGGCCATCGCCCGGCAGCTGCGCCTGCGCAACCTGGGCGGCATCATCATCATCGACTTCATCGACATGGAGGACCCGGAGCACCAGCGTCAGGTGCTGCGGGTGCTGGAGAAGGCGCTGGAGCGGGATCACGCCAAGACCAAGTGCACCGGGGTGACCGAGCTGGGGCTGGTCCAGTTGACCCGCAAGCGTACCCGCGAGAGCCTCGAGCAGACGCTCTGCGAACCCTGCGCCACCTGCCATGGTCGCGGCACCCTGAAGACCCCGGAGACGGTCTGCTACGAGATATTCCGCGAGATCCTTCGCGAGGAGCGTGCCTACGGTCCCGAGACCTACATGGTGCTGGCATCGCAGTCGGTGGTCGATCGACTGCTCGACGAGGAGTCGGCGGCGGTGGCCGACCTGGAGGCCTTCATCGCCAAGACCATTCGCTTCCAGGTCGAGATCCACTATTCCCAGGAGCAGTACGACATCGTGCTGATGTAAGCCCATGCCTCGGATTCGCCTGCTGTCGCGCTGGGTTCTGACGCTGGCGGCGTTGCTGCTGGCGATGGTGGCCCTCGTGCTGGTCCTGCTGCGGTTGGCCCTCGGCCTGGCCGAGGGCGCCACGCCGAGACTCGAGGCGCTGCTCTCGTCACGCTTCGGTGCCGTGGTGCAGATCCGTGAGCTCGACACTCGCCTGGCAAGAGTCGATCCCATGCTGGAGCTCTCCGGCCTGACCGTCCGTTCCCGGGAGGGCCTCGGCCACACGCCCTTGATCGAGGTCGAGGGCGGTCGGTTGCGGCTGGATACCCTGGCCAGCCTGCGCGAGGGCGTGCCGGTGGTGGCGGATGCCCGCCTGCAGGGGGTGACGCTGCACCTCTACCAGGATCGACAGGGGCGTTGGCAGTGGCCCGATCCGGCCCGACTTCCCCCCGAACTCAAGCCCGACGTGGCGTTCGACCTGGATCGTCTCGATTTCTGGGTCGGGTTGCTGCTGCGTCAGCGCGCCTGGGTCGAGGATCTCCGCCTGGTGCTGCACGGCCAGGAGAAGCGCGAGGTGCTGCATGCGCCGCGGCTGCTGATGACCGGGGACGCCCGCCACGCCCACCTGGAGGGCGAGGTGCGGATCGAGGACCAGGAGCGGATCCGGGAGCGGGTCGCCATGCAGGTGGCGCTGGACATCTTCCCCGGCCCCTCGGGGCTGCGCGACTTCAGCGCCGCCCTGCAGGCCGACGTGGCCCTCGGCAGCCTGCTGGGGCTGGTCGAGGTGCTGGGACGCAACGATCCCATGCGCCTCGAGACGGCCAGCGGGGATGCGCGGCTGTGGGGCCGTTGGCACCGCGGCAAGCTTGCCGATGCGCGCCTCGACCTGGACGCGCCACTGCTGGCCATGAGCCACCACAACGGCGACGGCGCGCTGCGGACCATCGTGCTCGAGAGCGTCGCCGCCCGCGGCCAGTGGCTGCGGGGCGACGACGGCTGGGAGGCCTGGTTCGAGGGAGACGCCGGCAGTGCCGACTGGGACGCGCCGGTGGAACTGGCCGAGACGGAGGGGCCGGCCCTGCCGTCCTACTGGCACCTGCGAGGCAATGACGACGGGTGGTGGCTCAATACCAGCGAATTCGAACTCGGCTCCCTGGCTGCCTGGCGCGATCGCCTGCCGCTGCCGGAAGCGCTGTCCCGGGCGGTGGCCAGCCTGGCCCCCCGCGGCCGGGTGACCGGGCTGGGAGTGGGGCGCGAGAATGGGCACTGGCTGGCCCGGGCGGGGGTCCATGACATGGCGGTCTCGCCCTGGGAGCAGGCCCCCGGCGGGGGGCCATTCGACGTGTGGGTCGAGGCCCGGGACCTGAATGGCCGGGTGAGCTTCGTCGGCAACGATGGCGCCGAACTGTACTTTCCCGAGGTCTTTGCCGCCCCCATGACACTCTCCCACGCCAGTGGCGAGGTGCTCTGGACCTACGATGGGCCACGCAGTTCCGTCAGTGGCCGGAACCTCAGCGTGGGCTGGAACGGCGCCGAGACGCGGGGTGGCTTCGGCCTCTCGGTGGGGGGCGGGCAACGGGGTGGGTTCGGGCTGACGCTGGGTTTTCGCGACGTGGATGCCATCGATACCCCGCTGCTCGACTGGCTGCCGGTCGGGATCATGGGCGAGGAGCTCACCGAGTGGCTGGGCGCGGGCGTGGCGGGGCGTGTGCCCGAGGGCTCATTGCGGCTGCACCTGCCGCTGGCCGGCGGGGCGGCCAGGGTCGATCCCTCCTTCGGCCTGGCGCTCACCATCGAGGAGGGGCGCTTGCCCTTCGCACCGGAGTGGCCGGCGCTGGAGGCGCTGGAGGGGCACCTGACCCTGCAGGACACCACGCTCGAGGCGACCGTCGAGCGGGCCGAGAGCCACGGCGTCGAAGCCCGCGACGGCCACGTCTCGCTGGTCGACGAGCACCTCGAGGTGAGCGGCGAGCTCGAGGCCTCGGCCGAGGCGCTGCGCCGCTACCTGCTGGCGATGCCGGTGGAAGGGATCGAGGCGGTGGAGGCGTGGCAGGGCGAGGGCAGCGCCGCGGGGCGTCTGGCGCTGTCGCTGCCGCTGGGCGAGCCGGAGGCGCTGGCGCTCGATATCGACACCGATGTCACCTTCGACCGGCTGGAGTACCGGCCGCTGGCGCTGGCCTTCAGCGATCTCGATGGCCCGCTGGCCTGGCGCCAGCGCGGCGAGGAGGGCGGGCTCGAGGGGCGCCTCGAGGGCCGGCTGCTCGGTGGGCCGGTGCAGGCCGAGATCGATACCCTGGGCGGCGGCCTCGACCTGGCCGGCACCGCCACGGCCGCCGGCCTGGTCCGCTGGACCGGCGTGGCGGCGCTCGATGACCTGCTCGAAGGACAGTTCCCCTGGCAGGGGCGTCTGGCGATCGGCGAGCAGGCCAGTACCCTGAGCCTCTCGAGCTCGCTCGAGGGGCTGGGCATTGCCTTGCCGGCCCCTCTGGGCAAGACCCCGGATCAGCGCGAGCCGCTGCGACTCGATATGGGCCTGACGGATGGCCGGCTCGAAGGCCGGCTGGGCGAGCAGGTGAACCTGCGCTGGCGGGAACTCGCCGGCTCCGAGATCGGCCAGGGCCAGGTCTGGATCGGTCGCTCGCCGGTCACGCCCTGGCCGGAGAGCGAGGGCTGGTGGGTGGAAGCCTATCGGCCGAGGCTCGATCTGGCCGCCTGGGGCGAGGCGCTCTCGGTGCTGGACGTCGGCCAGGGAGGCGGGGGCGGGGCCGATGATGGGGTGGCCGCGACCCTGAGGGCCATCGGGCTCGAGACCAACTGCCTGGAACACGAGGGGCGCTGCCTGGGGTCGCTGTATCTCGACGGACGGCCTCAGCTCGGTGGTGGCTGGCGATTGGCGCTGGACGGTAGCCTGGTCGAAGGGCAGCTCGACTATCGCCCCGGGCTCGAGGATTCCCTCGACATCGCGCTGATGCGCCTGACCCTGGACGGCCTGATGCCTCGGGCCGGTGCCGGTGGGGCGCTGCTGGACGAGGTCGCCACGCCGCCGGCGCCGGCACCGCTGCCGGACTGGGCCGGACGGCTGCCCGACGGCCGCCTGCGCGTCGCCGATATCGAGTACCAGGGGCGGCGCTTCGGCCCGCTCACGACCCGCTGGCGGGCGACGCCCGAGCGCTTGACCATCGCGCCCCTGGGGCTGACCCTGGGCGAGGTCTCGGCGCGAGGAGAGCTGGTCTGGGAAGCCGCCGGCCCCGCCGACAGCCTGAGTCGGGCACGGCTCGACCTGGATGGCCGCGACCTCGGCACCGCGCTGGAGCGGCTCGGTCAGCCGGTGTCGATCCGCAACCGCGAGACCCGGGTCTCCAGCCAGCTCGCCTGGCCAGGAGCGCCCTGGCAATTCGCCCTGGAGCGCTCCCGCGGCAGCATCGAGGTGCTGCTGCGCGACGGGCGTTTCGTCAACATCGAGTCGCCCTCGGCGCGCCTGGTGGGGCTGCTCAACGTCGACAATCTGGTGCGACGCCTGCGGCTCGATTTCTCCGATGTCACCGGCCAGGGCACCGCCTTCGACAGTGTCACCGGCGCCGCGACCCTGTATGGTGGGATTCTGGAGACACGAGGGCCGGTGGAGGTCGACGGGCCGGCCACCTTCTTCACCCTGGAGGGCACGGTGGACCTGGCGCGGCGGGAACTCGACCAGCGCCTGGGCGTCACAGTGCCGGTGAGTCGTAACCTGCCGCTGGCCGCCGTGATCGCCGGTGCGCCGGTGATCGGTGGTGCCCTGTTCCTCGCCGACCGCCTGTTCGGTGACGCCATCGACCGGGTGACCCGAGTCCATTACCGCGTGCGGGGTCCCTGGACCTCGCCCCAGATATCCGTGGAAAGCGCCGAATGACATCACGCCATCACTCCCTGCTCGAAGACGCCGCCGAGATCCTGCTCACCCCGGGCGGGCTCGATCTCGGCGCCCTGGACGCGGGCCTGGGGCATGCCCTGGGCCCCGGCATCGACTACGCCGACCTCTACTTCCAGCGCAGTTGGCACGAGGGCTGGGTGCTCGAGGACGGCGAGGTCAAGGAGGCCAGCTACAACATCGACGGCGGGGTGGGCGTGCGCGCCATGGCCGGCGAGAAGACCGGCTTCGCCTACTCCAACCAGATCACCCGCGAGGCCCTGGCCGAGACCGGGCGCACCGCGTCGGGCATCGTGCGCAGCGGCACCCGCCTCGCGGTCTCCCCCCGGGTGATGGTGCAGGCAGACAGCCGCTACGGCGGGGTGGACCCGCTCTGCGGCCTGTCCGCCGAGGAGAAGATCGCCATGCTCAAGCAGGCCGATCGGGTGGCCCGGGCGGCCGACCCCTCGGTGGCCCAGGTCAGCGCCTCGCTCACCGGGGTGCACGAGGTGGTGCTGGTGCGGGCCAGCGACGGCACCCTGGCGGCGGACATTCGCCCGCTGGTGCGCTTCAACGTCAGCGTGATCGCGGTCAGGAACGGGCGCCGCGAGCGTGGCAGCGCCGGGGGTGGTGGGCGCTACTCCATGGCGCGGCTGCGTGACGAGCATGTCGCCGAGCGCTACGCCCGGGAGGCGGTACGCCAGGCGCTGGTCAACCTGGAGGCGGTCGACGCCCCGGCCGGCCAGTTGCCGGTGGTGCTGGGGCCGGGCTGGCCGGGCATCCTGCTCCACGAGGCGGTGGGGCATGGCCTGGAGGGTGACTTCAACCGCAAGGGCAGCTCGGCCTTCGCCGGCCGCATGGGACAGCGAGTCGCCTCGCCGGGCGTGACCGTGGTCGACGACGCCACCCTGGCCGATCGGCGCGGTTCCATGAGCGTCGACGACGAAGGCACGCCGGGGCAGTGCACTACCCTGATCGAGGATGGCATCCTCACCGGCTACATGCAGGACAAGCTCAATGCCCGGCTGATGGGCATGGCCCCCACCGGCAACGCCCGGCGCGAGTCCTTCGCCCACCTGCCGATGCCGCGCATGACCAATACCTACATGCTGGCGGGGCAGGACGACCCGGAGGAGATCCTGCGCAGCGTGAAGCGCGGCCTCTACGCGGTGAGCTTCGGTGGCGGCCAGGTCGACATCACCTCGGGCAAGTTCGTCTTCTCGGCGAGCGAGGCCTATCTGATCGAGGACGGCCGCATCACCGCGCCGGTCAAGGGGGCGACCCTGATCGGCAACGGCCCGGAGGCCATGGGCCGGGTGTCGATGATCGGCCACGACCTGGAACTGGACACCGGTATCGGGGTCTGCGGCAAGGAGGGGCAGGGCGTGCCGGTGGGCGTCGGCCAGCCGACGCTGAAGCTCGATGAGCTGACCGTCGGCGGCACCCAGTCGTAAGGCGCTGTAGTAGGGCCGCCGACGTCGGCGGTCCCTATGGGGTCAGACCCCGGCGGGCGCTGGTTCGGCAAGAGAGGAGCACCACGACAGGCATGATGGTTTGGCTGGGGTCTGACCCCATAGGGGCCATGCCGTCTACATAGGCAGCGTGGGGGCACAAGCGCCATGCGCTCGGGCAGGTGCCAGGCCTACAGCCCCGCCGTATCGCGGACCAGCTTGAACAGCCGGCGGGCATTGGTCGGCGGCTTGCCTAGCTCGCGTTCGCGGCGGGCGTTGCGGATCAGCTGGCGCAGGGCCTGGCGGTCGACGGCGGGGAACTCCGCGATGAAGGGCTCGACGGCATCGTCACCCTCCTCGATGAGCCGGTCGCGCCACTTCTCGAGGCGGTGGAAGGCGTGGTCGCGGCGGAGCTTCTCCTGCTCGACCTCCTCGTACACCGCCTGGATCGCGGCGAGGTTCTCGCGACGCATGACCTTGCCGACGTACTGCATGTGCCGCCGGCGTCCCTCGTGGGAGCGGATCCGCGAGGTCTCCTCCACGGCGGCCAGCATGTCATCGGAGAGGGGGAAGCGGGCGCGTTCGGTGGGCGTCATGGCGATGATCGCCTCGCCCAGTGCCTGAAGCGCATGCATCTCGCGCTTGAGCTGGGACTTGCTGACGGGCTCGTCATCCGACTGGGTGATCTGCGCGAGCAGCTCACGGGGAGATTCCTGGGACATGCCGCTTCCATCGGTTGAGGTCGGGATGGCCGATAGTATAACAGCCCGCAGCGACGGGCTGTGCAACGCATCATGAGTGAACCGGCCCCGCGTGCGGCCGGTCGACGAGGAGAATCGCATGACACAGGCTTTCGATGCCGCTGCCCAGCAGGCGCTGCTGGAAACCCGCGCCGAGGCGGCGCTCGAGCTGGCCGGGCGGCTGGGGGCCGACGCCTGCGAGGTCGGGGCCAGCGTCGACCAGGGGGTCGGCATCAGCGTGCGCGAGGGCGAAGTGGAGACCGTCGAGCTCTCCCGTGACCAGGGCATCGCGGTGACCGTCTACGTCGGGTCGCGCAAGGGCAGTGCCTCGTCCAGCGATGCCGGCGAGGCCTCGATCCGCGCCGTGGTCGAGAAGGCCATGGCCATTGCGCGCCATACCGGCGAGGACCCGGCCTCGGGGCTGGCCGATGCCGAGCTGATGGCACGCGAGCTGCCGGATCTCGACGTCCACCACCCCTGGGACCTGACCACCGAGCAGGCCATCGAGCTGGCGCTCGCCTGCGAGGCCGCCGGCCGTGGCATGGCGGGAATCCGCAGCTCCGACGGCGCTTCGCTCTCCAGCGGCGAGGGCGTGCGGGTCTACGCCAACAGCCATGGCTTTCTCGGCAGCCAGCGGGGCAGTCGCCACTCGCTCTCCTGCATGCTGATCGCCGAGGATGGGGGGGGCATGCAGCGGGACTACGACTATACCAGTGCCCGCCATCCCCGGGACCTGACGGCGCCCGAGACGGTGGGCGAGAGCGCGGCGCGGCGGACCCTGCGCCGGCTCGGTGCCCGGCGCCCGGCCACCGGACGCCTGCCGGTGCTGTTCGACCCGACCCTGGCCGGCGGGCTGGTGGGGCACCTGATGAGTGCCATCGCCGGCGGTGCCCTCTATCGCCAGGCCTCCTTCCTCTGCGACCGCCTGGGCGAGCCGCTCTTCCCCGAGTGGTTCAGCCTCGGCGAGCGTCCCATGGAGCGCGGCGCCATGGCCAGCAGTCCCTTCGACAACGACGGGGTCCAGACCCGAGACAACGTCTTCATCGAGGCGGGTCGCCTGGCCAGCTACATGCTCTCGGCCTACAGCGCGAGGCGGCTCGGTCTGCAGACCACCGGCAACGCCGGTGGCGCACGCAACCTGCGCATCACGGCACCGCTGGCGTCCCGCGAGGCATTGCTGGCCCGCATGGGGCGCGGCGTGCTGGTCACCGAGCTGATGGGGCAGGGAGTCAACGGCGTGACCGGCGACTACTCCCGCGGTGCCGCCGGCTTCTGGGTCGAGGATGGCGAGATTCGCCACCCGGTGGAGGAGTTCACCATCGCCGGCAACCTCGAGGGAATGTTCAAGGGCCTGGCGGGAGTCGGCGACGACATCGACACCCGTGGCAGCATCCATACCGGCAGCTGGCTGGTCGACGAGCTGATGGTGGCGGGCGGTTAGGCGTCCTCGTCGAAGCGGGCCTCGAAGAGTGCCTCGAGGGCGTCGAGCACCGCCTCGGCGTCCTCGCCCTCGGTACTGATCGTCAGCTCGGTGCCGCAGGGGGCGGCCAGCATCAGTAGCGACATGATGTTGGCGGCGTCGGCGTCGCGGCCGCCGTGGCTCACGGTGACCCTGGCCTGGAAGGGCTGGCAGCACTGGACCAGCTTGGTGGCGGCGCGGGCGTGCAGGCCGCGGCGATTGTTGAGGGTAAGCTTGCGTTGCGGCACGCCTCAGGTTCCTTCGTCATCGTTCTCGGCCGGTGGTGGCTCCGACGGGCGGGGGAGGATGTTGTGAATGCCCAGTTCGCGATGGCGTAGTCGCACACTGGGACAATGCCCGGCGAGGTGCCGGGCCAGTCGTTCGGCCAGGTGCACCGAGCGGTGCTGGCCGCCGGTGCAGCCGATGGCCACGGTCAGGTAGCTGCGATGGCTGGCCTGGTAGGCGGGCAGCCAGCGCTCCACCCAGGCCAGGATATCGTCATGCATCTCGCCGACGATGGGGTAGCCGTCGAGGAATTCGATGACCGCGGCGTCGCGGCCGGTGTACGGCCGCAGTCGGGGGTCCCAATAGGGATTCGGCAGGCAGCGGGCGTCGAAGACGATGTCGGCATCGAGGGGCACGCCGCGCTTGAAGCCGAAGGACTCCACCGTCAGGGTCAGCTGGTCGGTCCGGTGGCTGGCCACCTGGTCGCTGATGCGTCGACGCAGCTCGTGCACCGAGAGGCGCGAGGTATCGATCACCAGGTCGGCCAGGTCGCGAATCTCGGCGAGCGCCGTCTCCTCGGAATCGATCGCCTCGGCCAGGGTCATGTCGCTGTCCCGTGTCAGCGGATGACGACGGCGGGTGGCCGAGTAGCGCTCGAGCAGGATGCGGGCATCGGTGGTGAGGTAGATCACCTGGCCGTCGATTCCGCGTGCGCGCACCTCCTCCAGCAGGCTGGGGAAGCGCTCCAGTGCATGGGGCAGGTTGCGTGCATCGATGCTCACCGCGATCGAGGTGTGGGGTGAGTGATCACTGCTGAGTTCGTCGACCAGCGGGCCGAGCAGCATGGCCGGCAGGTTGTCGATGGCGTAGTAGCCGAGGTCCTCGAGCGCCTGCAGTGCGATCGACTTGCCGGAGCCGGATCGGCCGCTGATGATCACGAGCTGCATGGCGGGACTCCTGGTCGTGTGACTGGCCGGGTGGCCCGGTGAGCGACGATCAGCCCGAGGACTGTCGTCGGATCGCCTCGATGAGTCGCTCATGGAGCTCGCGCTGGCTCGCGCTCTTGCGCAGCCGCCCCCGGGTCTCGGCGTCGTTCATCACGCCCGCGACCTGGGCCAGCAGCGAGAGGTGGGCATCGTCGGCCTCTTCCGGTACCAGCAGCACGAAGATCAGGTCAACCGGCTCGCCGTCGATGGCATCGAAGTCGATCGGCTCGGCCAGCTTCAGGAAGCCGGCAAGGGGAGCCTTGCAGTGCGGGTCGCGGGCATGGGGTATGGCGACGCCGTTGCCGATACCCGTACTGCCCAGCCGCTCACGGCCGATCAGGCGGCCGAAGACTTCCTGGCTGTCGAGGCTCGGCGTGTTCTGTGCGATGAAGGTGCTGAAGAATTCCAGTACCCGCTTCTTGCTTCCCCCGGGCACGCCGAACAGGGTGCGCTCGGGGGGCAGGATGGCTTCGAGTGTCATGATGGATCAGCGGGCACCGGCGCCCTGGGCGCGGGCCTGGACCTTCTCCTTGTGCTTGACCAACTGGCGGTCCAGCTTGTCGGCGAGCGCATCGATGGCGGCGTACATGTCGCCGTCCATGGCCTCGGCGTGCAGATCGGCACCGGCGGCATGCAGGGTGCAGGCGGCCTGTTGGCGTTCCTTCTCGACGGAGAGCGTTACCTGCACGGTGGTGATGTTGTCGTAGTGGCGTTCCACGCGAGTGAGCTTTTCGTTCACATAGTCACGCAGGGCGTCGGTCAGTTCCACATGATGGCCGGTGATGTTGACTTGCATGACACGCTCCTTCGTCCTTCGATTGGTGCCTCGATTGTAACCCTTTTTCCTGCCCTGCAAACCCCCTGCGAAGGGCGATGCCTGCCGCGACTGGCGCTCACCATCCCTTTCTCATCTTAGCCGCTTGCGCTCGCTGGAGGAGGCGATGCCCATGGCCTCCCGATACTTGGCCACGGTCCGCCGGGCAACGGAGATGCCGGCCTCCTCGAGCAGCGTCACCAGCTTGCTGTCGGAGAGCGGCTTGCGGGGTGGCTCCTCCTGGATCAGCTTGCGGATGCGGGCGCGGATCGCGGTGCTCGAGTGGGCATCGCCATCCCCGTTGCCGACCTGGCTGGAGAAGAAGTACTTCAGCTCGAAGACGCCGCGCGGGGTGTGGATGAACTTCTGGGTGGTGACCCGCGAGATGGTCGATTCGTGCATCTCCACGGCCTGGGCGATATCGGCCAGTATCAATGGCCGCATCGCCTCCTCGCCCTGCTCGAGGAAGTCGAGCTGGCGCGCCATGATCTCGCGTCCTACCCGCAGCAGGGTGTCGTTGCGGCTGGAGAGGCTCTTCATCAGCCAGCGGGCCTCCTGCAGGTGATTCTTGAGGAACTGGTTGTCCTGGCTCTTGTCGGCGCGGCGAATCAGTGCCGCATAGTCGGGCTGGATGCGCAGCCGTGGCAGGGCCTCGGGGTTGAGTTCCACCTGCCAGCCGCGGTTGTCGTGACGGGCGACCAGGTCGGGAATGACGTAGTCGTTGTCGGCTTCCGAATAGCGACTGCCCGGCCTCGGATCCAGTGAGCGCACCAGGGCGATCACCTCGTCGAGGGCATCGTCATCGAGGCCGAGTCGACGCTTGAGCAGGCGGCGGTCGTCACCGGCCAGCGCTTCGAGAAACTGGCGCACCAGGCGGCGGGCCTGGGGCAGCAGCGGGGTGTCGTCGGGCAGGGCGGCGAGTTGCAGCATCAGGCATTCGCGCAGGTCTCGGGCGAAGATGCCGGTCGGCTCGAACTGCTGCAGGCGCAGCAATACCTGCTCCACCTCGCGGCTCTTGAGTCCCTCGAGTCCCTGGTTCTTGAGTCCGTCACGCAATTCGTCGAGCGGCTGGGCCAGGTAGCCGGCGCCGTCCACGGCATCGATCAGGCTCTCGGCGATGTGCCGCTGACGTTCGTCCAGGTCGGTCATGGCCAGCTGCCAGGCGAGGTGGTCCTGCAGGCTCTGGCCCGAGGCCTGGCGCTCGAAGTCGGGCCCCTCGCCGCTGCCGGCGGGGGCGCCCAGGTCCTGGTAGGTGTCCGACCAGTCGCTGTCGACCGAGAGTTCGCTGGGGATCTCGCTGGCCCAGTCGTCATCGGCAGGCTCGCTCGCTGCCTGTTCGCCGAAGCCGTCATCGAGCTCCAGCATGGGGTTCGACTCCAGGGCCTGCTGGATCTCCTGGCGCAGGTCCAGGGTGGAGAGCTGCAGCAGGGCGATGGCCTGCTGCAGCTGGGGCGTCATGGTCAGCTGGGTGCCGACGCGCAGTTGCAGGGATGCTTTCATGGCCATGAGAGGTGTGTGCTCATTCGCCGAAAACCCCCACCCTAGTCCGCTGTCCGGCGTGTTGCAAGTCTTTTATTAGCAATAAGCATGCCATCGGCAATTTTCATGCCGGCAGGCTGCAATAACCTTTATATCAGTAAGTTGCGGTAGGGGGTCAGAGGCGAAAGTCTTCGCCGAGGTACACCTCGCGCACCCGCTGGTTGGCCAGGATCGCCTCGGCATCGCCCTCGGCGATGATCTGGCCGTCGCCGACGATATAGGCGGTGTCGCAGATATCGAGGGTCTCGCGCACGTTGTGGTCGGTGATCAGGACGCCGATGTCACGGGCCTTGAGCTGGCGGATGATGGCCTTGATCTCGCCCACCGAGATGGGGTCGACCCCGGCGAAGGGTTCGTCGAGGAGGATGAAGGCGGGTTCCGTGGCCAGCGCCCTGGCGATCTCCACCCGGCGCCGCTCACCGCCGGAGAGGCTCATGCCGAGGTTGTCGCGGATATGGGTGACATGGAAGTCCTCGAGCAACTGCTCGAGCCGGGCCCTGCGCCCTGTGCGGTCGAGGTCCTTGCGGGTCTCGAGGATCGCCATGATGTTGTCGGCCACCGAGAGCTTGCGGAAGATCGAGGCCTCCTGGGGCAGATAGCCGATACCGGCCCGGGCTCGCTCGTGCATGGCGGCTCTCGTCAGGTCGAGGTCGTCGATGTGGACCTCGCCGGCGTCGGCGCGTACCAGCCCGACGATCATGTAGAAGGAGGTGGTCTTGCCGGCACCGTTGGGGCCGAGCAGGCCGACGATGCTGCCCTGGCCGATGGCCAGGCTGATGTCCTGCACCACGCGGCGGCGCTTGTAGCTCTTGGCCAGATGGCTGGCGCGGAGTGTCTTCATGTCGTCCCTTATTGCTCGGGCTGCAGGGTCATGCGTACGCGCTGGCGCTCCTGGACGCCCTCGGCCTCGGAGCGGGCCTGGACCACGCGACGATCGAGGAAATACTCCAGGTAGCCGCCGTCGAAGGTGTCGCCGCCCTGGTGCAGCTCGGCGCGATCGATCAGCTCCACCCGCCGCTCGGCGACATAATAGACGATGGTGCGTCCCCAGCCGCGCACGAGTGGCTCGTCAGGTGCCGGCTGCTGCTCGATGTAGGCGCGTTCGCCGGTGGCGATGGCGTGAGAGAGTTCGCCCGAGGCGTTGCGGCGGATCTCGACCCGGTCACCGGTCAGGTGCATGCTGCCCTGGCGGATGTCCACGTCACCGGTATAGATGGCGGTGCCGGCGCGGTCGTCGAGGTCGAGCTGGTTCGCTTCCACCTCGATGGGGGCGCTGGCGTCGCCCTCCAGGGCCTGCGCCGGGGGAGTGGTCAGTGCCGTGAGGGACAGCCCGAGCAGTGCTGGGGCCAGCAGGGAGGCAAGGGGCGGTCGCGTCATGACTCGGGATCCTCGTCGGTGGGGGATGGCGTCTCGGGCGGATGGTGGCCGCGGACATTGTCGGTCAGGCGGGCGCGATTGTCATGGATCCAGGCATCGAAGCGCTCACCGCGCATGCGCTGCGGTGGTTGGCGCAGCAGCGCCGGGGCCTCGCTCCAGGCATGGCCGGTGTCGGCATCGAAGTGCAGGATATCGGTGTCGAGTTGCCAGTGCTCCTCGGGAGCGTGCAGGCGGGCATCGCCGGACAGGGTGAGGGGATTGCCGCCGGCGCCCAGGGTGCCGACCTGGCCCTGACCGAACCAGACGCGCCCCGAGCTGTCGATCAGCCGCGCCTCCGGTGTCTGCATGCGCGTGACGTCGTCGTGGGGGGTGTGCACCAGGCGCGGGGTGTCCAGGCGCTGGTGCGCCCGGCCCTCGGCGTCGAAGCGGGTCAGGCGAACGCCCTCGAGGTAGTAGTCCGGCTCGCCGGCCTCGTGGCGGGGCACCGGTCCGGGCTCCCGGGGGCTGCGCTGGTCGAGCAGGGCGAGCACGCCACCGAGGGCCAGCAGCAGCAGGAACAGCCAGACTCGAAATGACGGGCGCGGCAGGCGCAGTGCCATGGCCTCAGTCGGCTCCGTGCAGGTAGGTGTCGATCACGGCGTCCCAGTGTCCCTGGGCCTGGAGCAGGGCATCGCAGATCTCACGCACCGCGCCGTGGCCGGCGGCGCTCTCGGTGATCCAGTCGGCGTGCTTGCGGATGTAGGCGGGGGCGCCGGGGACGCTGATGCCGACGCCGGCGCGCTTGATGGCGCCGACATCCGGCATGTCGTCGCCGCAGTAGGCGACCTGTTCCAGTTCGAGGCCAAGGCGGCTGCACAGTTCGCGCAACATGGGCAGCTTCTTCTCCACCCCCTGGTAGACGTGCTTGATGCCGAGGGCGGCGGCGCGCCGGCTGACCATCGGCGAATCGCGGCCGGTGATCAGCGCCACCTCGAGTCCGGCACGCTTGAGCAGCTTGATGCCGTGGCCGTCGTGGGTGTGGAAGGCCTTGATCTCGATGCCGTCGGCCTGGAAGTAGAGACGGCCGTCGGTGAGGACGCCGTCCACGTCCAGCGCCAGCAGGCGCACGCGGCGCAGCCGGTCCACCAGTTGGGTGTCGAGCAGGGGAGAGTCGAGGGTCATGGGAACTCCTTGGGGAAACGGGGCATCAGATCACGCCGCTGGCGAGCAGGTCGTGCATGTGCAGGGCGCCGACCGGGCGACCGTCATCGTCGACCACGGCCAGGGCGGTGATGCGGTTGTCTTCCATGATGCGGACTGCCTCGGCGGCCAGGATGTCGGCGTTGACCCGCTTGCCCGGTCGAGTCATGACGTCGTCGACCTTGAGGTCGGTGAGGTTGCTGTGCTGGTCCAGGGTGCGGCGCAGGTCGCCATCGGTGTAGACCCCGGACAGGCGGCCGTCGTCGTCGACCACGCAGGTGAAGCCCAGCCCCTGGCGGGTGATCTCGAGCAGGGCGTCGCGCAGCGGGCTGCCGAGCGGCACCGAGGGCAGTCGGCTGCCCTGGTGCATCAGGTCGGCGACCCGCAGCAGCAGCCGCTTGCCCAGGCTGCCGCCGGGGTGCGAGCGGGCGAAGTCCTCGGCGGTGAAGCCGCGGGACTCGAGCAGTGCCACCGCCAGGGCGTCGCCCAGGGCCAGCGCCGCGGTGGTCGAGGAGGTGGGGGCCAGGTCCAGCGGGCAGGCCTCGCGTTCGACGCCGGCATCGAGGTGGGCGTCGGCATGGCGGGCCAGGGTCGAGCCGGGGCGTCCGGTCATGCTGATCAGCGGTACGTCCATGCGCTTGAGCAGCGGCAGCAGGGCAGTGACCTCGGCGGTCTCGCCGGAGTTGGAGAGCGCCAGCACCACGTCGCCGGGGGTGATCATGCCCAGGTCGCCGTGGCTGGCCTCGCCGGGGTGCACGAAGAAGGCCGGGGTGCCGGTGCTCGCCAGGGTGGCGGCGACCTTGCCGGCGACGTGCCCGGACTTGCCCATGCCGGTCACCACGACGCGTCCCCGGCAGGCGAGGATCAGTTCGCAGGCGCGGTCGAAGGCCCCGTCGAGGCGTTCGATCAGGGTGGCGATGGCCTGCTGTTCCAGCTGCAGGGTGCGTCGGGCGCTGTCGCGCAGCGGTGAGCTGCCGGTGGGGGGGGTATCGGTGGTCATGGCGGTGATTGTTGCCCGTTGCGGTGTTTCACTCAAGTTCGTGGCGACCACCCGTTCAGGTGGTCGGCACCTCTGTGGCGAAGCTGGTGGCGCCGAGCCAGGCCAGATAGCCGACATAGCTCAGTGCCAGCAGGCCGCCGGGCAGCCGGCCCAGCCGGCCGTGTCGTTGCCACAGCAGCAGCATGCCCAGCGCCAGGGTCAGGACCAGCATGACCCGATAGTCGCGTTCTCCCGCCGCCGGGTCGATGGGGCCGGGGGCCAGCATGCCCGGTATCGGCAGCACGGCGAGCATGTTGAACAGGTTGGAGCCGATGACGTTGCCGATGGCGATGTCGTGGTGGCGCTTGAGTGCGCTGGCCACGCAGGCGGCCAGTTCCGGCAGGCTGGTGCCGATGGCGACGATGGTCAGTCCGATGGCCAGCTCACTGACACCGAGGCCGCGCGCCAGTTCACTGCCGCCCCACACCAGGGCTCGCGAGCCGACGCCCATGACCGCCAGGGTCAGCACCAGCCAGGGCAGGGCGCGCCTCAGCGGCATGTCGGGGATCTCGCCCACCGGGGCCTCGTCGGGGCTGTCGGCGCGGAACAGCCACCACAGGCTGAATACCAGCAGCAGCAGCAGGAACAGCGCATCGAAGCGACCGAGGATGCCGTTGGCCAGGGAGTAGCCGGCCAGGCCGGTGGCGCCGAGCAGCAGTGGCAGTTCACGGCGGACGATGGAGAAGCGCACCGGGATGGGCACCACCAGGGCCGTGACGCCCAGCACCAGGCCGATGTTGGCGATGTTCGAGCCGAGCGCATTGCCGGTGGCGAGATCGGGGATGCCGTCGAGCGAGGCCATCACCGAGACCACGATCTCCGGTGCCGAGGTGCCGAGCGCGACGATGGTCATGCCCACCAGCAGGGTGCTCATGCCGGCACGCCTGGCCGTGGCGGCGGCGGCACCGACGAAACGCTCGGCACTCCACAGCAGGGCGATGAAGCCGAGCAGTACGGCAATGAGGGGAACGAGCATGGCAGACACGGTCCTGGCTAGGAACGGAAGGGCGCCCATTAAACGTTCTCGACCGACGCGGTGCAAGCCGGATGGCGCCGATGGTGGCGCAACGAGGCGTGGTTAGGATACGATGTTCGATAATTTTTTCGAGGGACGACGAGCCAATGAGCGACACTCCCTTCGTGGTGGTGGAGGGGCTGCATTTCTCGCGGGGCGACAAGGAGATCTTCCGCGGGGTCGACCTGCAGATTCCCCACGGCAAGATCACCGCCATCATGGGGCCCAGCGGTACCGGCAAGACCACCCTGCTCAAGCTGATCGGTGGCCAGCTGACCCCCGACGCGGGGCGCGTGCTGATCGACGGCGAGGACGTCCATCGCCAGTCGCGCAAGGCACTGTTCGCCATGCGCCGGCGCATGGGCATGCTGTTCCAGAGCGGGGCTCTGTTCTCCGACCTCGACGTGTTCGAGAACGTGGCCTTCCCGCTACGGGTCCACACCGACCTGCCGGCGTCGATGATCCGCGATCTGGTGCTGATGAAGCTCGAGGCCGTCGGGCTGCGCGGCGCCCGCGAACTGATGCCGGCCGAACTCTCCGGTGGCATGGCGCGGCGGGTGGCGCTGGCCCGGGCCATCGCCCTGGATCCTGAGCTGATCCTCTACGACGAGCCCTTCGTCGGCCAGGATCCGATCTCCATGGGGGTGCTGGTGCAGCTGACCAAGCGGCTCAACGAGGCGCTCGGACTGACCTCCGTCGTGGTCTCCCACGACATCAAGGAGACGCTGACCATCGCCGACTACGTCTACGTGATTTCCGACGGCCGGGTGATGGCCCAGGGCACTCCGCAGGGGCTCGATGTCGACCAGGATCCCCGGGTCAGCCAGTTCGTTCATGGCGAGCCGGACGGGCCGGTCCCCTTCCACTATCCTGCGGTGGACTTCTTCACCGACATCCTCAGCACCGGGGGGCGGCGATGATCGAGCGAGTCACCATCCTGGGGCGCCGGGGCTGCGAGCTGCTGGAGGCGCTGGGCCGGGCGGGGGTCTTCCTGTTCCTCTCCGCGGTCGGCATACCCTCCCGCGAGGGCTGGTACCTCTGGCTGCGCCAGATGCACTTCGTCGGCGTGCTGTCGCTGGCCATCGTGCTGGTCTCGGGGCTGTTCATCGGCATGGTGCTGGCGCTGCAGGGCTATACCCTGCTGGTCGATTTCGGTGCCGAACAGGCGCTGGGCCAGATGGTGGCCTTGTCGCTGTTGCGCGAACTGGCCCCGGTGGTGGCGGCGCTGCTGTTCGCCGGCCGAGCCGGCTCGGCGTTGACCGCCGAGATCGGTCTGATGAAGGCCACCGAACAGCTCACCAGCATGGAGATGATCGGTGTCGATCCGCTGCGCCGGGTGGTGGCGCCACGCCTGTGGGCCGGCTTCGTCGCCCTGCCGCTGCTGACCATCGGCTTCAGCGTGGTGGGGGTGTACGGTGGCTACCTGGTCGGCGTCGAGTGGCTCGGCGTCTTCGAGGGCTCCTACTGGGGCAACATGCAGGCCAGCGTCGACTTCATCGGCGATGTCGGCAACGGCATGGTCAAGAGCCTGGTCTTCGCCCTGGTGGTGACCTGGATCGCGGTCTTCCAGGGCTATGACCTGATACCCACCTCGGAAGGCATCTCGCGGGCCACCACTCGCACCGTGGTCTACTCCTCACTGGCGGTGCTCGGCCTCGATTTCGTGCTGACCGCGGTGATGTTCGGGGGGCTTAACTGATGCGTCGGAGTACAGAATTGATGTTCGGAGAGACGGCATGAAACGCAGCAAGATGATGGAGCTGGGGGTCGGGTTGTTCATGCTGGCCGGCGTCCTGGGACTGGTGTTCCTCGGCCTGCGGGTCAGTGGCCTGACCTTTACCGCCCCTGCCGACACCTTCCGCCTCGAGGCCAACTTCGCCAACATCGGCAGCCTCAAGCCACGGGCGCGGGTCACCATGGCCGGGGTCACGGTGGGCCGGGTCGCGGCCATCGAGCTGGATACCGACTGGTATGACGCCCGGGTGGTACTGGAGCTCGACTCGGAGCTCGAGGGTCGGCTGTCCCGGGATACCACGGCGGCGATCCTCACCGCCGGCCTGCTCGGTGAGCAGTACATCGGGCTGTCGGTGGGGGGGGACCCCGAGACCCTGGCCGACGGCGACACCATTCGCGACACCCAGTCGGCGGTGGTGCTCGAAGAACTCATCCAGCAATTCGTGTCCAACATGGTCAGCGACTGAGCCGCACCGCGCGCTCGTCGTTGACGGCACTCTTTCCAGGAGATTCGATGATGCCTTTTCTGCCTGCTTCCTTGCGCCTGGTGGTGCTCGCTTTGTGCCTGGCGCTCGCCGCCCTGTCGGCCCAGGCCCAGGCGGCCCCCGAACATGGGCCCGAGGAGATGATCCGCGACAGTATCGACGACCTGATGGGGAAGATCGAGGGGCGCCGTGACTATTTCGCCGACAACGTCGACGAGCTCAAGGGGCTGGTCGACGACAGCCTCGACGACATCGCCGACTTCCGTTACATCGGGGCGAGCGTCATGGGGCGCTACTTCCAGAATGCCACTCCCCAGCAGCGCTCGCGTTTCGTCAATACCTTTCGCCAGACGCTGATCGATACCTACACCAAGGGGCTGGTGACCTTCGACTATCGTGAGCTGCGGGTGCTGGACAGTCAGCAGCGTCAGCGCCACGAGGACCAGGCCAGCGTGGCCATGGAGGTGGTGGCCATCGACGGTACCGTCTATCCGGTCAGCTATTCGCTGCGCCTGAGCGATGGCCAGTGGAAGGTGGTCAATGTCATCGTCAACGGCATCAACCTCGGGTTGACCTTCCGCAACCAGTTCGATCAGGCCATGCGCGATCACGGCCGCGACTACGACGCCGTGATCGAGAGCTGGGCCCCGGAAATCGCCGTCGAGGAGCTCGAGGAGGGCGGCAGCGCATGAGCCTGCTGCTCGATCGGTCGGGCGTTCGCCTGACGGCCGGTGCCGAGGGGTTGGCGGTGAGCGGGGTGGTCGGCTTCGACGTGGCCGCGGCGCTGGCCGCCACGGGCAGCGACTGGCTCGCGACCCAGCCGGCCGGTACCCGCGTCGACTTCGACCTGAGCGGCGTCGCGGGCGTCAGCAGCGCGGCGCTCAGCGTACTGCTGGAGTGGACCCGTCGCGCCCGCGCTGCCGGTCTCGAGGTTCGCGCCGTGCACCTCTCGGCGCCGCTGAGCCGCCTGACCCGGCTGGCCGGTCTCGACCGCCTGCTGCCGCTGGACGAGGTCGCCTGACGCTCGGGGTTTCCCGAGGTGGCGAGCGCTGCCGGCATCGCCAAGTGCGCCGCTTTTCTTTACCATGTCGGAATTCCCGATCCATGCCACCGGCCGCCTCGCGGCCGGTGGCCTCACATTCTCATGCATCACAGGAGTTCCGGCTCATGCTACCCAGTGAGGTCAAGGCGCTGCTCGAGGCCCGCATCGACGACTGCGAGTTCCATATCCAGGGGGAAGGCTGCAACTTTCAGGTGGTGGCCGTGGGTGAGGTGTTCGATGGCCTGTCGCCGGTCAAGCGCCAGCAGTTGATCTATGGCGCCCTCTCCGCGGAGATCGCCTCGGGTGCCCTGCATGCAGTGAGCATCAAGACCTATACCCCGGCGCAGTGGCAGAGCGCGCCGGAAAACGCCAGCGCCTGACGGGCGAGCCTCCATGGACAAACTGATCATTACCGGCAACGGCCCCGCCAACGGCGAGGTCTGGGCCAGCGGTGCCAAGAACGCCGCCCTGCCGATCCTCTGCGCCACCCTGCTGGCCGACGAGCCGGTGACCATCGGCAACCTGCCGCACCTGCAGGACATCACCACCACCCTGGAGCTGCTCGGCCACCTCGGCCTCGAGCCGGTGATGGGCGAGAAGATGACCATCCAGCTCGACGGCGCCCAGGTGCGCCACTGCGATGCGCCCTACGAGCTGGTCAAGAAGATGCGTGCCTCGATCCTGGTGCTGGGGCCGCTGCTGGCCCATTTCGGTCACGCCGACGTCTCGCTGCCCGGCGGTTGCGCCATCGGTTCGCGGCCGGTGGACCTGCATATCCGCGGCCTCGAGGCGATGGGCGCCGAGATCCGTGTCGAGGGGGGCTATATCCGCGCCCGGGTCGATGGCCGTCTCCAGGGCGCTACCATCTTCTTCGATACCGTGACCGTCACCGGTACCGAGAACCTGCTGATGGCCGCGACGCTGGCCGAGGGCACCACGGTACTGGAGAACGCGGCCCGGGAACCCGAGGTGGTGGATCTGGCCGAGTGTCTGATCGCCATGGGGGCGAGGATCCGCGGCCATGGCAGCGATACCATCACCATCGAGGGCGTCGAGCGGTTGCATGGCTGCTACCACGACGTCATGCCCGATCGCATCGAGACCGGCACCTTCCTGGTGGCCGCGGCGATGACCCGGGGGCGGGTCAGGGTGCGCCGTACCCGGGCCGACATCCTCGAAGCGGTGCTGGCCAAGCTGGAGGAGGCGGGGGCCACCATCACCACCGGTGACGACTGGGTCGAGGCGGACATGGAGGGGCGGCGGCCGCGGGCGGTGAATGTCCGTACCGCGCCCTATCCCGCCTTTCCCACCGACATGCAGGCCCAGTTCGTGGCGCTCAATGCGGTGGCCGAGGGGACGGCCCGGGTGGTGGAGACCATCTTCGAGAATCGCTTCATGCACGTCCAGGAACTCAACCGCATGGGGGCGCAGATCGCCCTGGAGGGCAACACCGCGGTGGTCACCGGCGTCGAACGCCTCTCCGGCGCCCCGGTGATGGCCACCGACCTGCGCGCTTCCGCCTCGCTGGTGGTGGCGGCGATGATGGCCGACGGCGAGACCCTGGTCGACCGCATCTACCATATCGATCGAGGCTACGAGTGCATCGAGGAGAAGCTGCAGCTGCTGGGTGCCAATATCCGTCGCATTCCCGGCTAGCTTCCCAAGACAGGCGAGAGCATGAGCAAACAACTGATTCTGGCCCTCTCCAAGGGTCGCATTCTTGACGAGACGCTGCCGCTGCTGGCCGATGCCGGCATCACCCCGGCCGAGGACCTGGGCGCCAGTCGCAAGCTGCTGTTCGACACCAACCTGTCGGACGTCAAGCTGGTGATCCTGCGAGCCACGGATGTCCCCACCTACGTTCAGCTGGGGGCCGCCGACCTCGGCGTGGCCGGCAAGGACGTGCTGCTCGAGCATGGCGCCGAGGGGCTCTACGAGCCGCTGGATCTCGAGATCGCCCGGTGCCGGCTGATGACCGCCGGTATCGACGGTGCCGAACCGGCCAGGGCCCGGCGCCGCGTGGCCACCAAGTTCGTCAACGTCGCGCGCCGTTACTATGCCGAGCAGGGCATCCAGGCCGAGGTGATCAAGCTCTACGGGGCCATGGAACTGGCACCGCTGATGAACCTGGCCGACGAGATCGTCGATATCGTCGACACCGGCAACACCCTGCGTGCCAACGGCATGGCGCCGCGCGAGCTGATCGCCCCGATCAGTACCCGCTTGGTGGTCAACAAGGCGGCCATGACCATGAAGCATGCCCGGCTCAAGCCGCTGATCGAGCGCCTCGGCGATGCCGTGGCCGCCCGTCGCGATAGCCGCGTCACCTCAACCTGACAGCGACTGATGCCATGGCCCGGCCCTGGCGTCAGGCCCAGACAAGACCCGACAGCCACGGGAGCCGCACCCCATGACCAAGACCCTCGCTTCCGCTACCGGCATCGCCAGACTCGCCACCGGTGATGCCGACTTCGACGACCGCCTGGATGCCCTGCTGGCCTGGGAGGGGGTTTCCGATGCCGAGATCCAGGGGCGCGTCGACGAGATCATCGCCGCGGTGAAGGCCCGCGGCGACGCGGCGCTGGTCGAGTACAGCAACCGCTTCGACCGGTTGTCGGTCGCCTCCATGGCCGAACTCACCCTGGGGTCGGCGCGCCTCGAACAGGCCTACCGAGGATTGCCCGCCGCGCAGCGTGATGCCCTGGCCGCCGCCGCCGAGCGCATTCGTCTCTACCACGCGCGCCAGAAACCCGAGTCCTGGCACTACACCGAGGCCGACGGGACCGTGCTCGGCCAGCAGGTCGTGCCGCTCGACCGCGCCGGGATCTATGTGCCCGGCGGCAAGGCGACCTATCCCTCCTCGGTGTTGATGAACGCGATTCCCGCCCATGTGGCCGGCGTCCGCGAGATCATCATGGTGGTGCCGATGCCGGACGGCGTGCTCAACGAGCTGGTCCTGGCGGCGGCCCACCTGGCCGGCGTCGACCATGTCTTCACCATCGGTGGGGCCCAGGCGGTGGCGGCACTGGCCCATGGCACCGAGACGGTGCCGCGGGTGGACAAGATCGTCGGGCCCGGCAACATCTACGTGGCCACGGCCAAGCGGGCGGTGTTCGGCCGGGTCGGCATCGACATGATCGCCGGGCCATCCGAGATCCTGGTGGTCTCCGACGCCGGCACCCCTGCCGACTGGCTGGCCATGGACCTGTTCTCCCAGGCCGAGCACGACGAGGATGCCCAGGCGATCCTGGTCAGTTGGGATGAGGCCCATCTCGATGCGGTCGAGGCGGCCATCGAGCGCCTGCTGCCGACCCTGGAGCGGGAGGCAATCGTGCGCGAGTCCCTGGCGGGGCGGGGCGCGCTGATCCACTGCCGCAACCGCGCCGAGGCCGTCGAGCTGATCAACCGCATCGCCCCCGAACACCTGGAGCTGTCGGTGGCCGATCCGGACAGCTGGCTGTCCGAGGTGCGCCATGCCGGGGCCATCTTCATGGGGCGCTACACCGCCGAGGCGCTGGGTGACTACTGCGCCGGCCCCAACCACGTGCTGCCGACATCGGGCACGGCACGTTTCTCCTCGCCGCTGGGGGTCTACGATTTCCAGAAGCGCTCGTCGATCATCCACTGCTCGTCCCGGGGCGCTTCCGAGCTCGGCAAGATCGCCTCGGTGCTGGCCCGCGGCGAGTCGCTCACCGCCCATGCCCGGTCGGCCGAGTACCGTATCGAGGAGCGGTAACGCATCCTCAGGGAATCGAAAGGTTTCGTCAGAGCGCCTGAGCGCGTATCGAGACGAAGGCCCCGCAATGTCGGGGCCTTCGTCGTGTATGGATCACTGCTGCGGCTGGCGCAGCTCCGGGGCGGGGCGTTCACCCACTTCCAGGGTGACCTCCAGCGATTCACCGCCGCGCAGCACCGTCAACGGCAGCTCGGTGCCGGGCTCGACGGCGGCGATGTCGCTCATCGCCATCCGGGCATCGAGGATCTGGCGGCCGTCTACCGCCAGCAGGACATCGCCGGGCTGCAGGCCGGCGAGAGCGGCCGGGCCCCCGGGGGTCACGCCGGCGATCACCACGCCGCGGGGCGCCTGCAGGCCGAAGGAGGCGGCCAGCTCCTGGTTCAGCTCCTGGGCCTCGATGCCGAGCCAGCCACGGATCACCCGCCCTTGCGTGACCAACGCCTCGAGGATGTTGCGGGCCAGGTTGGCGGGGATCGCGAAGCCGATGCCCTGGGAGCCGCCGGAGCGCGAGAAGATGGCGGTGTTGATCCCCACCAGGGCGCCCTCGGCATTGATCAGGGCGCCGCCCGAGTTGCCGGGGTTGATCGCCGCGTCGGTCTGGATGAAGTCCTCGTAGGCGTTGAGCCCCAGATGACTGCGGCCGGTGGCGCTGATGATGCCCATGGTCACCGTCTGCCCGACCCCGAAGGGGTTGCCGATGGCCAGCGAGACGTCGCCCACCGCGACGTCGCCGGAGTCGGCGAGCTCGATCACCGGCAGGCCGTCCAGGTCGATGCGCAGCACCGCCAGGTCGCTCTCCGGGTCGGTGCCGATCACCTCGGCCAGCGTCTCGCGCCCGTCGCGCAGCGCCACCTGGATCTGGTCGGCGCCACCGATGACATGATGATTGGTCAGTACGTAGCCGTCGTCGCTGACGATCACGCCGGAGCCCAGGCTCGATAGCATGCGCTGGCGAGCGGGCATGTCGTCGCCGAAGAACTGGCGGAAGAAGGGATCCGACATCAGCGGATGCTGCTCGCGCTCGACCACCCGCGAGGAGTAGATGTTGACCACCGCCGGCGCGGCGCGGTCCACCGCCTCCGAGTAGCTGACCGGGCCCTGCTGGCGTGCCATGGGGTCTGCCTGGCGTAGTTCGGGGGAGGGGCGCGACGTCTCCTCGGGGGGCGCCTCTACCAGGGTCGGCGCGACCGGTGCCTCCGGGGGCTGTGGCGCGAGCGCCGGTGCCTCGGGGCGTCCCAGCAGTTGCGGGAAGGCATTGAGCAGCACGATGGCCAGCAGCACGCCGATGATGACGGGCCAGACGTACGGCAACAGGTTGCGTCGCATGCGGGGTGCTTCCTTACTCGCGGTGCTGTCGCGACCCGGGGCCGCGGTCGATACAATGGCGACAGTGTAACATGCCGATTCCCCGATGCGCGGAGGTGCGAATGAATCGTGATGAACTGGTCGCCGCCTGCGACCGCCAGCTCGATGCCGGTCGCTTCAGGGACTACACCGTCAACGGCCTCCAGGTGGCCGGGCGCGATCGGGTGGTCCGGGTGATGTCCGGCGTCACCGCCTGCCAGGCACTGCTCGACGAGGCGGTGACCTGGGGCGCCGACCTGCTGCTGGTGCACCACGGCTACTTCTGGAAGAACGAGCCGGTGGCGATCACCGGCATGAAACAGCGCCGCCTCCGCACCCTGTTGCTCAACGACATCAACCTGCTGGCCTATCACCTGCCCCTCGATGCCCATCCGCAGTTGGGCAACAATGCCGAGCTGGCCAGGCGCCTGGACTTGCGCGTCGACGGCTGTGCCGACGGCGCGCCGGGGGAGGGGCTGCTGTGGCTGGGGGCGCCGCCAGCCGGGCTGGATGCCCCGGGGCTCGCCCGCCATGTGGGCGAGCGGCTGGCGCGCGAGCCACTGCTGATCGAGGCGGCGAATGGCGGCGAGATTCGCCGCCTCGCCTGGTGCACCGGCGGCGCCCAGGACATGATCACCGCCGCCTGGGAGGCCGGCGCCGATGCCTTCCTCTCGGGGGAGATCTCCGAGCGCACGACCCATCTGGCCCGGGAGCTGGGGATCCACTATCTGGCGGCGGGCCACCATGCCACGGAGCGTTATGGGGTCCAGGCGCTGGGCGAGTGGCTGGCAAGCGAATTCGGGCTCGAGCATCGCTTCGTCGATATCGACAACCCGGCCTGAAGGCGCCGGGTCGTCGCGCCGTCTCGAAAGCGGTGGGTGGGGCGCGGTCAGTAGCGGGGGGGCTGGGGAGCGTTGCTCTGGTTGGCCTTCAGGCCGAAATCCTCCGAGAGGGTGCCGCCGGTGCCGTCGGCGTAGTCGCGTGGGACGGCATACTCCTCGTTGGCTGCCTTCTCCTCGGCCGCCAGGGCCACCTCCAGGCCACGTTGGGCGGGCACACCATTGCCAAGGGTCGCCGCGCCTTCCTCGAGCCGCTGCGCCAGGGCCTCGCTGTCGCGCTGGAGATTCTCGACCAGCGCCGTCACCTCGGTGAAATGGTCGCCGATGCCGTCCTTCAGTGCGGTCAACTCGCGGTCGCGCTCCGCGAGTCGCTGGCGGAGCGTCTGCAGGTGACCGGCGCCGGCGTTGAGCAGGTGATAGCCCAGTGCGCCGATGCCGATGCCGGCCAGCAGGCTGGCGATGGCCAGCACCCAGTTGATGTTGCTTTCGTCCACATTCGTCTCCCTGCGGCTATCGGACGATCCGGTGCGCGAGGCGGGTCCGGTGTCGAGGGCGGGTTGCCCGGTGGCCCCATTATAGGGCCGAGGCCGCGCGTCGGGTCAACGCGGCGGCAGCGGTGCGCAGCGTCGACCGGAAGCGTATAATGCCGTCCTCATCGAAGCCGCGAGCAGGTCATAGACGTTCCATGAGTGCATCGCCAACCATGTCAGCATCCCGTGACGCGAGCCGCCACGCCACGCCGATGGCTCGCTACCGCGCCGATCTCGAGCGAGACGACTTCCAGTACGATCCGGCCCAGGAGCGTGCGGTGGAGCACCTGCAGCGGCTCTTCGATGAGCTGGTGGCGCGGCCGCGTGCCCGGCCCCGGGCGGTTCCCGCTGGCAAGCGGCTGAAATCGCGCATGGCGGGGCTCTTCGGCCGTCGCGAGGAGGCGGCCGAGCCGGCGCTGCCAGAGGTCACCGGTCTCTACTTCTGGGGGGGCGTGGGGCGCGGCAAGACCTATCTGGTCGACACCTTCCATGAGGCCCTGCCCTTCCCCGACAAGATGCGCACCCATTTTCACCGCTTCATGCAGCGGGTGCACAACGAACTCGAGCACTACAAGGGCGAGAAGAACCCGCTCAGGCTGATCGCCGCCAAGTTTGCCGGCGAGGCCCGGGTGATCTGCTTCGACGAGTTCTTCGTCAAGGACATCACCGACGCCATGATCCTGGCCACCCTGCTCGAGGCGCTCTTCGAGCACGGCGTGGTGCTGGTGGCGACCTCCAACATCGTGCCCGACGACCTCTACAGGGACGGCCTCCAGCGGGCGCGCTTCCTGCCCGCCATCGACCTGCTCAACCGCCACTGCGAGGTGGTCAACGTCGATTCCGGCATCGACTATCGCCTGCGGGCCCTGGAGCGTGCCGAGATCTTCCACGCCCCGCTCGACGCCGGTGCCGAACGTGAACTCGCCCGCAGCTTTCGCGAGATCGCCGGCCATGAGGGAGAGGAGGGGGCGCCCATCGAGATCAACCACCGGGTACTGCACACCCGGCGGCTGCATGACGACGTGGTGTGGTTCGAGTTTGGCGAGCTGTGCGACGGACCGCGTAGCCAGAACGACTACATCGAGCTGGCCCGGGAGTACCACACGGTACTGGTCTCCAACGTGACCCGCATGAGCGGCGCCACCGACGACCAGGCGCGGCGTTTCATCAACATGGTCGACGAATTCTATGATCGCGGTGTCAAGCTGTTGATGTCCGCCGAGGTGCCGGCCGAGCGGCTCTACGCCGACGGCCGCCTGGAGTTCGAGTTCCAGCGCACCCTCTCGCGCCTCCAGGAGATGCAGTCCCACGAGTACCTGGCGCTGCCGCACAAGCCGTGACCCGGCTTCGCCGGGAGCTGTAAGCCTTAAGCTGTAAGAAAAATCTTGATTCAGATGCCGGAGGCAAGAGTCTGGCTTCGAGCTTCGAGCTTCGAGCTTCGAGCTTGAGTGCGGCATTGCCTTGGCACCGGTGGCTCGTGTAGAATGCGCGCTCGCTCGACCGTTGTGCCGTCCTCCGCGAGGCGGGGCAACCAAGAAGAATAGGGATGGTCCCATGCCGGGCGCTCCGGCGGCAGGACCCAATACATCGATCTGGTGATACCTCCATGAAGACGTTCACTGCCAAACCGCAGTCCGTCCAGCGCGACTGGTACGTCGTCGACGCCACGGACAAGACGCTCGGCCGTCTGGCCACCGAAATCGCTCGTCGCCTGCGCGGCAAGCACAAGCCGGAATTCACCCCGCATGTCGATACCGGCGACTACATCGTCGTGATCAATGCCGAGAAGGTGAAGGTCACCGGCAACAAGGCCAAGGCCAAGACCTATTATCGCCACACCGGTTATCCGGGTGGCCTGCGCTCCATGACCTTCGACAAGCTGGTCGAGCACGCGCCGGAGCGCATCATCGAGTCCGCCGTGAAGGGCATGCTGCCGAAGGGTCCCCTGGGTCGTGCCATGTATTCCAAGCTCAAGGTCTATGCCGGCACCGAGCATCCGCATGCTGCCCAGCAGCCGCAAGAACTGAACATCTGAGGGAGTCTTCGCCATGACACAGCAGTATTACGGTACCGGGCGCCGCAAGACCTCTACCGCCCGCGTCTTCCTGAAGCCGGGCACCGGCAAGATCATCGTCAACAGCCGTGAGCTGGACCAGTACTTCGGTCGCGTCACCGGGCGCATGGTGGTCCGTCAGCCGCTGGAGCTGACCGACACCCTGAACCAGTTCGACGTCTTCGTCACCGTCAAGGGCGGCGGCGGTTCGTCCCAGGCCGGGGCCATCCGTCACGGCATCACCCGTGCCCTGATGGTGTACAACGAGGAATTCCGCAAGTCGCTGCGCGAAGCCGGCTACGTCACCCGTGACGCCCGTCAGGTCGAGCGCAAGAAGGTCGGCCTGCGCAAGGCGCGTCGCCGCCCGCAGTTCTCCAAGCGTTAAGCGGTCGCTGCGGCGAGAAAAAACGCCCGGGTCCCATGACCTGGGCGTTTTTTTATTCCTGATCAATGATTTGTCGCCGGCTTTCCACCTTGGTCAAGGGTGGTTGTCCTTGTGCGGGGCGTCACGATTTTTTACCATAGTGCGCATTTGGTGTCCGTGGTCGCGGGATGCGTTCCTGCCCGTGATGGAACGACGGGTAAGCTGATGGGAGAAACCTGAAATGGCAGACAACGGCGTGAACAAGGGTCGGCGCCGTTTCCTCGTGGGTGCCACCACCGTTGTGGGTGCGGTGGGTGCCGTCGGGGTAGCGGTCCCCTTTGTGGCTTCCTGGCAGCCCAGTGCCAGGGCAAGGGCGGCGGGTGCGCCGGTACGAGCTGACATCTCCAAGCTCGAACCGGGTCAGCGCATGACCGTCGAATGGCGGGGGCGGCCGGTGTGGGTCATCAATCGCACCCCCGAGATGATCGAGCGGACCGAGAGCAGCGACCCGGCGCGTTTCTCCGACCCGGATTCCGAGGTTCCCCAGCAGCCGGGGTATGTCAGCGGACCGTTGCGTTCCATTCGTCCCGAGATCGGCGTGTTGATCGGTATCTGCACCCACCTGGGCTGTTCGCCGCTCTACCGGCCCGAGCCGGATGCGGTTGACATGGACAACTGGCCGGGCGGCTTCTTCTGTCCCTGCCACGGCTCCTATTTCGACCTGGCGGGACGGGTATTCCGCAACGTGCCGGCCCCGACCAACCTCGAGGTGCCGCCGTACCGCTTTGAAGACGATGACATCATCGTCGGTGAAGATGAGGAGACTGCCTGATGGGTACCCCGAATCGCGTCAAGGCGGAACGCGGCCTCATGCGCTGGGTCGATGACCGCTTTCCTGCCACCCAGATGTGGCAGGACCACCTGTCCAAGTACTACGCGCCGAAGAACTTCAACTTCTGGTACTTCTTCGGTTCGCTGGCCTTGCTGGTACTGGTCAACCAGATCCTCACCGGCGTGTGGCTGACGATGAGCTACAATCCTTCGGCCGAGGGTGCCTTTGCCTCGGTCGAGTACATCATGCGCGACGTGGAGTACGGCTGGCTGATCCGCTACCTGCACTCCACCGGTGCCTCGGCCTTCTTCGTCGTCGTCTACCTGCACATGTTCCGCGGCCTGCTCTACGGCTCCTACAAGGCGCCCCGCGAGCTGGTGTGGATCTTCGGCATGGCGATCTACCTGCTGCTGATGGCCGAGGCCTTCATGGGCTACCTGCTGCCCTGGGGGCAGATGTCCTACTGGGGGGCGCAGGTGATCATCTCGCTGTTCTCGGCGATCCCGTTCATCGGCCCGGATCTGGCCCAGTGGGTGCGGGGCGACTTCCTGATCTCGGGCATCACCCTGAACCGCTTCTTCGCCCTGCACGTGGTGGCGCTGCCCATCGTGATCCTGGCACTGGTGGTCCTGCACCTGATCGCCCTGCACGAGGTCGGCTCCAACAACCCCGACGGCATCGACATCAAGGCCAAGAAGGACGAGACCGGCAAGCCACTCGACGGCATCCCGTTCCATCCCTACTACACGGTGAAGGATATCGTCGGCGTGGCGGTCTTCCTGTTCGTCTTCGCCGTGGTGGTGTTCTATTTCCCGGAGGGCGGTGGCTATTTCCTCGAGCGACCCAACTTCGAGCCTGCCAACCCCATGGTCACGCCTGACCACATCGCGCCGGTGTGGTACTTCACGCCCTTCTACGCGATCCTGCGGGCCATCACCTTCGACCTCTTCGGGCTCGACGCCAAGTTCCTCGGGGTGCTGTTCATGGGCGGCGCCATTGCGGTGCTCTTCGTGCTGCCCTGGCTCGACCGCAGCCCGGTGCGTTCGATGCGCTACAAGGGCTGGATGTCCAAGGTCATGCTGGTGCTGTTTGCGGTCAGCTTCGTGATCCTGGGTATCCTCGGGGCGCTGCCGGCCACGGCGCTGCGTACCGCGGTGGCGCAGCTCTGCACCGCCCTGTATTTCGCCTTCTTCCTGCTGATGCCGCTCTACACCCGGCTGGAGAAGACCAAACCCGTTCCGGAGAGGGTGACTGGCTAATGAAAAAGCAACTGTTCGCACTGCTCTTCGCGCTGGTGCCCTTAACAGCGCTGGGTGCCGGGGCCGAGGACGTGCCCCACTCCATGACCCCGGACCTGAGCAACCAGGAGTCACTGCAGCGTGGCATGCAGCTCTACGTGAACTACTGCATGGGCTGCCACTCCCTGGAGCACCAGCGTTTCGCCCGGGCCGCCGAGGATTTCGGTATGCCCCAGGATCTGGTCGAGCAGAACCTGATCTTCTCCTCGGACCTGGCCTACAACGACCAGATGCACGTGGCGATGACTCGCGAGGACGGGGACAACTGGTTCGGTGCCGCCGCACCCGATCTGACCCTGCATGGTCGCCTGCGTGGTGGGGACTGGATCTACTCCTACCTGTTGAGCTTCTACAAGGATCCAAGCCGTGCGACCGGCGTCAACAACGCCGTCTTCGACATGGTGGCGATGCCCAACGTGCTCGAGCCGCTGCAGGGGGTACAGGAGAAGGTCTGCGCCGAGAGCGACCGCCCCATCGAGGGCGCCGAACTCGATCCGTTGACCGGCAAGTACCAGTCCTGCGAAGTGCTGCAGGTGACCCAGCCGGGGGCCATGGAGCCCGACGAGTTCGAGGAGGCGGTCTATGACCTGACCAACTTCCTGGTCTACGTCGGCGAGCCGTCCAAGCTGCATGCCCAGACCCTGGCGCCCAAGGTGCTGATCTTCATCTTCATCTTCGGTGTCATCGCCTACCTGCTGAAGCGCGAGTACTGGCGCGACATCCACTGATCCGTCAGCGACGGACGTGACCGGGGGCGTGTGGCCGGAGGCCATGCGCCCCCTGTGGTTCATGCAAGGTGGTTCGTGCTCGGCCCCTCAAGGCGGGGGCTGTCGTGTTATCATTCCGGTTCGAACTGATGCGAGGATTGTTTCATGGGTGTAGTGGCCAAGCGGTCGTCGATGATCTTCTACTCCGGGGGCGATGACCACTTCAGTCATCGTGTACGCATCGTGCTCGCCGAGAAGGGCGTGGCGGTGGATATCGTCGAGGTCACCGACGAGCAGCACCCCGAGGAGCTCGCCGACCTCAACCCCTACAACAGCGTTCCCACGCTGCTGGACCGGGACCTGGTGCTCTATGAGTCGAAGGTGATGATGGAGTACCTGGACGAGCGTTTCCCGCATCCGCCGCTGTTGCCGGTGTATCCGGTGGCCCGGGCCCAGAGCCGCCTGTGGATGCATCGCATCGAGCGCGAATGGTGCCCGTTGGTCGACCAGATCCTCGGCTCGCCCCGGAAGGAGGCCGAGAAGGCACGCAAGGAGTTACGCGAGAGCCTGATCGGCATCTCGCCGATCTTCGAGGACATGCCGTTCTTCATGAGCGAGGAGTTCACTCTGGTCGACTGCTGTCTGGCCCCGATCCTCTGGCGCCTGCCGGTGCTGGGTATCGAATTGCCGGAGCCGCAGATCAAGCCGCTGACCGGCTACATGGAGCGGTTGTTCGACCGCGAGGGCTTCAAGGCCGCGCTGAGCGAAAGCGAACGCGAGATGCGTCCCTGAATCCGAGTCCCGGCCCCTTGGTCCGGGCTCCCCAATGCAGGAGGGCAAGATGATGCAATCGAGCCGCCCCTATCTCGCCAGAGCCCTGTACCAGTGGTTGCTGGACAACGAGCTCACCCCCTATATCGTCGTCGATGCCGAGCAGCCCGGCGTCGAGGTGCCGCGCCAGTTCGTGCAGAACGGCCAGATCGTGCTCAACATGGCGCCCACCGCGGTGCGAGATCTCTTCATGGAGAACGAGGCGCTGGGGTTCAGTGCCCGCTTCGGTGGCCAGCCGATGCGCATCATGGTGCCGATCTCGGCGCTCGTGGCGATCTATGCGCGCGAGAACGGCGTAGGCATGGTGTTCGGCCACGAGCCAGTGCTGCCGGAGTCGGCCAAGCCCGAGGCCGACGAGCCGGTGCTTTCCAGTGTCGATGCCGAGGCGCCGGGCGACGATCCTGAAGCCGGGGAGTCGGGGGTGGATGCCGACGGCGAGGCCCGGCCTCGCAAGGGGCGCCCCTCGCTGCGGGTCATCAAGTAGCCTGATGCGAGGCGTGGGTGTGAAGGTGAGAAGAGCGGCAAACGAAACGGCAGGCCTTCGGGCCTGCCGTTCGCGATCCAGGGCTCGAGAGCGTCAGTCGATGTAGTCGAATACCTTGACGATGCGCTGCACGCCGCCGATCCGCGAGACCGCCTCGACGATACGATCCGCTTCGGCGCGGCTGACGATGCCCATCAGGTAGACGCTGGCGTTCTCGGTGACCACGCGGATGCGTCCCGAGTCGATCGACTCGTTGCCGGCCAGGTTGGTGCGGATCCGGGTATTCACCCAGGTATCCGAAAGCCGCTGGCTGGCGGGCAGGTTGCCGGCCACGGTCAGTTCGTTGTGCACCTCGCGCACGTTGCGCACCTCGCCGGCGATCTCGGTCGCCTTGTCCTTCAGCTCTTCGCTCGGCACCTGGCCGGTGAGCAGAACCACGCCGTTGTAGGCGTCGACATTGATGCGCGCGTCGCCCAGGCGGGCGTCGGTACGACGCAGGTTGTGACGGATCTTGGTCTCGATGCTCTCATCCTCGACCTGGGTGCCGAGGGTGCGTCTGCCGTAGTTCTCGTCGAGGGTGCCGGGGTTGGTGACGCCGGTAACGGCGGTACAGCCGGCGATGCCGAGTGCCAGGGTCAGCAGCAGGGGGGTGCACAGGGACTTCTTGGTCATGGGAGTTACTCGCTTGCGCCGAAGAGTTGTTCGTCGATCAGATCGCACAGGCAGTGGATCACCAGCAGGTGAACCTCCTGGATGCGGGCGGTGGAAGTGGCCGGCACGCGGACCTCGCAGTCGTCCTGGCCGAGCAGGGAGGCCATGTTGCCGCCATCGCGGCCGGTGAGGGCCACCACCGTCATGTCGCGGTCGTGGGCCGCCTGAATCGCCTGGATCACGTTGGCCGAGTTGCCGCTGGTGGAGATGGCCAGCAGGATGTCGCCGGGTTGTCCCAGGGCACGCACCTGCTTGGAGAAGACCTCGTTGTAGCTGTAGTCGTTGGCGATGGAGGTCAGCGTCGAGGTGTCGGTGGTCAGGGCCAGGGCGGGCAGGCTCGGGCGCTCGCGCTCGAAGCGGTTGAGCAGCTCGGAAGAGAAGTGCTGGCTGTCGCCGGCGCTGCCGCCGTTGCCGCAGGCGAGGATCTTTCCTTCATTGACCAGGCACTGCACCATCATCTGGCTGGCCACCTCGATGAAGGGCGGCAGCACTTCACTGGCGTAGGTCTTGGTGTCGATGCTGGCGTTGAAGTGGCCGAGAATTCGCTGCTGGAAATCCATGCTGGGTTCCTGGTCCTGGTTCGTGCCTGTGGGGCAGTTTGGCTTGGCCGGTCAGAACGCGTCGAAGGCACCCTGCACCCACAGGAAGTCGAGGGCCGGGGCCTGGCCGGTCACGGCCAGCACGTCGAAGCGGCAGGGACATGATAGCCCGTTGCGCTGGAGATAAAAACGCGCCGCCCGGATCAGGCGGCGCTGCTTGGCGGCGGTGACGGTCTCGAGCGGGTGGCCGTGGCGGGTGTCGGCACGGTGACGAACCTCGACGAACACCAGTACCTCGCCGTCGCGCATCACCAGGTCGATCTCGCCGCCCTTGGCGTGCTGGTTGCTCGCCTCGAGATCGAGGCCCCGGTCGGCCAGCCAGGCCGCGGCGAGACGCTCGACGGCGCCGCCACGGGCCCGGGCGTCGCGGGGGCCGGCCATCAGTCGCTGCTGGCGTCGTGGTTGTCGCTGGAGCCGCCGCGGCCGCCCTGGCCGAAGAGCCCGGGGATCAGGATGGGACGCGGCACGCCGTTCTCGAAGCGCGCCCAGGGCAACTGGCGCTGGATGCGACCGTCGCTTCCCGGGCGCAGGGTCCCGGTGGCGCCGTACAGCTCGCTGTCCGGCACGGCCTGGAATTGCGGCAGGCGGCGCGCGAGTTCATAGGCATCGACCCCCATGGCCATCAGTCGGAACAGCGCCGGGTCGGACTCCTCGCGCAACTGGCGATAGCTGGTCGTGAAGGGCAGGGCGTCCTCGCCGCCCACCGCGGCATCGGGAATCTGCCAGGGGATGTCGATGAACTGGACATCGTCGAGGTCGTGGTCCAGCCGCGGCTGCAGGCGACCCTCGAAGAGATGCGAGGTGGCATAGATCGGCAATCCGCTGGCGTAGTAGTAGTCCAGGGTGGGGGGGACCTGGCGGGCATACTCGGGCAGGGCGAGCAGGAACAGCATGTCGATGTCGCCGAGCCGTGCGCGTTCACCGCTCACGCGCAGCGCCGGGCGCACCGCATTGGCGACGCTGCCCTCCGGGTCGTAGCGCACGGCATTGGTGACCTCGCCGCCGCGCTCGCTCCACTCGCTCCAGAAGGCTTCACCGACGCGACGCCCCCAGTCGTTGTCCGGCACCATCAGGACCGCCCGGCGGTGGCCGTCCTGCCAGGCGCGGCGCGCCGACTGGCGGGCCTCGTCCTCGGCGGAGAGGCCGTACTGGAAGAGCCCTCGGGCCTGGTTGCGTTCGCCATGGCCATAGTTGAGCGCCAGGGTCGGCAGCGGCACGCTGTCGAGGTTCTCGAGCTCGGTGACCTGATCCTTGTCGAGCGGGCCGATCACCACCTGGGCGCCGCGATTCTCGGCCTCTCGATAGAGCGCCGCAAGGTCGCTGTTGCTGGCGTCGATGAAGCTCAGGCGGGCGCTGCTGCCGCCATCGGCGGCGTTGAGGTGATGGGCGCGCATGCCTTCGCGGATGGCGCCGGCGACGCCCGACAACGGGCCCGATTCGGGCAGGAAGACGGCGATGTGGTCGACCTCCATCCCGCGCAGGTCGCGCAGGGCCAGCAGATCGGAGGGTACCCGCCGTGCGGCGGGGTGCCGGGGGTGGCGCTCACGCCAGTCGTCGAGGCGGCTGAACAGTCGCTCCAGGTCGCCGGCGCTGCTGCGGGCCAGCTCGGCCAGGTCCAGCCAGCCCTGGGTGAGGTCGTCGGCGCCGTCGCGCAGCGCCGAGAGTTCGCGCCCATCGAGACGCGAGAGGGCCTTCCAGATCGGATCGTTGAGGGCCTCCTGGTCGGAGTCGGCCTGGGCACGAAGCAGTGCCTCGGCGGCGGCGCCAGGCTCGTCGACCTCGAGCAGGGCCAGCCCCAGGCGCTGGCGCAGGGTGTCGGCCTGGTCGCGGGAGAGGTCGAGGGCGTCGATGTCCTGTCCGGCCTGGATCACCGCCCAGGGGTCGTCCAGGTCCTCACCCAACCCGGAGAGCAGCAGTGCCCAGCGTGCCCTGGCCTGGCCGGGGAGCAGGCCGTCGTCGATGTCGCCGGCGATCTCGAGTGCCTGGGTGCGCTGCCCCTGGCGTGCTAGGATGTCGGCCGCTTCGAGCCGGGTGAGGGCGGCCTGTTCGGGGGCTTGCTGCTGGGCCTGCTCGAGCAGGCGGCCGGGATCGTCGTCGGGCATGCGCTCGACGATACCGGGTTGATAGGCACAGCCGACCAGCAGCAGTGCCAGGAGCGCGGCGGCCATGGGGCCGCGGGGCATTTTCCGCATGAATCCATCCTTGTCCTGAGGGCGCCAGGGGAGCCGACATGTCTGACTCGAGTATGGGCACATTGTACGTGGTCGCCACGCCGATTGGGAATCTGGAGGATCTGAGCCCCCGCGCCGCCAGGGTGCTGGGCGAGGTGGCGCTGGTCGCCGCCGAGGATACCCGACACACGGCCCGGCTGTTGCGGCACCTCGGGCTCTCGGTGCCGATGCTCTCGCTGCACGAGCACAACGAGGCGGCCCGGGTTGCCCAGCTCGATGCGCGGCTCGCCGCCGGTGAGTCGATCGCCCTGGTCAGCGATGCCGGCACGCCACTGATCAGCGACCCGGGCTTCGTGCTGGTGCGCGAGCTGCGTGCCCGCGGCCGGCGTATCGTGCCGCTGCCAGGCCCCTGTGCCCTGGTGACGGCGCTCTCGGCGGCGGGCCTGCCCACCGACCGCTTCCTGTTCAGTGGCTTCCTGCCGGCGAAGGGGAGTGGCCGCCGCGGCCGCCTGGAGGCGCTGGCGAGGCGCGAGGAGACCCTGGTCTTCTATGAGTCCCCTCATCGTATCCGCGACACCCTGGCCGACCTGGCCACCTGCCTGGGCGGTCGTCGCCTGGTGCTGGCGCGAGAGTTGTCCAAGGCCTTCGAGACCTTCCTCGACGGCACGGCGGCCGAGCTGCTCGAGCGCATGGCGACCGACCCCGACCAGGCCCGCGGCGAGTTCGTGATCATGGTGGCCGGTGCCCCGCCCCGCGAAGACGAGGAGGCCGCGGCGGTGGACGCCGACGCCCTCCTCGCGGCGATGCTGGTCGAGGGGGTGGGGGTCAAGCAGGCCGCGGCGGTGGCGGCCCGGGTGCTCGGCGGCGGCAAGAAGGCCTGGTACGCCAGGGCGCAGGCGCTCAAGGACGGGGATTGAGGGGCGCGCGAGGCGCTGGTATGCTTGCCGCGGGAGTTGGCCAGGCAGTCGCCGCTGGTCCCGGTTCTCGGATCGGGCCAGGGGAGGAAAGTCCGGGCTCCACAGGGCAGAGTGCCAGGTAATGCCTGGGCGGCGCGAGCCGACGGAAAGTGCAGCAGAGAGCAGACCGCCTACGTCTCCCCCGGGAGGCCGGCAAGGGTGAAAGGGTGCGGTAAGAGCGCACCGCGCGCCTGGTAACAGTGCGTGGCAAGGTAAACCCCACTCGGAGCAAGACCAAATAGGAACCCCATGGCGTGGCCCGCGTCGGGTTCGGGTAGGTTGCTCGAGGGCCGTGGTGACGCGGCCCCTAGATGAATGACTGTCCACGACAGAACCCGGCTTATCGGCCGACTCCCACTCGCGAATCTTGTCGTCGCGTCCGCCCCCTCCAGCTTGTCATCGAGAAGCGCATGCCGTCACCCGCCCCTGAACACGCCTCCCGCGGCTTTCGCCATGCCAGCGTGCTGCTCGATGGCGCCGTCGCCGCCCTGGTCCACGAGCCGCGCGGCGCTTACCTGGATGGCACCTTCGGGCGCGGCGGCCACTCCCGTGAGATCCTCGGCCGGCTGGCTCCCGAAGGGCGCCTGCTGGCCATCGATCGCGATCCCCAGGCGATCGCCGAGGCGGCCGCCATCACGGATCCGCGCTTTGCCATCGAGCAGGGCGAGTTCGCCCGGCTCGGCGAGATCGCCGATCGCCATGGCCTGCACGGTCGGCTGGCCGGCATCCTGCTCGACGTCGGCGTCTCCTCGCCCCAGCTCGACGACCCCGAGCGCGGTTTCAGCTTCCTGCGCGACGGCCCGCTGGACATGCGCATGGATCCGACCCGCGGCGAGAGTGCGGCGGACTTCATTGGCCGGGCCAAGGAGGCGGAGATCGCCCGGGTCTTCAAGACCTACGGCGAGGAGCGCTTCGCCCGGCGTCTGGCTCGGGCCATCGTCGCGCGTCGCACCGAACGGCCCTTCACCCGCACGGCGGATCTCGCCGATGTCGTCAAGACCGCCCATCCCGCCTGGGAGAAAGGCAAGCACCCGGCGACCCGTGTCTTCCAGGCGCTGCGCATCCAGGTCAACGGCGAGCTCGAGCAGCTCGATGCGGCCCTGGAGGCGGCGCTGGAGGCCCTGGCTCCGGGCGGTCACCTGGTGGTGATCAGCTTCCACTCCCTGGAGGACCGCCGGGTCAAGCGCTTCATTCGCCAGCATGTGCGGGGCGATACCCACCTGCCACGCGGCGTGCCGATCCGTGACGACCAGCTCGAGCGGCGGCTGGAGGCCCTGGGCAAGGCGCAGCGCCCGACGGCCGCCGAGGTCGAGGACAACCCCCGTGCCCGCAGTGCGGTGATGCGCGTGGCACGCAAGCGGCATTGAGGAGGCGTCATGGTCCAGGGACGACCCGCGACGGCATCCGCCTTCGACTGGCTGCGGGGCCGGTCGAGCCTGCTGCTGGTCGCCACCCTGCTGGTGATGGCCTGCCTGGTCAGTGCCCTGGCGGTGATCACCGCCAGCCACCTGACCCGCGAGCAGTATGGCCGTCTGCAGCAGCTCGAGCGTGAGCAGAACCAGTTGCAGACCGAGTGGGGCCAGCTGCTGCTCGAGGAGAGCGCCTGGTCGTCGCCGGCCCGTATCGAACGCCTCGCCGTCGAACGCCTGGAGATGCGCCTGCCCGATGTCAACGAGGTCGAGGTGATCCGGCCATGAGTACCGAGGTGCGCAGCGGGGTGACGCCGCGCCGCCCGCCGCCCATGGCGCCCATGGGCGGGTTGCGCTATGGCCTGGTATTGCTGCTGGTGGCGATCGGCCTCGGCCTGCTGGGCGGTCGCATCGCCATCCTGCACGTGATCGACCGCCCCTTCCTGCAGGGGCAGGGCGATGCCCGCACCCTGCGCACCGACACCATTTCCGCCCACCGGGGCATGATCACCGACCGCAACGGCGAACCGCTGGCCATTTCCACGCCGGTGGTGACGCTGTGGGCCAATCCCCAGGAGCTGCCGGTGGACAGCATCCAGCGGCTGATGCTGGCCCGGGCCCTGGGGGTGGAGCTCGATGCGCTCAACGAACGCGTCGGGCGCTACGGCGAACGCGAGTTCATGTACCTGCGGCGGCAGATGACCCCGGAGGCGGCCCAGCGGGTCCTCGACCTGCGGATTCCCGGTGTCTATGCCCAGAACGAATACAAGCGCTACTACCCGGCCGGCGAGGTCACCGCCCAGCTGCTGGGGGTGACGAACGTCGACGACGCCGGCCAGGAAGGCCTCGAGCTCGCCTACCAGCCCCATCTCGCCGGGACCCCCGGGCAGCGGCGGGTGCTCAAGGACCGGCGCGGCCGCCTGGTGCGCGACCTGCAACTGCTGCGCGAGGCGCGGCCCGGCGGCGATCTCACCCTTTCCATCGACCAGCGCCTGCAGTACATGGCCTATCGCGAACTCAAGGCCGCGGTGACCGAGCACGAGGCCGACGGCGGGGTGGTGGTGATGATGGATGCCCGCAGCGGCGAGGTGCTGGCCATGGCCAACCAGCCCTCCTACAACCCCAACAATCGTGCCGGCATCGACCCGCGTGGGCTGCGCAACCAGGCCATCGTCGACGTCTTCGAGCCCGGCTCGGTGATGAAGCCCCTGGCCATGGCGGCGATCATGGAGAGCGGCCGGTTCGACCGCGACACCGTGGTCGATACCTCGCCCGGCTGGATGCGTATCGACCGCTTCACCATCCGTGATATCCGCAACTACGGCGAGCTGGACATGGCCGGGATCCTCGAGAAATCCTCCAACATCGGCATGTCGAAGCTGGTACTCGAGCTCGATGACCCCGTGGTGCCGGATCTCTACCGGCGGCTCGGCTTCGGCCAGAGCCCGGAAACCGGGTTCCCGGGCGAGTCCACCGGCAGCCTGCCGGCACCGGTGCGCTGGTCGCGCAGCCAGTGGGCGGCGATCTCCTATGGCTATGGCCTCTCCGTTTCGGCGTTGCAACTGGCCAGCGCCTATACTGCCATCGCCAACGATGGCGTCAGGATGCCGCCGTCGCTGCTCAGGCTGTCGGAGCCGTCATCGGGCATGCCGGTGATCGAACCCGACGTGGCCCATGACCTGTTGCGGATCATGGAGGAATCGGTCCAGCCGGGTACCGGTGGGCGGCGTGCCGGCGTGGCCGGCTACCGTGTGGCCGGCAAGTCCGGCACGGTGCGCAAGACCTCGGCCAGCGGTTACCAGCAGAACGTCTACCGCAGCCTGTTCGCGGGCATCGCGCCGGTCTCGGACCCGCGCATCGTCACCGTGGTGATGATCGACCACCCGCGTGGAGGGGAGTATTACGGTGGCGCCGTGGCGGCGCCGGTGTTCTCGCGAGTCACCGGCAACGCCCTGCGGCTGCTCGATGTGCCGCCCGACCAGCGGGTTCGCTGAAACCGACCATGTATCCGAGCCAGGGGAGACGCAGTTCATGCAGGTGAGTGCAGCGCGGTTGGCGGCCAGCCTGAGGCGGGGCTGGCCCGGGGTCGAGCTGCCCCGGCTCGACGAGCGCCCGGTGCGCCTGGTGATGGACAGCCGTCGCCTGACGGCGGGCGATGTCTTCGTCGCCGTGCCGGGCGTGGCCAGCGATGGTCGCGACTTCATCGAAGCGGCCCTCGCGGCCGGCGCCGGTCTGGTGCTCGCCCATCGGGAGGCCGACGCGCCATCGGCCGTCCCGGTCGATCCTCGGGTGGTGCCGCTCGAGGGGCTACGCGGGCGTCTCGGCGAGCTGGGCCGCGAACTCTTCGCGGTGCCTGCCGCGCTGGAACTGATCGGCGTGACCGGCACCAACGGCAAGAGCTCGGTGACCCACTACCTGGCCGAGCTGAGTCGGGCACTCGGCGTCGATACCGGCCTGGTCGGTACCCTCGGACACGGCCGCCCCGGGGCCCTGATCGACGCCGGCCTGACCACGCCGGGGCCGCTGGCCCTGCAGGCGTCGCTCGGCGAACTCGCCGCGAGCGGGGTCCGGCGCGTGGCCATGGAGGTCTCCTCCCATGCCCTGGAACAGGGGCGTTTGGAGGGGTGCCGGATCACCGCCGCGCTGTTCACCAACCTGACCCGCGACCATCTCGACTACCACGGCAGCATGATCGCCTATGCCGCCGCCAAGGCGCGGCTGTTCCGCCGGCCGGAGCTCGAGCTCGCCGTGGTCAATGCCGACGATCCGCTGGCCCGGTTGATGCTGGCGGGTCTGGACCCCGGTGTGCGGGTGCTGGCGACCGGCGAGGACGAGGCGGTGACCCTGAGGGTCGTGGACTGGCGGCCCCATGAGGCCGGACAGCGGGCACTGATCGCCACCCCCGAGGGCGAACGGGTGCTCGAGCTGCCGCTGCTGGGCCGCTTCAACCTCGACAATGTCCTGCTCGCCATGGCGACTCTCCACGGGCTCGGTCATGGACTGGAGGCGCTGTTCGCCGCCGCCGGCGAACTGACGCCGGTGCCGGGGCGCATGCAGGCCCTCGTGCGCCCTGGTGCCCCCACGGTGGTGATCGACTACGCCCATACCCCGGATGCCCTGGAGAGCGCGCTCACGGCGCTCGCGGCGCACCTGCCGGGCAGCGGTCGACTGTGGTGCCTGTTCGGCTGCGGCGGTGACCGCGACGCCGGCAAGCGCCCGCTGATGGCGGCCGCCGCCGAGCGCCACGCCGACCGCCTGGTGGTCACCGACGACAACCCGCGCGGCGAGGCGCCCGCGGCGATCCGCGGGCAGATGCTCGCCGGGCTGTCCGACGACGGCCGGGAGCGGGCCTGGAACCTGGGCGGGCGCGCCGAGGCGATCGCCCGGGTACTCGCCGAGGCCGGTGGCGACGACGTGGTGCTGATCGCCGGCAAGGGGCACGAGACCTATCAGGACGTGGCCGGCGTGCGTCACCCCTTCTCGGATGTCGACGAGGCCGAGCGGGCCCTGGCGGCCCGGGCCGAGGAGGGGGCGCCATGAGCCAGTCTGGCCTTGCGACCCTGGCCGCGGTGGCGGACGCCCTGGGGCTGCCGGCACCGGTCGAGGACCGCGCGCTCACCGCCATCGTCACCGATACCCGCCGGCTCGTGCCCGGCTGCCTGTTCGTGGCGCTCAAGGGCGAGCGCTTCGATGCCCACGACTTCATCGACCAGGCCCGGGAAGGCGGTGCGGTGGCGGCCGTGGTCGAGAGAAAGGTGGAACGGCCGGGGGACGATCCGCTGCCGCAGCTGGTGGTGGCGGATACCCGCCTGGCCCTGGGGCTGCTCGGTCGGGCGCGGCGTCGCGCCTGGGGCGGCCCACTGGTGGCGGTGACCGGCAACAGTGGCAAGACCACGGTGAAGGAGCTGCTCGCGGCGCTGCTGTCGCGCCGTGGAGCGACGCTTTCGACCCGCGGCAATCTCAACAACGACATCGGTGTCCCCCTGACCCTGCTCGGGCTCGAGCCGGGGCATCGCCAGGCGGTGGTGGAGCTCGGCGCCAACCACCTCGGCGAGATCGCCTGGACCACGGTGCTGGCCGAGCCGCGGGTAGCGGTGATCACCAACGTCACCGGCGCCCATGTGGGCGAGTTCGGCGGTCCGGGCCGCATCGCCCAGGCCAAGGCGGAGATTCTCGCCGGGCTCGCCGCCGATGGTGTGGCGGTGCTCAACCGCGACGACGCCTACTTCGCCACCTGGGCGCGGCTGGCGGCACCCCGCGAGGTGCTCGACTTCGGCCTCGAGGGGTTGGCCCGGGTCACGGCCTCCGCGCTGGCCTGCGACGCCCTCGGGCGCTATGCTTTCACGCTTGTCGTGGACGGGCGTGAGCTCGGCCGCGTGCAGCTCGCCCTGCTGGGGCGCCACAACGTCGCCAACGCCCTGGCCGCGGCTGCGGCCGCGCTGGCCATGGGCCTCGACGAGGCCGAGGTGCTCGCCGGCCTCGCCGCGGTGGCGCCGATGCCCGGGCGCTTGAGCGTCGTGGAGGGGATCAACGCCACACGACTGCTGGATGATACGTATAATGCCAACCCCGGCGCGGTGAAGGCGGCGCTCGACCTGCTGGTGGCGCTGCCCGGGCCGCGCTGGTGCCTGCTCGGCGCCATGGGCGAACTGGGGGAGGCGTCCGACCGGTTGCACGCCGAGATCGGGCGCCACGCGCGGGAACTGGGGATCGACTTCCTCGGCACCTTCGGCGAGCCGGCACGGGCGGCGAGCCGAGCCTTCGGCGAGAAGGGGTGCCACTTCGACGATCGGGAGGCGCTGACGCGCCACGTCCTCAACCATCTGCCGCCAGGGGCCAGCGTGCTGGTCAAGGGATCGCGCAGTGCCGGCATGGAACAGGTGGTGGCCGCACTGCGCTCGGATGCATCAAGGTGAACGCGATACATGCTGCTTTATCTGGCCAATCTACTGGCGCAATTCTTCAGCGCCTTCAACGTCTTCAACTACCTGACCCTGCGCATGATCCTGGGGACCCTCACCGCCCTGGTGCTCTGCCTGTGGCTCGGGCCGGTGATGATTCGTCGCCTGGTGGAGCGCCAGATCGGCCAGGCGGTACGTGACGACGGCCCCCAGTCGCATCTCTCCAAGGCCGGCACCCCGACCATGGGCGGTGCGATGATCCTGATGGCCATCGCCGTCAGCACGCTGTTGTGGGGCGACCTCGCCAACCACTATGTGTGGATCGTGCTGGCGGTGACCCTGGGCTTCGGTGCCATCGGCTGGGTCGACGACTACCGCAAGGTGGTGGAGAAGAACCCGCGCGGCCTGCCGGCACGCTGGAAGTACTTCTGGCAGTCGGTGATCGGCCTGGCGGCGGCAGGCGTGCTCTACGCCACCGCCGTCGAACCGGCGGAGACCAGCCTGATCGTGCCGCTGTTCAAGGACATCGTGCTGCCGCTCGGCGTGTTCTATCTGGTGCTCACCTACCTGGTGATCGTCGGGAGTTCCAATGCGGTCAACCTCACCGATGGCCTCGACGGCCTGGCGATCATGCCCACCGTGCTGGTGGCCATGGGACTGGCGGTGTTCGCCTATGCCAGCGGCAACGCGGTGTTCGCCAACTACCTGCAGATTCCCAACATCGTCGGCGCCGGTGAGCTGGCGGTGTTCTGCGCCACCATCGCCGGGGCCGGCCTGGGCTTCCTGTGGTTCAATACCTACCCGGCCCAGGTGTTCATGGGCGACGTGGGGGCCCTGGCGCTCGGGGCGGCGCTGGGCGTGGTGGCGGTGATCGTGCGCCAGGAGATCGTGCTGTTCATCATGGGCGGCATCTTCGTCATGGAGACCGTCTCGGTGATCCTTCAGGTGGGTTCCTACAAGCTCACCGGGCGGCGCATCTTCCGCATGGCGCCGCTGCATCACCACTACGAGCTCAAGGGCTGGCCGGAGCCGCGGGTCATCGTGCGCTTCTGGATCATCACCGTGGTCCTGGTGCTGATCGGCCTGGCCACGCTGAAGGTTCGCTGAACGGATTCGCTGAGCCCCGCGGGGGAAGATCGTCAACGTCGTACGCCAGGAGCCAACCATGGTTAAGGTGCCGAAGGGAGTCACGCTGGTGGTCGGGCTCGGCGTCTCCGGGCGCGCCATCTGTCGCCACCTGAACCGGCTGGGTCGGTCCTTCATGGTCGCCGACACCCGGGCCATACCGCCCGGCATGGATGACTTCCGCGCGGCCCATCCGGGGGTCGAGGTCCACTGCGGGCCGCCGAGTGACCTGGACCTCTCCGAGGTCGAGGAGGTGGTGGTCAGCCCCGGCGTCGACCCGCGTACCCCGGGACTGGCCGAACTCGCCGACCGTAGCCGCGAGGCCACCGGCGAGCCGCTGCTGGTGGGGGAGATCGCGCTCTTCGTGCGTGCCTGTCACGCGCCCATCGTTGCCATCACCGGCTCCAATGCCAAGTCCACCGTCACCACCCTGATCGGCGAGATGGCCCGGGAAGCCGGCCGCCGCGTCGCGGTGGGCGGCAACCTGGGCACCCCGGCCCTGGACCTGCTGGCCGAGGCCCCCGAGGCCGAGTTGTACGTGCTGGAGCTGTCCAGCTTCCAGCTCGAGACCACGCCGCGCCTCGGGGCCGAGAGCGCGGTCTTCCTCAACCTCTCCGAGGACCACCTGGATCGCCACGGTGACATGGCCGGCTATCGGGCCGCCAAGCTCGGTATCTTCCGTGGCGCTCGCCATGGGGTGATCAACGCCGAGGAGCCCATGACCTGGCCCGAGACCCGCCTGCCGGCCCAGGACCGCTTCACCACCGGCACTCCCGCGGCCGGTGAGTGGGGCATCGGCCGTCGTGAGGGGCGCGGCTGGCTGATGCATGGCGACGAGCCGCTGATGCCGGCCGACGAGGTCCGCCTGCCGGGGCGCCACAACCAGGCCAATGCCCTGGCGGCGCTGGCCGTGGGACGCCGCCTCGACCTGCCGCTGGACGCCATGTGTCGCGTGCTGCGCCGCTTTCCCGGGTTGCCGCACCGTGGCGAACTGGTCGCCGAGGTCGAGGGCGTGCGCTGGATCAACGACTCCAAGGGCACCAACGTGGGGGCCACCCTGGCCGCCATCGCCGGCCTCGGCCCGACCCTCGAGGGGCGGCTCGTGCTGCTCGCCGGCGGGGTGGGCAAGGGCGCCGACTTTCGACCGCTCGCCGAGCCCCTGGCCCGCTACGGCCGCGAGGCGATCCTCTTCGGCCTGGATGCCGAGCGCCTGGAGCGGGCGCTGGGGGGGCGGCTACCGCTGACCCTGGTGGAGAACCTGGACGCCGCCATGACCCGCGCCGCCGCCATCGCCGAGCCCGGCGACTGCGTGCTGCTCTCGCCGGCCTGTGCCAGCCTCGATCAGTTTGCCAACTACCAGGCGCGGGGCGAGGCGTTTCGTCGCCGGGTGCAGCGCCTGGCGGGGAGGACACCATGAAACGCCTGGCCCGCTGGCGGGAACGCCTCTCCACCCGCGACCAGCCCTTCGACGGCTGGCTGCTGCTGGCGGCCCTGTCGCTGATGCTGATCGGCTGGGTGATGGTCACCTCGGCCTCCACCGAGGTGGCCTCGAGCCTGACCGGCAACGCCTACTACTTCAGCATCCGCCACGGCATCTTCCTGGTGGTCGCGCTGCTCGTCGCGGCCCTGGTAGTGCGAGTGCCGCTGCTATGGTGGAAGGCCAACGGGCCGCTGCTGCTGCTGGTGGGCATCGCCCTGCTGGTGCTGGTGCTGCTGGTGGGGCGCGAGATCAACGGCAGTAAGCGCTGGCTCTCGATCCCCGGGGTGCCCTTCAACCTCCAGGCCTCGGAGGTCGCCAAGCTCTGTCTGATCGCCTACATGGCGGGCTATCTGGAGCGCTTCCTGCCCCAGGTGAGGCGGCAGTGGGGCGCCTTCCTGCGCCCCCTGCTGGTGATGGCGCTGATCGCCCTGCTGTTGATCCTCGAGCCCGACTACGGTGCCGTGGTGGTGATGACCGGCTGCGTGATGGGCATGCTGCTGCTCGCCGGCGCCCCCTGGGGGCGTTTCGTGCTGCTGCTGGGCCTGGTGGGGCTGGCCGGTTTCTACGTGGCGATCGCCGAACCCTATCGCCTGGCGCGCCTGACCAGCTTCGCCGACCCCTGGGCCGATCAGTTCGCCAGCGGTTACCAGTTGACCCAGGCCCTGATCGCCTATGGTCGCGGCCACTGGCTGGGCATGGGGCTCGGCAACAGCGTGCAGAAGCTCTTCTACCTGCCCGAGGCCCACACCGACTTCGTCTTCGCCGTGCTGGCCGAGGAGCTCGGCCTGTTCGGCGCCATCGGGGTGGTGGGCCTCTTCGCGCTGCTGATCTGGCGCGCCATGGCGGTGGGACGGCGCGCGGAACTGGCCAAGCTGCCGTTCGCCGCCTACCTGAGCTATGGCATTGCCCTGGTGGTCGGTGCCCAGGCCTTCATCAACATCGCGGTGAGTACCGGCATGTTGCCCACCAAGGGGCTGACCCTGCCGCTGCTCAGCTACGGGGGGTCGAGCCTGCTGGTCAGCGCCGTGATGATGGCGCTGCTGCTGCGCGCCGACATCGAGACCCGCCAGGCGGTGCGTCGGGCCAGCCCGGCCGCCCCGCGGGAGGGCCCGGCCCCCCGTCTCGACAAGCGAGGAGCCGTCCAGTGAGCACGCGACCGGGACGTCGTGCCCTGATCATGGCCGGGGGTACCGGAGGCCATGTGATTCCGGCCCTGTCGCTGGCCCGCGGATTGACGGCCGAAGGGGTCGAGGTCGAGTGGCTGGGCAGCCCGCGGGGCATCGAGAACCGCCTGGTGCCCGAGGCCGGCATTCCCCTGCACCGCATCGCGGTGGCCGGGCTGCGCGGCAACGGCCTGGGCGGATGGCTGATGACGCCGTTCAATCTCAGCCGGGCGGTCTGGCAGGCGTGGCGTATCATCCGCGCCTACGACCCCCAACTGGTGGTGGGGCTGGGCGGCTTCGCCAGCGGGCCCGGCGGGCTCGCCGCCTGGCTGGCGCGCCGGCCCCTGGTGATCCACGAGCAGAACGCCGTGGCGGGACTGACCAACAAGGCCCTGGCGCACCTGGCGCGGCGAGTCTATGCCGCCTTTCCCCAGGCCTTTCCCGGCCGCGGCGAAGTGATCGGCAACCCGGTGCGACCCGAGATCGCGTCGCTGGGTGAACGGCCCCGCCCGGCCGAGGCGATGCACGGCCGGCCCCTGCGGCTGCTGGTGGTGGGGGGCTCCCTGGGGGCCAGGGCACTCAACGAGACGTTGCCCGGAGCGCTGGCCGCACTGCCCGAGGACCGGCGGCCCGAGGTGCGCCACCAGGCCGGTCGCGACAAGGAGGCGGCAACCCGGGAGGCCTATGCCGCCCAGGTGGTGACCGCCGACGTGACCGCCTTTATCGACGACATGGCCGGGGCCTACGACTGGGCCGACCTGGTGGTCTGCCGGGCCGGAGCGCTCACCGTGGCGGAGCTGGCGGCGGCGGCCAAGCCGGCGCTGTTCGTGCCCTTCCCCCACGCGGTGGACGATCACCAGACCGCCAACGCCCGGGCCCTGGTCGAGCGGGGAGCGGCCCGACTGGTGCCCGATCAGGAGATGAGTGCGGCGTCGCTGGCCGAGGAGCTGGCGACGCTGCTGAACCCCGATACTCTCGCCACCATGGGCGCGCAGGCACGCGGCTGCGCGCACCTCGACGCCGTCGAGCGCCTGGTGGCCGGCTGCATGGAGACAGGTTTTGAGCGATAGCACACCGAGGCCGGTGACCGGCCCATTCGATCCCCCGAGCCATGGCCGGGGCCTGGGCATGCGCCGTATCCGGCACATCCATTTCGTCGGCATCGGCGGAGCCGGCATGTGCGGCATCGCCGAGGTGCTGGCCAACCAGGGCTACCGCGTCAGCGGCAGCGACCTGAGGGCATCGCCGGTGGTGACGCGGCTGCGCCACTGTGGCATCCGCGTGGCCATCGGCCACGGCGCCGACAATGTCGCCGGCGCCGACGTGGTGGTGGTCTCCACCGCGGTGGACGAGGCCAATCCCGAGATTCGCTGGGCCCACGACCATCGGGTGCCGGTGGTCCGGCGCGCCGAGATGCTCGCCGAGCTGATGCGTTTCCGTCATGGCATCGCCGTCGCCGGCACCCACGGCAAGACCACCACGACGAGCCTGACCGCCACCCTGCTCGGTGAGGGTGGGCTCGACCCCACCTTCGTCATCGGTGGCCGACTGACCAGTGCCGGCACCAATGCGCGACTGGGGGAGGGCGACTACCTGGTCGCCGAGGCCGACGAATCCGACGCCTCCTTCCTGCATCTGCAGCCGATGGTCTCGATCGTCACCAATATCGATGCCGATCACATGGCCACCTACGGTGGCGATTTCGAGCGCCTCAAGGGCACCTTCATCGAGTTCCTGCACAACCTGCCGTTCTACGGGCTCGCCGTGCTCTGCATCGACGATGCCAATGTGCGCGGCCTGCTCGATCGGGTGAGCCGCCAGTTCGTCACCTACGGCTTCAGCGAGGATGCCGATTACCGCATCGAGGATTTCGAACAGCAGGCCGGCGAGGTGCGCTTCACCGCTCGGCGGCCCGGTGGCCTGGCGCCGCTCGAGGTGCGGTTGGCGATGCCCGGTCGCCACAACGCCCTCAATGCCATGGCGGCGATCGTGGTGGCCACCGATGCGGGCGTCGGCGACGCGGCGATCCTGGCTGGCCTGGCCGGCTTCGCCGGCGTGGGGCGTCGCTTCCAGGTCCATGGCCACTTCCCGGCGCCGGAGGGCGAGGGCGAGGTGATGCTGGTGGACGACTACGGCCATCATCCCCGCGAAGTGGAGATGGTGATCCGGGCGGTGCGTGCCGGCTGGCCCGAGCGGCGCCTGGTGATGGTCTACCAGCCCCATCGCTATTCCCGCACCCGCGACCTCTACGAGGACTTCGTGCGCGTGCTGGCCGAGGTCGACACCCTGCTGCTGCTGGACGTCTACAGCGCCGGCGAGGCGCCGATCCCGGGTGCCGACGGGCGTACCCTGGCCGGGTCGATCCGCCAACGCGGCGAGGTCGACCCGATCTTCGTCCAGGAGAAGGGCGAGCTGCCCGGCCTGCTGGCCAGGGTGCTGCGCCCCGGCGATATCCTGATCACCCAGGGGGCGGGCGACGTAGGCGGCATCGCCCTGCGCCTGGCCGAGAGACAGCTGAACTTCGATGAGGTCGAACTATGAGCGCAGGCAGCAGCGATCCGGGACGCGTGGTGGTGCTCTACGGCGGTGATTCCGCCGAGCGGGAGGTGTCGCTCAAGAGCGGCGCCGCCGTGCTGGCCGCCCTGCGCCGCGCCGGGGTCGATGCCATCGGCTACGATCCCGCCGAGGGAGGGCTGGCCGGCCTGGAAGCCCTGGCGCCGGACCGGGTCTTTATCGCCCTGCACGGCCGCGGTGGCGAGGACGGTACCCTGCAGGGCGCGCTCGAACTGCTCGGCATTGCCTATACCGGCAGTGGCGTCCTGGCCTCGGCGCTGGGCATGGACAAGCAGCGCACCAAGCTGATCTGGCAGGCCCGGGGGCTACCCACTCCCGACGCCGTGATGCTTGGCCCCGATGCCGACTGGGTGGCGGTGGTCGAACGGCTCGGCCTGCCGCTGATCGTCAAGCCGGTGCACGAGGGCTCGACGCTCGGCATCAGCATCGTCGATAGCCCCGCGTCGTTGGAAGCGGCCTACCACGAGGCGGCGCGCTTCGACGCCCGGGTAATGGCCGAATGCTTCGTGCAGGGCGACGAGTACACGGTATCGCTGCTCGATGACCAGGTATTGCCGGCGATTCGGGTCGAGGTGCCCGGCGGCTTCTACGACTACGACGCTAAGTACCTCTCCAGCGATACCCTCTATCACTTGCCTTGCGGCCTCTCTCGGGAGGAGGAGGGCGAGCTGGCCGGCCTCTGTCGCGAGGCCTTCGACGCGGTCGGCGGCGAAGGCTGGGGACGGGTGGACGTGATGCGTGACGGCGACGGGCGTTTCTGGCTGATCGAGGTCAACACCTCGCCGGGCATGACCGACCATAGCCTGGTGCCCCAGGCGGCGGCCCATGCCGGTATCGACTTCGAGGCGCTGGTGCTGCGCATTCTCGCCAGTGCAGGGTGTGGCCGGGCATGACCCGTCGGGGTGGTCTGGTGGGCGTGTTGCTGCTGGTACTGCTGATCGGTGCCGGTGGCCGTGCCCTGTGGCTCTGGCTCGACCGGCCCATCGAGCGGGTCTCGATCCGTGGCGAGCTCCACCATGTCAGTGCCGACTACCTGCGCAGCCGGCTGGCGCCGCTGATCCAGGGCCAGACCTGGCTCTCGGTGGACCTCGGCGACCTGCGTGAGCGTGCCCTGGAGATCGACTGGCTGGCCGAGGTCAGCCTCAGCCGCGAATGGCCCAATGCGCTGACCTTCGAGCTCGTCGAGCAGGTGCCGGTGGCGCGCTGGAACGACGACTATCTGCTCAATCCGGAGGGCGAGCCCTTCGCCTTCGGCCCGGTGTCGCCGCCCGGCGACCTGCCCGACCTGGCCGGGCCGGCGGGTAGCGGTGCCGAGGTGCTCGGCTATCACCGGCGGCTGGCATCGCGCTTCGCCGATCTGGGGCTCGGGATGACCCAGCTGCGCCTCGAGCCGCGCGGCGCCTGGCGCTTCCAGCTCGATGACGGGGTCTGGGTGATGCTGGGACGCAACGATCGCGAGGCGCGCCTGGCACGCCTGGCCGCGGCCTGGCAGCGGCAGCTCGGTTCCCAGGCGTCGCATATCCGCTACATCGACCTGCGTTATCCCAATGGCGTTGCCGTGGCCTGGCATGGTGAAACCGAGCCCGTCGGGGAGGGCGAAGCCGAGGGGAGTTGAGGTCTTTTTTTGCCGAAGACGCACGCGCTGCAGGGGATCGAGGTGTTTCTTTTACGGCAAAATCGCCGTATCGTGAAGTTTGATTTTCGTAATGGGCTGGTGGATCAACCGTAGTTGTTCCTATAATTGCTCCAGACTTGTTTTTCAGGATTAAACGCCCCCTTATTTGTGGGCTAAGTTCGAGGAGACTTCCCGACTCATGGCAGGTCCATCCAATGCGTCCAATATGGTAGTCGGGCTGGATATCGGAACGTCCAAGGTCGTGGCGATCGTGGGGCAGCCCACCGACGATGGCGGGATCGAGATCGCCGGTATCGGCTCACACCCCTCCCGGGGCATGAAGAAGGGCGTGGTGATCAACATCGAGTCCACGGTGCAGTCGATCCAGCGTGCCGTGGAGGAAGCCGAGCTGATGGCCGGCTGCGATATCCACTCCGTCTATGTCGGGGTGGCCGGCAGCCACATCAGTTCGATGAATTCCGATGGCGTGGTGGCGATCAAGGAGCGTGAGGTGACGCCCTCCGATATCGATCGTGTCATCGACTCGGCCCGCGCCCGGGCGATTTCCGAGGGGCAGCGGGTGCTGCACGTGCTGCCCCAGGAGTTCGCCATCGACACCCAGGGCGGCATCCGCGAGCCGCTGGGCATGTCGGGCGTGCGGCTCGAGGCGCGGGTGCACCTGGTCACCGCGGCGCTCAATGCGGTCCAGAACATCGAGAAGTGCGTGAGGCGCTGCGGCCTCGAGGTCGACGCCATCATCCTCGAGCAGCTGGCCTCGAGCCATGCGGTGCTCACCGAGGACGAGCGCGAGCTCGGCGTCTGCATGGTCGACATCGGCGGCGGTACCACGGATATCGCGGTATTCACCGAGGGGGCCATTCGCCACACGGCGGTGATCCCCATCGCCGGCGATCAGGTCACCAACGACATCGCCATGGCGCTGCGTACGCCGACCCAGTATGCCGAGGAGATCAAGGTCAAGTATGCCTGTGCCCTGACCCAGCTGGCGGCCAGCGACGAGATGATCAAGGTGCCGAGCGTCGGCGACCGGCCGGCGCGGGACCTCTCCCGCCAGTCCCTGGCCGAAGTGGTCGAGCCGCGCTACGAGGAACTCTTCACCCTGATCCGTGACGAACTCCGGCGCAGCGGCTACGAGGACCTGGTGGCGGCCGGCGTGGTGCTGACCGGCGGCACATCGCGCATGGAAGGCGTGGTGGAACTGGCGGAGGAGATCTTCCACATGCCGGTACGCATCGCCTGCCCTCAGAACGTGCGAGGGCTCGCCGATGTGGTACGCAACCCGATTTATTCGACCGGGGTCGGTTTGCTACATTACGCCTTGCGGGAGGTCCGTCAGGGGCTGAGTCGACAGGCACCGGGTGGCGTGATCCCGGTGCAACCGAGGCGCGAAGATGCCTCCCGACGGGGATTGAGGGAAGGGATTCCGGCGCTGGAAAGGCTGAAGGGCTGGTTGAAAGGAAATTTCTGACAGGGCCGCCGATGCGGTCCAGGAGACGGGGCATATGTTCGAACTGGTAGATAGCGCACCCTCAAGCAGTGCGGTCATCAAGGTGATCGGTGTCGGCGGTGGTGGCGGCAATGCCGTGAATCACATGGTCGAGAGCAACATCGAGGGCGTGGAGTTCATCTGCGCCAACACCGACGCCCAGGCCCTGAAACGGGTCGCGGCGAAGACCGTCCTTCAGCTCGGCAGCGAGATCACCAAGGGGCTCGGCGCCGGGGCCAATCCCGATGTCGGTCGCCAGGCCGCCATGGAGGACCGAGAGCGTATCGCCGAGTTGCTCGGCGGCGCCGACATGGTGTTCATCACCGCCGGGATGGGGGGCGGTACCGGCACCGGGGGGGCTCCGGTGGTGGCACAGGTGGCCAAGGAACTCGGCATCCTGACCGTTGCCGTGGTGACCCGTCCCTTCCCCTTCGAGGGCCCCAAGCGCATGCGTGCCGCCGAGGAGGGCATGAAGGAGCTCTCCGAGCATGTCGACTCCCTGATCACCATCCCCAACGAGAAGCTGCTCTCGGTGCTGGGCAAGAGCGCCAGCCTGCTGACCGCCTTCAGCGCCGCCAACGACGTGCTGCTCGGTGCCGTGCAGGGCATCGCCGAGTTGATCACCAGCCCGGGCATCATCAACGTCGACTTTGCCGATGTGCGCACGGTGATGTCCGAGATGGGCATGGCGATGATGGGGACCGGCGGCGCCACCGGCGAGAATCGTGCCCGCGAGGCCGCCGAGAAGGCGATCAGGAGCCCGCTGCTCGAGGACATCGATCTACACGGTGCCCGCGGCATCCTGGTCAACATCACCGCTGGCCCGGATCTCTCCATCGGTGAATTCAACGACGTCGGTGCCACCGTCCAGGAGTTCGCTTCCCAGGACGCCACCATCGTGGTCGGTACCTCCATCGACATGGAGATGACCGACGAGCTGCGGGTCACCGTGGTGGCGGCTGGCCTCGATGGTCGTCAGGCCCAGCAGAAAGCCGCTCCTGCCCGCGAGACCGCGCGGCGTGCCGAGGGGGGCGACTATCGCCAGCGCCAGCAGCCGGCGGCGATGCGCCAGCAAGCCACCGCCAGGGCGGCCGAGCCCGAACAGGCCGCCAAGCCCCGGCCGGAGAAACGCAAGTCCCAGGAGCTCGATGATTACCTCGATATCCCGGCCTTCCTGCGCCGTCAGGCCGATTGAGGTGTGCTATCGGCTGCATAGGCAGGGTCGGGTGATGTTTTTTTGTTGAAACACTCGTTCGGTGTTATAGTGAACGGTGTTTGATAATCAACAACTGCCTGGCCACTGCCCATGATCAGACAACGTACCCTGAAGAACGTCATCCGCGCCACCGGCGTCGGCCTGCATTCCGGCAAGAAGGTCTACCTGACCCTGCGGCCGGCACCGGTCGATACCGGTATCGTGTTCGTGCGCACCGACCTGGATCCCGAGGTACGGATTCCGGCGCGTGCCGAGAACGTCACCGATACCACCCTGTGTACCGCGCTCTCCGCGGGCGGGGCCAAGGTCGCCACCGTCGAACACCTGATGTCGGCCCTGGCCGGCCTGGGCATCGACAACGCCTATGTGGATGTCAGCGCCCCCGAGGTGCCGATCATGGACGGCAGCGCCGGCCCCTTCGTGTTCCTGATCCAGTCGGCGGGCATCGCCGAGCAGGGTGCGGCGAAGAAGTTCATCCGCATCAAGCGCGAGATCGCGGTGCGCGAGGACGACAAGGAGGCGATCTTCCTGCCCCACCGGGGCTTCAAGGTCTCCTTCGCCATCGACTTCGACCACCCGGTGTTCGAGGACCAGAAGCAGACCGCCATGGTCGACTTCTCCACCACCTCCTTCGTCAAGGAGGTCTCCCGGGCGCGCACCTTCGGCTTCATGCGCGACCTCGAGTACCTGCGCTCCAACAACCTCGCGCTGGGCGGTAGCCTCGACAACGCCATCGTGGTCGACGACTACCGCATCGTGAACGAGGGCGGGCTGCGCTACGACGACGAATTCGTCAAGCACAAGGTGCTCGATGCCATCGGGGACCTCTATCAGCTCGGCTACAGCCTGATCGGTGAGTTCCGCGGCGTGAAGTCGGGCCATGCCCTCAACAACCAGCTCTGTCGCGCACTGATGGCTCAGCCCGATGCCTACGAACTGGTGACCTTCGAGGACGAGGCCGAGATCGCTCCGATCTCCTATGCGGCGCCGGCCATGGCCTGATCCGCATTTCCCCTCTCCGGCAGCCAGGCTAGCAAGGCGCCGCCAACCCGATCGGGTTGGCGGCGTCGTTGGTTTCGTCGGCCCGCTGCGGGGGGGGGCGGGTCAGGGCTTCTCGGCGTGGGAGGCCAGGCGTTCCAGGGCGCGTTTCAGGCGAGGGTCCTCAACGTCGGCGGCGCAGCTGGAGAGCTCGTCGGCGGCTCGGGCGGGAAGCTGGCGGACCTGGCGAGGGGGCGTGCTGGCCGGCCGCACCGGGCGTACCTTGAAGTGGAAGCTGGTCACGGCCTCGAAACCGGGCAACTGGTGCAGCAGCGACAGCAGGCGGCGCTGTTCGTAGCGCAACCAGGTCAACCAGACGGCTCGGTCGGTGATCAGGGTGAGGTGCCCCTCGCGATAGCCGCCCACATAGAGATGCTCGCGAACCTCCTCGGGTAGGTGGTCGCGCAGATGCTGCTGGGCCCGCTCGATCAGGCGCGCCGTGCGCATCAGTGAGCCGAACTCGCCGCCGCCCTCCAGCAACCGGGACATGGGCTGTGCTCTGGGACGCTTAACCTTTATACTCATGGGCTTGTTTCTCGGGGCCTTCCCCTGTTCTGCGCATCCGGCCGCGTCATGGGAGCCGGCAACCGGTCAACAGCAAGAGCCTAGCACGCTCGGGAGTTCATCGACAGCATGCCGCCCGTCCAGCCCGCTGCCCGTAACGCTGCCGCCCGCGGTCATCGCCCCGCGCTGGCGCGCCGTTCGGCGCGCTGGTGGCTGGCCGGTTTGCTGGTGGGTTGCCTGCTGCCGGCCGGGCTGGCGCAGGTCGAGAGCCTGCGTCATGCCGAGCGGATCGCGCAGATCTGCATCCTGGCCCCGGCCCTGATTCGCGCCAGTTCGCGACTCCAGGCCCGTCGTCGTGCGCTGACGCGCTGGCCGGCGATGCGCGACCCTGCGTGGCCGAAGCCTCGTCTCGGCCTGCGCCCCCTGTCATCGCCAAGCCGGCGCCTTACCGCCGCCCACGACGTCCTGACACGACGAGGCCCGCCCGCTGCGTGGGCACGCTGAAAACCCAATCGAATGGCCGGCCCCCGTGCCCGGCACGATGCCACACGCAGATATTGGACCCTTCATGATCAATTCCCTGTTACGCAAGGTCGTCGGCTCGAAGAACGACCGTGAAGTCAAGCGCATGTCCCGGCAGGTCGCGCAGATCACCGCCCTGGAGCCGGAATTCGAGGCGCTGGATGATGCAGCACTCGAGGCGCGGACCGGTGAATTCCGCCAGCGCCTGGAGGCCGGCGAGTCCCTCGATGCCCTGCTGCCCGAGGCCTTCGCGGTGGTGCGCGAGGCGAGTAAGCGGGTCATGGGCATGCGCCATTTCGATGTGCAGATGATCGGCGGCATGACCCTGCATCGCGGCCGCATCGCCGAGATGAAGACCGGCGAGGGCAAGACCCTGGTGGCGACCCTGGCCGTCTACCTCAATGCCCTGCCAGGCGAGGGCGTGCACGTGGTCACGGTCAACGACTACCTGGCCCGCCGCGATGCCGAGTGGATGCGTCCGCTCTACGAGTTCCTGGGCCTGTCGGTGGGCACCATCTACGCCGGACAGACCTCCGAGGAGAAGCGTGCCGCCTACGCCTGCGACATCACCTATGGCACCAACAACGAGTTCGGCTTCGACTACCTGCGCGACAACATGGCCTTCTCGCTGGAGGACAAGGTGCAGCGCGGGCTCCATTACGCCATCGTCGACGAGGTGGACTCGATCCTGATCGACGAGGCGAGAACGCCCTTGATCATTTCCGGGGCGGTAGACGAGAACACCGAACTCTACAAGGTGGTCGACCGCCTGGCGGTGAACCTGGTCAAGGGCGAGGTCTCGGAAGACCCGGACGCGCCGGTGAGTGGCGACTTCCTGCTCGACGAGAAGCAGAAACAGGTGGAAGTCACCGAGGAGGGGCATAACAAGATCGAGGAGCTGATGCGGGCCGAGGGGCTGCTCGGCGCCGAGGACTCCCTCTATGCCGCCCAGAACCTCAATCTGCTGCAGCACATGCACTCGGCGCTGCGGGCGCGCCACCTCTACCATCGTGACGTCGACTACATCGTCAAGGATGGCCAGGTGGTGATCGTCGACGAGCACACCGGCCGTACCATGCCGGGCCGGCGCTGGTCCGAGGGGCTGCACCAGGCGGTGGAGGCCAAGGAGGGGGTGGCCGTGCAGCGCGAGAGCCAGACGCTCGCCTCCACCACCTTCCAGAACTATTTCCGGCTCTACGACAAGCTGGCCGGGATGACCGGTACCGCCGACACCGAGGCCTTCGAGTTCCGCCAGATCTACGGCCTGGACGTGGTGGTGATTCCCACCAACCGGCCGCTGGTGCGCCAGGACCTCAACGATCTGGTCTATCTCAGTGCCGAGGAGAAGTTCGAGGCGATCATCGAGGACGTCAGGGTCCAGACCGAGGCCGGGCGACCGGTGCTGGTGGGTACCGCCTCCATCGAGACCTCGGAGTACCTGGCCGGTCTGATGAAGCAGGCCGGCCTCGCCTTCAACGTGCTCAACGCCAAGCAGCACCAGAGCGAGGCGGAGATCATCGCCCAGGCCGGCCGCCCCGGGGCCGTCACCATTGCCACCAACATGGCCGGCCGCGGTACCGACATCGTGCTGGGCGGCAACTGGGAGGCCGAGGCGGCCAAGCTCGAGAACCCCAGCGAGGCACAGATCGAGGCGCTCAAGGCCGACTGGCAGGCCCGTCACGAGGCGGTGCTGGCCGCCGGTGGACTGCACGTGGTCGGCTCCGAGCGTCACGAGTCGCGGCGCATCGATAACCAGTTGCGCGGCCGTTCCGGCCGCCAGGGCGACCCGGGCTCGACCCGCTTCTTCCTGTCGCTGGAAGACAACCTGATGCGCCTGTTCGGCTCCGACCGGGTGCAGCGCCTGATGCAGGCGCTGGGACTGGAGCGCGGCGAGGCGATCGAGCACAAGATGGTCTCCAATGCCGTGGAGCGGGCCCAGAAGAAGGTCGAGAGCCGCAACTTCGACATTCGCAAGCAGCTGCTCGAGTACGATGACGTGGCCAACGACCAGCGTCGGGTGATCTACGAGCAGCGTAACGAGATACTGGGTTCCGACGACGTCTCCGGCGCGGTCAGCGGAATCCGCGAGGAAGTGCTGGATCTCGCCGTCAGCGAGTTCGTGCCCCCCCAGAGCCTGCCCGAGCAGTGGGACCTGCCGGGACTGCAGGACCACCTCAAGAGCGAGTTCAACCTCGAGGCCCCGGTGGTCGAGTGGGCCGAGCAGGACGACCGCTTCCACGAGGAGCAGCTGCGCGAACGCCTCCAGGCGATGCATCGCGATGCCTACCAGGCCAAGGTCGAGGAGGCCGGTGCCGACCTGATGCGCCGCTTCGAGAAGCAGGTCATGCTGCAGGTGCTCGACACCCGCTGGAAGGAGCACCTGCAGTCGATGGATCACCTGCGCCGCGGCATCCACCTGCGCGGCTATGCCCAGAAGAATCCCAAGCAGGAGTACAAGCGCGAGTCCTTCGAGCTGTTCCAGTCCCTGCTGAGCAACATCAAGGCCGACGTGACCCGTATCCTCAGCCATGTGAAGGTGCGCCGTCCCGAGGAGGTCGAGGAGCTGGAGCGCCAGCGTCGCGCCGCCCTGGAGCGGGAGAAGGCTACCGCCGACAGCCGTCACGACGTGCCGGTGGCGGCGACCGCCGACGGCGAGGACGAGGACGAGGCCCCGCGGCCGGGCGCCGATGGCCGGCCGCTGCGCCGGGATGGGCCCAAGGTCGGGCGCAACGACCCCTGTCCCTGCGGGTCCGGCAAGAAGTACAAGCAGTGCTGCGGCAAGCTGAGCTGACGGGCTACGGGCTACGGGCTACGGGACTCGAGTCGGAGGAGACCATCCTGCTCGAAGCTCGAAGCGGATTCCAGACAGGAGAGAAGACCATGGCAGTGGGTGAAGCACGCTTTCCGGAGATGCCGGTGATCGAGGGCCTGCGCCTGGGGACGACCATGGCGGGCATCAAGAAGCCCGGCCGTCGTGACCTGGTGGTGATCGAGATCCCCGAGGGGGCCGAGGTCGCCGGGACGTTCACCCGGAACGCCTTCTGTGCCGCGCCGGTGATCGTGGCCAGGGAGCACCTGGCGACCTGCGTCGCCCGCGGCGAGGGGCCACGCTACCTGCTGATCAACACCGGCAACGCCAACGCCGGCACCGGCGAGGCCGGCCTGCACGATGCCCGCACCAGCTGTGCCGACCTGGCGCGACTGAGCGGGGTGGCCGAAGAGCGCGTGCTGCCGTTCTCCACCGGGGTGATCGGCGAACCGCTGCCGATGGACCGGCTGCTCGGCGGCCTGCCGGGGGCACTCGGAGCCCTCGACGAGGGGAGCGCGGCCTGGCGCGAGGCGGGCGAGGGCATCCTCACCACCGATACCCGCGCCAAGGGGGCCAGCGTGACCCTGGCACTGGGCGATAGTCGCGTGACCATCAACGGTATCAGCAAGGGCTCGGGCATGATCCAGCCCAACATGGCCACCATGCTGGCCTTCGTGGCCACCGATGCCGCCATCGAACAGCCGCTGCTGGAGTCGCTGCTGCGTGAGACCGTGGATCGCTCCTTCAACTGCATCACGGTGGACAGTGATACCTCCACCAACGATGCCTGCGTGCTGATCGCGACCGGCCGGGGGGCCGCCGTCGCCAGCGAGGAGCAGATCGCGGTGTTCCGCAACGGCCTGCAGCGGGTGATGACCGAGCTGGCCCAGGCGATCATCCGCGACGGCGAGGGAGCGACCAAGTTCGTCACCCTCCAGGTCGACTCGGCAGCGAGCCGGCGGGAGGCCCTGGGCGTGGCCTTCACCGTGGCCCATTCGCCCCTGGTCAAGACCGCCCTCTACGCCTCGGACGCCAACTGGGGACGGATCCTGGCCGCGGTGGGGCGAGCGCCGGTGGAGGACTTCGACGTGGCACGGGTGACCATCGACCTGGGCGAGGTCCGGCTGGTGGAGAACGGCGGCCGTGCCGCCGGCTATACCGAGGCAGCGGGCAGCGCCGTGATGGCCCGCGAGGAGATCGTCATCCGCATCGACCTGGGGCGCGGCGGGGAGAGCGCCACGGTCTGGACCTCGGACCTCTCCCATGACTACGTGACGATCAACGCCGACTACCGCAGCTGACCGGCAGCGATGGTGGGCCATCGCCAGACAAGAGACCTTTGCGCTTTGCCAGGCGCGAACCAGTTGGAAGAGTGAATGAACGCAATGGTGAAGAGAAGGGTGCACGTGGCGGCCGCCGCCATCATCAGCGCCGATGGTCGGGAGGTGCTGCTCGCCCGCCGGCCGTCCAACGTCGATCACGGTGGCCTGTGGGAGTTTCCGGGCGGCAAGCTGGCGCCCTACGAAACCGGGCTCGAGGGGCTCAAGCGGGAGCTGCACGAGGAACTGGGGGTGGAGATCCAGCGTGCCCAGCCGCTGATCCGCATCCACCACGAGTACTCCGACAAGCACATCCTGCTGGATGTGTGGCAGGTGCATGAGTTCTCCGGCGAGCCCTTCGGCCGCGAAGGGCAGGCGGTCCGCTGGGTACCCATGGCGGAGCTGGTCAACTACCCGTTCCCGGCGGCCAACCTGCCGATCCTCAAGGCGGTGATGTTGCCCACCGAGTACCTGATCACCGCCGAGGAGGAGGACGAGGTGCTCTTCCTCGCGCGCCTCGAGCGGGCGCTGGTCGAGGACGGGGTGCGCCTGGTGCAGCTGAGGGCCAAGACCCTGGACGAATCGGCCTACCTGGCCCGCGCCGAGCAGGCGCTGGCGCTGTGTCGCCGTTTCGAGGCACGACTGCTGCTCAACGGTGCTCCGGAGCTGCTGTCGCGGCTCGACGCCGACGGCATCCATCTGACCAGCGAACGGCTGATGTCACTGGAGCGCCGGCCCATCGCCGAGGGCAAGTGGCTCTCCGCCTCCACCCACGATCGTGGCCAACTGGTCCAGGCCGGCCGTCTCGGCTGCGACTTCGTGACCCTCTCGCCGCTGCGCACCACGCCGTCGCATCCGGAGGTGGCGCCGATGGGCTGGCACGACTTCCAGCAGCTCGTCGAGCGCGCCGCCATGCCGGTCTTCGCGCTGGGCGGCATGACCCGCTTCGACGCCAACCATGCCCGTGCGGTGGGCGCCCAGGGCATCGCCTCGATCCGCGATTTCTGGAAATAGAGTTTCAAGCCATAAGCTTGAAGCTGGAAGAAGCACACCCCCGTCGGCCGAGCCGGCGGGGGTGTCTTCACAAGCATTGATGAGAAATCAGCTGGTTGGGTCGACTCCGTGGCGGACAGCCAGCGCTGGGAGGCCCTATGGGGTCAGACCCCGGGGTAGCCGCGTGCCCGCAGCCTTCCGCCTAGTCCCGGTAGCGTCGTGTGAGATCGCCGTAGGCATCGATCCGGCGATCGCGGAGGTACGGCCACATGCGTCGCACCTCCTCGCCGCGGGTCATGTCCAGGGTCACCAGCAGCCGCTCGGCCTGCACGCCGGCATGGGCCAGCAGCTCCCCCTGGGGGCCGCAGATGAAGCTGCCGCCCCAGAAGTCGATGCCGGGGCTCACCCCGGAGTGGTCGGGCTCGTGGCCGACCCGGTTGGCGACGACCACCGGTAGCCCGTTGGCCACCCCGTGGCTGCGCTGGATCAGGGTCCAGGCGTCCTTCTGGCGGTGCTTCTCGGCGTCGTCGTCGGGCGGATGCCAGCCGATGGCGGTGGGGTAGAGCAACAGCTCGGCACCCGCCAGCGCCATCAGCCTGGCCGCCTCGGGGTACCACTGGTCCCAGCACACCAGCAGGCCGAGCCGACCCACCGAGGTATCGATGGGCGCAAAGCCCTGGCCGCGTGCGTCGTCGACATCGCCGGGGGTGAAGTAGAACTTCTCATAGAAGCCCGGATCGTCCGGAATGTGCATCTTGCGGTAGTGGCCCACTCGGCCGAGCTTGCGGTCGTAGACCGTGGCGGTGTTGTGGTAGAGCCCCGGGGCGCGGCGTTCGAACAGCGAGCCCACCAGCACGATATCGAGCTCGGCGGCAAGGGCCGCCAGCCGGCTGTCGGTGGGACCGTCCAGCGGCTCGGCCAGGTCGAAGAGCTCGGCGTCCTCGTACTGGCAGAAGTAGTGGGTGGCGTGGAGTTCCTGCAGCATCACCAGCTCGGCGCCGGCGGCGGCCAGTTCACGCACGCCGGCCTCGCTCTCGGCCAGGCTGCGCGCCTTGTCGGGCCAGGCGGGTTGCTGGACCAGGCCGACTTTCAGGTGGCGGGTCATGGGGTCTCTCCTCTGTCGCTGCCGTCGGGACGGGCCAGGGTCCCGGCCGGCAGCTGCATGGTCAGGCAGTGCAGGCTGCCGTGCTGGCGGATCACGCTCAGGCAGTCGATGGGCACGATGTCGCGATCGGGGAAGCCGCCGGCCAGGGCGGTCAGCGCCCGGGTGTCGGCGGCGTCGCCGTAGACCGGCACCAGCACGGCACCGTTGATGATCAGGAAGTTGGCATAGGTCGCGGGCAGTCGGTGGCCGTCCACCGGGTCGAAGCAGGGGCGCGGCCAGGGCAGCGGGATCAGCCGGTAGGGTTCGCCGTCGATGCGACGGAAGGCCTTCAGTTCGGCCTCCATGGCGGCCAGCGCCGGGTAGTGGGGGTCGCTCTCGTCGTCGCAGCGTACATAGGCGATGGTGCCGGGGTCGCAGAAGCGTGCCAGGGTGTCCACGTGGCTGTCGGTGTCGTCGCCCTCGAGATGGCCGTTGGACAGCCACAACACTCGAGAGATTCCGCAGTCCGCGTGCAGCCTGGCCTCCATGGCGGTGCGGTCGAGGGTCGGGTTGCGGTTGGGATTGAGCAGGCAGGCCTCGGTGGTCAGCAGCGTGCCCTGGCCATCGGTGTCGAGGGCGCCGCCCTCGAGCACCAGGTCGTGGCTGACCACCGGGCAGGCGAAGGCCCCGGCCTCGGCCAGGCGCCGTGTCAGGGTGTCGTCCCGGGTGGCTTCAAACTTGCCGCCCCAGCCGGTGAAGCGATAGTCGAGCAGTTGCGGTACCCCGTGACGCTCCACGGCGATCGGGCCATGGTCCCGGGCCCAGCTGTCGTCGGCCGCGGCGACCACCAGGTGCAGGCGCGAGGCATCCACGCCGAGGCGAGCGAAGCGCCGTTCGAGGTGGGTGCGGGTGGCGGCGTCGGGTAGGCTGATCAGCACGGCCTGGTAACGGGTGATGGCCACCACCATGGCTTCCAGGGTGGCCTCGATGCGCTCGAGCAGGGGCGCCCAGTCGCTGTCGGGACCGGGCCAGGTGAGTTGCACGGCATCCTGGGGATGCCATTCGGGAAGCAGGCGGACGGCCATGGGGCTGGGCTCTCGTCGAATGGATGATCACGGGGCCGGCGAAATGTAGGCGCAGTGCGAAAATGATGCAAGCACCGCGCAATCTCTTCTTGCCCCGATGCAGCGCGCTGCAAAAAACCGTACCATGAGCCCCCGCTGACAAGGAACGACACCATGCTCGACCGCCTGCCTTTCCTGATCGGGTTGCGCTATGTGCGCGCCAAGCGCCGCAACCACTTCATCTCCTTCATCTCGCTGACCTCCATGCTGGGCCTGATGCTGGGCGTGGCGGTGCTGATCCTGGTGCTCTCCGTGATGAACGGCTTCGATTACGAGCTACGCACCCGGATCCTCGGCATGGTGCCGCACACCAAGATCGAGTCGCCCTCGGGGCTCACCGAGTGGCGGTCGCTGGCCGAGCGGCTGATGGAACGCGAGCGGGTGATCGGCGCCGCGCCCTATGTGGAGCAACAGGGCATGTTCTCGGTGGGCGGTCGCAACGAGGGTGCCATGGTCAATGGCATCGATCCCGAGTGGGAGGATCGTGTCTCGATCATCGGCCGTCACATGCGCCAGGGCAGCCTCGAGGATCTCGAGCCCGGCGAGTGGAACATCGTGCTCGGCTCGATCCTGGCCCGGCGCCTGGGCGTGGGGGTGGGCGACCGGGTCACCCTGCTGGTGCCCGAGGCCTCGATCACTCCCGCCGGGGTCTTCCCGCGGCTCAAGCGCTTCAACGTGAGTGGCATCTTCAGCGTCGGTGCCGATCTCGATGCCGGCCTGGCCTACGCCAATATCGAGGACATGCAGACCCTGGCCCGGATGGGCGATGCCGTGGGCGGGCTGCGCCTGGAGCTGGACGATCTCTTCCTGGCCGGTAGCGAGACCCGCGCCATCATCGACGAGCTCGGCTCGGGCTACCGCGGCCTCGACTGGACCTTCTCCCACGGCAACCTCTTCCAGGCGATCCAGATGGAGAAGCGCATGATCGCGCTGCTGCTCACGGTGATCATCGCCGTGGCGGCCTTCAACATCGTCTCGACCCTGGTGATGGTGGTCACCGACAAGCATGCCGACATCGCCATCCTGCGCACCATCGGCGCGACACCGCGCTCGATCATGGGCATCTTCATCGTCCAGGGGCTGGCCATCGGCACGATCGGGATTCTCGTCGGGGTGGGGCTCGGCGTGCTGCTGGCGCTGACCATCGCGGATCTCATCGGTTGGGTCGAATCGACGCTGGGCATCCAGTTCCTCGATGCCGGGGTCTACTTCATCAGCGACCTGCCGTCCCGACTCCACTGGGCCGACGTGCGCGACATCGTCGCCGCCGCCCTGGTCCTGACCTTCCTGTCGACCCTCTATCCCGCCTGGCGCGCGGCCCGGGTCCAGCCGGCCGAGGTGCTGCGCTATGAATGAGTCGAGCCTCCACCCGCGTACCCATCAGGACCCGAACAAGGAGACACCGATGCCCGCCGCGCCGAGCGCTGCCTCCGCCCAGCCGATGCTGGAGTGCCACGACCTGACCCGGGTCTACCGGGAGGGCCCCCAGGACGTCACCGTGCTCGATGGCCTGGAGCTGCGGGTCCACGCCGGCGAGCGGGTGGCCATCGTCGGCAGCTCCGGCTCCGGCAAGACCACGCTGCTCAACCTGCTGGGCGGGCTCGATAGCCCCAGCCGGGGCGAGGTGCACATCGCCGGCGAGTCGCTGCACAACCTCGGCGACGCGGCCCTGGGGCGCTTCCGCAACCAGCGCATCGGCTTCGTCTACCAGTTCCACCACCTGCTGGCGGAATTCACGGCGCTGGAGAACGCCGCCCTGCCGCTGATCGTCCGGGGGCAGCGCAAGAAGGCCGCCGAGGCCCGGGCCCTGGAGATCCTCGCTCGGGTGGGCATGGCGGCGCGTGCCGATCACAAGCCGGGCGAGCTCTCCGGCGGCGAACGCCAGCGGGTCGCCATCGCCCGGGCGTTGGTCACCGACCCGAGCCTGGTGCTGATGGACGAGCCCACCGGCAACCTGGACCAGACCACGGCGGCGAGCATCCTGGCGTTGATGGACGAGCTGGCGCGTACCTCCGCCTGCGCCTTCGTGGTGGTGACCCACGACCCGGCACTGGCGGCCCACCAGGATCGCGTGCTCAGGCTCGATGGCGGGCGTCTCACCGAAGAGTCCCGAGCCTGAGTCACTCGTTGCGGTTCGTCAGATGCATCGCGGCCGGCGCCATGGCGCCGGCCGCGGTGGTTTCGGCGGTTGGCAGTAACGCCTCGCTGGCCCGGGTCAGGGGTCCTGCTCATGGCAACGGCGCCTGTGCCGGCGCCGGGAACGCTGCTTCCAGCTGCGCGAGACCTGCCAGCGCCAGATGAGACGAATCGTCACGTTGCCGAGAATGGCGATGACGAGCGCCGAGACCACCGAGCCCACCGCCAACGCGGGCAGGATGTCGGCCATCTGTTCGGCGACCCAGCGCGTCGACAGCCGGCTCGGGGCCTGCCGGGCCGGGATATCCATCAGCCAGGCGCCGAGGCGATAGTTGCCGTAGAAGATCAGCGGCATGGTCAGCGGGTTGGTGATCCAGACCAGCCCCACCGACAGCGGCAGGTTGCAGCGTGTCAGCCAGGCCCCGAAGGCGGCCACCACCATCTGGAAAGGGATCGGCAGCATGGCGCTGAACAGGCCTACGGAGAAGGCGTTGGCGACGCTGCGTCGCGACAGTACCCACAGCGAGGGGTTGCCGATCAGGTGGCTCATGAAGCGCAGCGAGCGCTGACGCCTGAGCGTGTCGGGGTGGGGCATGTAGCGCTGCAGGAATCGGCGCGGCATGTCGTCGGGCTCGCTGCTTCGGGACCCGAGCTATTATCCATACAAGCCAGGAGTCTCGCCATGCCGGCCACCCAACGGTTGCCTGGCAGGGCGCTGCCGTCATCCGCTCTCCGGCGGCAGTCGACGCAGGAGCAAGGGAATGCCGTTTGGACTCGCCATCCCCCTGGCGCTCGCCGCGCTCGGCGGCGTGCTGCTGGGGCACCATGCGCCGCCGGGCCTGATCGAGGCGCTGGGCCTGGCGCTGCTGCTGGCCGTGAGCCGTCGCCGCCTGGCCGTGCTGCTGCCGGTGGTGGCGATGACCGGTGTCGCCATCGCCCTGCTGCTGGCGCGGGGCGCCGAGCTGCCGGCCGGCCTGACCCGCGAGGACCTCGCCGTGGAGGCCCGGGTGGTCTCGGTGGCCCGGGAGGGGCGGTTGACACGGCTGGTGGTCGCCGTCGAGGCCTGCCGCCCCGTCGCCGACGGTCGGCTGCCCTGTGACGACCTTCGCCGGCTGCGGCTCAGCGCCTTCGCCGCACCGGCGTTCCGGCCCGGCGAGCGCTGGGCCTTCACGGTGCGCCTGCGGCCCCCGTCTGGCCTCGCCAATCCCCATACCTTCGATTACCGCGGCTGGCTGTGGCGCGAGGGCATCCAGGCCACCGGTTATGTGCGCGGTGAGCCGGCCGCCCGTCGGCTCGAGGCGGCAGGACCCTCGCTGCGGCGCCGGGCACTGGCACATCTCGATGCCCGGGCGCTGGACGCCCGGGCGTCGCGCTGGCTGGCGGCCCTGAGCCTGGGGGCCGGCGAGCGACTGCAGCAGGCGGACTGGGAACTGCTCAATGCCAGCGGCACCACCCACCTGATGGTGATCTCGGGGCTGCATGTCGGGCTGGTGGCGGCCTTCGTCCTGCTGATGGCACGTGGCGTGGCTCGCCTGGCCACGCCGGGGCACTGGCGGCTGGCCGTCTGGCCCTGGTGGCTGGCCGGGGGCGCGGCGATCGGTTATGCCTGGGTGGCCGGGCTCGAGCCGCCGGCCCTGCGGGCCATGGTGATGACCCTGGTGGGGCTCTGGGTGGCCAGTGGCCGCCATGCGCCCGGCCCCTGGCAGGCCTGGTGGCTGGCACTGGGACTGGTGCTGCTGCTGGATCCCCGCTCGGCCTGGCGCCCCGGGCTGTGGTTGTCGTTCGCCGCCGTGGCGCTGCTGATCCTGATCTGGCAGGGGCGGCCCCGGCCACGGGGCGTGCGTGGCTGGCTAGGGGCGCTGATCCGTACCCAGCTGTTGCTGGCGCCGCTGATGGCGGCCGCCGTGCTGCTGGCCTTCGCCCGCCTGGCCCCGGCCGCACCGCTGGTCAACCTGGTCGCCGTGCCGCTGGTCAGCAGCCTGTTGGTGCCCCTCGGGCTGCTCGGCTGGCTGCTGGCCTGGCTGCCGCCGCTCTCGCGCCTCTGCTGGCGGCTCTTCGAACACCTGGTCGAGGGGCTCGTGTGGCTGCTCGAGCTGGCGGTGACCTGGCTGCCGCTGTGGGTGCCCGGCCCGGAGCTGGTGACGCCGCTGGCCCTGGCCCTGGCAGTGGTGACGCTGCTCTGGGCGTTGCCCGGTCTGGCCCGGTCGCTGCGACTGGTGGCGAGCCTGCTGCTCGCCCTGGTGCCGCTGACCCCGTCGTTCGAGTCGTCGTTGCCGGGCCAGCTGCGGGTCCGGGTGCACGACGTGGGGCAGGGCCAACTCGTCGAGCTGCGCACCGCCGGCTATCGGGCACTCTATGATGCCGGGCCGCGGTTCGCTTCGGGCTTCGCGCCGCTGGCCTCGCTGTGGCCGCCGGGTCAGCGCTTCGATGACGTCATCGTCAGCCACGACGACCTCGACCATGCCGGTGGCGTGCCGCTGCTGGCGGATGAGCATCAGGTGGTGCGCTTCATCGCTCCCCCCGGGGAGAGGGTCGGCGTGCCCGTCGCCCCCTGCCGGGCGGGTGATGCCTGGGAGCGCGATGGGGTGCGCTTCCGCTTCCTGTGGCCCCCTCACGAGACCGGCGAGCTCTCCAGCAACGACCGCTCCTGTGTCCTCGAGGTCACGGCCGGCGATCATCGCCTGCTGATCACCGGTGACGTCGGACGCGAGGTGGAGCGGGCCCTGCTGCTCGAGACCCGCACGCCGGTGACGGTGCTGGTCGCCGGCCACCATGGCAGCCGCACCAGTTCCGGCCCCCAGTTGGTGCAGAGCCTGTCGCCGCGCCATGTGATCTTCAGTGCCGGGCGTGACAACCCCTTCGGTCACCCCCATGACGAGGTGGTCCGTCGCTTTCGCCGCGTCGGCAGTTGCCCGTGGAGTACCGCCCACGACGGCGCCGTGACCCTCTGGCTGGGCGAGGCCGTCATCGGTGACGTGGTGAGCGAGCGCCCGGCGGCCTGGCGGCGCAGCGGTGTCGGAGGCGACTGCCTTGCGTTAGAATCGCCCGAATGACGGGTGTGTGCTTCCAGGGCACTTGGGGGAACGGCATGGACATGATGGAGGCCCTGATCGCCGGGGGCTGGCTGATGCTGCCGTTGCTCGGCTGCTCCCTGCTGGCCACGGTGATCATCATCGAGCGGTTGTGGACGCTGCGGGCGAGTCGTATCGCACCGCTGGGGCTGGGGCAGGAGGTCTGTTCGCTGGTGGCCCGCGGCCAGGTCAATCTCTACTGGCTGGAGAGCCACTCGCCGCTGGGCGGGGTGCTGGCCGCGGGGCTGCGTAACGCGCGTCTCGGTCACGAGCAGGTACGGTCGAGGCTGCAGGAGGCCGCCACCGCGGTGATCCACGACATGGAGCGCTTCCTGAGCCCGCTCGGCACCATCGCCGCGATCACCCCGCTGATCGGCCTGCTGGGGACCGTGGTGGGCATGATCGAGGTGTTCTCGGTGATCGTCGCCGGGGATGGCGCCAGCCGCACCGCCGACCTGGCGGGGGGGATTTCCCGGGCCCTGGTCACCACCGCGGCGGGCCTCACGGTGGCGATTCCGGCGCTGATGTTCCACCGCTACTTCCAGCGCCGGGTCGAGGACATCACCGTGCGCATGGAGGAGCAGGCCGGCCAGGTGGTGGAGTTCCTCGCCCATTACCCCGGCGAATTGACCCTGGCCGAGCGCCATGAGGGCGAGCGGGATGGCGAACGCCTGGAAGCCGACGGGCGCATCGCCCCGAGGGTGAAGCCGTCGTGAGGTTCCCGCGCACCCGGCGCGATCCGGTGGAGGTGAATCTCACGCCACTGATCGACGTGGTCTTCCTGCTGTTGATCTTCTTCATGGTCTCGACCACCTTCGAGACCCGCCAGGCGCTCGAGCTGGAGCTGCCCGAAAGCGTCAGCGGCGTGGCGGCCGAGGTCTCGCCGGTGACCCTGGTGGTCACGGCGGCGGGCGATTATCGCCTCGGCGACCGGGAGCTCTCTGCCGCGGGGCTGGGCGAGGCCCTGGCCGGCGAGGCCGAGCAGGCCCGCCGCCACGGCCTGGTGTTGGAGGCCGATGGCCGGGCCAGCCACGCCTCGGTGGTCCGGGCCCTGGACCAGGCCGGTGGCCTCGGCATCCGCCAGGTGCGCATCGCCACCACCGAGGTTTCATCCACACAAGCGGAGACACCGTGATTCTCTACGGGACCCAATATTCGGGCTGGACCCTCTACAAGCAGCTGCTCGGCTACGTCAGGCCGCACTGGCGCTCCTTCCTGCTGGCGATCGTCGGCTATGTCATCTATGCCGCTTCCAGCACCGCCCTGGCGGAGATGATGAAACGGCTGATCGACGGCATCCAGGATCCGGACGCCGCCTTCCGACTGTTCCTGCCGCTGTTCGTGGTGGGCATGTTCGCCGCCCGTGGTCTCGGCACCTTTCTCGGGACCTATTTCATGAGCAACGTGGCGCGCAACATCGTGCATGCGCTGCGCTGCAACGTCTTCAACCACATGCTGCATCTCCCCGGGCGCTTCTTCGACACCCATTCCAGTGGCCACCTGATCTCCCGGGTCACCTACCATGTCGAGCAGGTCACTGGGGCGGCCACCAAGGCGATCACCATCCTGCTGCGCGAAGGCCTCTTCGTCATCGGCCTGATCCTCTACCTGCTGTGGACCAACTGGATGCTGACCCTGCTGTTCCTGGCGGTGACGCCGCTGATCGGCGGGGTGGTCAGCTACGCCAGCAAGCGCTTCCGGCGCATCTCGAGTCGCATCCAGGCCTCCATGGGCGATGTCACCCATGTCGCCTCCGAAGCACTCTCCGGCTACCGGGTGGTCCGTACCCATGGCGCGGAGGCCTTCGAGAAGGCGCGTTTCGCCGCGGCCAGCGAGTACAACCGCCAGCAGAGCATGAAGGAGGCGCTGACCAAGGCGATCAGTACCCCCGTGATCCAGCTGCTGGTGGCTCTGTCGCTGGCGATACTGGTGTGGCTGGCCCTGGCGCCTGGCCTGATGGCCGACATGACCCCCGGCGAGTTCGTCGCCTTCGTCACCGCGGCTGCGCTGATGGCCAAGCCGGTGCGCCAGCTCACCGAGATCAACAGCGAGATCCAGAAGGGCATCGCCGCCGCCAGCGAGCTGTTCGGCCTGCTCGACGAGCCGCTCGAGCGGGACGAAGGCGAGCACGAGCCCGGCCGCCTCGAGGGGCACGTGGCCTTCGAAGGCGTGCGTTTCGCCTACGGGGAGGGCCAGCCCGAGGTCCTCAAGGGGATCGATCTCGAGGTGGCACCCGGCGAGATGGTGGCCATCGTCGGCCGCTCCGGCAGCGGCAAGTCGACCCTGGTCGGCCTGCTGCCGCGCTTCTACCGGCCGACCGCCGGGCGGGTGATGGTCGACGGGATCCCCCTCGACGAGTACCGGCTGACGCCGCTGCGCCGCCAGATCGCCCTGGTCTCGCAGCAGGTGACCCTGTTCAATGCCAGCATCGCCGACAACATTGCCTACGGCGTACCCGACGCCGACCCGGCGGCCATCGAGGCCGCCGCCCGGGCCGCCCATGCCCACGAGTTCATCGAGCGCCTGCCCGGCGGCTATGCCACCGTGGTGGGCGACAACGGCGTGATGCTCTCGGGCGGCCAGCGTCAGCGCCTGGCCATCGCCCGGGCGATCTTCAAGGACGCGCCGCTGCTGATCCTCGACGAAGCCACCTCGGCGCTGGACACCGAATCCGAGCGCCATATCCAGGCGGCACTGGAGGAGGTGTGCCGGGGGCGTACCACCTTCGTCATCGCGCACCGGCTGTCGACCATCGAGCGTGCCGATCGCATCCTGGTGATGGAACAGGGCGAGATCGTCGAGCAGGGCAGTCACGCCGCGTTGCTGGCCCGTGAGGGGGCCTACGCGGCCCTGCACCGGCTGCAGTTCCAGGAGGCCTCATCGGCATGAGCCTGGAACGGCGCTGGCTCGAGGCGGCCTACCGGGGCGATGCCTGGCTTCTTGCGCTGCGCCCCCTGGAGGCCCTGTACCGCCGTGCGGTGGCCCGTCGCGCCGCGGCCTACGCCACCGGCAGCAAGCCCGTGTGGCGGGCGCCGGTACCGGTGATCGTGGTCGGCAACATCACCCTGGGGGGGACCGGCAAGTCGCCGCTGGTCGCCTGGCTGGCGCATTTCCTTGCCGTGCGCGGCTGGCGCCCGGGCATCGTCTCCCGGGGCTATGGCGGCCGGGCGGGCCGCTACCCGCTGCGGGTGGAAGAGACGACCCTCGTGGCCGAGTGCGGCGACGAACCGCGCATGCTGTTCGACCAGACGGGGCTGCCGCTGGTGGTGGACCCGGACCGTCCGCGGGGGGCCGGGCGGTTGGTCGAGGCGGGATGCGATATCCTGATCAGTGACGATGGTCTGCAGCACCTGGCGCTGGGCCGCGACCTGGAGCTGGTGGTGGTCGATGGCCAGCGGGGGGTCGGCAACGGCCGCTGCCTGCCGGCGGGGCCGCTGCGCGAGCCGCTGTCGCGCCTCGAGGGCGTCGATGCCGTGGTGATCAATGGGGACCCCGCCTTCACGCCGCCCGAGGGCGCCCACGGCATGGCGCTGGTGCCTGCCGGCTGGCGCCACCTGGCGAGCGGTGAGCGCCGCCCGGTGGCGCCGCTGCCCTTCGCCGGGCCGGTGCATGCCGTCGCCGGCATCGGCCATCCGGGGCGCTTCCTCGCCACCCTGGAAGGGCTTGGGGTCGAGGCGACGCTCCATCCCTTCGCCGATCACCACGACTTCCGTGGCGAGGATCTGGCGTTCGATGACGGTCGCCCGGTGGTGATGACCGCCAAGGATGCGATCAAGTGCCGTGGACTGGCGCCGCCCGATAGCTGGGTGCTGGAGGTGGAGGCGCGACCCGATGCCGGCTTCGTGGCCTGGTTCGAGGCGAGGCTGAAGGCGTTTGGACCGCCCCCGGGAGGATCCCGGGGCGAAGCAGGTCGTTGATCCCGGGGCACACGACTCGGGACAATCCAAGCAAGAGGTGCGAGAGATGGACAAGGAACTGCTGGCCATGCTGGTCTGCCCGCTGTGCAAGGGCAAGCTCAAGTATCACCGGGAGGCCCAGGAGCTGCATTGCCTGTTCGATGGCCTGGCCTACCCGGTGCGCGACGGCATCCCGGTGATGCTGCCCGAGGAGGCACGGGCCCTGGACGTCGACGAGAAGCTGCATGACTCCCCCGGACGCACCGGTGAGCCGTGAAGGGAGACTTGGCATGAAGGAGTTCATTGCGGTGATCCCGGCCCGGCATGCCTCGTCGCGCCTGCCGGGCAAGCCCCTCGCCGATATCAACGGCATGCCCATGGTGGCCCACGTGTGGCGGCGTGCCTGCGAGAGCGCGGCCGTTCGAGTCGTGGTGGCCACCGATGACGAGCGCATCCGCGAGGCACTGGTGCCGTTCGAGGCCGAGGTGCTGATGACGCGGGCCGATCACCCCTCGGGCACCGATCGCCTCGCCGAGGTTGCCGAGCGGCTGGGCCTCGCCGACGACGCGGTGCTGGTCAATGTCCAGGGTGACGAGCCGCTGATTCCCGCGGCGCTGATCGACCAGGTGGCCGCCCGGCTGTTCGACGACCCGGGGGCGTCCATCGCCACCCTGGCCGAGCCGATCACCGAGGTCGAGGCGCTGTTCAACCCCAATGTGGTGAAGGTGGTGCGTGCACTCTCCGGGCGGGCGCTCTACTTCTCCCGGGCTCCCATCCCCTGGGACCGTGAGGCCTTCGCCACGCGGCCCGAGCTGCTCGAGACCGACGCCTGGCTGCGCCATATCGGCCTCTATGCCTATCGCGCGGGCTTCCTCGCCGACTACCGCGACTGGCCGCCGTCCCCGCTGGAGCGTCTCGAGCAGCTCGAACAGCTGCGCGCCCTGCACCATGGGCACGCCATCCAGGTGGCGTTGGCCCGGGTGCCGCACCCGGCCGGGGTGGATACCGCCGAGGACCTGGCGCGGGTCCGTGCGCTGATGCGGGCCGGCGCCGAGAGCGAGGGAGATCGATGATGCGGGTGCTGTTCGTCTGCCTGGGCAATATCTGCCGTTCGCCCACCGCCGAGGGGGTGTTCCGCCGCCGGCTCGAGGAGCGTGGACTGGCCGGCCGGGTGGAGGTGGATTCCTGCGGCATCGGCGCCTGGCATGTGGGCAAGGCACCGGACCCACGGGCCATGGAGGCGGCGGCCCGGCGCGGCGTCGATCTCTCGGCCTTGCGGGCGCGTCAGCTCGCCGACGGCGACTTCGCCCGCTTCGACTACCTGCTGGCCATGGATCACGACAACCTGGCCGCCATCGAGGCTCGGCGCCCCGCCGAGTGCGAGGCCCATGTCGGGCTCTTCCTGGCGTTCGCCGGGTACCACGGCCGGGCGGTGCCGGATCCCTACTTCGGTGGAGAGAGTGGCTTCGAGGAGGTGCTGGACCTGGTCGAGGCGGCCGCGGGCGGATTGATCGCGGAGCTCGAGGCCCGGCTGGAGCCGTCATCTTGAGCCCGAGGCTGCTTGCCGAGCACGACCTCGGCCGGGCCAATACCCTGGGCCTGCCCTGCGTGGCGGAACGCTTCATCGCTCCCCGAGATGAGCGGCAACTGTGTGAGGCCCTGGCGCTGGCCGAGCGGGAGGGCTGGCCGTTGACGCTGCTGGGCGGCGGCAGCAACCTGATCCTGCCCGAGCGGCTCCCGGGGCTGGTGGTGCAGCCGGCAATGGCCGACTGGTGGCTGGAGGAGCGGGGGGACGAGGTCCTGGTGCATGCGGAGGCCGGTGTGGTCTGGCATGAGCTGGTGATGGCCCTGGTCCAGCGCGGCCTGTGGGGGATCGAGAACCTGGCGCTGATCCCCGGGCATTGCGGTGCCGCGCCGATCCAGAACATCGGCGCCTACGGCGTGGAGCTTGGCGAGATGCTCGAGGCGGTGCACCTCGTCCGCCTCGACGACGGCCGCGAGGCGGTGATGACGGCCGCCGACTGCGCCTTCGGCTACCGCGACAGCGTCTTCAAGGGCGCCCTGGATGGCCGGGTGGCGATCACCCGGCTGGTGCTGCGGCTGTCGCGCACGCCGCGACCCCGGCTCGGCTACGGCGATCTGGCGACGCGCGTCGGCTCCGAGCCGACGCCGCTGGCGGTGGCCGAGGCGGTCTGCGCGATACGCCGCGAGAAGCTGCCCGACCCCCTGACGCTGGCCAACGCCGGCAGCTTCTTCAAGAATCCGCTGGTGGATGCCGGGACGGCTCGACGATTGCTGGCCGGCCACCCCGGGCTACCGCACTTTCCCCAGCCCGACGGCCGGGTGAAGCTGGCCGCCGGCTGGCTGATCGACCGCTGCGGGCTCAAGGGCTGGTGCCGGGGGCATTTCGGCGTCCACCGGCGCCAGGCCCTGGTGCTGGTGCACTTCGGCGGGGGGGGCGCGGCCGAGTTGCTGGACTTCGCCGACGCCGTGGCGGGCCAGGTCAGCGAGCGCTTCGGCGTCGCCCTGGAACGGGAACCACGCCTGGCCGGGAAGGGCGGCACGCTGGCCTGAGGCCCGGCGAGACGAAAGGCCTAACGACGACGCCCGCGCATCTGCGCGGGCGTCGTCGTTGGGAAGGCGGGCAGGGGATTATCCCTGCTTGCTTTCCCTGGCCTTGGCCTCCTGCTCACGACGGCGGATCTCCCGCGGGTCGTTGTGAGCACGACGGCGACGGCGGCTGGAGGGCTGTGACGACTCCGCCTCGGCGGCCTGTTCGGCTTCCGGCTTGGGCGTCTCGGCCTTCTCGGTCGGCTTGGCCTCGGGCTTGGCGGCCGGCTGCCTGGGCGCTTCGGCCTGCTCACTCGGCTTGGCCTCGGGCTTGGCGGCCGGCTGCTGGGGCGCTTCGGCCTGCTCGCTCGGCTTGGCCTCGGGCTTGGCGGCCGGCTGCCTGGGCGC